>JAFGLZ010000236.1 GCA_016927755.1 Phycisphaerae bacterium
GACGGCAAGACGCATCCGGTGGACAGCAAGGACATCGCCTTCCAGATCGCCGGACGTGAGGTCTTCAAGATCGCCTTCATGAAGTGCAACCCGGCTCTGCTCGAGCCGATCGTGAACATGGAAGTGACCGTGCCCACGCAGTACGTCGGCGACATCCAGGGCGAGCTGGCGAGCCGTCGCGGCCGGCCCCAGGGACAGGACATGCTCCCCGGAGGAATGGCCGTCATCAAAGCCCAGGCCCCGCTCGCCGAAGTGGCCGACTTCAACAGCCGCCTCTCGAGCATCAGCCAAGGCCAGGGAAGCTACTCGATGGAGCTCAGCCACTACGAGCAGGTCCCCGGCAACGTCCAGCAGCAGGTCGTTGCCGCCGCGAAGAAAGCCAAGGAGAACGCGTAGCGGCGTTCGGCAGGGGAATGCCCCCATCGCCGCAACGCAGGCTCCAAATCTGCACACGAATGTAACGCAGGCATCCTTGCCTGCCCTCTCGTGCACGCTGGAAGTCTGTGTTACGGGCTTGACCGAAAACGAAACCAGCGCCCGCCGATCACCGGGTTGATCCGCGGGCCCTGGTCTTTGCGCGAATTCCTTGCTCAGAAGTCCGGCGTAACCGGCTTCACCGGCCGGGGCGTCGGAGGCTTGACCTTCCCCTCGAGGTACTGCGTGATCCGTTCGGCCAATGACTCGCCTCGAAGACCGCTGGCCAAGATCTTGCCGTCCGGCGAGATCAGGAACGTCGACGGAATCGCCCGGACGCCGAAGGCGGCGGTCAGCGTCGGAACTCGACCCGGCTCGCCGAAGAGCTGCGACCAGGTGATCGCCTTGTCCTTGACGAACTTGCGGAGCGCAATCTCGTCGCTGTCGAGGCTGACCCCGATGATCAGGAAGTCCTTCCTCTCGGACAGGGCCTTCGCCGCCGCCTTGACGTTGGGGATCTCGGCCACACACGGCCCGCACCAGGTAGCCCAGAAGTCCAGCAGCAAGAACTTACCCTTGATCTCCTCGGCGCTCAGAACCTGGCCGTTCAGCGTCTTGGCCCGGCCCAACGCGTCGATCGGCGCGGCGGCCCCCGCGACAACTCCTGCCATCGGCGCCGGCGGTGGCTCGTTCGCCGGCCCCGAAAGCGTGATCACGTTCGGCTTGCGCCCCGGCTTGAGAAGCTCGGTCGTCAGCGGCCGGAACCCCTTGGCCAACACGAGAAGCTTCACGCCGTCGGCGGGCATGTGCTCGAGGACGAACTGACCCTTCGAGTCGGTCTGCGTGTCTCGACCCAGCGTCGCGTAGCCTCGCCACTCGGCCGTGAGAACGTCGGCCCCCGCCGCCGGTCGCTCCGACTCGTCCCGGACAATCCCCCTGATCGACGAACCCGGAGCGAGGGACAGCTCGACCCGCGCCGTCTCGCCCGGGGCGAGCCGGACCTTCTTCAGGTCCGGCGCGTACTCGGCGTGATCGGCCGTGACCACGACCTCTCTCGCCGGCAGGCCGATGATCTTGAACTCGCCCGATCGATTCGTGTTCGTCGAAATGAGGAAGCTTCTCTTGTCCTCGCCGACCGAGATCCTGGCCAGACCGACGGGCTCGCCGTCTCGGGCCCGCACGACCTTGCCCAAAAGCGTGGCCGGTCGCTCCAGGACGAATCGCTGGCTCACCTGGTCCTTCCCGGACGGCAGCGCGATCGAGCGATCCCAACCGCGCGGCGTGATGTGCGCGTCGCTGACGAGCCGCGCGTGCAGCTCCGGCGTGTCCGGGTGCACGCCGCGGAGCTGCGCCCGCCCCGCCTTGTCTGTGATCCCCGAGTACGTGCGACGAGGCTCGTCGCTGTAGGCCTCGATCGTCACGCCCGCAACGGGCTTGTCCCGGTCGTCCACGACGAGAACGTCCACCCGGTACTCGGGGCGCAGCTCGACGTCGTAGGTCTCGGTCGATGCCGGATCGACTCGGGCCATCTCCTGACCGAACCCGTCGACCTGGATCGTGAGCATCGCGCCGCCCGGCTGGAGATCGTCGAACTTGTACCGCCCGTCGGCGTCGGTCTTGGCGACGCGCCGACCCGCGGGGGTCTGATAGACGACCTCCGCGCCGGCGATCGGCTTGTCGGAGCCGCTCCGCGTGACGCGGCCCTTCAGACTGAGCGACCCCGCGAACTCCACGACGACGTAAGGCTCGTCGTCCTCCGCCAGATCGACGACCTGCCGGGACTCCTTGAACGAGGGCGCCGAAACGCGAACCGCGATCTTGCCGGCCGTGCCGTCCGGCAGCGTCAGCTTGAAGTCGCCCGTCTCGTTGGTCTGACCGGTCACCAGGACCTTGCCGATGCCGCCGCCCTCGGGGACGGCCTCGATCGTAACGGTCGCCCCCTCGACGCCGCCGCCGGTATTGTTAAGGGCCTGGCCCTCGACGACGACGGCGTTCGCAACTCGCCCCTCCGCCGCGGCCAGCGACAACAGCAGGACGAGGACGAATCGGATGCTCGTCCCGCCAGAAGCCCATGATGCCGATACCCCCACGAGGGCGCGAATCGGGCAGCGCACAATGTAGCATGGGCATCTTGCCCATGGATCGCGGGCGAGAGGCCCGTGCCACGGCGGGATTCCACGGACAGAGAGGATTCGACCGTGAGCAACCATCGTCGCACCTCCTGACGCCGGAGCCCCGGAGAGGTGAGCGTCGACGCCGCGCCACCGGCGCTCAAGCCGGGATCGAAACTCGGCACCTTCATCTGCTCGCCCCCCTCAAACGCCGAGGCGTGAGCGACGATGCCCGGCGCGGTCATCGCCAGGGACTCGTACACGTCGACGGCCGGCTCGCGATTCTCGCACAAGGCCGTGATGAACTCATGAGTGATGAACGGGTGGGACCCGCCGTGCCCGCTGTCGCGTCGCATCGCCTTGGGAACCATGTGCCAGAAGTCGGGCAGATGGTCCCACGTCGGCGCGCCGGGGCCCTTCAGGGCCAACGGCTGTCCGCCCGAGCCGGGCATGTAGTACGTCAGACGCGTGCCGAACCACTGCGCCCGCTCGCCGTGCGCCGTCCCGTCCCAGAAGACGTTGAACCGGCACATATGCCCCTGGCTCGTCTTGGCGAGCGTGGCCTGGACGTTGAACGGGTTCTTGTAGGCGTTATCCTTCAGACGCTCCGAGTCCTTGTTGCCCCAGCCCAGGCACGACACCTCGGTCAGCCGCTCCTTCGTCACCCCGACCAGAAACCCCGTCGAATGCGTCGGGTAGAGCATCGGCGGGTAGCCGTACCGCCACGTTCGCTGGTCCTTGTAGTAGTCCAGCGCCCTTCGTTCCTTCTTGCCCGACGGATGGTAGTACTCGACCTCGCTGTAGAAAAGCTCGCCGAACGCACCGTCCTGGAAGAGCTTCCTGGCCGCGATACAGTGCCGACGGTAATAGCTGGTCTCGGCCATCATGTAGAAGACCTTGTTGCGCTCCTTGGCCTCCTTGAGCGTCCGGCAATCCTCCAGCGTCGTCGCGGCCGGTACCGCACAGAGGCAGTGCTTGCCCGCGTCCATGACGGCCTTGCAGTGTCGGACGTGATCCGGTGCTCCGGTGAAGACGGCCACGGCGTCGATGTCCTTGGCCAGGATCAGCTTCTCCAAGGACGGAAACGACCTGCCGCACCGGTACGTCTTCATGAGACGATCGCGGCGATCATCCCGCAGGTCGCTGACCGCCTGAACGATGCAGTTGGGGTCCTCGTGCCAATGGAAGCTCGCCCCGAACCCGCCGCCCACCACGCCGATGCGGACCTTCCGGTCGCTCCTCACGGGCGGATCGGGAGCCTCAGCCCTCGTCGCGGACGAGCACACGCCGCCCGCCATCGAGACCCCCAAGGCCGTCCGCCCCGCCCTCGCCAGGAAATCGCGGCGAGACACGTCACGATGCACACCACTCATGCGAACGCTCCTCGGGCACGATGACGCCTCCCGCGTGGGCGCATCGGCCAGTCTGTCAGTATCGAACACCGGTCACGGCGTGTCAAAGGCGGTCCTAGTGCCTTTTTCGGTCAGACAGTCTCGTCGCGGGTGGGTCCGCACAGGGAGACCATTCCCATCGAACTAGCAACGGGTCAGCGAGATGCACCGTTCCGAATCAGCGCGCCGTTCCGCGGACCCGTGTCTCGTTCCATGTCACAAGGCCCATCTCATGCTCAGCCACGCCTCCCCGAATGCAACGCGAAACTCACGCACCGAAAACGGCACTAGAGACGCCGTCGAACGATCGCCGCGACGCCGAGCATCGCCAGCGCGATCCCAACGAAGGGAATCACCGAGCCCTCCCCGCACCTGAAGACCGCCTCGACCCGCCAATCAGCGTCCATGATCAGCTCCAACGTCGAGTTGCCGTCCTCGACGACGTGGTTGACGTCGTTCGGATGGTTGGGGTCCCAGATCCGCCACGCGTCGAACCCCCTGCCCTCCACGGGAAGCGCGACGAGTCGAACCGCCGTCCCCGGCGTGTACCGCCGCAACGGCGCGATCTCGTTCGGATCGTCGTTCGGGTCGTCCCGCAGGTCCGGGTCGATCGTGACGCGGCCGTAGTCCGGCTTGACCACTTCCAGACTCAGCGTGCGCGAGTCGCTCGTGAAGCGACCGCGCCGGCACTCGAAGTCGTCGAACGAAACGTCCACGACGTTTCGGGGAACGTTCGGATCGGTTCCGTCCCAGCAGCTCGCCGCCGAGACGCCGTTCCACCCCCCCGCGTGGCAGAAGGTATCCATGTGCAAGTTCGCGTCGAACGGCGTGCTGGTCCCCCACCCGTCGTCGATCACCTGGTTGCCGAGCAAGGCCCCGACGCAGTTGACCTCGAAGACCCACTCACCGGACCAGCCGTGCTTCTCGCCGCTCCAGGCCGCGCCCCGCAGCCAGTGGCAATTGGGGTCGTTGGCGTCCGTCGGCGCGTTCGGGTCGTAACTGGGGCCGTTCGGATCGTACTGCAGGAGCATCCAGCGAGCTATTCTCGGATCCGTCGGGCGATTCGCGTCGTCCTGCGCCAGCAGGGACGGCGGGTACTCCGGGGAGGCGACCTCAACGGACGCCATCGTCACGTGCCGAACACCGTTGTACGACGTCAGCAGGAGCCGTCCGTCGTCGGCCCGCCAGCACAACCCATATCCGCGGCGCTCGTTCACGAAGAGAGCATGCGTGGCGACCTCCGCGCGACCGGCCCTGGCGCCCCACGCGTCGTCGTGCGTCCTGACGTTCGCCAGAATGTAGTGAGCGTGGTCGCAGGTGAACCAGCACCCGTCGGCATCCTCCTGAACGGCGGCGGAGGCGAGCGTGAAGTCCGACAGGAAGCTCGCCGCCGTAACGCGGAGCCGGCCCTGCCAAGCCCTCAGTTCGACCGTCGAGAGGCTGACCCTGGACTCGATCCAGTTCGGATCGTCCAGATCGAAACAGGGGTTCTGCTCGTGGATGACCCCGTCGTCAAAGCAGTCGTACCAGTCGGCCCTCCCCGTGGACTGGACGAGCAACAAGACGACGGCACAGACCAGTGTCCTTCCCGGCCAAAGACATTCACGCGCAGCGGGTATCCTGACCCGCTTCCTCTGCTGCCGGAAAGCCCGCCCTGCGACGGCACGAAGCTCACTCATTCCAAAGGACGCCGCCCCGGCGCTCAGCTCTGCCTTCACCACGGTACCACACTCCCTCCGGCCGTATCCGTGGCTGACGTCGGACGTGTCCGCGGCGATCCCGAATCGCCCCTGGAAATCGGATCGATTGTCCCGAAGACCGAATCCCCCGCGGAGGTTCCTCGCGAGGGGCCTCGCCCGCTAATCCATTCGACGGCTTGAGTATAGGGTCACAACCGGAAATGGCAAGCGCCGGAACGCATCCATCGAAAACGGCGACCGGGGAAGTCAGTACCCGACCGCCGTTTCCGTCCGTCGGCTCGGCCGCGAGTACGGTCCGCCTCAACGGCGGCGCCTCGCGCTGGAGCGCGTATCGATGCTACGTCAGCCGCCGAATCACGACGCCCACGCAAAGCCCCAACAGCATCATCCCCACGAACGGCGGGACGCCGCTGCCGCACTTGAACGCCGCCTCAACGCTCTTGTCCTCATCCATCGTCAGGTACAGCACGGTGTTCGAGTCGGCCGTCCCGAAGTTCGCGTCCCCGGGGTAGTTCGGGTCGAAGATCACCCAGCGGTTGAACGACTTGCCGGCGATCGCCTCGGCCACCATCACGATCGACGTCCCGTCGGTATACCGACGAAGCAAACTCCAATCCTGCGACGGAGGCTCGTTCGCGTCGTTCGGGTCCCACACGACCGAATTGTTCGGATCGTCCAGAACGTCCGGATCGATCGTCACGCTCCCATATTGGGGATTGATGACGTTCAGCGACAGCGAGCGCGACACGTTCGTCCAGTAGCCCCATCGCGACTCGAAGTCGTCGTAGCTCGTGTCGACCACGTAACCGTACGTGTTCGGATCCACCGAGGCGTCGCCGCCGCTGAACGCCGCGACGGAGTTCCACCCGTCCTGATGCAGGTAGTACGGCATGTCATAGATGGGGTCGAACGGGAAATCCCCGTTGATCTCGTCGATGACGTTCTTGCCCAACATGTCGCCGACGCAATTCCCCTGCATGATCCAAACGCCGTCCCAGTCGTACTTGCCCCCGGTCCAAGCCGCCGCGCGGAGCCAGTGGCAGTTCGGATCGTTCGGGTCGTCCGGGTTGTTAGCGTCGTGGTTGGTGCCATACGGATCGAACTGCAGCACCAGCCACTTCTTGACACGGGAGTCCAGCGGCGTGAAGTCGTTGGGGTCAGGGTCGTTCGGGTCGTAGCTGTTGGGGTCGACGAGGTCCATGGGGTACCCCGCGTCCTCGATGGCGATGTCGGCCAAATGCAGCCACGTGAACCCGGAATACGAGGTGATGGACATCCAGCCGTCGCTGGGCTCCCACTCGAAGTCGTACGACGTCCACCCGGCGGCGAAGTGTCCGTGAGTCCAGATGCCGGTCATCCCGTTGTTCGGATCCCAGTTGTCGTCGTGACACCTCACGTTGGCGATCATATAGTGCGCGCCCGTGTTGTCGAAGTACGTCTCGTTGGGATCGTCCTCGCAACACGCCCCCATGAAGCAGAACGGGAAAAACGTGCTCTGGCACGTCACGCGGAGACGTCCCTCGTCCACCCCCACCGCGTAGTTGGTGCCCGTGACCAGCCGCTTCTCCCAGTGCGGATCGTCGATGTCGTAGCCGACCGGGCTTCCGGCGAGTTCCCCGTCATCGAATGAGTCGTAGAAATCCCCCAACGCCACGCCAGGCATGAACACCCACACGGCGCAGACCGCCCCTCCGAGGATCAAGAATCTCTTTCCCATGACAATCTCCTTCCCGAGATCTGGCCCCCATCTACCCAAAGGCCCGCCGCGGACATGCAGGTGAGGC
The DNA here is from genome assembly GCA_016927755.1 of Phycisphaerae bacterium. Taxonomy (GTDB): domain Bacteria; phylum Planctomycetota; class Phycisphaerae; order UBA1845; family JAFGLZ01; genus JAFGLZ01. The sequence continues at coordinate 7,401 of JAFGLZ010000236.1, forward strand.
CACCTGTGCGGACCCTATCCACCGTTCAAGAGGGATGAGTGGTGCACTAATGAGAGATGACGCACCTTCCCTCACTCCCATAGTTGAATTCTACCAAAAATGTAAACAAGGGCAAACGGGAATCGTCAAGCGCCCTCGAACGACGACCCCGACGAGTCCATCCCACGACGACACGGGAAGTACGTCTTTGCCCACCAAAAAGAACCGGCGACCGGTAGGCCCGGTCGCCGGTGGCTTCCCTCACATTCTTCCGCCAAGCCGGTGCTCGACGAGATCACAATCTTTCTTGGCTTACGTCAGCCGCCGAATCACGACGCCCACGCAAAGCCCCAACAGCATCATCCCCACGAACGGCGGAAGCCCGCTGCCGCACTTGAACGCCGCCTCAATGCTCTTGTCCTCGTCCATCGTCAGGTACAGCACCGTGTTCGAGTCGGCCGTCCCGAAGTTCGCGTCCCCGGGATGGTTCGGGTCGAAGATCACCCAGCGGCTGAACGACTTGCCGGCGATCGCCTCGGCCACCATCACGATCGGCGTCCCGTCGGTATACCGACGCAGCAGGTTCCACGCCTGCGGCGGCGGCTCATTCGGATCGTTCGGGTCCCACAGGACCGCCTCGTTCGGATCGTCCAGAACGTCCGGACTGATTACCACGCTCCCATATTGAGGGTTGATGACGCTCAGCGACAGAGAGTACGACTCGTTCGTGAAGTACCCCCAGCGGGACTCAAAATCGTCGTAGCTCGTGTCCACGACGTAGCCGGTGACGTTCGGATCCTGTGCCGATTCGCCCCCGCTAAAGGCCGCCACCGAGTCCCACCCGTCCTGATGCAGGTAGTACGGCATGTCATAGATGGGGTCGAACGGGAAGTCCCCGTTGATCGGGTCGCTGACATCCTCCCCGAGCATGTCGCCGACGCAGTTTGCCTGCAGGAAGAACGTCCCGTCCCAATCGTACTTCCCGCCGGTCCAGGCCGCCCCGCGGATCCAGTGGCAGTTCGGATCGTTCGGGTCGTCCACATTGTTGGCGTCGTGATTCGTGCCATACGGGTCGAACTGGATGAGCATCCACATCGGAACGCGGGCGTCCTTCACCCAGATGTTGGCCTTCTTCCAGTCCGTCTCAGTGGGATAGTTGGGGTCGTTTGGATCCCACGTGTTGTTCGGATCGAGATACGGGCTGTCCGGGTGCATCAGCGACTCCGGATAGCCGGTGTGGTATCGCTGGATGGCGTCGAGCCCCAGCCACGTGAACCCCGAGTAGCTCGTGAGCGACATCCAGCCGTTGTTCAACTCATACTCGCAGTCGTAGGCCGTCCAGCCGGAGGCAAAGTGTCCGTGGGTCCACAAGCCCACCATGCCGTTGTTCGGGTCCCAGTTGTCCTCGTGGCTCTTCACGTTCGCCACGACATAGTGCGCCTCGGTGTTGTCATAGTAGGTGTCGTTGGGGTCGTCCTCGCACGAGGCCCCAAGGAAACAGAACGGGAAGAACGTGTTCTGGCAGGTCACGCGGATACGTCCCTCGTCCACGCCAAGGGCATAGTTGGTCCCCGTCACCAGCCGCTCCACCCAGTGAGGATTGTCATTGTAAAGCCCGGTGGAGCTTCCGTTCAGCTCGTTATCGTTCAACGCATCCCAGTAGTCCGCTCTCACCTCCCCCGTAAACGTCAGCAACATCCCACACAGCGCGGCAATAGTCAGTACACACTTGTGCCCCATAGCGTTCTCCTCCCTTGGCCCCCTAGGAAATGATCCACCACTCTCCACACACAATTGAGAGGCGTCGCAGGGCCGCATCCGGTACTTCTGGTGACGTGGTCTCGGAGTCCGGGGACTACTCCAGATTGATGCAGATGGGCGCTTCCGACCCTCTTTGTGCCAATTATATCCGCGTGGTCCTGATCCGGCAAGGGGAAACTCGATCCCCCACCGAGCTTCCACGCCTTCAGGGCCCCATGGACCTCCGGGGCGCCAAGGGGATGAAAGGCCGGAGACCCCTCGGAAGGTCCGAAAAGGGGTTGCCCGCACGCCCGAAGCTGCTGTACAATTGGACTAGCAGATCTGGGATTCACGAATCAGCTATCTCAGGCGGTCCCGTCACGTAGCGATCGGACGTCGTGACGTCCACCGTCCGGCAAATCATGGGGAGGCCTGTCGGCCCGCGATCGGTTTGGGGTCCGTTCGACGCCATGTCGATAGGCAGTGTTCGCGATAAGGAGGCACGAAGTGTTAGCACGTAAAGCCCGATGCTCAGGAGATCGAAAAGGGTTCACGTTGATCGAGCTGCTCGTCGTCGTGGCGATCATCGCCCTGCTCATCTCGATCCTGCTGCCCTCGCTCAGCAAGGCCCGCGCCCAAGCCAGGACCACGCTCTGCCTGAGCCGCGTGGGGCAGATGGTCAAGGCCTTCTTGGTCTATGCCGACGACTACGACGAGACGCCGCCCTTCGTGGCTACGGGGCACAACTACGGGTGGCTGAATGAGAACCCCCACCCGGCCGAGATCTGGCTGTACGACATCTGCAAGCTCTACGACCTGCCGGGCTGCCCGCTCGATCCCAATGCCAATCCCTCGGCGTTCAGCGCGGCGCTGGCCAAGATGCCCAGCGTCGCCTACGCCCGGCAAGCGGACTGGCCGGTAGACAACGTCGTCCGTAGCGGAACGCTGTTCGACTACGTCAGATTCGAGAACATCTACAAGTGCCCGGAGTTCGAGCGAATCAACGACCCCGGCAAGACGCAAAACGCCTTCAACTACACCCGCCACATCCTCTGCCGACGCTGGTCGACGCCGATGGAGACCGGCTGGCGAGAAGACTGGGGAAGCGTCGAAGGGCCCATCATGAAGCCAAGCAGTGTCACCAACCCCGCACGGCATTTCATGGTCGCGGGCGAGCAGTGGAACCGCTTCGTGGCATGCCAGCCCGACTTCGGCGACAACCACGGTGGCTGCTGGAACTGCAATGACTGCATCCTAGCGGAGTACAACATCTTCGCGGTCGCCCACGGTCAGCCCGTCACCAGTCCTGATCATAAATGGGACACCTATGACACCACGCTCCCACCCTTCGTCTGGAAACGGGCGGGCACGGGCTTCTACGACGGCCACGCGGACCTCTTCCGTGACCCGTGGCCTGCGATTGAGGTGCCGGGGCATCCCCGTCGGGGACCGTGGCGGGGAATGAGCCGTGGAACCGACAATGCTAGCGAGTTCAACGCCCTTATGGAGTTCATGATGGGAATGGTCTTCATCCAGCGAGGCATCGAGGCGACGCCTAACCAGGTCCAAATCCGCTGGTAGCCCGAAATCGCCGTCCCGCTGCCCGCTGTGGTTCGCCGCAGAAGACACAAGTCGTAAACACAAGAGGCGGTGCGTGGAGAACCACGCACCGCCTCGTTTCTTTCCTCCGCTGACTGCCGCAAGCACCTGCCCGCACAAGGGCCCGCTCAAGGGTAAGGACCAACGCCACTCCCGCGAACGGACTACGCCTTGGCAGCCTCAGCCTGCTCGGCCTTCCAAGTCCGCTTGGCGGGCTTCGTCACGAGACCCATCCGGATCGCCTTGGCCGAAACGCGGAGACGGCAGACCCTGCCGTCAACCACCGCCCGGACCTTCTGGATGTTGGCCTTGAACTTACGCTTGCTCCGTCCCGTCGTCTTGCGCCCGACGCCGCCAAGATACTTGGCCTTGCCGCGTCGCGAAATGCTGCCGCCCGCGCGCGTCTTCTTACCGAGAAAATAACACTCTCTGCTCATCGCCAGCCTCACTACCTGAGCCTTCAACCAGTTGACAGACCGTTAAGTATAGCGGAAGCGTCCGAGGATGCAAGGGGGTTACGGAAGAGGATCCGGGGCCAGGGGATGGTGCCGGATTCGGTCGGGCACTCCCGTGGAACGCAGGCATCTTGCCTGCTTCCCGGGCAGGCTGGAAGCCTGCGTTACAGGGTCGCCCGCGCGTGTCGCCCGGGATGGTTCATGGGCAAGATGCCCATGCTACATGTGCCGCAAGCCCGCCCCATGCCCGCCGCATGATCTCGCACGGCCATTGAGACCCTAAACCCCTAGACCCTATGCCCTATGCCCTATCCCCCTACCGCTTCTTCTGAACCTTGGCCACCTGCTCATACCCCGCCCGGCAGACCGCCGTCAGAGCGGCGTCCCACGAAACCGCCCCCAGCGCCCGGACAATCCCCTCGAACTTCGACAGATCGGCCATCCGCGAGAAGTAGACCATGTACCCATCCCCCCGGAACTCGTAAAAGCGCTCCGCGACCGGAACGGCCGGAGGTCCCATAAACTGAGCGACCGCCTCCTTCCGCGCCCGCTTACTGTCGAACGCCTCCGGGTTCCAGTAGTAGTCGCTCGCCGTGGCGGCGAAGAACCGACCGATCGGCTGCGTGCCGTTCAAGTTGATGTAGCCCGTCCGATCCGCGCACTGCAGGACGAAATCCTTCGGATACCGCGAGTGAAAGTTCCGCAGCGGCTGGTGATAGTGCCACGTGTTGTCCCAGTAGAACAGCGGGCGGTCCTTGCCGATCGCCTCGCGGTACTTGTCGATGTCGTCCATCGTGATGACCTTGCTCTCGGTCACCGGCCCCGTCCAGACGAGGCGAACGTTGGGGTTCCAGGTCCGCGTGTCCTTCAGATACGTCAGCCCCTTCTCGCGGAGCTCCTCCCCCGAGCGCCACTTGCGGTGCTGAAAGCCCTGGTAGTACGGCGGGCAGAAGCTCACGATCGTGCCCGGCTGAAGCTTCTGGACGTGCTTGTAGACCCGATCGACGAGCGATCCGTGCGCCTGCGCGGGACGCTCGAACTTGCCCCGCTCCTCCGGCTGGAGCTTCTCCAGCACGTCGTCGTAGCACAGCATGATATGCCGTGGGCGCGACAGCCGAATCGTCTCGGCGAGCGTCGCCAGAAACGTCGCGACGTCCTTGTCGCTGCCGCAATCGACGGGGCGGTTCCTTCGACCGCCGACGTGAAACTGCACCATGTAGTCCAGCGTGCCGTACTTTCCCGCGTAATCCCCGACGGTCTTCATGCCCTGCCGGTGCGCGTCGGTAAGCCCCTGCCACTTCGTCGCCGGGTAGCAGGTCGCAAAGCCGTTGACCTTGTACAAGGCCATCCAGTCGAGGAACTCCTCGCCCGCGAAGCCGTACTCGCCCGTGTAGCGCGTGGTGAACGTCGGCGAGTCGACGATGCTCGCCCGGCGAACGCACAACCGACCGTCCTTGACGTGCACGAGCTGCAGGAGCGACGCCAGGGCATTGACGAGCCCCTGGTTGTCCTTGCCCGCGCAGAGGACGCCCCGGCTGCCGACCTCGAGCAGATACCCCTGCGGTTCGAGCGACTTGGCCTTGTCGCCAAGCTTGTACGCGTCGAGCAGATACTGGGCGTTCTCGTCGCCGGCCAGCGTCACCAGGATCGCAAGCCGCTGGCTCTTGTCCGGCGGTCGCCACTCGCCGCCAAACTGCTTCCTGTACGCATCGAGCCGCCCGTTCAGCAGCCGAATCAACAGATCTCGCGCCGGCCCGAAGTACTCGACCATCGGCTCGCAGAAGTCGACCCGCTTCGGCCCGTCCAGCAGCACGAGCGCCTCGTCGGAATACGTCACCCGCCTGGGCGTCGGCAGAATCGCCCCCGAGTAGAACGGCTGACCCATCGCCCTGGCGATCGCGTCGTCCGAGGCAACGGCAGGCCGGGTCTGACCGAAAGCGCGAGCCGTCAGACAAGCAATCGTCATGATGGCGCACACGCACAACACGAACCTTCCCGCCGAACGTCTTTCCGCAATCATGAACGTCCTCCCTGATGCTAAGCTGCTTTCATGAAAGATTGAACAGTGCGTCAGAAGGAACCTCTATGTGAGTGGCCCATGGCTTTAGCCGTGGGGGACGCGAATCTCCGATCGAATTCGTGTCGGCCACCTCTCAAGAGGTGCGCCACCCAAGGTTCGCTGGCTGTCCAAACATTCTTGCAGGCAGCTTAGCCAAAGCTCAGCCCGAGCTTCCCCGCCAAGTCCAGCAGATAACGCCGCCCCTTGTCGTACTCCTCGGCGTTCGGGCAATGCTCCAGCATGAGCGGGGCGTCGTGCCCCAACGTGCTGAGCCTCCGAAGCAGCGTCCCCTCATCGACCGATCCGGTCCCGACGGTCACCTCGACGAAGTGAACGTTCATCTCCACGTTCCACTTCAGGTCCTTGGCGTGGCAGCTCGTGATCCATCGCCCCAGCTTGTCGAAGCACTCGTTGATCACCCCCGCGCTGTCGTAGAACCGGCGCGGCGAGTTGATCAGGTTGCAGACGTCCAGGTGCGCGCCGAAGCCGGGCCGATCCACCGCCTTGATCAGCTCGAGGTACGAATCCGCGCTGTCCGGCAGCGCCCAGCCCATCATCTCCAGACAGAGCTTGGCCCGCCGTGGCTTGACCGCGTCGATGATCTTCCGGGCGTTCTCGACGGTCGCGTCGAAGAACGCCTTGGACACGTTCTTGGGGTCCGGGCCGTACCAGACCTTCTCGTTGTAAGAGCCGGCGATGTCCACGCAGCACCGCGCCCCGATCGCATCGGCCAGGGCCAGCCCGTCGGTGACCTTCCGCAGGTTCTCCTTCCGCTTGGCCGCGTCCGCGTCGAGCAGGTTGCACCACCGGCCGACCTCCGCGATGACGACATCGTGCTTGGCGAACGCGTCGGAGAGATCGCGAATCCGCGCCGCATCGTCCAGCCCGACGTTGGGGCAGTAGGCCGCCCGGTATCCGAGCTTGCGGTGGGCCAGCGCGAGCTCCTCCGGATCCTTCGTCTTGGCGAACGACGGCCCACCCAACCGCATGGGCTTCGCGCCGCCCTCGGCCGCTCGCCCCGCCGACTGCCCCGCCGCCGCGACCAACCCCGCCCCCAGCGCCGTCCCCACGAAACCCCGACGAGTTACCTGATGCGCATCCATTCCGATCATCCTCCGAACGTCCGTTACAGAGCTTACCCGCCGAAATCGTCGCCTCCGCCCCCCGTTTGATCAAGGTCCCGCCACGGAGATCCGCTACCAGGTGCGCGACCGGCCGTCTCCCCGCGCGTTACCCCTGGCATTCGCGGCGGTCATGGGATACCGTTTGTCGGCGACGAGCTGTACCGCGGGCCTCCAGCCTGCACCGGAAGCAGACAAGATGCCCGCGGTGCACGGAAACGCCCGCCCGAAAATGGCGCCCGTCTCACGAAGGAGCCCCGCGATGCGCCGTACGAGACTCCTGGCCGCCGTCCTTGCGACGTCCCTGTCGTGCTTCGGCTGCAGTCACAAGGCCTACAACTACCTCGGGCCCTGGCACGACGAGAACTGGATCCCCCACTACGTCCACAAGGCCGGCGTCGTCCACATGCTCGTCGAACCGGCGCCCCTGCCCCCATACACCTATCCCGACGAGGTGCCCTATACGCTCACTCGTGACGACTTCGACCCCGCCCCCCTCATCGGAAATCACCGCTCACAGCTCCGCTTCTACGCCGAGCAGATGACGCCGAAGCCCAAGGAGTACCGCTTCGTTCACATCACGGACGTCCAGATCCGTGACCGAACCGTCGGGCTGAGCCCCCTCCTGAGGAGACTCGCCAAGGGCTACACCGACACCGTCGAGGGCAGCTACTACGGCGACCATGCCGACGTCTTCTACTTCGCGCACGTCCTGACCGCCATCCGAAAGGGCGCCGAGGCCGGCTACTTCGACGCCGTCGTCAACGGCGGCGACAACGTCCACCTCGGAATGCGAAGCGAGTTGCGAGCGTACAACTACTTCATGACGACCTTCCTCACCGGCGAGCCCGCCCCCGAGGACTCGTGGCTCGACGCCGACTTCCGATTGCCCAGCCTCGAGCGCCTGCCCGCACCGCCCGCCTACATGAACATGCTCGGCAACCATGACCGATTCATCATGGGCGTCTTCACCCGGCGGTTCGTCGCCCTCCACTGGAACGAGACCGACGTGCCGACCGAAATCGTCGACGGATGGCTACCGAAGCTCAACGAGCTGGTCAGGCAGACGTGGACCGGACGAAACGATCTCGGGATACCCCAGGACGCGCTGCGCCTCAGTCTCGGCGGCTACTTCGCCGAGGACCGCCCCTGGCCCGGCGTCGGCAAGGTCCGCATGATCGTCTTGAACACGCAGGAGACGAACCTCCTCCAGCGGATCAGCGAGAAGGCCGCCCTCTTCCCCTCCATCTCCCACGAGCAGTTCGAATGGCTCGACGCAACCCTCGACGAGGCCCAAGCCGACGACCAGATCAAGGCCATCCTCGTCTTCGGACACAACCACCTGGCCGAGATCCTCGTCAACCGGTTCCCCGCCCCCGAGGGCGAGAAGACCCCCATCCTCAAGATCGGGCGATACCGGGCCTCGCGCGATGACACGTTCCTCGACGCCGCCGATCTCCTGGGTAGACACTCAAAAGTCGTCGCCTACCTCTGCGGGCACGTCCACTCGGGCAGCCCGAAGATCATGTGGTCGGAAAACGACCCCGCGATCCGCGACGCCCTCTCGCGAGCCAACGATCGTGTGCGAAGAAAGTACGAAGCCCTGCGCGAGCGCGAGAAAGCCGCCGAGGCCGCCGAGGCCTTCACGTACGCCAACCCGGAGCCCAAGCGGATCCTCCACCCCTTCGCCGAGTTCATCAACCTGTCGATCCAGGAGTACCCCAAGAGCTTTCTCGTACTGGCCCTGGAGCACCACCCGCCCGAAGGCGCCTCGCCTGAGCGCGTCCGGCTTCGGGCGAGATACTACAACCTGAACGACATCCTCCCCCCAACCGGCGCCGCACTGCTGGACAACGAAGTGACCCTCCCCGCCAACCGCAACGAGCGAACCGCCCTGCTGAGCTGGCGAAGGAAGCTGAACGCCCTGACCCAAGGCGCCGACGATCCCAAACGCCGCCGGCTCCACCTCCTGGCCGAATACGCGCTGGCCGGCGAATACGACGACCTGCGGATTCGCTCGACCCACATCGAGCTCGTCTACAACCCCGCCATCGTCGCCGACCTGCTGGCCATCTACCGCCAGGCCGCCGAGTTCATGCCCTATCTCAAGACCTTCCGCCAGAAGCAGGCGCCCCAACCGCAAGCCTGGGAAGAGATCCGAACCGCCCTGGAGCTAAGAGCCACCGAGAACAACGAAGACATGATGATCCGCGTGAGTCCTTAAAACGCGTTCGCCCTTCGCATCAGGGCTCCGAGAGAGCCTGTATCTTCGCGGCGAAGGCTTGATGCTCGCGCTGCCCCAGCCTCACGTTCTCCATCGCCCGGCGATAGACGGCGACGGCCTCCTCGCGCTTGCCCTGCTGCTCATGAATCTCGCCCAGCAGCATGTACACGTCCGCGCTGGCCGGCTGACGCGCGATCGCCCGGCGCAACGTCGCCACGGCCGCGTCGACGTCCCCCTTCTGACGCTGATAGAACGCCACCGTGAACGCATACCTCGGATCGTCCGGCCTCAGTTTCAAGGCCTTCCGACACCACTCGATCCCCTCGTCGAGCCGGTCCTTCGCCACGATCACCCCGAGGTTATACGCCGCCACGGCGTTGTTCGGGTCCGTCTTCAGCGCTGCCCGAAAGGCCCCCTCCGACTCGCCCAACCGCCCCATCTCACCCAGCAGCAGCCCGAGGTTCAGGTTCGCCGCGACGCTGCAAGGGTCGAGCTTGAGCGCCCTCCGAAGGCTCGCCTCGGCCCGGTCGTTCTTGCCCAGAAGGTTGTACGCGATCGACGCGTTGACCAACGGCGGAACCTGCTGCGGATCCAGCTCGGCCGACCGCTCGAACTCCTCGATCGCCCGCTGCGTCTCACGGCGATTCATGTGGAAGTTGCCCAGGTTGTAGTGACCGGCCGCGTCGTCGGGCCTCGCCTTCATCGATGCCTGAAACTCCGCGACTGCCCGATCCAGATCCTTGCGACGCGCCGAGTCTAACTGCCCCGGAGGCACCGCCGACAGCGCCGCCGCCGCGCGGATCCGAACGAGACGGTAATCGTCCCGCGTCGCACCCAGCAGCGCCGCCACCACCTCCGGCGTCGTCCGATCACTTAGCGCCTCGGCCGCGCTCGCCCGCACCAGCGGCGAAACGTCCTTCAACGCCGCCATGAGGACCGGCCATTTTCGATTGTCATCACAGAACCGAAGCAGACGCACCAGCGAATTCGCCACGATCTCGTCGCGATCCTTCGCCGTCACCGCCTCCAACATCTCCGGCAAGCGCGCCCATTCGTGCCTCCGCGCCGCGGCGATCAGATCGGCCTGGTGCAGCATCGGCCCTTGATAGTCGCGCGGATACCACTTGCGCGCCCACTCGTCCGACCACGCCGCGTCCTTGTCCTTGTGGCAGATGTTGCACGCGTTGGGCGACTTGTATCGGATCGTCGCCGTCGGCGCCGGAGACCGCATCGAGTGGTCGCTCCGACGCATCCTCGCGAACTCCGTCATCGGCATGTGGCACGCCACGCACTGGCTGCCCTCACTCTCAGCCTTGTGATGCGAATGCCCCGTCGGATTCTTGACGTGCCCCTCGTGACATGGCATACAGGCCTCGTTGGTCTTCTGGCCCGCGAACCGATACCGCCCGCTCGACGTGTGACAGTGCACGCAGTCAAGCTTGCCCGACTTCACGCACGGACTCATCCGCCACAGCGTAAAGGTGTAGTTCTCGCCCAGGTCGCGCCCGTCCGGATAGAAGTCGATGTGCTCGAGCGTCGTCAGGTCGTAGTGGTCGAAGTAGCGCTCGCCCGGCACGAACGTCGTCGTCAGAGAGGCCATCTTCGCGTGGCACGGCGCGCACATCGCGTTCGTTTGCTCCACCGTGAACCGCTTCGTGCTGATGATCTTCAGCTCCCTCGGCGCCGGCCCGCCCTCGGCCTCCTTGCACACGCGCACGTGCTCGTCGCCCGGGCCGTGGCACGTCTCGCAGTTGATGCCGGGCTCCGCCCAAATGGTGTGATACGTGTCCGTCTTCTCGTCGTAGTTCGTCGAAAGCTGACTCACGTGACAGCTATAGCACGACGAGTTGAACGTGTAAGGCCGATCCCGCCAGTCAATCGCCTCGTCCCGACGATCGGGAAAGTGCCGCACCCCGCTGGCCGCCGTGTCGTACCACGCCTTGCGGTTCACGTCGTACGCCACGGGCAGCGTCTGCAGCCGCCCCTTATCCAAAGGCGTCAGAAAGTAGTAGACGTTCTTGCCGCCCAGCACGTGGACGATGGGGTACGTCTTCTCGCCCTCCGGCCCCGTCTCGCGAACCAACCCCGCGTCCCCCGCCGTCTCCGCCCGATACGCGAGCCGCCCGATCTTGATCGCATCCGTCTGCGGCGTCAGCTCCGCGCGGGCAAGCGCCGCCCTGTACGGCTGCATCGCCAACCCATGGTGCGACGGCGCCCAAAGCGTATAGAACCGCTCATGACACTCGCGGCAGCTCACCGACCCGGCATACGCCCGATCAGTCGAGGTCGATTCCGCCCCCGTCCCGTCGGACGACCCATCCCCCGATCTCCGCCCGCATCCCGAGCCCGCCGCGGCGCAAACCACCAGCACCGCCACCCACTCGTACACGCAAGTACGACCGCCCATCTTCATCCGACGTAGCTCCCCGCAAGCACCCACCAGTTCTGGGGTCAGAGCGCATTTAGTTCATTGCGCCCCTCCAGAGCAACAGACATGAGGATACCGCAAACACGCCACTTTGACAGGAGACCTTTCCCCCGAGTCTTGGGGTCAGAGCGCATTTAGTTCATTGCGCCCCTCCAGAGTAAGAGACATGAGGACACCGCAAACACGCCACTTTGACAGAAGACCTTTCCCCCGGACGCGACGAACCCCACCTAACGACGATTCCCTGAAGGACAGACCGACCCACCACCACGCACACCTCGTCGCTTCGCCAAGCCCAGACGTCCCCCGCCACAGACCGGGCCTCCATACCTACTTCCCCGACACCGTCTTCGACATGGGCTCCAAGGGAGCCAATGCCTTGTACGCTCTCCTCATCTGCCCCATCCCTCTCACCGGGATCGACGGGTGTTTGCGTCTGCCCCTCCTGTTCGAGCGAAAGGATCTGATCGGAGAGGTAATCTGGCGGTCTAGCTACTACTCCGTATCGTCAGTGTCTCTTCCTGACGTGGTGCAACACAGGGTCCTTCAGATGCGATGCCGTATGGACGACTGGAAGCGGGCGATGCTCACGAATCCGTGCGCTTCGTTCCCGCTGTGTCTCGGCCCTTTGGACCCTCCAATCCCTGGTCTTTCTGCATGCTATCACCGCGAGTGTCCAGACGATGCCGACGGGAAGCGCGATCGCGGTGAACAGCGCGGCAGTCTTTGGCACCGTCAAGCCGCCGACGGCATCCGCCGCCTCGTGTACGCTCTTCGCCATCGTTTCAGTGGCCCGGAGAACGGGGAGTAGGCCAGAGTCATCAGCACCTTCAAGTCCTGCGCTTCCACCTGTAGACTGCCAGGTGCTCACCAACTCCTTGAATGACTTCGCCGCCTCCGAAACAGCCTTTGCGGCCTGGGACGTAGCTACCGCCACCGCCTGAATCTCTTCCGTTGCGGGGATAAGCCGAGTGTCCCGGGACTTCAAGCCCGACGCCCCACGCGCCAACCTTCCCGTTGTGCCCTCATCAGACCCGGACAGCACCCGCTTCTTCAGATCGATTAGCTGCAGCTCCATCTCGGTCGGGACAGATTCGATGACCATGCTCGCCTTCTCCACGAAGTCGTCGGTCGCTTCCGGAAGGCCGAGCCACTCTGTCACGGTAAGCGGCTTCGCGTCGTTGCCCTTGGGAGGTCGGGTGCAGAGCGTCCTGTCAAACTCCCCTCTTATCGGGTTTCTCAGAGCCCACTCAACGATGAGCTTCCGCGCCTTCGCGAAATCGGTCTCCCCGGAGTCCCCCTTCTTCGTTCCCGTCTTGTCTCCCGTTCCCTCGCCGGCCGTTTGAACGCCCTCCGGTGTCCCGGGTTTCGTCGTTCCAGAGCTTCCCCCTTCATCTCTCAACACCTGTCTGGCAATCGCCTCTATCTTCTGCACGATCCTTCCGGCTGCCTTCACAGCCACATCCTGTCTATCTTCGAAAGCCGTATGGCCGAATACGGGTCCCGCGGAGTCAGCATCCTCGGCTTTCCTAAATCGCTCTCCGCCCCTCCCCTCCTGAGACGTCGGTTCCCTTGACGGATGGTCTACAGTAGCTTGGGCTTCCTTCAGAGCACTCCGATCGAGATAATGCTGCATCCGCAGGGACTGCGCCCAGCAGTGCACCAAAGCTTGGTCGGGATGCTTCTCCGTGGCAGCACTTCGAATCAGCGGATACATGTATCGTTTCCAAAGTAAGACTCGCTTCCGACGGGCGGACTCCTTCACCCAGTCCTCCAAGTCCTGGGCCTCTATGTCCTGGGCCGCCTTGTCGACTATGCATCTGAAATCATACTCGAACTCGTTAAGGCAGTCCCTGACATGAGACCACTTGGCGTCCGGTTGTGCGCGGACCGTCCCCACAACGGTTGGACCTCCACACCCGCAGAAGCCTAGAGGCGTCACGATGCTCGCTATGAGCCCCAGGCAGACGTACCGGGAACGAGGGGTCGCCTCAACGAATGCCAGGTCGGGCATGATAATACTCCTCCCACGAAGGGGATCATGGCCAGTGAATCGAGCGGCGTCCGTCTGGCCCACTCACGGTGCCAGCCGGCAAAGGCTGCTCCTCTTGCAGATCTCAACTGCGCCACCTGTTGGGGGCCTACGCCGCTGTGGATATGAAACACATTTTCAACAACAATAGGAACCTATACCGAAGTGAAGCAGTTAGCAATCGCTAGCGGGGCCGGCCTGCTGTATAGTCCATGTCCCCTGGTGCGCGTGCGCAAAAGCCAATGGAAAATGACCTTCCATGTGAAGCTAGGCAAGTCCATCGACCGTCGATGCAGGGCCACGAGAGATCCCTTAGCGCAAAATGCTAGGTCAGCCAGTATGCAGGCGTGATCACTCGAGTAACCTGAAATATGCTGCAGACGCGTGTGGCGAAGTGTGCACGGGAATCGTTCCTTAGGCCCGAACACCATCTCGCGCGGCCTTCGACCTCGCCTTCACCTCCGCCGCGGACTCGTCTTCCCAAACCACGGAGATGGCCTCCTCCCCGAACAGCTCCTCGATGAGCTCGAGGCGCTCCCGATCGCTCGGCCGCTTCGGAAAGATAATCCCGGGACAGATCCCGTCGAGCGTTGACTGCGACTCGACGTACCTCCAAATCTGGCGAGCCTGACGCCTAACGTTGCGGCGCACCGCCTGTGGCGTCATCTTGTCCCAGTCGGAGTGCTTGATCTCGACGATCCCACGGACCTCACTGCCCTCCTGCGAAACGAAGACATCAAGCCGCCCCCCTCGACCCCCCTCCTTCCTAACCGTCATCTCGGTCCGCACGTCCCCCTCGGCCTCGGCCACCCAATCGGCCTGAACCTTCTTGTGAAAGGCCTTCCCCTCACGCAAACGCTCCGGCTCACGACTCCTCCCGCTCACGCCCGCCTCCCGGCATCACCCCTCCCGAACGATTCGCAACCTGTTCCGCCGACGGCTGACACAGCCAGACTCGCCCATCCACAGTCAAGGCCATCGGCGACCGGAGGCAAAGTGCCATCATCAATCAGTCCGCAACTCGCACCGACGACCCAGCGGCCGTAATGTCCAGTGCAGACAAGAGAAGTGAACGCCTGACCCGTCCTGAAGTACTGAGGGCGCTGGGGCTCGAACCCAGGACCTACGGCTTAAAAGGCCGTTGCTCTACCAACTGAGCTACACCCCCGAGCCGCGGGATTCTTCCCGCGCCGACACCGCCCCCACCCATGCGGACCGGGACGATCCTACGCAAAAGGTATCCGGTCGCATAGGCGCGGTCAAGGACGACCACCCAACCCCGCGCAATTCCGCCCGACGCACCACGACCCCAACCCGAGCGCCGGCGCCCGCGCCGCCGGGTGATCGCTATCGGCGCCGCCCCCCAAATACCCCGATCCCCATATACCCAACAGAGACCGAAGGATTCCCGATGCCCTGCAAGGAGCCACCCATGCCCGATGTGCCCGCCTCACACGTGATCAAGCTAGCCCGTCGCGAAATCCTGGTAACGCTCAAGAGCATCTACCCGTCCGCCCTGCCGGTCGAGGTCTTGAGCCGTGCCGTCGGCACCATCGTCGTCGGCCGGGAGTGGGACGACTTCCGAGCCGACCTCATCTACCTCTGCGAGAAGGGCTACGTCCAACCCCGCGCGCACCCGGACGATCCCAACGCGTCCAAGGTCCCCTGGAAACGCCGATGGGTCCGTCTCACCCCCGCCGGCGTCGAGGTCGCCGACTCCTGCATCACCGACCCCGCGCTCGATCTCTAGGCCCACGGCGACCGATGGAACGAGCCCGGAAACGGCGCTCCGCCAACGCAACAGGCGCGATCTTCGGATCAGAGGCGCGGGGCTCGAAGGTCGGCCACCGGCGTCACACCGCCTTGGCCAACGCCACCCACTGCCCCGGCCCCAGCGCCTCGGGCCGGGCCTTCGGGTCCACCCCCATCTTCGCCAGGGCCGCCTGCGCGGTCGCCGCCCCGTATTCGACCGTCAGATTGTGCGAGAGCGTCTTGCGCCGATGCAAAAAGCACGTCTTGACCACCTCGGCGAAGTGCCGAACGTCTCCCACCGCCTCGCGCAGGTCCGGGGACGCCTCGATGAGCAGCATGCTCGACTCGACCGCCGGTCTCGGCCAGAACGCCTGGGGCCCAACGACCGCGATCCGACGAACCTCCGCCAGCGCCTGAACGATCACGCTCAGCGGACCGTACTGCCCCCCACCCGGATCGGCCGACAAACGGTCGCCAACCTCCTTCTGCACGGTCACGCACATCCGCTCCGGCACGATCTCGCCCACCAGCAAATCGACGATCAGCGGAGAGGCGATCTGATACGGCAGGTTCGCCACCAGCAGAAACCGCCCGCCCAGACGCCCCCGAGCCTCGACCACCGCCTCCAGCACCGCCGGCGCGATCCGCGTCTTGCTCTCCAGAACGTCCTCCCGTATCAGCACGACGTTCTCGAGCGCCACGAGCTGCTCCGCGGCGATCCCCCCCACGCCGCGATCCGCCTCGACCGCCACGACCCCCCCGGCCAGCTCCGCCAGATCCTGCGTCAGCGAGCCCGTCCCGCACCCCACCTCGAGCACCGTGTCCCGCGAGCCGATCCCCGCCGAGCCGACGAACTTCCGCATCAGGTTCCCGTCGATGAGGAAGTGCTGACCCAGCTTCTTGTTGGGCCGCAGCCCCGCCTCGGCCAGTAGCGATCGAATGGTCGTCAGCGTCTGCAACGTGTCGTTCCTGGCAATGCTTACCCGCGCCCGAGGGGATCGCTATAATCGGCACGCATGTCCCGCCGGACTGCGTCTGTACCATGCGGCGGACAACGAGACAACTGCCGGGAGACGACCATGCAATCCTACGAGGTCCTGCGCGAAGCGGCCGACCAGGTCGGCGTCAAGGTGCTGGCCAACGCCCTGAGAGTCTCGCCGGCGCTCGTGTACAAGTGGTGCCAGCCGGCAGCCGACGAGGACGCCGACGCCAGCGGAGCACGAAACCCCCTCGACCGGCTCGCCTGCATCGTCAGCCTCACCAAGCATACCGGCCTCGTCAGTTGGCTCTGTCACGAAGCCGACGGCTTCTTCGTCCGAAACCCACACGTCAACGTCTACGCCCTCGACGCCGAGGTCCTCCAGGCCACACAGCGCCTCGTCGGAAAGTTCAGCGAGCTGCTGGGCCAGGTCAGCCAGTCGATGGCCGACGACGAACGCATCAGCCCCGATGAGGCCGACCGCATCCGAAGCCACTGGGATATGCTCAAGAGCACCGCCGAGGCCTTCGTCGTCGCGTGCGAACGCGGCGAGTTCGGTCCGGATGAGGAAGACGAGTAGTCGCGCCGGCTTGTGGGCTCGATGGCGGGCCTACATGGAGGATCAGCCCAAGTATCGCACAACGAGAAACGGAACGAGGGATCGAGCGCCCCGGCTACTCGAGGTTCGTATGCCGGCGCCACATCTGCTCATGGTCCTGCTCGAGCGCGGCCGACAGCAGCAGCACGACCGCGTCCCCGAAGAGCAGCAACGACTGCTCGAACAACGACCCCATGGGCTGGATGCTCTCCGACGCGCTCCCAACCCGAGCCTTCGGCGTCGGCGCCGGCAGATGCACCGTAACGTCCGCCAGCCCCGCGGCCGTCGAATCAGGACACGCCGTGATCAGCGCGATGCCCGCGCCCGCCTCACAAGCGGCACGGATGAACCCTAGCAGGGCCGGTGTCTCGCCCGAACCGCTGCAAACAAGCAACAGGTCGCCCGACTCGATCCCCGGGGTCGTCGAATCCCCCACGACGTGAACGTCCCGCCCGAGGTGCATCAGACGCATCGCCAGACATCGTGCCACCCACCCGCTTCGACCCGCCCCGGCGAGAAACAACCGACGCGCCGCGACGACGCGATCGGTCAACTGATCGACGGAAGCCTCGTCCACCGCCGCGAGAACACCCGACACCTCGTCGCAGATCCGCCGGCCAATGTTGTGTATGTCCATGGCGCCAAACCTATGACTTCCAGACAAGTGCCGCAACGGACCGAGAGGGGCTCATGCACGAACGAACGGGTTACTCGTCTTCTCGACACCGATCGTCGTCGTCGGTCCGTGCCCGGTGTAAACGACCGTCTCGTCGGGCAGCGTATACAGATTGCGCCTGATGTTCCCGAGAAGCTGGTCGCCGTCGCTCCCGGGAAGATCGACCCGCCCGATACTGCCGGCGAACAGCGCGTCGCCCACGAAGACCACACCCGCCTCGGCACAGTAGAGGCTGCGACCGCCCGGCGAGTGCCCCGACGTATCGAGCACCTGCCAACGCGTCCCGTCCAGTTCGAGCGTCTGGCCCGGATCGAGGTGCGCCTCGGCCGACTTCGGCATGACCAGGCTGATCCCGAACGGAGCCGACAAGTTCGCCCGAGCGTCCGTCAGCATGATGTCGTCCTCGGCGCCGATCCAGATAGGCGCCTCCGGCCAATCGTGAAGGACGTGCTCGATCCCCGCGATGTGGTCGGCGTGCCCGTGCGTCAAGACGATCGCCGCTAGCGCCAGCCCGCGCTCGGCGATGTACGCCGTCGCTTCCTGACACTGCGGCGGAAAGCTCGGATCGATGATCCAGCACGACCCGCCGTCCCTCGCCGAGATAACAAAGGAGTTCTCGCCGAACATCGCCTCGACGAACGTCTCGATCTGTAGCGTGGTCCGCTCCCTGTTCATGTGGTCCGGCCCCTCGAGTCTACCTGCTCGCTTGCCTGAGCTGCTCCAGCAGTGTACGCGCTCGCCCGGCCGCGGTCGAGTCCGGATACATCTTGATCAGCGTCTCGCATTGCCGCTTGGCCTGCTCGAATCGCCGATTCACCGCGAATCGCTGCGCCTTTACGAGCATCCCCCTGGCGGCCTCTTCGCGCTCTTCGGCCCGACGAAGGTCCTCCGCCGCGCGGATGCCGGGATCCTGCCGAAGATCACCCAGCCGCTTCCTCGCCTCCCGGCCCAGACGCGACGAACCGTAATCCGCCTCGACCGAGCGCAAGATCTCCACCGCGGCCGGGCCCCGACCCTCGCGGATTAGATGCTCCGACCGGGCAAGCCTTTCCGCGCCCGAAACCTCCAGCTCCCGCAGCAGCGCGCCCGCCCGAGCCGCCTCCGACGGACCGTGCCATGCGCCCTGGTCGGCGATCGCCTGCACGATCTCCATGGCGTCGGCGAGCCGCCCCGCGCGCCCCATCTCGCCCGCTCGATCCAGACGATCTCGCGTCTGCTTCGCCGTCGTCGCGACGAACCAATCCATCGCCCGCTGGCCGACGTCCGCGTCGAGACAATGCCCGATGTCCGGGCGGAGCAGCGTCAGCGACGCGCTATTGGCCTCAAGCAGCTCGATGCTGGCCCGCATGCGGTCCTGATTGATGTCTTTCATCCCGACGGCATAGAAAATCGGCACGTCGCGCCGACCGGCCACCAGCTCACGCGTCACGCTCGGAGGAACGTAGTTCGCCGTCGTCGCCACCGCCGTCGCCGGGAACCCCTCGACGTAGAGAAGGTGCATCGCCATCGCCCCGCCGGCCGAGTAGCCCGTCAGCAAGATGCGCTGACGGTCGTACGTCACGTGCTCGCGGAGATGCCCGCACAGGGCGCGCAGACACGGCATGTCCTCCTCCCGCCAGCCGGGCATGTGATGCTCCGGCGCGGCGATCAGCATGCCGACCGGCGCCTTCAGACGCCGCCAGAACTCCAGAATCGCCGCCGCGCCCGTCTCGGTCTCGTGCAGACAGATGATTAGCGGCGGACAGTCGCCATGCCGGTACCCCTCCGGACGACGGAGCAGATAGAAACCCGATGAAAGCTCGACCCGCTCGACGCGCGACGATTCGCTGACCCGCGTCGCCGCGGTGCTCGTCGGTTGGGCCTGCGCCGCATGGCCCGCCCACGCGAAGACGCACCCCAGCACTGCCGCCACCGGCCGATTCACACGCTGGTTCTGACGAGCAACCATCTCACTACCCGCATCGTCTCGTAAACGCACACGGGCAGGCTTCACCCACGCATTCGCGAAGCCTGCCCATGCCGCCCCGTAAAGGGACTCTCACCACTCAGCCGCCGGTCTACTTCACCGCGACGGGCTTGCCCGTCGCCACGCTCTTGATCTCCGCCTCGGCCACGGCGATCGAGTCCGCCGACGTCTTGGCCGTCACGATCGTCGGTTTCCTCTTCTTGGCGATGCAGTCGAGGAAGTAGTTGATCTCCTCGGTCCAGCCGTCGGAAGCCTTGCACGTGATCTTGCGGAGCTTGCCCTTCTGCGGATAGACGACCACCTCGTTGCCGAAACCGCTTCCGCCCTCCCCCGCCCGAAGAACGTACTCGAACGTCGCCTTCTCGCAACGCACGTTCACCACCATCTGGAACGGATACTCCGGCGGGAACGACCACCCGCCCTCGACCATCACCAGCAAATCCTTGCCGTAGTCGTACAACGCCTCGATGTGGTCGATGCCGCCCGAGACGCCCTTCGTCCCGCTCGCCACGACGCGCTTCGGCTTGCCGAACAGGTAGTTCGCGAAGTCGATGTCGTGCACGTGCAGATCCAGAACGGCCCCGCCGCTCAGACCGGCCGCCAGAAGCCAGTTGCCCTTGCTGTAGCCCGGCGTCGGCGCCAGACGCTTCAGGCACGCGCTCTTGGCCTTGCCGTACTTGCCCGAGTCGACCAGCTCCTTGATCTTGGCGTACTGCGGCCAGAAACGGATGCACTGGGCGCACATGTAATAGCCCTTCGACTTGGCCGCCGCCTTGACGATACGAAGGCAGTCCTTGTGCGTCAGGGCCATCGGCTTCTCGCTCAGGACGTGCTTGCCCGCCTGGAGCGCCTTGATCGCGACGTCCGCGTGCACCGACGTCGGCAGCGTGATGTCGATCAGATCGACGTTCGGATCGGCGATGGCGTCGTCCACGCTCCCGTAACTCGCCACCCCCTTCATCGGCACCTGCTTGGGCCACGCCGCCGGCAGGTTCCCGATCTGGTCCGCCCACTTGCCCTGGCGCCGTCCCTTGTCCAGGTCCATGAGGGCCACGATCTTCGCCTTCGAGTTCTTGGCGTAGATGTTGTAGTGCGTCCGACCCATGAAGCCGCATCCGAGGATGCCTACCTTGATCATCGCTGACTCCCCTGTGAAGAAACCCTTGACATTCCACTCGCCACGGGCGAAAAGGATGCCTCGCTCATACCTTGTGTCGAGCTATTGTAAGAACCTTTGGCCCAACGGCAACGAGGCAGTCCCATGAAAATCATGCGATTTCTGGATTCCCACGGCAAGATCCGATACGGGCAACCCGTCGACAAACGCACCGCCACGCTCATCGAAGGCGACCTCTTCACCGCGCCGACACTCACGCAGCACACGGCCGTCGTCGCCAAGCGCCTGGCGCCCGTCGACCCGCCCAACGTCTTCGCTATCGGGCTCAACTACCGCAAGCACGCCGAGGAGAGCAACATGCCCCTCCCCTCGGCGCCCGTCATCTTCATCAAGGCCACCACGACGGTCACCGCCGTCAACATGCCGATCATCCTGCCGACCTCCGCGCCGGACGAGGTCGACTACGAGTGCGAGCTCGCCATCGTCATCGCCAAGGAGGCCAAAAGCGTCTCCGAGGACCAGGCGATCGACTACGTCCTGGGCTACACCTGCGCCAACGACGTCTCCGCCCGTGACTGCCAGATCAAACACGACGTCCAGTGGGCGCGCGCCAAGAGCTTCGACACGTTCTGCCCCCTCGGACCCGTCATCGTCACCCCCGACGAGATCGACGGCGACAACTGCCCGATCCGAACGATCCTCAACGGCCAGGTCCTGCAGGACTCCAACACGAACGACCTCATCTTCAACTGCCGCCAACTGGTGAGCTACCTGTCGCACCAGTTCACGCTCCTGCCGGGAACCGTCATCCTCTCCGGCACCCCGTCGGGCGTGGGCTTCGCCCGCAAGCCCCCCGTCTACATGAAGGACGGCGACGAGGTCACCATCGAGATCGACGGCATCGGCCAACTGACCAACCCCGTCGTCCTGGAAAAAGCCGGACCGGTCTGAGGAACGAAGCGCATGAGCGTTGAGCTGAGGATCGGGATGATCGGCTGCGACACGTCGCACTGCGTCGCCTTCACGAAGCTGCTGAACGACAAGGACGATCCGAACCACGTCCCCGGCGGCAAGGTCGTCGCCTGCTATCCCTCGTTCAGTCCGGACATCGAGTCCAGCGCCAGCCGTGTCGACGGCTATAAGAAGGACCTCGGCGAGAAGTGGCATGTCTCCATGGTCGACTCGGTCGACGCCCTGGTCGCCCGGTGCGATGCCGTGCTCCTGGAGAGCAACGACGGGCGGCGTCATCTGCCCGAGGTCCGACCGGTCATCGCCGCCGGCAAGCCCGTCTTCATCGACAAGCCGCTGACGGCCGACCTGACCGAGGCCAAGGACATCGCTCGCCTCGCCGCCGAGGCCGGCGCGCCCTGCTTCAGCTCGTCATCCCTCCGCTTCGACGTCAACACCCAGGCCTGCCTCAACGATCCCGACCGCGGCAAGGTCATCGGCTGCGACGCCTTCAGCAACGCCCCACTGGAGCCCACGAACCCGGGCTTCTACTGGTACGGCATCCACGGCGTGGAAATCCTCTACACACTGATGGGAACGGGCTGCCGGTCCCTCCGATGCGTCAGCACGCCCGAAGCGGACCTCGCCGTCGGCTCCTGGACCGACGGGCGAATCGGCACCATGCGGGGCATTCGCCAGGGGCATGGCAGCCTCGGCGCCACCGTCGTAACGGACAGCAAGTTCCACCAGTTCACCTACAACACCGACGTGCCCTTCTACGCCAAACTGCTCGAGCGGATCATCCCCTTCTTCCAGGGCGGCCCCCCACCCGTCCCGCTCGCCGAGACGGTCGAGATCACGGCCTTCATCGACGCTGCCTGGCGCTCCAGCCGCAACGGAGGCGCTGAGGTTGAACTGGATCTGTAGACGGCGTGCCGACCGGGCATCGGGTCTCATGCACCAGGATTGATTCGTGGGTGGGCAGGTGATCATCAAACGCCGCGGGTGGCATGGGTCCGCAGCAGCAAACCATTACCCCTGGATACGCCACCGGCTGACGTGATGCATCGTCTTGAATCAGAGGGCGTTCCGCGGACCCGTGGTCTGTCCTGTATCAGAGGCCGCATCCGGCGTTGACCCAAACCCCCGAATACGAAGCAAAACCCGTTCGCCGACGCAACCCACGACACGCTCGTCGATGGGTCCCCGCTCCGATAGCGCCAACCGATCACGGCCGAGACGCCCATGCCACGAACTCGATAGCGCCCTGCTAAGCCCCGCCCCTCATCGCCTTGTCCGCGATGTCGCGCCGACAGTAAGCGCCCTCATACTGAATCTTATCCACTGCCTCGTAAGCGCGCTGCTTCGCCGAGGCGATCGTCGAGCCCAGCGCGGTCACGCCGAGGACCCGCCCGCCGCTCGTGACGACCTGACCGTCCTGCGCCTTCGTGCCCGCGTGGAAGACGACCACGTCCGGCAACGCGCCCGCCTCCTCCAACCCCGTGATCACCTTGCCCTTCTCATAGGAACCGGGATAGCCCCCCGACGCCATGACCACGCAGACCGCCGGACGCGGATCCCACTTCAGCGTGACCTGATCGAGCTTGCCGTCGATGACGGCCTCCATGACCTCCACGAGGTCGCAGTCAAGCCGCATGAGCACGGGCTGCGTCTCCGGGTCGCCGAAGCGGCAGTTGAACTCGAGCACCTTCGGCCCCGCCGGGGTCAACATCAGCCCCGCGTAGAGGATGCCCTTGTAGGGCGTCCCTTGGCGATTCATCGCGTCGACGATCGGTACGAGCACCTGGCGCTCGATCAGCGCCATCAGCTCCTCCGTCACGATCGGCGCCGGGCAGTACGCGCCCATGCCGCCCGTGTTGGGGCCCGTGTCGCCGGCGCCGATGGCCTTGTGGTCCTGGCTCGACTCCATGACGTAGATGTTCCGCCCGTCCACGAAGGCCAGAATCGAGACCTCCTGGCCCTCCAAACGCTCCTCCACCACCACCGTGTCCCCCGCCGAACCGAACTCGTGCTTCTTCATGATCCGCTCGAGCGCCAACAGCGCGTCCGGCGGGTCGTCGCACACGATCACGCCCTTGCCGGCCGCAAGCCCCGCCGCCTTGACCACGATCGGCTCGTCGCGAGTGGCCACGTAGTCGTACGCGTTCTTGAAGTCCTGGAAGACTCGGGCCTCCGCCGTCGGAATGGCGTGCGCCCGCATCATCGCCTTGGCGTGAGCCTTGTCCCCCTCGAGCTGCGCGCCCGCCTGATTGGGCCCGAAGACCCGCAAGCCCTCGGCCTCGAACGCGTCGACGATCCCCTCGCACAGCGGCGCCTCCGGGCCGATGACCGTCAGGTCGATCTTCTGGTCCTTGGCCAGCTTCAGCAGCCCCGGAACGTCCTCGGCCGCCAGGCCGACGTTCACCCCCACCTCCGCCGTCCCCGCGTTCCCCGGAGCGCACAGGAGCTTCGAGCATCGCGGCGACTGCTTGATCTTCCACGCCATCGCGTGCTCTCTGCCCCCGCCGCCAACGACCAGGATCTTCATCGTCTCGCCTCGTCGAATAAGGAGTCTCAGCAACACTCGAATGTGTAATCGGCGGCGATTCTATGTCGTCGCGAACAAGGCGGCAAGTCCGCCCTCGGAGACACGATCTGAGAGAGCGTCTAAGCTCCCTGCGGGAGTATTCAGACCGATCGCCAAGAATGGGTGGCCCATCGCTTCAGCGGTGGGGGACCCGAATTCGGGCCGGAGTTCGTGCTTCCGATGCATGAAGCCGTGAACCACCCATCGAGAGCTTTCGAGGAGCACACTGTCTATTCATTGTTGTAAGCCGCTCACCGGCGACCCAAACCGCTTCTGCCGAGCGAGCTTCGCATCGCCGCACGCCTACTTCGCCGCTACCCGAGCCGGATCCGCCTCGCAAACCACGCGGAACCCGACGCTGAAGACCCGCTGATACGGTTGATAGGCCAGCCGAAAGCCCGATCGCGCCCGCTTCGGCCGATCGTACCAAGAGCCCCCGCGAACGACCCGCCGACCCCTCGCCGCCGCGTCGTTCCGACCGTCGTCCTCGCGATACGGATACGCCGCGTGCGCCGATCGAGTCCACTCGGCGACGTTCCCGTGCATGTCGTACACGCCCCACGCGTTCGGCCGGTAGCCGCCGGCATCCCGCGAGACGTAAGCCCCGTCGTCGAACCGCCCGTCCCGCGGAACCCAGTCGTCATACTTGCTCGGGTTCTTGAGCGGCACGGCTAGCAGGTACGGATTGTCCGCCAGCAGATGGATCTTGGCATCGCTCAGGTTCGCGTGCTTCGAGAAGTCGCTGTCCACGGTGCCGTACGAGAACGCCCCATCCGATCCCGCCCGGCAGGCATACTCCCACTGCGCCTCCGTCGGCAGCCCGAATCGCTGCCCCGTCTGCTTGCTCAGCCACTCGCAGAACGCCGCCGCCTCCAGCCAGGAAACTCTCACGACCGGCTGCTTTGGACCGTTCACCGGGTGGCCGTGAACGCCGAACTGGTAGAACCGCTTGCTCTCCATCCGGCTGTCGTGCTTCGAGTCGAATCGTGCGAACTGCTCGTTCGTCACCTCGATCGTCCCCATCCAGAAGGGCCTGCCCACGTCGACCCGCGTTAGTGGCCGCTCGTCGCGGTGCCCGGCCGCGTCGCCCATCACGAACGACCCCGCGGGGATCAGCGCCATCGCCATCGTAACCCCCCCGCCGAGATCGACCGCCCGCCGCGTCTCCGCACCGGCTGCCCCCTGACGCCGCTTGGCCTCCGCCCCGTCGAAGGGCCACCCCGGGCACGGCGGGGCCGCAACCGCATCCTCGGCCTCCGGCGCAGGCGCAACCGGTGTCGCATCGTACTTCGGCGTTTCGGGAATGGCCTCGTAGTCCACGTCAACGCCCGCGTATCGCCTTCGCAGCGCCCTCGACCGATCAGCCAGCGCCCGAACCTTCTTGCCATCCTCGATCTCGCTCCACGTCCCGTGATACGGCGTGTTCAGGTCGATCCACGTGATCAGCCGGTCCCAACCCTCCCCGTCAAGCCGAACGCCATGGTGACCCTTCACGAGCATCTGAACCAGCTCAGTGGCGTCGGCGTGATACTCCATCGGCGAGAGAAGGTGATAATCGCTCTCGATGCCCGGGCGACGCACGAACCGGTGCAGCTCCGCGTAGGCGACCGAAAACTGACCGGCCTTGCCCGTCCCCCCGCCGTTGCCCGGACAGACGCTTCTCCAATCCTTGATCCGCTCAGCGCCGCGCAAATCCGGCTTCGCCTTCCCGCCCGGCATGGCCTTGCCGTCATGGCACGTCACACAATACCTGTCCAAAACGGGCTGGACCTCGCGCTGAAATGAAAACCCACGGCTCGGCCCGTGCCACGACGCGATCTCCGCCGGCGCCTTGGCCATCGCCAGCGTCTGCCTCACCGGAGGAGCCGTGTTCTGCCGCTCGTGACAGCCCACACACGACAACACCTCGCCAGGCATCGCCGTGAACCAGCTCCGCATGAGCTGAAGCGCCTTGCCCTCCCCGTCCAGCGGCTGAACCGAAATCGGCGTGTTCGCCGGAACGCGAAAGCTCGCCGAGCCGTCCGCCTCCACCGGAACCGTCCCGAGCACGCGCTTGATGTCCCACGGCCCGTCCATGCCGATCACGCCGAGCAATCCCCCCATGTTGCGATAGGCGTACGTATACGTGAAGAGCCGGAGCTGCTTGACCGTCCCGCGCGGAATCCCGTCAAGCCCGCCCCCCGCGTACACGTCACTCAGGTAGACGACCGCGTCCTTCCTCGCCAGGTCCACCTTGTCCGGAATCACCGGCGGCCGTGCCCTCCGCCGCGCCGGTACCGGCTCGAAGAGCACCTCGCCCGGCTGCTCCTTGATCAACAGCATGTTGTCGAAGACGTCGACCAGATAGATCCCCCACAAGGCGTCCGGCGTCGGCTTGCACGAGACGAGAAAGTACCTCTCGCTGAGCGGATACGGATGCAGGAACTTCGGCCACGAGTCGTCCACGAGCCGATCCGCCACCACGCGACGAACCGGCTTGCCCCGCTCCGGGATCCGCTGAACCGCCCCCTGAACCTCCTCGCGACCCTTCGCCGTGTCGAACACGATCAGCTCGCCCATCCGAGGCACCCCGTGGTGCCCCGTCACGATCCCGACGGCCTTCGTCGGATGCCCGGGGATCGGCCTCGCGAAGAACACGCCGTTCGGCCAATACGAGTTCGTCCCGTAAAACGCCATCTGGCTCGTCCCGTCCGGGTTCATGTGGAACAGAATCCGCGTGTTCGAGTGCGGCGTGTCCGTGTACTCCCACCGGAGATACATCACCCGCCCGTTCGGCAACACCTCGGGACACCAGTTGTGGTCCTGATCGAAGCAGAGCTGCCGCACGTTCGACCCGTCCGCATCCATACGATAGAAGTTGGCCACGTACGTGCTGCCGTAAACGCAAGGCACCCCGACCATCGTGGCGGTCGAGCCGAACAGAATCCGTCCGTCCGGAAGATAGCACGCGTCGTAGTTGTCGACGTCGTCCTCCTCGCCCCGCGTGACCTGCCGCAAACCGGCCCCGTCGATGCCGATCTCCCAGATCTGCCAGCGATTGTGGCTGCCGATCATGGAAAAGAGCAGCTTGTCCGCCTCGAAGTGCAGGTCGAGATCCCCCACGAAGACCCGCTTCTCCGGCCTGTACAGATCGCTCAGCTTCCCGTCCGGTCGAACCGGCGACAGCGTGGCGATGACGTTGTCGTACCCGTCGCGCGGCAGAACGCAGTTCCCCTGCCAGTTCTGCGGTAGGCCGAGACGCGGACTCTTCTCGCTCCGGCGAACGAGCAGAAGCGTCTCGAAATCGAGCAGCGGATTGGCCAGCAGCGCCTCCTGCTTGAGCGCGAATACCGCGTCGATCTGCCTCAGCCCCTCATCCTGGCCACCCTCGAGCATGCGACGAATCGCAGGCAGCCGCTTCTCACACGCCTCGATCCGACGCAGATACTCCTGACCCTTCGTATATCGATCGGGGAACGTCCCGATCAGATCCTCGACCGCCAGCCGAACCGACTCCAGGTTCGCCTTCTGCATGAGCGCTCGAGCCCGACGATACCGCTCCCGCGCCTCCGCCGCCCTGTCGTAGAGCGCCAGCCACCGCGGATCCTCGGCCGGAACCTTTCCCCCCCGCAGCGCCGCTAGCTCCTTGCGAAGCGCCTCCGCCCCCGGGCCGATCTCCTCGACCGCCTTGCCGATCAGCCCCCCCTCCAGCTCGACGCTCCCCGCCTTGCCGAACCACGTCAGGTGTCCGTCGCCCGGCAGGTCCTGGACCATCCGCTTGGCCTGCGTCGGAAAGTCCCGCTCGATCCGCCCCCAAAGCCGCCGCGCCGAGTCGACCTCGTCGCAAACCTTGAACTGAACGCTGCCGTTCTTGCCCGCCAACACGCCGATCCCGACCCAAGCCTCGAACCGAACGTACTCCCCGTTCAGCCGAAAGCACAGCTCGCTCGCGGCGTGCGCCCAGAACCCGTGCTCAAAGACCTTCTTCCCGATCTGCAGCGGCTTGCCGGCATGGTCCTTGTTGAGGATCAGCTTGCCGTAGCCGACCTTGACCGACGCCGGCTTCAAGTCCACCAGCCGAACCTGCTTGCCCTGCTTGTCGATGACGACCGGCTCGCCCCAGATCGCCTGGTCCCAGTTGTAGTTGTCCGGCCCCACCGTCGCCACGAGCCACAGCTCCCCGAGCCCCGTCACGTCAACCGAAACCCGCTGCGGATCCTGCCCGCCCCGAAGCACCTCGCTCACGAACGGCTTGAACGCCGGACCGCTCTTCCGCGACAAGAGCACCCCCCGGGCAGCCACCATCGTCTCCGCCCAGGTGGCCTTCTTCAGGCAAGCGTCCAGAGCGCCGGACGGCTTCACCTCATCCGTCCGCGCCGGAGTGATCAGAGCAGCGACAAGCAAAACCCACAGCGTCATCGAGAACCGCATCCGGTGGGCCCCCAAAAAGACCATGGCACGTCCCTCCACCTGTCGCCTCGTTCCGTTCGTCCAGAAGGCGTCGAGGTACGAGCCATCCTAGCAGATCGACCACGGGCCTCCCACGTCCTGCCCAGATCCCGCCGACACCGCTCGCCCCATGCTCAGAACGCGCGTCAACTCCCGCCCAACAACGCCAACTCAACCTCCGCCACCCGACCCGCGATCAAATCCGTAACCCGAACCGTCCACGTCCCAACCGCATCGTTGATCGCCGGCACGAACGAGAACGAACAGACCCCCTCACGCGTCGTCGTGTAACGACACCACTCGCTCTCACGCCCGAGTGGGTCGAGCACCTCGACACGCAGCGGACAAACGCCGCCCACCGCCTTGCCGGACTTGCCGATCACCCGGATCGTCAGCGACACCGGCTCGCCCGGCTCCAACCGCCCCGGCCCCTCCACCTTCACCGACTCGATCGCCTCCGGAACCACCGCGACCAGCGCCCCCCACGCCCCAGGCAGCGACAGCTCGAACGTCGCGCGATCGCCCTCCCGCTTCGCCTCGATCAACCGCCGCCGTAGCGTGTCATACAACACCGCGCCCGCCGGCGCCGCGACGCTCACCTGCGCCGTCTGCCGGCGACAAGTCTCGAACCGAAGCTTCCACTCGCCGAAACGAGGCCCGTACGTCCGATCGTCGTTGACGAAGAAGTGATACGCCACGTCCCCGCCCTGCAGGCTGTTCGTCAAGACACGAAGGCTCGCCGAATCCGCCGGGCGCGGCGCCTTCGCCAGCAGCGGAGCGAGCTGCCGCGCGTAGCCCTCGCGAATCTCTCGACCCTCCTCCGCCGTGACCGCGTTGCCCTTGGCCAGCGCCTCGCCGTTGCGACGGTTCAGGTACGTGAAATCAAACGCCGTCCGCTTGACGTTCGGAATCGACGCGCGCAACCCGTCATCCGCGATCACCGTCCCCCCCCGCTCCGCGAACGCCACGATCTTGGCGTGCATCGACCGCGTCAACGTGTCCGCCAGCGGCATCACCAGCACGTCGTAGCGATCCAACGCCCCCTCCACGATGTCCTCGTCCAACAACACCTCGAACGGCACGTGGTTCATCATCAGCAGCGTCGCATACGGCAGCGTCTTCTCGTTGTCGTACCCGCTGACCCACGGCCCCACGCGAAACCACGTCGCCGCCGCCGACATCAACACCGCCACGCGCGCCGGCACCCGCCGACTCGCCAGAATCGCCGGACCGTAAGGCCTGACCAGTACGTCGCACGTCCGCCCGATCGCGTCGAACGTCTCCGGCGAGCTGATAGTCGGATCCAGCGTCGTGTTCGTCGGGGCGAGCTTCCCGGCCGAATAGAAACACAAGATGTCCGGCCGCTGCGATAAGACGATCCACATCGCCTCCTTCGCATAGTCGCACCCCGCGGTGAAGTACGGATCCTTCCCGGCGAAATCCTGAGACAGATCCGCCGTCGCCTTGTCCAGCCGCACCGCCATCCGCCCGTAGACGAACAGCGTAATGTCCTGATGAACGAGCTGGTTCTCCGAACGCCCCGCCGCCTGCAGATACGTCGTGTAGCACAGGCGCTTGATGTCCGGGTGCCCGTACGTCCACGTCCCGATGCAGTCGAGCCCCTTGTGCGAGAACCGAACCGGCGCCAGCCGATACGGCTCGTGCCACGTGATCGCGTCAGGCCGATGCTTCTTGGCGATCGGCGCCAACGCCTCATGCAGCGCCGCCGTCCCGTGCCCGCGCTGCCACCACCACTGCAAAAACCGATACCGCCCGTTGTCGTCGTCGATCAGCCCCTCCTTCACGTCCTTCGACC
Organism: Phycisphaerae bacterium; assembly: GCA_016927755.1. Taxonomy (GTDB): domain Bacteria; phylum Planctomycetota; class Phycisphaerae; order UBA1845; family JAFGLZ01; genus JAFGLZ01. The sequence goes on from JAFGLZ010000236.1 coordinate 37,905, forward strand.
CGATGCCCTTGAGCCCCCCCTTCTCCGTGAGGAACTTCCGAACGTCCAGCCCCGTCTCCTTCTTGGCCAACTCCACTACGGCGGCATTGAAGCAGAACGGCGTCTGGTACTCCGAGCTGAACATCACGTGACGCATCGAGGGATACTCGCTGAGCAGCTTCACCCAGGAATCGACCACCCCCTTGGCCTGCGCCACGAACTTGGGCTCCAGCGGACAGATCTTCCGCCGGCTCCCCTCGTAAGGCTTGCCGTCCGCCCCGACGCAGAGAATCGACGCGTCCGCCTTCGCTCGCTCCGAGAGAAGCGGGTGCAGATAAGGACCCAGCTCGAAATCGTGCCGCGTCGCCTCGTCGTACTGCCGCCGAATCTGCGCGACTCGCTCGCCGTCCGTCGCATCCGCGGGATCGCGCAGCGCGACGATGAACCCGCCCGTGAACCCGCGCCGCGCCCACCACTCGACGTCCGATCCCCCACCCCCCCACCGCCAGACCGATAGGCGTTCGGCGTCATGCCTCGGAGCAACGCTCAACGGAAACGTCACCGTCCGAGCCGGCTTGCCCCCCTTGATCAGCCTGGCCCGAACCGTGTAGTCGCCCGCGCGAAGCAGATCCGTGCGCGCCGTGTACGTTGCCGCGCCGTCCACCACATCGACCGCCGCCGGCAACCACCCGCTAACGTCAAACTCGACGCGCTCGCCCCCCGCCGCCCGCAAGACCAGCGCAACCGTCTCCCCCCGCTCATAAACATGACGAAGCGCCTCGAACCCAACCGGCGCCCCCTCACCGCCCACCGTCGCCGCGGTCACAGGCACAATCAGATGGAACACCGACAACAGGAACCCGGCAAAGGTCATCTTGGACATGAAAGACTTGCCCCTATGACGTTCCCTCAGGAAGACGTGCGCCAAAACGCACCCCACACAACAGCAGGACCTCCTGCCCCCGCGATAGTGGGCAGAAGGTCCCCAATATCATCACGTAGCGACAAAAGGAACGCGAACGCCCTTCTCGGTTCGACAGTCTCGTCGCGGGTGGCATGGGTCCGCACGGCCAGACCATTCCGACCCAACAACCGACGGGTCAGCGAGATGCACCGTTCTGAATCAGCGCGGCGCTCCGCGGACCCGTGTTCCGTTGCTCGTCAGAAGGCCCATCTGACGTTGAGCCATGCCTCCCCGAAAGCGACGCGAGACTCACTCACCGAAAACGTCGCTGACGAACCAAGCGCCGCAACGTTCCTCCATATCGACGTGCCGACCTTTCGAGACCCCTAAACGTGCTCCGTCGCAATCCCGAACATCTGCCCATACGCCTGGAAGTCCCGAACGTGATCCCCGTAAATGAAGAGCTGATGGAACCCCTTCGTGTCACGCGTGTCGACCGGCCCGTCAATGGCCAGCTCGACCGACGTGCGGCACCCGCCCGCCGGCGGCGTGTCGAAGTTACGGAGAACCTTGCCCTTGCCCAGCATCATCTTGCCCGGGCCCGCGAACTGCATCACCGTCACCTCTTGCTCAGGCCGCCAGATGACCTGCAGCGACACCCCAATGTCCGACTCGCTGTGGCTCCGCAGGATGAACTTCTCAGACGGCTTGTCGTACCCGTTCAGCTTCGTCCCGCACACGCAGTGCGCGCCGATGAAAGTGTTGTGCACCGTCTCCGGAACCGGGTCCTGCTGAAAGCCCGGCCTGTCCAGCAGCTTGCAGCACAGCATGTGAGACATGACCGCGTTGATGTCGGCCTCGCACACCCCCGGAATACCCACGTCGAGCAGCTTGGCGTACGCCATGCACGGCGGACACGGAATCTCCCGAGCCATCACCAGACCCAGGCAATCCATCGTGAACCCGTTGCACTGCTCGGCCTTCATGATGTCCAGACACGCATAGTAGTTCCGCGACGCGTTGATGATGTCTTCCCGCTTCGGCTCGACGATCTTGGCCGCCCGCTTCTGATAGTCGTCCGCCATCGCCACGACCTTCGGGTCCTTCGCGTCGATCTTCTTGAACGCCTCCGGAAACCGCGCGCGAGGCAAGTACCGCAGCTTCAGACCGAACGGCTCCAGCACCTGGTCCTTCGTCTCGCTCCCCCGGAGCACCGCGATCCGAGACCGACGCACGTCGTGCTCCGTCCGAATCATCTTCATGCCGTAACGAATCGGGTTCAGCTCGAAGTCCGCCGACGACGCCAGATACACCCCCGGCTGCTTCGAGACCTGCTGGATATGACCCGTGAAGCACGTCCCCAGCGGCGCGAAGATGATCGTCGGCCGTCCGCTGCCCGCCAGCTTGTTCACGCTGGCCCACTGGTTCATGTGCAGCGGCATGAGAATCACGCCGCCCGGCTTGGTCTGCTTGATCTTGGCCAGAAACGCATTGACCGCCGCCTCGTCGTAAAGCGGCTCCGGCTCGATGTCCACGCGAACCTTCAACTCCTCCCCGAACTTGGCGATCAGCGCCTTGCCCTTCTTCATGTACTCCTGACACGCGCCAACGTCCCACGCCGTCCCCGGCCACCCCAGCCAATACTTGTCCTTCGGGCGAAGAAATGCCACGCGGACGTCCGGCCACTTCTCCCTCGGCTCCGCGTCGATCGGCTCCGAGGCCTCCGCCGCCGTCGCCTCACGCAGTACGTACCCCCCGACGACCCCCGCGCCCGCCGCCGTCAGCAGCAGCTCACGCCGAGATAGACCCCCGCCCCCGCACGAACACGACTGATGATGACACATAATCGCCGCTCCCTGATCTCCCGGGCCCCACGAACGACAAACGCCCCAAAGGCCCGCAACCAACCAAGATTCCAAAGAATTGACGCTTCCGCCTCGCCCGCCAACCCTCAATTGTCACAGCTCATCACGTCCAAGGTCAAGGGGGGAGCAGAAAGTGAGAAGAGAGAAGTGAGAAGAGTGAAGTGACAAGACAGGAAGAAGAAAGACGACAATCAATCACGGCGCCCTACCCGCTGCCATCCTTTGTCTTCTTGATGACGGTCGTCAGAATCGCGATCAGCTCATTGCACTCCTTCGTCAATGGCGCGACCTTCGCGGACGTCACCACCTCGGCCGCACCAAGCAGCCGAAGCCAATAGTGCGTCTCCCTAGCCTACTTGCACGCAATCATGTACTTGGACACGAAGTCAGCGCGACTCTGCCCGCACTGCCCCTCCTCGACATTGGCGCCGATGGACGTCCCCGACCGAAGCAGTTGTCTCCCCACCGGCCGACCGACGCCGGGCCTCCGGTCCAGATCCTGAACAAGCCTCACAATACGAACCGAGAACCGAAACGTCCGCTCACACAGAGCCCGCTTCATCCGCCTCTCCCCTTTCTCACTTCTCTCTTCTCACTTCTCTCTTCTTACTTCTCACTTCCGCCGCAGCCGAGCATCAGGCTCAAGGGCCAGATCCTTCTCACTGACGGTACACGGCGCCCCCTCCGCAGGAATCTCGCGGCGCGCCGTCCACAGGATTCCGTTGACTAGCGACCTGCGAAACGCCTCCAGCCCGAACTCCTTGTGAAAATGACCCAGAACGCAGCCGAACGACCGCCCCCCCTTCGACCCCGCCCGCTCATACGCCCAGCCGACGACGTACTCCGTCCCGTCCACCTGAACCGTCATGACCGGCGTGACGCCCTCGGCGAACCGCAGCGCCAGGTAATACTCGTCATGGAGCTCATAGGGCCTCCACCCCCGACAAATCGGGTGATCGGGATTCGGCTGCCGGATCTCCAACTTCGCGAACTTCAGCTTGCTGAAGCTGCTGTTGAACCAACCGCCCAGCGCCTTCATCCACCGCTGGCCGACCTCATCGCCCTCCGCCCCCGTCGCCCAGTGGATCGCCGACAAACCAACCCCCTTGGCTAGCAGCGCCTCCGCCTGCGCGCGATGCTTCGGATCCAGCAGCACGTTCCCCGCCTGCTTCGTATAGAAGACGATCGCCCCCACGCCCTCCAGCACCGCCGGATCCTTCGGCCAGCCGTTCGACACCACCGCCCGAACCCCCGCCGTCTGCTCCAAACACTTGCCCAGCAGCGCGCACTCCGCCATGTACTCATGCGTCGTGTAAGGGTGATCCCGATCCTTCCCGATCAACAGAATCTTGGTCGACCCATCACCAGCGGCCAAACACGACGCCGTCCAACACACCACGGAAACCGATGCAAACAAACGAAGTAACATGATCAGCAAACCTCCAGCAATTGGGGGTGAACCGGAAGGGCTCATCCCACGCCTCGCCCAACGCTCCGAATGTCGCCCCTCCCTCCTAACTGTCTCTCGATAAGAGGGCGCGAAGCCCTCGTCTTCAGGCACACACCATCGAGCAAATGACGACCCGATCTGGCAGTCTGAGCGGTTCTGTTGAACGTCTCGGGTCCCGTGCTGAACGTCTCTGGTCCTGTAGGGACCGTGTGATAACAGCCACGTAGGACGGGCTCCGCCTGCCACGACCACTCCGCCTCCGTAAGATCGCGCCGAGCCCTTCTGGTCCCGTAGGGACCGTGTGAGAGTAGCCCCGGACTTCAGTCCGGGGAACCGGGCCACCTGCAAATGAATCAGTCCCGTAGGGACGGCTGAAGCCTCGCCATTCGTTCCAACAAGTCCCGGCGGACTTCAGGCCTTGCCAAAACCACCGCCATCAGGCGGTGGTAGTCTGCTTCCTGTCTTCACACTTCGTCGGGCACGACGAAGCGTGCACGGTACTCGCGCCGAATCATCGCATTCGCCTCCGCGTCCCCGACCACCTGCTCGGTCTTCGGATCGAAGTGGACCGTCCGCCCCGTTCGATACGCGATGTTCGCCAGATGACAGATCGCCGCGCTCATGTGCCCCTCGAGGATGTCCGCCGCCAGCAGCTTGTGATCCCGCTTCCGGCACGCCTCGATCCAGTTCTTCATGTGGTCCGTGTCCATCATCGGCGCGCCCGCGACCGACTTCGTCGGACCCGGCTTCCGCTCCCGACCCAGGAACATGTGATAGCTGCTGTAATCCGGAATGATCATGTAGCCCTTCGTGCCCAGGAAGATCACCCCGACGACGTTCCGATGGTCGACGAACTCGTACTTCGTGCCCATGTCCGCCTCGGAATTCGTGATGTAGTTCCGGACCTCGAACGTCATCAGGATCTTCCGGTCGCCGAACTCGCACGAGAACGTCTGCGTGCTCGGCGTCTCCTGGTCGGACTCGTAGATGTAGCACCCGCCCATCGACTGCACCTTCGTCGGGTGCGTCTCCAGCCCCAGCCCCCACCGCATCATGTCGAGCTGGTGAACGCCTTGGTTGCCGATCTCCCCGCAGCCGTAGTCCCACAGGATGTGGTGCCCGTTCCTTCGAAAATCGCTGTAGGGCTTCTGCGGCGCCGGCCCCAGCCACTTGTCCCAGTCGAGCCCCGCCGGCGCCGGCTTCTCGATCGCCCGGCCCGGATTCCCGCGGTACTTGTACGCGATCCCCCGAGCCATGTAGACCCGCCCGATCGCGCCTTCCTTCATCTTGTTGATGCCCTCGATGATGTTCGCGCTGCCGCGGCACTGCGTCCCGTGCTGGACCATCCGGTTGTACTTGCGCGCCGCCTCGACCATCTTCCGGCCCTCGAAGATGTTGTGCGAGCCCGGCTTCTCCACGTAAACGTCCTTGCCCGCCTGACACGCCCAGACCGTGCCCAGCGCGTGCCAGTGGTTCGGCGTCGCGAACGCCACCGCGTCGATCGACTTGTCGTCGAGGATCCTCCGCATGTCCGCGACCCGCGCGGCCTTCTTGCCCGTCTTCTTCTCGTGATCCTCCGCGCGAAGGTTCAAGATCTTCTCGTCGCAGTCGCACAGCGCCGCCAGCTCCACGTTGTCGCCGGCCAGCGCCTCCAGGCTATTCATCAGCGCGCGACCCCGACCCCGAATCCCCACCGCCGCAACGCGGATCCGATCGTTCGCCCCACCCTCGCCCCGTGCCATCGACGGAGCGGCCAACACCGTCGCACCGGCCGCTGCCGCGGATGATCTAAGAAACGCGCGTCGGCTCGATCCGTTCATGTCTCATCTCCTCGCGAAGCGTGAATGATTCTCCGCAACCCCGGCATCTCGCCCCATGGGATGCCGCCCACGGCGGGGTCCCATTCTAGGCCTCACAGGGCCCCCGGGAAAAGGAAATCGGCCGGCCATGTGGGCCCGGCTGAGTAACGATCCTGGCGGGATGTATCCAGGCCCGAAGGGCCGAGGGAATGTAGCCAGGGGTGGAGTCCGCCGCCGCGGCGGACGCAACCCCTGGTAACCGACCACCCAGCCCGATCAGCCCTGAAAGGGCGAAGGAAGTTCCTGCTCATGGCCCTCCCGGATGTTCGCCTCCGTCTAGCCAACACCGACCAATCCCCTCAGCCGCGCCCCTTCCCGGCGCGGCGACCAAGGAAAGCCAAGCCGGAGCCGGAACGAACACGAGGTCGCGCAAATCACGCCAGATCCCAGCTAGACCCTAACAAGGGCCGCAAAGGAAGAAGAACGTGTCGACTAGCCGGACAACCCAAAACTCGCCCACCCGCACCCAGGGAGAATGCGGCATTCTGCTGCATTCTGGTGCATCGACCGCCCGCCCCTCCCAGCCCAGGCCTGTCATCGCGGCCCCGCCCCCCCCCAAAAACCGCGCATTCCCGCGCACTCCGCCGCATTCCGAGACATTCCGAGACATTCCGAGACATCGGTCACCCGCCTCTCCCCACCCCGAACGCCGAACCCCCCAAGAACCGCGCATTCCCGCGCATTCCGCCGCATTGTGGGACATTCCGAGACATTCCGGGACATCGCCGCCACCCCTTGGCCGTGGCGCCGTCACGCGTCTGTCGTGCCCACGATCCAGATCCCCCGCTCAACGTCATTGCAGCATCTCGAGCATCTTGTCGACCGCGGTGGTGGGGAGCTTGCACTGATGATCCGTGCAAACGTACGCCGTCGACTTGCCGTCGATCGCCGTGTGGCCCTCGAGCCACGGAGCGATCTTGACGATCTCGTCGCCATCCGTTCCCGAAGGTCGTCGCAGCAGCACGACCTTGTTAGGAATGAACCGGCGGCGAAGCGCGCCAAGCATGGCCTTCGTGTCGTCGGCGCTCGGATCCCCCGCGATGACGATCTCGTGCGTGGGACCGACGGCGAAGTCGAGCGCGGTGATGAGATGAGTATGGCCCGCCGGCGCCTGGCGGACCGTCTTGGAAAAGGCCCGACCGATCTGTTCGGCGCGGCGCTCATAGTCGGTGTTGCCCGTGATGCGGGCCAGCCGCGGCAGGTTGAGCATGGCCACGGCGTTGCCCGACGGAATCGCGCCGTCGTAGACGTCCTTCTGCCGGACGAGAAGCTTCTCCGCGTCATCGGCGGTGAAGAACAGCCCGCCCGACGTCTCGTCCCAGAAGCGCTCGAGCATGTCGTCGGTCAGCTCGACAGCGCTTCGCAGCCGCCGCGTATCGAACGTGGCCTCGTACAGCTCGAGCAAGCCCCAAACGACGAAGGCGTAGTCGTCCAGGTGCGCGGCCAGTCCGGCGTGTCCGTCGCGGAAGCGATGCAGCAGCCGGCCTTCCGGAGTGCCAAGCGTCTTCAGAACGAAGTCGGCTGCGCGATCAGCGGCCTCCGCGTAGCGGCCGTCGTCGAGCACCTGAGCGCCCCTGGCCAACGCGGCGATCATCAGCCCGTTCCAGTCGGTCAGGATCTTGTCGTCCTTGTGAGGATGAACGCGATGGGCCCGATGCTCAAAGAGAGCCTGCCTGGCGGTCTCGAGCCGCTTCCGGAGTTTAGGCTCGTCGAGGCCGAGCTCAGCGGCGAGCTGAGCAATCGGTTGAGTCAGATGCGGGATGTTCGTGCCCGTCCGATGGCCCGTGGCCTCGTCGGCGTAGTTGCCTTCCTTGGTTATGTTGTACGCGCGGATCGCGAGATCGGCCGCATCCTTGTCGAGCACCTGACGTACCTCGGCCTCGGTCCACACGTAGAACTTGCCCTCGACGCCCTCGCTGTCGGCGTCCTCGGCGCAGTAGAAGCCGCCCTCCGGAGAGGTCATGCCGCCGAGCACGTAGGCAAGGATCTCCCGGGCCGTCTCGGCGTATTCGTCGTTGCCCGTGGCCTGGTAGGTCTCGAGATAGGCGATCGCCAGCAGCGCCTGATCGTAGAGCATCTTCTCGAAGTGGGGTACGAGCCAATGCCGGTCGGTCGAATACCGATGGAAGCCGAACCCGACGTGGTCCCAGATGCCCCCGCGACGCATGGCCTGAAGCGTCTTCTCGACCATCGCCAAAGGCGTCTCGTTGCCGCTTCGCTTCCATCCCCGAAGCAGAAGCGTCAGGTTGTGCGGAGTCGGAAACTTCGGGGCGTCGCCGAAGCCGCCCATGCGGTCGTCGAAACGATGAGCAAGCTGCTGGAGGGCCGCGTTGAGCACGCCGGCGTCGAGCGCCTCACCCGCGCCGCTCGGCGAGGCCTCGCTGACGGCGGCGGAGATCTGATTGGCGGACTGCAACACCTCGCCCTGTTTGGACGTCCACAGCTCCTTGATCTTTGGAATGATCTGGAGCATGCCCATCCGCCCGAATCGCGAGTCCTTCGGGATGTACGTCGCGGCGAAGAACGGCCGCTTGTCAGGCGTCATGACGATCGTCAAAGGCCAGCCCCCGCCGCCCGTCATCATCTGACAAACGGTCATGTAGACGCCGTCGACGTCGGGGCGCTCCTCCCGGTCAACCTTGATGCACACGAAGGCGTCGTTCATCAGACGGGCGACTTCGTCGTCCTCGAACGACTCGTGCGCCATGACGTGGCACCAGTGGCAGGTGGAGTAGCCGATCGACAGGAAGACGGGCTTGCTCTCGAGGCGAGCCTTCTCGAAGGCCTCGTCGCACCACGCGTACCAGTCGACGGGGTTGCCCGCGTGCTGGAGGAGATACGGGCTCTTCTCGTATTGAAGTCGGTTCTTTTTGACCCGAACGTCCTGGTTCATCGTCGCTTGAGACATCGTGACGGCCCCCTTCGGCATGATCAGCGCCAGAAGCAGCCCGATCCCCGTGACGTGGGCCAGGACATCCAACGGGTTGCTGCCGACGGGTCTCATGCCAACAGGTCGCTTCGAGATTCCGCTCGCCTGCGCCCACCGAGGCTAAAGGGGTCTGAAACCTTTGGCCGTCCTCGGCCCGTAGTGTGCTTCGCGCCAAAGGTGCCTGACCCCTTTAGCCGGCTTGATGCGAGCAAGCGCTCCGCCCGCAACACGATTCCGCATGGGGTTAGACGGTGCAGGCTGGTGGTTTCATCCTCGCTTGACCGGGATTCGAGAGATTGACCGGTTCGCCCGGTGCCGGTTATGCTTGCAAGTACAAATCGCCATGAACACAGTCGAAGACAACATCGATCGGGACGTCTTGGCCGCCAGGATCCTCCTCCGCGGGGCGCTGCCGCTGCTCAAGGTCCTGCTGAACGAAGACCCGGCCAAGAAGGCCAAGTTCGCCGGCCTCAACGCCGTGGTCCAGTTCGCCGTCAAGGGTAGCGAGCTTGGCTCCTATCTGGAGTGGATCGACGGAGAGCTGGACGTCAAACACGAGATCCACCCCAACCCGACGATCGCCTTCCGATTCGGAACGCCCGCCAAGCTGGTGGCCTTCCTGACGGGCAAGACGGCGCTGCCCAGCATCAGCGGATGGTATCACCTGGGCCTGCTGCTCAAGGTGGTTCCGCTCTTGCTGTCGCTCAAGATGCTCATGCCGAACGTCGTGCCGACCGAGCCGGACAAGAAGGCGCTGAAGGTCAAGCTGCTGATGTACATGGTCACGACCGCGCTGAGCCAGCTCAACAAGGGCGGCGAGCCGGAGATGGTCAAGTTCTGCGCCAAGAGCCCCGACCGGATCTACCAATGGTCGGTCACGCCCGACGGCCCGTACGCCTATCTGCGGATCAAGGCGGGCAAGACCAAGGCCGGTCGTGGCGTCTACGCGCGACGCCGGCCGTTCGTGCACATGAAGTTCAACGGAATCGACGGCGCTTTCGCCGTCATGACCAGCCAGGTCGACACCGTCGAGGCGGTCAAGTGCGGCCACCTCGAACTGGACGGCAGCCCGGAATACGCCAAGGAGATCGGCGTCTTCATGAAGCGAATCGAGGGCCTCATCGCCTAGGGGAACGGCGACGCTTCGAAAGATCGGAATACCGACACGCCAACATCCGCGGCGCTCCTACTTGTTCACCTCCTGATACGCTGGGGCCGGGCCGGCCTTGTTGATGTTCTCCTTGGCGGCAGGGTCGGGCTCCGTCGGCTTGTCGAAGCTCCAGTTCGAAATCAGGCCGGTCTTCACGAGCTTCGAGACGTCGATCTTCTCGGGCGAGCCGACGAGCGCCTCGTAGTCAGACTTGATCTCCTCGGCGGTCAAAGGACGGTTGTAGAAGCGGACTTCGTCGATCAGTCCCGTCAGCGTCACGTGACCGTCTTGACGGCGGCCGATCTGGAGCGGGGTCGAACCGGGCGTGCGCCGCTTGCCGACGACCTGTGAGGCGGCGAAGCGCCCGTCGACGTAGACGCTCAGCATCTTGCCGTCGTAGGTCATGGCGATGTGGTGCCACTGCTTGGGCTTCATGAGCCCACGGGCGCTCCAGGCCTCGTGGCAGTTCGTCGGACCGCCGCCGATGTTCAGGTAGGCCCCCGCGCGATCGCCGTCGATCATCAGGGCGTAGTGGCCGTCGGCGAACTCATTCGCGTTCTTGTTGACGATCCACCGCCTCGGCTCCTTGCCGAAGGGCTCGGGAAACTCATCGAGGCGGACCCACGCCTCGATCGTCATCTGTTCGGGCTCGAGTTCGGGCGAGTGGACGACCTGGAAGAAGGCGCCCCCGCCGTCGCAGGCGAGGGCCTTGCCGACCTTGCCGGGAGCTTGCCCGACGGCGCCGGAGCCGACGTCGAAGAAGTTGTCGTGGACCTTGCACGTGGCGATACGGTTCTGAACGCGGTTGTTGAAGTTCATGGAGGTCCTGACGTTGTGGACCACGTTGCCCGTGACCTCGATGAAGCCGCTGCCCTCGTCCAGGTAGATCCCGCCGGGCGAGCCCTTGGCGTCGTGGATGTGATTGCCTTGGATGATCGTGCCCGGCTGGTTGCCGAGCGTGTAGATGCCGCCGCCGTCGTTGCGGTCTTGCATGATGTGATGGATGTGGTTGCACTCGATCCGGTTGTCCTTCGCCGGCGTGGGCGTGTCGTGCTTGAACGGCTGATAGTAGCTCGGTGAGCCGCCGCCGGCGTCCTCTTCTCCCCACCCCCAACCGATCGAGACGCCGGAATACGGCAGGTCGCAGATCAGGTTGTTGGCGATTCGCGTGGAATCGGTGTAGCCGGCGAAAACGCCGACGCCGCCGGAGTACTCGAGGCAGACGTCGCGAATCGTGCAGTTCGTCACCTGGTTGTTTCGCACGATCTTGCGAGGGTCGTCCGGGTGGTGATCGTCCTTCAGCACGTCGCCGATTTGAACGGCGGTTCCCGAGATGTCGTGGAAACGGCAGCCGTCGATGACGTTGTCCTGCGCGCCGAACTCCAGGTCGATACCGCCGCTGCCGAGCTGCGTGAACGTGCATCGCTCGAAGCGGACCGATCGCGTCGCTCGGCAGACGATATTGGACGGGCTCTTGATGTGCTCGTTGTGAATCATCGTCCAGCCGTCCTTGCGGCGAAGCTGGTTGTCGCCGACGCCCATGATGAAGTTGGCCTGGACGTCGACGTGGCCGATCTTGTTGGGCCGGAGCCAGCCCGCCTGGGCGAACGTGATGCCCTCGAAGCGAACGCGCTCGACCGGCTTGTCGAGCGTCCCCTCGAGCGCCACGAGCGTCTCGACGACTGGAGCGATGACCTCGGCCTCGGACATGTCCTCGCCGGGGCGGGGGATGTAGTAGACGGTCTTCGCGGGTCGGTCCAGGTACCACTCGCCCGGCTCGTCGAGGAGCTCCAAGGCGTTCTCGACGTAGCTGGGCAGGTCGACGTGCACGCCCTCCTTCTTGCGGGCGATGGTAAACCAGGGCTGTAGCATCTTGACCACGGCACCGTCGCCCTCGCGGGTGATCCGCTCAACCTTGCATCGCGTGTGGCACCAGACCACGTAGTAGCACAGCTCGACGTCAGCCTGATTGCGCCAGCCCGCCATGCCGGCCAGGCTGGTCGTGTATCCGTCGTCCCCGTGCAGCTTCGCGTCGGGCAGGGGACCGCCTCGCGCGCGGGTCGCGCGCTTGCCGTTGACGTAGAGCTGCCGGAAATCGGGCAGTGCCGTCGAAGCCTTCCAGCGGTCCCCCTGGTCGCGCTGCCAGCCCCCGATCGGCCTGCCGCCGCTAATGACTGGGGTCTCTCCCGGTTCAGCCTTGTAGACGACGTCGTGCCCGACCGCGCCCGAATCTCGATGGTCCAGGCGGAGCGTGTCGTCCAGCCGATAGGTCCCGTCTCGGAGGATGACCGTGACGTCGCCGTCGATCTTGCCCTTGGCAGCTCGGACGGCATCCCGGGCCTTGCCAAGCGTCTTGAACGGTTTGGCTCGGGTGCCGGGGTCGTCGTCGTTTCCCGATGGGGCCACATGGAATGTCCCCTCGGCGGCGTAAGCGAGCGGCAGGGCCGTCAGCACATGGACGACCATCGTCAATACGCAGGGAACGGCCCTCAGTGACAGGATGCGCGAGGTCATTGTCGGTGCGTCCTTTCATATGCATGGGTGTCGGGTGCCCGGACTTCTCCAAGTCATGCTACAGGCCGGAGCAATCCTATCGAACGGGATAGCGCTCCGGTGCGTAGTATACCGCCCGGACTCGGATCGGCATGACCAACGGACCCTCGCAGCCCAGAAGGATTCTGTGCTGCCCCGACTGAAGCGACACCTTCTCCGACCGGCTCGGCAGCGATTCACCGTCGCCCAGGCCGGGACCGTAACGCGTCACCGACCCGTCTGGATCGAAGAACAGGTACTGACCGGTGGTCAGACTCCCCTTCCAGGTCATCCGCTTGCCGGCGACGTCGAACCGGGGATTGATCAGCGCGGGCTCGCCGAAGCGACGTAGGGCCTTGATGTCATCGAGTCCGCAGAAAACCGTCGTCTTGGCAGGGAGACCATTGTAGTAGAGAGTCAAACTGGCAACCCGTGTGTAGTCCAGGCCGTCCTTCTCCGGCCTCGCTAGCCGTTGATAACGCCAGCCGACGTAGTCGTTCGTGATGTAGTAATCCTGAACGCCCTTGCCGGCATCGCGAAGCTGAACCTTGAATCGCCCTCCCTTCCCGTCACCTCGCATCCACAGACCGATTGCCTTGTGCCAGGAAAGGTCCAGCGGCGCATCAAACGTCTTTCCGATGACGGACCATCCGTCCGAACTCGGCCGCGAACTCGTGGCCGTGTACACGGCGCATCGCTTGCCCTCCCTGGCATCCTGGTCGGAGGATTCGAGATGCTGCGTCACCCCGTCAAGCGTGGAGCCGCCTTCGCCAGGACCAACTCGGTAGACCCCCCCGCCGGCCTTCGGACTGCGGGCATAGGCGGCCAGATCATCGAAACTCTCCAGCACAAACGCATCGGCCGCGTGATAGGCCGGTTCGGGTTGGAGCCAGGGCCCGGGCATGGCATGGATCTGCATGCCGATAGGCGCCGGGCCCTGTTCGATCTTGACGTCGAAGACGTTGCTCTTGCCGTCGATGGCGAGAACTTCTTTCCACGGTGAGTAGATGACGCGCTGGAAACACTCTGCGCCTTCACGGCCGAGCAACCGGTACTCCCGGCGCTGGTCGGCACGCGCGGCCCGCTCCTCGGGCTCCATGCTGGCTCCGAGCTTCGGGTCGATGCGCAGCCGATCTCGCATGACCTGAGGCACGCGTCCCGACAACCGCAGCCTCTCGTACCGTGCGATCAGGTCCAGGATCGTGCCCGTAAACGGATGCCTCTTGGCAGCGTCGACCGACACCTGAAACGACATCGAGGAGTCGTATGCGATGGTCGCCGCGAGGACGTACTCGAACATGTCCGGTGTGGCCATGGGGTCGTACCCGTAGTACCAGCCGATGTCGAGCGGCATGAAGTCTCTCGCCAAGGCGTCGAACCAGGGCGAGCGCGCATCGAGGTATCCCTTCAGGTCGCCGTGCCCATCGGCCGAGGCGCTGCGGGCCATCATGTGCCACGAGTAGTGGCTGAAGCTGCTGGCCTGCAGGAACGTGTCCTTGTTGTTCAGCCGATCGTAAAAGGCCTTGTGGAGCCGGGCGTTGTAGTACCAGTGATCTCCCTGCAAGCGCTCCGAGCCATCGAAGTACAGCATGTCGACGTTGCAGGCGTTCGCGACCCGGGCAAAGTTGGCCGCGACCTCGTCCAGCAGCGTCGTGTCCATGTCGTACATGTGATAGCCGTAAGATCGCGCCAGGTGATCGATCCGCGCGTTTCCGCGGTGTGGCGCCGGGTGCGTGCCGAGGTGGCCGCGTCGGCATCCGCGGAAACCATAGGGCGGCTTCGTTGACAGCGCGGCATACTGGATCAACTCGTCGCCGATCCAGAGGACGGTGCCGTTGCCGCCGTATCCGCCGTCCTCGGTTGGAAACTCCAGCGGCGGCTTGCTCGTGGGGATGAGCTCGACCTTCTCATCGACGTCCACCGCCAGAACGGTGGATGCACCTTTGACCAGGCGCTTGTCGGGTACAGGCACGAGATAAGGGTCGGGCGGGTAGATCGACGCGCCCAGGAAATGCAGTCCCACCTTGAAGCCGGCGTCCTTGAACCGGTTCACGGTCCGCTGCAGGCTTTCGAGTCCGTCCGGGAAGTTCTTGCGGTTGACCCGATAGTGGCCCGTGGATTCGTGCCACGACCCGCCAAGAATCAGAATGGTGTGGAACCCGCCGCGGCGCGCGAGTTTCAGGGCGTCCTCCGTCTGAGCCTCGCTGAACCCGGTGATGAACAGATAGGAACGCTTGACCCAAGGGGACGTCTTGCTCCACACGCCGCCTGGATGCGGGCTCGGGAGGCCGGCGACCTCCTCGAACCGTGCGACGGTCTGCGGGAACTCGTCTCTAGGACACACGATCAGGCCGAACCGCGCCGGCTCGACACCGTGCCTTTGATACGTCTCAACGGCCAGCATCACGGACCCGCCGTCCCAGAGCGGACTATCGGAGCTCTCGAAATCCTCCAGGACGACGGCCGTTTCCTTGCCGTCTCGTTCGAGGACGGCTTCCACATGGTCAATGAGACACGTCACGGTCTTCCCGCCCGGAAGACCGTTGTAGTAGAAGTTCAGATGTCTGACCCGATCGTACCGGATCGTGTCGATGGCGTTGTCGGCTAGCGTCAAACGTCGCCATCCCTCGAAATCAATCTTGACGTAGTTGTCCCGATAGCCTTGGCCGTCGCCCTGTAGCTGGATCTTGAGCAACTCCCCGTTTCCGTCGCCATGAACCCAAGCCCGGATGGCCTTGCACCCCGACAGGTCCATCGGCCGGGGGAACGTCCTGCCACGAAGAGACCATCCCCCGTTGTCTTGCCGCTTGCTGGTGGCGGCGAACCGGGCCGCACACCGGCCAACCCGCGCATCGGTATCTGTTCGTTCGAACCGGTGCGTGCAGCCCGGCTTGTCGCCGAGCTGTCCGGAGAACCGGCTGGAGAACGCGCGAACGTTCGTTTCGGCGGACATCAGTGAGATGATGTGCCGACCCAGATAAGCGGCGTTGATCCCGGAGACAACCTTGGTTCCGGACGGAATCGGCAGCGAGAAGAGACGGAATCGTTGTATGGGTCCGGTCGCCGTGAGCTTCCGAAGCTCGAACAGGACGAACGCACGGTCCGGAATGACCCGAAACTCCGCTGCCGCACCACCCTCGAACGACACTACCAACCCGTCCGTGGTACCCGTAACCGCCGTGGGCCGGAGCGTAACGCCGTCTGTTTCCAAGGAGAACGCAGGTAGACCGCCCACCGTGAGTTCGGGACCGTCGGCGGACTCGAACAAGCGAATACGGCCTTGATCGTCGAGGGTGAGCTTAGCGGCGCGCAATTCGATCGTCGCGTCGCCGAGTCCCGACCGAGGCAAAACGAAGAGCGTCAGAAACGGCAGCCAGCCGTACCGTAAGAGCGCTCCGCGCCGAAGAAGGCGGCCAAGCGGATACGGTTTGCAGACGCACCACCGCTCGCCTCGCGGGCAGCCAGTCAGACACTGTGCCTGGGTCGGAGGCGGTGTGGCATCAGAAGAGTAGCCCTGCATTTCGACGTCGCCGTTTCTGTCGGTCAATGAGCTCTCGCTAGGCGCAAATACGGAAACCAGGATGAAACTGGGCGAGGCGGGATTCGAACCCGCACGGGCCTTTCGGCCCAGGGGATTTTAAGTCCCCAGCGTCTGCCATTCCGCCACTCGCCCGGGGGGGCGTACGCGTATTCTGCCATCGTCCGCACGGGCGTGTAAAGCTCGCGGGCCCAGTGGAAAGCCGGCACATGCCATCGTATACTCTCAATATGCTGGAGTAGACGCCGTGTCGCTTCCCCGCACAACTCGCGGATACATCGCCTTGGTGGTCGCTCTCGCGGCCGCCTTTCCTTCCGGATGGCTGTGCGCCGGTGAAAACCTGGGCGGCCAACCCACCACCGAGGGCCCCCGGATGACACGCTCCGGCGGCGATGCCGGCGTCATCGAAGGGCTGCTGCTCAGGGACACGATGCCGAATCAGTCGCCCACCTGCTGCTGGCGCGAGGTCGAGGTCGCCCCGGCGCACCTCAAGGTCAGACCGTACTCGCTGCCCGCCTGTCGGGGAGACGCCTTTCCAACCACCGAGCTTCCCATTCGCGCGACCGGGGAGGACCACTCGATCCTCTCACGCGTGTGTCTGCTGATACTCTAACCCCACCCGATTCCCACGGGACGGCCGTTCTGAAAACCCGTCCCGCGAACCCAAAGGTGAGCCGGTCGAGGACCGGATTCTGCCCGGTACGTTCACGCGATCATCATGAAGACAAAGAGCCCGTGTGTCTGAGGCCAACGGGGCAACCGCTCCGTAGAGCCCCGATCACACGATGGCGGGAGATCATCCGATGAGAAGAGACAGCAACCACGCCTTGCCGTTGAGCGAGGCTTACGCGCTTCTGGACACGGGGCACCCCCAGGAAGCGCTGGTAATCCTGAAGGGCGTCGAATCGAAGTCGCCCGAGCTGCAGAACGCATACGGCGTCTGCCTCATGCGATTGGGGCAATTGGACAAGGCGCTGACCCTGTTCCAGACCTTGGTGTTCCGCAACGGGGGCGTGGTCATCCCCCATGACGTGCCCGCGGTCATGAAGACCAACCTGGCCACGGCGCTGCTGCTGACGGGCAACGTCGGTGGATGCCTGGAGATCCTTGCGGAAGTCGACGACGAGAACCACCCGGCGGTCGTGAGGCTTCGATCGGCAATCAAGAAATGGAAGCGAACCCTCACGTTCGTGCGGCGGTTCCTGCTATACGTACTGGGTTCATCGCAGTCGGGGTCCGTGGCGATCGATTTCCCTCCGGGCGATCTGATGCAGGTGACGGCGCGACCGGAGCCACGGCGTCCACATAAGGAAGCCGCGTAAAAAGCTCGGCCCTCAATCGCGGACGGGGGATTCCTCGACACGGACCACCGCCCAAGAGATGCCTCTTGGGCGTGGCGACGGCAGCCTTCTGCCCGTCCTGGCACAGGCTCTGAGTTTGCCTTACCATTGTCGATCACTCGATCCGGTATCGGCAACGGTGACCAAAGAGCAAGGAGAACGGACATGCGCAGGGCGATGTCGGTATTGGTGTTCATGGCGATCGGCGTGGGAGCGGCTGGGTCGTCCGCGCCCGCCGCGGTCAAGCTGCACGGGTTGTTCACGGACAACATGGTCTTGCAGCAGGCCCAGAAGGTCCCGGTTTGGGGCACGGCCGACGAGGGGGAGAAGGTGACGGTCGCGTTCTGCGGTCAAGAGGTCTCGGCCACGGCCAAGGACGGGAAGTGGACGGTCTGGCTGAAGCCGCTGAAGGCGGGCGGGCCGTTCGAGATGACCGTCAAGGCCTCCAACGCGGTCGCACTCGAGAACGTGCTCGTCGGCGAGGTATGGATCTGCAGCGGGCAGTCGAACATGGGGTTTCCGGTCAGTCATAGCGCCGGCGCCGGGCAGGTGATCGCCGAGTCGGCGAACCCGATGATCCGCCTGTTCACCGTCGAGCGGACGCCCTCGGGCAAGCCGCTGTCGGAGGTGACGGTCGGACATCCCTGGGTCGAAGCGGGGCCGAAAACGGTGGGCGGCTTCTCGGCCGTCGGATACTTCTTCGGCAAGGAGCTTCAAGCCGCGATCAAGGTGCCGGTGGGGTTGATCAACAGCTCGTGGGGCGGCACGTCGGCCCAAGCGTGGACGCAGCACGAGGCGCTCGCGTCGGACCCGGCTCTGAAGGCCTACCTCGACCGCTGGGAGCGGTATCTGAAGACCGACTACCCGAAGCAGAAAGCGGCCTATCCCGCCCGGCTCGCGAAGTGGCAGCAAACCGCCAAGGCGGCCAAGGCCGCCGGCAAGAATGTCCCGCGCAAACCCCCCGTTCCCGCCGGCCCGGACAGCCAGAGGCAGCCGTCCGCGCTGTTCAACGGGATGATCCACCCGCTGTTGCCGTACGCTATCCGTGGGGCCATCTGGTATCAGGGAGAGTCGAACGCCGGCGAGGGCGATCTGTATCGGAAGCTGTTCCCCGCGATGATCGCGAACTGGCGCCAAGTCTGGGGTCAGGGCGACTTCCCATTCCTGTTCGTACAGCTCGCGCCGTTCGAGGGCAAGGCCGACCAGCCGCCGTGGGCGGAAATCCGCGAATCTCAGCTCGTCACCGCCCAGAAGGTGCCCGGCGTGGGCATGGCCGTCATCACGGACCTCGGAGAGCGAAAGGACATTCATCCGAAACGCAAGGCGCCGGTTGGGGCTCGGTTGGCGCTGGCGGCTCGGGCGATCGCCTATGGGGAGAAGATCGTCTATTCCGGACCCGAGTACTCGGGCATGAAGGTCGAAGGCGGAAAGGTCGTGCTCAACTTCAAGCACGTGGGATCGGGTCTGGTCGCCAAGGACGGACCGCTCAGGGGCTTCACCATCGCCGGCAAGGACCGCAAGTTCGTTGAGGCCCAGGCTGAAATCCGGGGCGACACGGTGATCGTGAGCAGTCCGAAGGTGCCCCAGCCTGCGGCCGTTCGATATGCTTGGTCGAACTTCCCGGAGGTCAACCTCTACAACAAGGAAGGTCTGCCGGCCACGCCGTTTCGGACGGACGACTTCCCGTTGGTGACGCAGTCTGGGGGACGGCGCTCAGCGGCCCCCAAGGCAAAGAAATAGCGGGTCCTCGAAAGGAGTGAGAAGACCAGGGGCAGGCGCGAAGCCTGCCTCTGGTCTTTGCTTCCTGTGATCCCAGACGAACCGACCTGCCGCCCTTGGACCTGCGAGCGGCCTAGAAACCCTCGAGATCATCGCCGACGGCGGCGCTCCCATCGGTCGTCGAAAGGACCTTGGCCGTCGAGGTGGCCCGTTTCGGCTGACGGTTAAGGGCGGGCGTCGTCGCCGGTTTGGCCTGACGCTGGCCGGTGACGAGGGCGACCAGGTCCTCGACGATGCTCCGGACGGTCTCGGCCTGGGCCGACAACTCTTCGGACGCGCTGGCGGATTCCTCCGCCCCCGCCGCATTGGCCTGAGTGACCTTGTCCATCTGGGAGACCGCGGTGTTGACCTGCTCGATGCCCTCGGCCTGTTCGCTCGATGCTTGTGTGATCAGCGTAACGAGCTCCGCGACCTTGCCTGAGACCTCGCCGATCTTGGAGAAGCTCCCCGTCGTCGTCTGGTTGAGCTCGACGCCACGGGAGACACGGGTCACCGTCTGCTCGATGAGCGTACCGGTCTCGCGGGCGGCCTCGGCCGAGCGCTGGGCCAGGTTCCGCACCTCGTCGGCGACGACGGCAAACCCCTTGCCGTGCTCGCCGGCTCGAGCGGCCTCGACGGCGGCGTTCAGCGCCAGCAGGTTGGTTTGGAACGCGATCTCTTCGATGACCTTGATGACCCTACGGATCTGATCGCTGGCCTCGGAGATTTCCTGCATGGACTTCGAAGTCTCTTTCATGGCGCCGTCAGCCTCGTCGATGACCTTGCCGGCCTCGGCCATGAGCGTGTTGGCCTGCTGGGCGTTGTCGGCATTCTGCCGAGCCATCGCGGAGGTTTCCTCCAGCGCGCTGGAGGTCTCTTCCAGGCTGCTGGCCTGTTCAGAAGCCCCTTCGGCGAGCTGCTGACTGGCCGAGGAAACTTGGCCCGCCGCGTCGTGAACCTGTTCGGCGCCTTCGTTCAGCCCGGTGATGATCCGGTTGAGCGGCTTGGCGATGCCGGCGGCCATCAGGTAGGCGACCAGCCCGCCCACCCCCGCCAGCACGAGGGCCACGATGCCGATGGTCCAGCTCAGGGAGGCGACCTGGCTATCGGCTTGAGCCTTGATCTGATTTGCGGCATCGAGGAACTCCTCCGCCGGGCACGTGCCGGCGACGGAGTATGTGCATCCCCCAACCTTCAACGGGAAGTAGGCGACGTACTTGTCAACGCCCTCGAACTCGTACTTGTCGACGCCGGATTTGCCCGACAGCATCTCCTGGCGGACGAGCTCGGCGAGCCGGCCGTACTTGCTGTCCGCCAGCGAAACGTTGTCCGTCAAGGTGTACTTCGGGTGGCTGATCAAAACGCCCTTGTCATTGATCAGGTAGGCATAGCCGGTCTTGCCGAACTTGAAGTCCCTCATGAGCTCCCAGGCAAGCGACCAGTCGACGCTGAGGACGACCATGCCCTTGAACTGATCGCCGAAGAAGACGGGCATGGCGACCCGCATCTCGACGGCGCCGGTGTTGGCGGCGGCCACGACGCCCGAGTTGTAGACTTCGCCGGGCTTGAGCTTTGCCGCGGCCTGGAACCATCCCTCCTGGGCCTTGCTGACGAGTTGGTCGGCAAACTTGCCGAGCTTCAGGTTGACAATCTCCTGACCCTTTTCGTCGATGAATCGCATCTGGGAATACAGCGGGCGCTTGCCGCCCTCGGCGCTCACGTGCGAACTGCCGTAGAAGGCCTCCATCTCCTTCTTCAGCATCGCCAGAGAGGTCACGGCGGTCTTGGCCGAGAGCTCGTCCCAATAGAAGCTCGAACAGACGACCCAGTCCCATTCCGGGTAATAGGTGTAGGCCAAGCCCTTGCTTCGGCCCTCGAAGTCATAGTTGAGGAACTGAACGGCGTCGGTCTTCTTCTCGAGAATCGTCTGGAAGTTCGTCAGCTTCAGGTCGGTAACGGTGTTCTTCCCGACAAGGTCCTTCTTCGGATGAACGATGAGCACGCCCGTGGAGTCCATGACGAAGGGATAGCCGGCCTCGCCGATCTTCGTCTTCGTTATCGCGTCGGTCAGGTCGCTCGTCTCCTGCTCCTTGACCCCGACGTAGAGCATGCCGACGACCTTCTTGGCGGCGTCCAAGATGGGCTGATAGGCCGTAACGTACCAGGCGTCAACGACGAACGCCCGACCACGGTAGGTCTTTCCGCTGAGGACGGTGGAAACGACGCCGTTGGCGGCGCCCTCGGCCGTCTTGGCCGGGATGTACGTGCCGATGGCGCGCGTGCCGTCTGCCTGCTTGACGTTCGTGGCGACGCGCAGCATGTCGCCGTCGTCATTCATCCTCTGGAAGATCGTGCACGTCCCGCCGACCATGTCCCGAACCCGGTCGACGACGGGGGTCGGCTTGTCGAACGTCTGGTTGGGCTGGATCGCGCTGGATCCGACCTTGAGCAGAGGTAGCTTGACCGTCTTGGCCTGCTTCGTGAACTGATCGACCGCCTTCCAGTCCACCGTCTGGTCCTTGGCGAATTCGACCTTCCCCTGAGCGCCAAGCTCCGCGGCGGCGACGTTCAGGTCGGCGTTGACCTTCTTCTGCAGGAGCCCCATCTGGGCTTTGCACGTCGTCACAATGCCCTCCGTGACCCGCATGACCTCCTTGCGTCCGTACTCGTTGATCAGCTCGTTACGGCCCGCCAAGGAGGTCAGATACCCCTGCAGGTTCCCGGATTCGGAGAACTGCTTGATGTCCTTGTCGACCCCGGCAACGAAGGCCTTGATGCGCTCTTGGCCGGCCAAGACGCCCCGCTCCAGCAAGCCACTGGCCAGGTCCGACATGCCCGCAAAGGCCTGCCGGCTGCTGTCACCGCCGAAGGAACGGAACTGCACGAGCGCATAGCCGCCGATCAGCGCCACGGGCACGACGACCAGAAGCAACGAAACCAGCATCAACTTGGCTTTCAGCGAAAGGTGCATCGGGTTCTCCTTGTAGCAGGCAGCGAGTTCGCGACGATCAACCGATCGGCGTCCCTCGCCTTCCATCCTGTCATTCCCTGAATCACCCCGGAGGGACTGTGCCGCAAGCGGATGCGGAGCCGCACGCAACCCGCGCACTGTTTCGCGCCCAGCACCGAGTCCGGGAGCCCTGTCCAACAGGGCACTCACTCGTCTTAGTGGTATCGATCGGCTCTGGGGTAGGTGTCATCAACCGCATTGAGCCAAGAACCGCGTCTGCATTTTCCTGTAGGCCCTTTTCCTACAGTCCGCATGCGGTTGGGCGGCATCATTCAGAACCCGCGAGAGCTTGCTCAGCGCCGTGCGAGACGCTGAGGTCGCACTGCGGACCCCCTTCGTTGGGCGGTGAATCAAGCCTTGGCCTTCCCATAAATCAGCCGCGTCAGATCGCCGATGACCCCGCGAACGGTCTCGGCCTGGGCGGATAGCTCTTCCGCCGCGCTAGCCGATTCCTCAGCGCCGGCCGCGTTCTCCTGAACGATCCGATCCATTTGAGCAACGGCGGTGTTGAGTTGCTCGACGCCCTCGGCCTGCTCGCCCGAGGCCTGGGTGATGTGGGTGACCAAGTCGGCCACCTTGCCGGAGACCTCGCCGATCTTGGAAAAGCTCTCCGAGGTGGTCTGATTCAGCTCGACGCCGCGCGACACGCGCGTCACCGTCTGCTCGATGAGCGTGCCGGTCTCCCGAGCCGCTTGAGCCGAACGCTGGGCCAAGTTGCGAACCTCGTCGGCCACGACGGCGAATCCCTTGCCGTGTTCGCCCGCTCGGGCGGCCTCGACCGCCGCGTTCAACGCCAGCAGGTTCGTCTGGAACGCAATCTCCTCGATGACCTTGATGACCTTGCGAATCTGGTCGCTGGCCTCGGAGATCTCCAGCATGGACTTGGAGGTCTCTTTCATGGCCACGTCCGCCTCGCCGATGACTTGGCCCGCCTGACCCATGAAGGTGTTGGCCTGCTGGGCGTTGTCGGCGTTCTGTCGCGCCATCGCGGACATCTCCTCCAGCGCGCTGGAGGTCTCCTCGAGGCTGCTCGCCTGCTCCGAGGCGCCTTCGGCGAGCCTCTGGCTGGCCGAGGACACCTGCTCAGAAGCCGAGTGAACCTGCTCGGCGCCGTCGTTTAGTCCCTCGATGATCCGGTTGATGGGCAGCGTGATTCCCCGGGTGACGAAGAGGGCGATCAGCGCGGCACAAAGGAGCGTGGCGACGGATATGCCCACACTCCACTGGACAACGCTGCCGATGGCCGAGGATTGCGCATCGCTGATCTCGCCAAGCGTCGCAGCGGCCTGTCGTTCCATGTTCTCGGCAGCTTCGTAGAATTCGTCCTCGTAGGCGCCGACGCCGATGACCCAGTCCCACGGTTCGAAGTAGGCAAGCTGAACGATCTTGTCCCGTGCCTTGTTCTCGCCGACGTTCTTCCATGGATATCGGGCCTGGCCGACCTCCCCAGGCTTCAATTGAACGGCCTTGGCGCAGATGTCCTGGATGAAGAGCCGTCCGTCGGCGTCCTTGGCGTTCCAGATGCTCTCGCCGTCTCGCGCCCCATCCTTGGAGATGACATAGTAGCCGCGCGTGATGCCTTTGGCGTTCAGGACGTAGACGTAGCCGGTCTTGCCGACCTTCATCGCCATGATCGATTCGCGAAGACTCTTGGCGCTCTCCTCCTTGATGCCGACATAGAGAACGCCCACGACCTTCCCGGCCGCGTCGGCGATCGGCTCGTAAGCAGTCACGTACCAGGCGTTCACGACATAGGCCCGGCCGTGATACGTCTTGCCGCCCAGCACGGTCGAAATCACGGGATTGCGTTGACTATCCGGGTTGACCGCCGGGATGTACGTCCCGATGGCGCGGGTCTTGTCCAACTTCTCGACATTGGTGCAAACGCGGAGCATGTCACCGGCGTCGTTCATCCGCTGGAAGATCGTGCAGGTCCCGCCGACGAGTTCTCGGACGCCGTCCACCACGGGAGAAGGCGTGTCCATTTTCTGATTCTGCCCGAGCCACTTTCCGCCAACCAGCATCTGCGGGAGCGCAATCTTCGTCTCGGCCTTGGTGTACTGGTTGACGGCGACCCATTCGGTCGTGTCCTTGCCGAAGGATACGGGTCCGGCTGTTCGCAGGACCTTCCGCGCGACATTCAGGTCGTAGTCGACCTTCTGCTGCAGGAGTTCCTGCTGGGACTTGCACATGGCGTGGATGTCCTGTGCCATGTGCGTCAGGTCGGTCATCCCGCTTTCGATCAAGGCCTTTCGCCCCATGCCGGCGTTGGACTTGAAGCCCGTGGCCGTCTTGCTCGATGTGAGCTCGAAGCCTCGCGTGGCCTGCCACAGCACGACCACCGATATGAGCACGGTTGGCGTAAGCACCAAGCCCATCTTCGAAGCCAACAATTTGCCCTTCAGTGTCATGACACATCTCCATATCACAAAGCTGCGTTGTCAGATCCTCTTGGCTCGCCCTGAGGTCCGGTGATGCCGAACTGCCCAGCACGGCTCCCGGATGGGCCCGGGCCTCTGAGGGAACAGAGGGATGACGCTACTGAATTGACCTGATACTCAGCCTAGATCGGATGAGTGAAAGCCCACGGTGAATCCCCCGCGCGAGGCGGCGATGCGTGTGTTTCTGGCTCAACAGCTTGGAGACCAGTAAAAGCAGTAGGATTGTCGAAATGGCGATCGGCTGGTCCGAGAAATCTTCTCCTATTGGGAGAGCAGAAGTCCACCACGCCGTCACTTGGTGGGAGTGGCTTCGAGTCGGCGAAGCTGCGTCGCGATCCAGTCGGGTACCGGGCGAACCGGTCGGAGCAGTTCCTGCCGGAAGGCCTGCTCGACTTGATCCACGCGGCGGACGGGCCCCGCGACGTAGATGGCCTGCTGGACCTCGGCCTGTTTGGCCGTAACGACGCGCCCAGAAATGGCCAAGTCTCCGTTGGGCCGAAAGGCAACCTCGCCCACGAGCAGCAGATCGACCCCCAGCCGTTCAGCGACCTTCTCCACGGCGTCTGGTGACGAGTCAATGGCCGCGGCGATGTCGTCCTCCTTGAGGATCTCACCCAGCCGCGCCCGCTCGACAATGCGGTAGGCCTCGGCCCGCTTGAACTCCTGCACCGCAATCGAAGCTAATGACTCGCACCAACCGTCCAAGTCCGCGCGACCCGTCTTGTTGCGGAACGGCAGGCACGCCAGGGACCGCAACTGTGGCGTCGACGCCGGTCTTGGCGGCGCCTGTTGTCCTCTCGAAGGGATCGTCGGGGGGAGCTGAGCGGCCAGGGCCGTGAGCGTCCTGGCCACCGAGCGAGAGACGCGATTCAGAGCCTCGAGGTCCGCCGTCTCTCGAACCGGATCGGCGTGCGTGGCCCAGTCCTGACCGGCCTTGATCGTCTGCCGCCGTGGGCCCATGACGGTGTACCGGAGCCACACCTTCTCACAGGGGATCCCCCCCCAGGGCGTGGTGGCCTGGGCGTCGCAGACAACGACCAAGATCATGTCGGCGCGAGGCAAGTCCGAATGCTTGAGCACTTCGAAGCCGTTATCACGCAACGCCTGTGAAAGAGCTCGATGAACCAACTCGGGATGAAGGCGCGAACGCCCGGGCACGACGACAACACGACGTCTTGCCGTCTCGGGCGGAATCGGCTCGGCGGCAGGGCTCTCCCCGGATTCCGGAGGAGCGGCGACCGTCGTGTCCTGCTTGACCGAGTGGGATTGGAGGGTCGCCTTCGGCTCGCCGCAGCCGTGCGCCAGGCAGGCCGCGACAAAGACGAGAGGCAAACGCAGCCACGACTTCCCGCTCCGCTGCATTCCGGTGATGTAGGGATCCGACCGCAAGACGCCACAGGCTCCCGGAGGCCCCCGCTATGGGTTGACCTGCTTCTTCTGGACTTCGACCTTCTGCTCGACCTGCGTCTTGACGACCATTCCCGGACGAATGCCCTTCTGTTCGAGTGCTTGTTTGATGTCGTCGACGACACGTTCGGCATAGAGCTTCGCGGCCCGGGTAACGTTGCCGGCCGACGAGGCGCGGACTTCGGTGTTGTACGTCAAGACGATCTTACCCGTCTCGACGTTGACGATGCGGACCCAGCCGTTGACGTCGTAGTTGTCGTTCTCCTTGTCAGTGGGGTTGTTGTCGACGATCTGGTGCAGGACGACGCCGTCGATGCCGAGCCCCTTGCCCTTCGTGGCAATGGTACGCTCGTCGACGTAGCCCGTCGACGTAAAGGCCGCGTCCAACAGTTCCTGAAGATGCCCCCGTTCCAGCACCGAGAAGCCGACGGAGACGAACTCGTTGGTGAAGAACTCCGACTCCGGCCTGGCCTTGCCCGCTCGATCCGCCAGGTTGACCACGGCAACGCGGCTGATGGCGGCGACTTCGGGCGTGATGTGCACCCGTTTAGGGGCACAGCCCACCAACAGCGGAAACACGCCGACGACGACCAGGACTCGCCAAATCAGGGACATATCTCGGACCTCCCGGTTCCTGACTCCCAAGAAGTGCAGCTCGACTACAGGGCTCAGCGTCCAAAGGGTGCTTCTGTGCGCCGATCCGGAGCACCCACGGCAACTCTGCAATGAAGACGCCACTCAGAGTCCCAAATGATTTGCCTTCCAATCGAGCATTCAAACCGCTCTCGCTCCTGTTTGCAAGGATTACATTCCGACTCCCTGGCGGAACCGGCGTTGACAAACTTGGCCCAAGTCGACCAGCATGATGACGTCGGCCGCCCTGGCGGTCGGCGGCGGCAAGGAGATGCCCGTGAGCGGACTGCTCTACCGTGAGGACATCGAGGAGGTCCGTCGGCGTTTGACGACCTGGTGGAACAACGGAGACATCGGTCGGCCGGCGATGCAGATCACTGTCAAGCGCGGCGAACTACGAAAGTGCGACCTGTCGCCGATGCCGGAACCGGAGGGCTGGCTGACGCACTACTCCACCAGCAACTTCGAATATCGGGTTAATTCGCAGGCCCGATCCTTCCTGGATCATGACCGGCTCGCGGAGCACGTTCCGGACACGTCGGCGGACCTTGCGCCGAATTGCCTGGCGCTCTATCTGGGCTGCCGCGGCGTGGAAATGCCCGGGACGGTCTGGTGCGAGCCGTGCATCGATCGTCCGGAGGAGGCGGTGTTCGAGTATGACGCGGACAACTTCTACTGGGACTTCACGCTCCGACTAACCCGCGGACTCCTCGACTTGGGTCAGGGGAGGTTCCTGGTGAGCTTCCCGGATCTCATCGAGGGTCTGGACACGCTCGCCGCGATGTACGGCGCCGAGAGACTCCTCCTCGAGCTGATCGACCGGCCGGACTGGATCCGCGCCTGCCTGAGACAGATCACCGATCGCTACTTCCACTACTATGACATCCTATACGACATGATCCGCGACGAGGTCGGCGGATCCTCTTTCTGGGCCTGGGCCCCCGGTCGGATGACGAAGCTCCAGTGCGACTTCTCGGCGATGATCTCCTCGGAAATGTTCGGCGAGTTCATGGTGCCCGTGCTGCGGGAAATGACCGAGCGTGTATCCTACAGCATGTATCATTGGGACGGCCCCGGAGCCATCAAGCACCTTGACCACTTGCTGGGGTTGCCGAAACTGGACATGATCCAGTGGACGCCGGGCGCCGGCCAGCCCCCGCCTGACCATGAGCGATGGTGGCCGCTGTATCACCGCATCATCGCGGCGGGAAAGAAGGTGTATTGTACGAGCTGCGCTGGGGAGGAAAGCCTCAAGGCGATGCGGACGGAGTTCGGCCCTGGGCTAAGGCATTTCTTGATCGCAATGTCAGCGGAATCGCCTCGACAAGCCGATAACATCCTGGAGATCGCCCGGGGCTAGGTGTCCCTCACACGGCGGCGATCGGGTGTCGGTTTCGGGAGGCGTTCGTGGCGAATTGAGGCGAGTTCGGACCGGCCGAAAGGACCGGAAGTCGGACTTGACATGGCCGCCGTGTATTCCTTGAATTGATCTGTCGGGCCGGCGATTCAGGGGTGCCGTGGATGACCGAGACGTTAGGGGTGATCGTCGTGCTCAGCGTCATGTCTCACGGCGGCGCCGCGACTGGGCCGTCGACGAGCGAGGCGATCGTCGGTCAAGGGCTGGCGTCGGACTGGGGTGCGTTTCCCGCTGGGTGGTTTACCGAGCGGATAGCGGTACAGTGGGAGAACGTTCCGGCCGTGCAAGCCATCACGGATCTGGCTACTCGGTTCAATCAACCGATGTGGACATCCGAGGCGGCTCGTCGGCGGATCGAGGAGAGCCGAGTCCATCTAACAGCAAGGCACCTGACGGGCTATCAAGCGCTGTCGGCCCTGTGCCGGATCGTCCGACTCGACTGGGCGATGGCGGATCGCGTCGTCGTCCTGACAACCCCCCAGGAGACGCCGTCCTTGTGGCGGGCGGGCGTGAGGGGCTTACGGAGACTCGCTCTGAGGCAACGGCCGGATTGGGGACAAGCGCGCGTCGAGACTCGTACCGCGAGTCTCGACATCGTGGACGCCACCGTCTCAGCGGCGGGCGCGAAGTTGTCCGAAGCCTACGGGTTGAATCTGTGGGTCTCCGATGAGGTGCGAGCGAGTCAAGCACTTCTGACCATCGAGGGTTCTAGCGTTGATGTCTCGGAAGCGATCCAGAAGCTGGCAGAGCAGTGCAAGGCATGCGTGCTGGAACAAGAGGGAGTCTTCTGGGTCGGATCGAGGGATGGAAGCGATGTGGCCGGTGGGCAACAGGTGGCCCTGGCAACGTCCCAGGCGGCACCGGGGGCAATGCCCTCTGAGAGTCACTCGTGGGTGACTATTGAGGGTGGAGCCGTGACGGTTGATGGCTTCGCGGATGATATCGAGGCCGTCCGGCGATGGCGGTCTCGGCACCGGTCGAACGGAGGCGGGAATCCGTCGCGGAAGGTTGAGGCACACTAACTTGTGTTTTGGATGGAACTTAGGCCCCTTGGCCAAGGGGGAGCGCAAAGGGCAAAAACCCCTTGACCAAGACCTTGTACGGATTAAACTTAAGAACAGGCAGGCATAAAGCCCTCTAGAGGAGCGTCTAAAAGATGGCAGAGTCAGACTTCGAGCAGATGGAGCTGGCGACCCCTACGGGACTTGCGGACTTCGTGCCGGCAGTCTTCGCCGAGAGCTTGGAGCAAGCGGAACGATTGGGTAAGCTATTGGAGGCGCGCCGTATCCCCGCGTTGATCGAGGCGCAAGACGCCGAGTCATGCGGGACCGTCACGTCGCCCAGCGGCATTCCCGTGCTGGTTCCCGCGGAAGCCTTCGACGAAGCGACCGAGTTCCTGGCGGCTATCGAGGACGACGAAGGGGACGAGTACGAGGATCTGGTGGACGATGGAGACTCGGAGGCCGAAGACGAGGAGGAAGAGGAGGAGGAGTTCGCCGACGAGGATGACGATCTCGATGACGAACTCGACGACGACCTCGACGATGACCTCGACGATGACTACGACGATGACGACGAAGAGTTCGAGGACGAAGAGGACGAGGACGAAGAAGACGAGGACGAAGCCGAGTTCGATGACGAAGACCTTTAGTCGCGACTTGGACGTGCGCCGGAACTAGCACGGCGAAGACAGGCGCGATCAGCATTCGAGGGTTGGATGGACGAGGACTATACAGGTCCTGAGCGACGCAAGGAAAGTGACCGTCGCTCGGATATTGATCGGCGGAATTCCATCGTCGATCGCCGCAGCGGGTTGGAAAGACGACGAGGTCCGGGACGCCGGCGAAGTGATCAGAGACGCAGCGCCGAAGAAGGCGAGATGAGCCAGGAGCAGCTCGAGTTCATCCTGGCCGTCGACACGTACAAGCGCGTCAACAACCGGCCCTTCCCGACCTGGACCGAGGTTCTCGAGGTGGTCAAACACCTGGGGTACCGGAAGGTGGCCCCGGTTGCGGACCATATTGACAAGGTGGAGGACTCCGGGGATACCACGCCGTCCGGGGGGTATCCGCCGCTGGACGATGAGGACCCGGACAACACGTAAACGTCTGGGGCGCCGCGAGCCGATACGAGAGATATGAGTTCGCACGAACAAGCCGTTTTTCTGCTCCGGCTCGTGATCAACGTGGCCCCGGTCGCGGTCTATTTTCTCGCTTTGGGGCTGGTGAACACTCAGGCCAGGCCCCGGCTGGTCAGCGGGCGGAGCGACTTCATCGCCCTGACGCTGGTGTTCGTTCCCGTGCTGGTCTGGCCGGTGCCGCTGCTCATCAAGTATCAGCTCTGGTGGGTGGTGGTGGCCGCCCTGTGTCTGGGCGGCGCCGTCTTCTGGTGGCTCCTTCCGCAGCGCCTCAGCAACTGGGTTGTCTACAACATCACCGAGCGGCGATGCCGACGGATGCTCAGCGAAGCCCTGGCGCGGATGGGTCTGGCCGCGACGGAAGACGAGCAAGGACTGACCGTCACGTCCGCGAACCTACGGATCGACCTGGCCGGGTTCGGACTCCTGAACAACGTCACGCTCTACTTCTCGCCTCTACACGGCAAGCATCTTGATGCGGCGCGTCTCCATCGACTGCGGGCGGAGCTCGACGACCGGCTCAACACCGTTTCGTTGCTGCCCTCCCCCACCGGTGCGTGCCTGGTCATGCTGGGCGTTGGGTTGCTGATCGTCCCCCTGTGGATGATGTCCCAGCACATGAACGCCATCGTCGAAATCTTCACCCGGTTGCTGTCGGCGTAGCTTCCGCGCCGAAGTCGACGACCGCGCCCTTCATCAAGTCACGGATAATCAACCGTCCGAGAGATACCGCCCTGCATCCTGCACGGGATGCTGAGGCAAGGCATGGGTGTGTCGAGGCGAGCGTTAGTAGCCCGGCGGCGGCGTGGTCGTCAGTCTGCCGAGACTGATCCGCGTACAGTACGCCACGTATCCCTTGGCCAACGACTGAGCGTAAGCGTTCGAGGCCTTCCCGAGCGCGTATTCGCAATTGAAGACCGGCACGCCCGCGTTGAGGTACCGGTCGAGGTAGCTGATGTAGTCCGCCGTCAGAGAAGCATCACTCGCCAGATCGTGCCCGCCCGGGTCGTTCCAGTCATCCGAGGCCTCCCCATCGAACCACACCGCCTCTTGGGCGATTCCATCGATTGACGCGAGCAACTCCGGGCGCCCGTCGATCAGCGCGGCAGCGTTCTGCTGGATGACGAGGAACCCGGGATAGCGCTGCCTGGCGTACTCGCGGATTTCCGAAATGAATTTGATCATCTCCGCGGCGGGATCGAGGCCCGCCTTCTTGGCCGCGGCCGCGACGTCGTCGTCCTCGTAGCCCTCGACCCAGTCCAGGTAGACGCCATCGAAGCCGTCCCGGATGACCTCGTCCAGGATGCTCGCATAGTCGCCATGGGGCGCGCTATCCTGGTTGTTTCCGTAGATGACGAGGTCCTTCCAGGCAGGCTGCCAGTAGGCCACCGGATAATCGCCGGCCCACCCGTCCGGGTCCTGGACCAGAATGTAGCTCGGCCAATCGGCGGGCCGGGCTTGGCCGCTGGTCCAGCTCGTCGACCATTTCCAGTACCACCGCCAGTCCTCCGCCTCGCCGATGTTGATGTAGGCGATCACGCGCTTGCGATAGACGCCGTCGCTACCGGCGCCGGCCTTGAGCCGGGTCGTCATCGCCTTCGTGCCGAAATCGCGTGTCCCAGAGGACGACCAATCGGTTCGTGTGGGCTCCAGCACCAGCAGGTCGTAGCGGGATGCTGCAAGGGCATCGACGGCCCCAGGGGCATCCAGGCCTTGGATCTGGTACGCCCAGAACTTGACCTTGCCGAGTGGAAGCGGCTCGGCGGTAGCGGGAGTGTTCGCATCCTGCTGCTGCTTGGACGGGATGCAGCCGCCCGTCGTGGCGAGGACAAGCGTGAAGACGATCATCGCGCGAGGAGAGCGAGTTCGCGTGACCATGCCGCACCTCAGAGGCTGCGCCCGCCGTGATTATACCTCGGGCGGATCAGCCACGACCATCCACTACTCGCGAACGAGGTAGATGCGGTCCACGTAGACGGCCTCGACGGACTCGGCATTTCCGGGCGGGGCCACCCACAAGTACATGCCGGACTTGAGGACATGCGGACCCAGGTCGTAGTCGCGGTACTCTCCCGCGGGAGCCTCGGCCAAGGGGATCGCCTTGCTCGCCACGCCTCGCCGGCCCTCTTGGTCGTAGAGGCCCAGCGAGAAAGCGGTGCCCGTCTTGCTTTTCGGCTGACACTTCACAACGACGTAGCATCGCCAGGTCGCCCCGAGATCAGCGAGATCCGAAGGCACTTCCCATTGGGTCGCCCATTGCGTGTGCCCGCCGGGCATGCACGCGGCCCTGCCGTCCGATGCCTGGGGATCCTCCACGAGACGGACCCAGTTTCCCTGCCCGTGCAGCGTGAACCGGTTGTCCTGGACGTCGAGCCACCGATCGGGGCTCAGGGCCTTGCAGCGTTCGGGCGGAGGCGCCGGCGCCCGAAAGAGGGATTCGAGGTAGCTCTGGTAGTCGTCGAAGGGCCTGCCTTCTCGATACTGTCCGACGTCGAGCTCGCGAGCCAGCCGGATGAACGCCTCGCGAGCCTGGATCGGGTCGAGTCGCCATGGCATGGATGTGGTCGTCAGTCGGGCCCGCGTCTCGAGCGAGGCGTACCGCAGGAGCTTGGCCAGATCGAGCGGCAGCCGTTCGCGGCGGACCCGGCCAGTCAGGACGGGGTCGGCGGCGACGGCCTTGGCCGCCCGATCGAACAGCGCCGAGGCGTGGACGAGATCGTCGAGGGTCAGGAACGACAGGTCTTCATTGTAACAGCGGAGCTGTTTCCCGCGTTTCTCGAACGCACCATGCAGCAGCGTGAGGTACTCGCCGAGCGGCGTTCCGGCCGGTCCGTAGTAGCCGGTCAGAAACTCTCGAATCAGGCCCTCCTGATCGCGCGAGGGGTCCCACATGAGTCGCGACAAGACCCAGGCGCGAAGCCGGACGAAGTCGCCGATGCCGCAGCCATTGTCGCCCTGCTCGAAGACGCTGACGGCCCCGTGCTTGACGAAGTACCTCAGGTCGTCAGCCAGGGACCGCATGTTCGGATGCGGCAGGATGTAATTGCGAAAGTTCGTGACGTAGTTCCAGATGGCCAGGTTCGGTGAGATCCTGCTCCATCCGTTGATGTCGTTTCGGAACGTGGCGTTGGCCTCGCTGTCCAGCGGGTGGCCGAAGTCGCACTCGATCGAGCAGAGCCGGATTACGACGTTCCGCCGTGGCCTGACCTTGCTCGGCGGCTTGCGCGTGTACTGGTAGGCGAGGGTCTGGACGAGGAAGTCGGGGAACGCCTTCTCGACGTCGGCGGCGATGGCGTTGACGAATCGGATGAGGGGCCCGGCGGGCGAGCCCTCTTCCTGTTCGACCGCTTTGCACTTGGCGCACTGACACTGGCCGTGCCAGTCGTTCTGGCTGATGTCGATGATGCCGGCCTGCGGCGACTTCCTGATCCAATCCAGCGCGGCGGCGGTGAGGGCCATGCGCATCTCGTCGTTCGTCAGGCAGAGCTGGGCCCCCTCATGGACGCGTTTGCCGTTGATCTCGCTGTACCACTCGGAGTGATCCTTGAAGTACTTCTCCGGCGGCAGCAGCATGTAAAAGGTGTGGCACCATCCCAGGATGGTGTAGTGCCCGCCATGGCTGGGAGGGATCTGCTCGAAATGGCCGTTGCACTTGAGGCGGGCCGCGAAGATCGGGTAATGCGTGACGTCCCGGTAGAACGCCTCTCGGTACCGCAGCTTCGGCGTGTAGGTCACGTTCAATTCCGGCATCGTCAGGTCGGGCTTCTTGGGGATGGTGCTCTCGGTGGACGTCCACCATCGGCATCCGACGACGTCCTCGAGGAAGGTGTAGGCGGCGTAGAGGGCGCCTCGGGGTCGCCCGCCGGCCAGGACCAGGTGCTTGCCGGAGGTCTTGAGGACGATGCCGTCCTGTCCGAGGGCCGTCCAGTCAACGCCCGGGCACAGCCGCTTGGCCTCCGCCGACGCACCGACGAGGATCCGCGGGGCGTCTCCCGCCACGTCGGACTCCGTCCGGATGGGAAGCTTGGCGCCGGTGACCTTCTCGATGAAGCCTTGCAGCTCGCTCGCGGCGGTCTTCTCCGACTCGATGGCATCCGGACCCACGGCGATGACGTAGGCGCTCTTTCCGTCCTTGGTCAGGGCCATGCCCGAGGCGTCCGCGCCGGCGCAACTGAGTAGGACAAGCGAGGCGATGGCGTTCAGGTAGATCATGTAATCGCTCCTGGGTTGGGGGTATCCTGCATTCCGCGGGAATTCCCGCGAAGGATTCTACCGGAAAGGCCTGTACTTGACAGTAGTAACCGGAGACAGGACCGACTGAGGGGCCTGATGGACGTCGGAGACGAAAAGGACCTTGTCCGCAAGCTCGTCGAGCGGGATTGCGGCGCGTGGGAGGCCTTCTGCGGCACGTATGCGCCGCTGTTGCTGGGTTTGGTCCGTCGTTCGTTCGGCTGCCGCCCTGAGCAAGCGGAGGACATCGTCCAGATGACGTTCATCCGATGCGTCAGATCGATTCACAGCTATGACGCGGATCGTGGGCGGTTGTTCCCATGGCTCCGATCGGTGGCGCGAAACGAGGCGCGCACCTATATGGGCAAAGACGGCGCTTGCGCCGGCGGCCTCGGGGCGGGGACTGTCCCTATCGAGATGGCCGATCAGGTTCTGCGATCGATCGACACCGCGGCTCTACCCGAGGAGGCGCTCGCGAGACAGGACGTTCAGGATGCGGTCCGCGAGACGCTCGGCGAGATCAGCCTTCGGCACTGCGACGTGCTCTTGGCGAAGTACGTTCGAGGACACACCGTCGCGGTGATCGCGGAACGACTCGGTCTCGGCGAGAAGGCGACCGAGTCGCTTCTGTCGAGGGCCAGATCCTCGTTCCGGGAGCGGTTCGCTCGGAAGCTTGCGCCAGAGGAGTCTCGACGGCTGAGATGCCATGATGGATGAGCCCAATTCCAACCCGATGCTCGATGAAAACGAGCGCCGCCTGATTCGCGGCGCGGCTGAAGCGCCGTCTCATGAGTTCGAGCAAAGACTGACTCGGGTCGTCTTGTCCGAGATCGCCGAACTCGGGCATGGCTCGGGGGCGCGCCCCGCGCGCCGATGGCGACGGGGAGTTGCCGTTGCGGTGGCCGCGTCGGTCGCCTTCGCGTTCGGTCTGATCTGGCATCACCGAAGCCGGCCGTCAGACGCCCGACCGACGCCGGTCCGACCGACGACGGTTGTCCAAGACGTTGGCAGCGTGGTCCCCGTCTACGGCGTGGTCTCCCTGGGAAATGGCACCCCAGAAGACTCCCTCACGGAGGCCAGGCGGATCCACGCCGGCGAATGGATCAGGACGCACACGGGCAGCCTCGCCAAGGTTCTGCTCGAGGATGACAGCGAGGTGGCGGTTCGGCCCAGGACCGAGGTCCAGCTCAGCCGCAAACCCGACGGTGACCACGTCGTGCTTCGGCGCGGACACATCAGTATCGTGGCCGCCAAGCAGCCCGCCGGAAGGTCGCTTACCATTCAGACGCCGGGATCTCAGATCGAGGTCCTGGGAACGAAGCTGGACGTCCGCGTCGCCCAGACGATCGCGGGACGAAAGAAGACGTTCGTTACGGTGTCTTCCGGGCGGGTGGCGCTCGAGTCGGCGGGTCGCCGAGTGCAGGTGCTGCCGAACATGGAGGGCATCGTCGAGGAAGGTCAGGCTCCCATCACCCGTTCATTGACGGCCGAGGTCAATGAAATGGTCCGTCTCATGGCGCTGGGGCGCCGTCTCGCCGCCGAGGCGAAGGCTACGCCGGGGGGACCGAGCATCATCGAGTTCAACGGCGATGCGACGGCTACTGTCTGGACCGTGATGGACATCAAGAATGAGACGCAGGAGACGCTGAGATGCTACGACCTACAGTGCGGCTCGAAGCAATCGGCAGTTAAGGTGTACACGCTCGAAGGCGCGTCGTTGCCGATCCAACAGAATGAAAGCAGGCTTCAGATCGACCTGTCCGCCTGCCCCGTGGCACCAGAGGAAGCCATCAGCCTGGTCGTTCGGATGTCCGACGTAACCGGGGTGTTGGAAGACCGGAAGTCGGGGATCTTCGAGTTCAATGCACCGGGGGGTAACGAGGGGGTCCTGTCAGTGTTCCAGTTTCGGCTTCCCGCCGGGGCCGATATCGAGGAAGTCTCGCCCAAACCGATTGAGGTGAGAACGGAGCTGTCGAGACTCGTGGTGACGGTCGCGGCGGACTCGCGGCCCCCGACACGGATACGTTAACCGGACCTCCGGCAGGAGACGCCTTTGCCACGCTCTGGGCAGCACCGACGACGTCGGACGCGGGCGGCCCTACTGAGCGGACCTGCCACTCTCAGTGAGGGGTTCTGAGTCGAGAAGACCAAGACTTGAAGGAGACGAGAGATGATGCGCAGACATCGAGTGGTTCCGGTGCATCTTGTCGGAATCGTCGCGCTGTCCGGTCTGGCTTCCGCGGCCGAGCGAGGCGGCGTCCATCTTCGGTTTTCGACGACGAAGCCAGAGACGATCACGGTCTCGGGCAAGATCACCGACACCAAGACGGGCAAGCCGATCGCCGATGCGATAGTCGGGGGTGCGCTGGTGACGCATCGGTACCTGGGGCCGGAGATGTTCGATGCGTGTCCCGTCGATCAGACCCGGTCAGGCGCGAACGGCGAATACGCGCTCACCTTCCAGGCGGTCTTGACGATTTCGGGACCGATGAAGGGAAAGGACATTATCTGTGTCCACGCGGGCGCCCCCGGGTTCGAGACCAGACCCAAGTGGGTCCGCCCCTATCTCACGCCGGGCAGGAAGGAGTACACGGGCGTCGATCTTGCGCTGGGGCCCGGCAAGCTGGTCAAGGGCGAGGTGGTGGACGAGGACGGCAAGCCGATCGAGGGCGCGCTGGTGAGCGTGGCGGGGCGGCAGAGCGCGGCTCTGAACTACTTCAACGCACAGGGTTGTGCGACCACGGACGGCAAGGGCGCCTTCGGGTTTTGGTCCACGTCGGACAAGGAGGTCCTGGGGCGCGAGCCCTGGCTCCAGGTCATCAAGCCCGGATATGGGCTGGGCAGATACTGGGACCCGCTGGAGAAGGATGATATGGGCCGCCTCGTGCTCCCACGCGGGTGCACGATCGCCGGTGCGGTGGTGGACCAGAACGGCAAGCCTGTATCGGACTGCGAGGTGTGCGCGCGGGCGCTCCATCAGCGTGCCTATGGAACCACGCGCACGGACAAGGCCGGCAAGTACGAACTCAAGGGCATCCCCGGCGAGCCGAGCTACGTCGAGTTCTTCAAGAAGAAGGGATTGCAGGTCAACCGAGACCAGGCCAAGGTCACGGTCTACGCCCGAACCGATCCCAAGATGAATCTACGAGACGCCCCCCAGTACGAGATCCTGCCGAAGGAGGGACAGACGCTGGCAGGTCCGGGACTCATCATCGGCCAGGAGGCAAGCGTCTCAGGCAAGCTGATCCCCTCGAAGACGATCGCCAGACTGAAGGGTCTGTTGGTCCGGCTCGATCATGACTGGAACTACATGGTCGAGGTCGACGCGGACGGGGGATTCCATTTCCCATTCGTCCGGCCTGGAAAGCACCGACTCACGGCGTACTTGCCCAACAACCTCCGTGGCGATCGAGGCGTCGGTCACACACAGGTGACGATTGAGCCGGGCACGCCTCGGACGGGAATCAAGATTCAGCTCGAGACGTTGGCCGAGGTCCGAATGCGGTTCCTCGACGCGGACGGGAATCCTCTCAAGGGGATCACGGCCGGGGCGACGTGGACCCAGAGCGGCGACGGGTTCTGGACCGAGGGGACGGTATCCGACGAGACGGGGCGAGCGGTCGTGTATCTGTATCCCTGGCAGAAGCAGTACGTGCGCGGCTTCGACATGGAGCGCCGCCTCGTGGCGGAAGGCTTCAGGGAGCTCAGGCCCGCGGCAGGAAGAGTGATCGACGAGGTTCAGATCGTCATGGTTCCGATGGCGTCGATCCGAGGACGCCTCGTGTCCGAAGACAAGTCAGCGATCGCGGATAGAGCCGTGATCTGCAGGCTGCTGTACGCCGACTCCGTGGAGCGGAGGCTGCCCGTCAAGACGGATTCGCAAGGGCGCTTCGAGCTGGCGCGACAGAGCCCCGGGGTGGTTCGGGTGGAGGTCGAGACCGATCCTGCCGCGCTGATCGGCTCAACGACCGACCCCATCGAGATCAAGCCCGGCGAGACCAAAGACATCGGCGACCTGCTGCTGAAGAAGGTCAAGTTCTACAAGGTCTCCGGACGGGTGCTGCCGTCCTCGACGATCACCGAGCTGAACGGGCTCAAGATCCGATTGGATCTTCGAAGCTGGCAACCCATGCTGACGACGGACGCCGAGGGTCGGTTCGTTCTGCCAAACGTGTCGGCGGGCAAGCACCGCCTG
Source organism: Phycisphaerae bacterium (assembly GCA_016927755.1). Taxonomy (GTDB): domain Bacteria; phylum Planctomycetota; class Phycisphaerae; order UBA1845; family JAFGLZ01; genus JAFGLZ01. The sequence continues at coordinate 76,679 of JAFGLZ010000236.1, forward strand.
ACGGCGTATCTGCCGTTCAATCTGAGAACGGATCGTGGGATCGGTCACACTGATGTAACGGTGAAGGATCAGGACGTGGCGAACGTGGAGCTGCGGCTCGAGACGCTCGCGAAGGTCCATATGCGGATCACGGACGAGTCGGGCAAGCCTCTCGAGGGCATCTCTGCCGCGGCGTGGTGGACCGAGAACCACTCGGGTGTCTTCACGGAGGGCTCGAAGTCCGGCAAGGACGGCAAGGCGACGCTATACGTGTACCCAGACCAGCGGCAATACGTCGGCGCGCATCATTGGGATCGAGTCTACGAGTTGACGCGGAACCATGAGATGACGCTCAAACCGGGACAGGTCGTCGAGGACCTGCACGTGGTGATGAGGCGACCTTGAGCTGACGGAGCGGATTGAGAACCGCCAGTTATGGATGGGTGGCCCACCTCTGAGAAGGTGGGCCGTCCTCCAACCAGAAAACGTGTCTGTTCTCATGTGCTCACCTGCGTTGTCTCCACTTCGGGTGACCGGACGATTGCCCGGATCGCGGCACGGCCGATAGAATCCCCGCATGCGTTGCGACAAGTCATCACGCCGGGGCGGTTCTCGTCGGCTCGCGGGCAGATCGGCTCCTTGGCAACTCCCACGGCAGGCCCGCGCGGTGATGGTTCTAATCATGTGTTTGGGTTCAGACTCACGGGGATCGTCCCCACGGGAAGACGGGGCGTTCTGCCCGAGCCTGTTCGAACCGGGGACGGACTGTCGATGGTAGCCGCTCGACTCGACGGAGCTGCGCATGAACGGGCACTACATCGCGGCGCCCGCGGCCGGTCGGGATCGCCAGGACTGGCTGGCCAAGCTCCGAGAGTATCGCCGGACGATTCGCCAGGACGGACTGGGTCAGATCATCAACATGAACTACCAGGGGGTTCGTGCCTGGGTCCGACTGGCGCCGACCGTCGCCCGGGCCTTGGACCTCAAACCCCGTGACGAGGTGCGCGTCGAGGTGGAGACGTGCTGGCTGGCCGGCAATGGGGACCGGTGCGCTACGATCGGGTTTCGGTGCGTCGTTGACGCGGAGTAGAGTATGCGTTTCGCCCTCGTGTGAAGAGGGAAGCCGACCACGTACAACGTTAGGACAGGAGCTCAAGCGATGTCGAGTCTGATCAGTGCGGTTGCCTTACTGGCAGTGAGCGTTGGTCCGGGCCAGACAACCAAGGCGGACAAGCCCAAGACCGTTCACCTCGTCAGCAAGATCGACACGAAGGACTTCGGCGCCGAGACGATTCGCATCGGCGACCTGAACGGCGACGGAGGTCCGGACCTATTGTTCGTGCAGTGCGTCCACGGGCCTCGAATCATCTCATGTCTGACCGCGACGACGATCTATGGCGAGATCCTCTGGCGGACGGGACAACCGTCCGGTGATAACGGTCGCGCGTACTGCGACCTGCCGGTGCAGATCTACGATTGGGACCGGGACGGCGTCAACGAGGTGCTCTACGTCCGGCAGGCGAAGTACGTCGGGGCAAACGATAAGGGCGTTCGCGAGCGGGCCCCACAATACGAGGGCAACGCCAGGATGATCGTCCTGGACGGACGCACGGGGAAGGAAGAGAGCTCGTTCGACATCCCGGCGCCGGCGGACGATTCGATCCTCTTTGCGGACCTGACGGGGCGCGGGCGGCGAGAAGACCTGGTCGTGAAGGACCGGTACTGGAACATGTGGGGCGTCTCGCACGAGGGCAAGGTGCTGTGGCACTGGGCGGGATCGACGGGGCACTATCCGGCCATCGCCGACGTCGACGGGGACGGCAAGGACGAGGTCTTCGTGGGCTTCGCCCTGATCGACCACGACGGGAAGATCCTCTTTCACAGCGACCCAAAGGGTCATCACCAGGACGCCGCGACGATCGTCCGCCCGGCGGACGGTCGTTGGCGACTTCTGTTCGGCGACGGCGGGCTCTACTGCATGGCTCTTGACGGCACGACGATGTGGCAGCATCCGCTCCGCGAGGCACAGCACGTGGTAGCGGGCCGATTCCGGATGGACTCACCGCTGCAGTTCGCCGTCGTCGATCGGACGCCCGAGCCGACGCATCAGCGTGACGCCAACGCCTGGGCGATCCTGTATCTGTACAATCTCGACGGGAAGATGATCTGGCAGCGGAAGCAGGAGAAAGGCGCTTGGGCCATCGCGACGCTGCCGATCAACTGGTTCGGCGCGGGCAAGCCGCGGTGCATCTTCGTGTACGGACACTCCGTCTTCGGACAGACACCTCCGCGGCCGGCCGTGATCTACGACGGCGAGGGGCAAATCGTGGACGAGTTGCACATGCAGTACTCGCCGCTGCCGGGCGAGGAGAAGTTCAGCACGGACTGCTACGGGCTGGCGGCGGACGTTTGGGGAGACAGCCGTGAGGAGGTTCTGTTGTTCGGGGCTCGCGGCGCGTGCATCTTCACGAACGCCCGGCCGCTCGAGCTGCCGACGCTGTACAACGAAACGCTGTATCCTGGGATGTAAATCATTACAATATAATATTTTATGCGTTACCTATCCAGCGGCACGCGCCCACCTTCAGGAAGCGGGCAGATCGCGTGCCCATGCGTACGTCCAATCGACGATGCGAAAGCCGTGGTTGCTGTAGAAGACGAATGCGCGGTGGTTCTTCCAGTCAGTGCTGATGGCGGCGTGACGATAGCCGACGGCGCGCATCTCGGCGAGCGCCCGCTGGAGGAGATGTCGCCCAAGGCCCCGGCCCTGATACTCGTCGTTGATGCCGAGCCACTTGACGAAGAACCAGTCCTGAGCGGCCTCTTGGCGGGAGAACTCTCCGCCGGAGAGGCAGACGCATTCGCCGATGACCTTGCCGTCTCGAAGCGCGCGAGCGACCAGACTGGGTCTGAGGCCACCATTGTCGGGCCAATCCAGCGAGATCTCCACGGGAGTGCCGCGGTCTTCTGGGACGATGGGAGGGTAGTCGGGCCAGTCGAAGAAGACCTCCCCCTTGAAGGGCTCGTAACCGTTGAACTGAAGCAGGGCGCGGACGTGGTCCAGGCGGTCCGATAGGCTAACGGCGGGGAAGCAGTGGAACGGATAGCGGAAGAAGTCGCTGCAGGCCTCAACGCGCTTCATTCCGCGCTCTCGAACGTAGCCGCTCGCCGCATCCAACAGGGCTTGACCGGCCGCGCGCTGGCCTCGCTCATACCACAGGAAGCGTATGATTCCCCGGTCGGAACCGCGGTCGTTCTCGGCCCCATCGCGGTCCTCGTGCCCGAGGCCGACGTGGGCGAATCCGAGCACGGAGGTCCCCTCTCTCGCGACGAAGGCCGTCTCGGAATGCAACCAGTCGTGGCTGGGCCTGCCGCCGGCCGGACCTGTCAGCGCGGCTTCGAACTCCGCCTCGCACACGGGGAAGCAGTGGGGAACGCCGCGAATCACCCGATTGTACGAGGCGACAATCCCGGGCAGCATTGCAGGATCGTAGGACAGAATCTCCATCGGGTCTTCCTGTGCCGGTCGGGGGCTGTCCCTACGATCGACACCGGCGCTCTAGCATTTCGCCAGGACGTGTTCGATGAGCATCCGACGCCGTGTGGCAAAGCGATCATCCTTGCCGCGCCGTTTCAGCAGTCGCTCCAGCCGGGGCGCGGCGTAGCGCATTTCGGCGATCGCACCGGGAAGATCCATCTCGCTGAGCGCCAGCAGCGTATAGTACTGCGGAAAGCGAGCCCATGCACCGTCACCGGAGCGATGCTTCCGGAGTTGTTTGACGCCCGCCTCGAGCCACTTGTCCGGGTCGGCGGCTTTGAGCCCTCCCGCGGTCATGTGACGCCAGAGGGCGCACGTGCACTTGCCACAGCAGTATTCGCCGGGGCGCTGTCGCCAATAATCCCCGTCGGCGGTTCTGGCCAGGAGCTCGACCATGGTCGCGGTGGCCTTCTCCAGGGCACGACGAACGGGAGAGTACTCGTCGCGGAGCAGGATGAGCGCGCGGCAGGCTTCCTCCCCAAGCACGTGGCTCGTACCGGCGTGTGTTGTGAGCTTCTCGCCGGTGAAGAGACGGATTCCCTCGGTGAGATCCGTCTCGGTCGGGGCGAACATGCCGTGATACGAACCGGGCAGGCCCTGGCGAGAGGCGATCCATCGGGCGGCCTGCTGCCTCTTAGCGGTCGATACTTGCCGGCCGTCGAAGTGAGATTCATTCACGGCGTCGAGCGTTGCGGCTAGGCTCCTGGGGTGGACAAGCGTCATGACGCCCTCCTCCAATAGAGATCAAGATCAGGTCGATATGGCCATACTTTCCGACGTGTGCGCCAGGACTTCAAGGGCCTGGGCGAGATTGCCGCGGGCGCGGTGAACCAGCGCTGCGGCCACCGCGGGTGGCACCTGAAGGACGTCCGCGATCTCGGCGTAGGTCCGCCGATCGAAAACGCGCATCGAGATGGCCTTCTGCTGCCGATCCGGGAGACGGCGGATCGCGGACCAGAGGATGGAGGTCTCGACGACGTCCGTCATCGGATTGACGGTCGAAGCGGCCTGCAACACTTCGTCGACCAGGGCCAGGGCCTCGAGCCGGTGGCGGCATTGATAGCAGTTCAGGACGTGGTGACGCGCGTCGTCCTCGCCGATAGTATCGATCTCGCCGGCGGCGAATGCGGACAGCTCTTGATAGGTTCGCTGGCAGCTCATGTCTCGACCCTCACGCCTGCCGCGCCCGATGGGGCTACGATGCCCTGTCGGAGCCGATCGGCGCTACAAGGTGCTCGGCCAAATATACCCTAACAAATGCCAAACTATTGTCAAGGGCGAAAATCCACCTCATGTGAGAAAAAGGAGGCGAATCAGGGGCGCGGGGTTCACGGCAAAGACGCCCGTGCTGCGGACGAGGATCACGGGCGAGACGCCAATTGTGTCCGGGATCGGGCAGTAGGGCAAAGCCCTTGGGAGTTGGCTTCTGTTGGGTTTGTCGACGGCGTCTGACGGCTGAGGCAATGTTTGGTGCCAGGACGGACGAGAGGCGCATAGCCTCAGCCGCCGGGGCGAGCGCAGGTAAAAGCCTCGACGGTTCAGCGAGTGTTCTTCTTTCGGGCGTTGTAGGCCCTCTGCCATTCGGCCGCCCGTTTTCGTTCCGCCCGTCGGCAATACGCCTCGACGACGGCCGGGGACAAGACGTTCTCGACCTCGAGATGGTCGAGCAGATGAGGATTGACGAGTCGACTCCAGTAGCCATCCGTGGCCTCCGCTTGATGTTGCCTAGATACAGACCTGCAACATCATTACAGGAGGCCACTTAATGCGCAATGACCCTAAGCCGTTGTAGTGGAATCTTTTACAACTAGCAGCGGATCGGCTTCATGCCATTCGGGACTGTCCGCGCTTAACCCGTGCGGCGATGCCGCCTTCCGCTCGTAGTGCTTCGGCACACCGCCGAGCCACTCGCGGCGGACGATCACCGAGGATCGATCGAGTAGAAGATGAGTCGGGAATCGCGCCGGTTGGGGATGACGACCTCGAACCCCTTCTCGCGAAGCGTCTTGCCGGGAACGACCCACGTGTGGCCGGAATCGTAATCCTCGAACTTCCATTGTTTCGCCGGGTCGATCGTCAGGAGGTCGAACGTCATCGCGCGAACGTCGCTCTTGGCGCGACGCAGAGCGAGGATCATTCCCTCCCGCTCTTTGGGAAGGTAGAGCTGATAAGCCGTCCAAGCGGCGGGGTTCCGCTGCTGGTTCGTCAAGGGATAATAGTCGCCGAGGAAGTACTTCTTGCAGCGTTTCGCCTGAACGACGTTCGCCTTGATTTGGTGCCATTCCTTCTCCGTCTTGGCGACCATTGCATTCTCCATGCCCGGACTCAGCGCGCAGCGGGCTTCATACGTGTCGTAGAGCGACCACCCTCGAATCATGCTCCCTTGAATCGGGAGCCAATGGAGGATTCCGTAGCTCTGGTCCTGTGTCGATTCAGGGGTCGCTTCGGGGAAGCAGTTGTAGTCGCTTCGCCACAGAGGCTGGCCGCGCAATATCGTTTCGAGATCGATCCGTCGTCCGCCGCTGGCGCAATTGAGAATCGCCAGCTTCGGAAACTTCTTGAGAAGGGCGTCCCAAAACGCGAAGTGCCCTTCGATGAACCGCATCTCGTTCATCCCCCAACGGTTCGGCTCGGCGGCGGTCTCCAGATAGGGATTCGGCTCGATGTTGAAGTCTTCCTCGTACCAGTCGATGTCATAGGCCTCGATCAGACCGGCGACGACGTCCACCGCCCATTTGAACGCCTCCGGCTTGCCGAGATCCAAGAGAAGCGTCTGCCCGGCGCGGATCTTGCCGTCGGGGTTTCCCGTCA
>JAFGLZ010000237.1 GCA_016927755.1 Phycisphaerae bacterium
GATGTTTTCGCTGTAGACGAGGTCTCCGAGGGCGAGGTTGGGCAGGGGCTCTGCCTGGCTGATGGTGTCGAGGGCGTCGCAGGTGGGTCCGAAGACGGCGCAGAGCTGGGTGGGTCCTCGCTTGAAGGCCTTGACACGGTACTGGCAGTGGTCGAAGAGGACGCCGGAGTAGGTTTGATAGAGGCCGTCGTTGAGGTAGTAGCAGCGTTTGCCGTCTCGGTCGGCCCTGCCGATGACCTCGGCAACGAGGGTGGCCGCGGTGGCCACGAGGAATCGGCCGGGCTCGGCGAGGATCTCGAGGTCCTTGGGGAAGAGGCGGCGGAACTCGGCGTTCAGGATTCTGGCCAGCTCGCGGAATCGCTTGCCGCTGTCGTCGTAGGGGGCGGGGAATCCGCCGCCGATGTCGAGCAGCTTGAGGGGGAAGCCGCGGCGGTCGGCCTCTTCCAGGACCATCGCGGACATGCCGAGGGCCTGGACGTAGTTGTCGAAGTTGGTGCACTGGCTGCCGACGTGGAAGGAGAGGCCCTCGACGGTGAGGCCGGCGTCGAAGGCGGCGGCGATGAGGTCGGCGGCCTGACCTGGCGCGGCGCCGAACTTGCTGGACAGCTCGACCATGGAGCCGGTGTTGGGCACGCGGATTCGGAGTGCTAGTCCGGCGTGTGGGGCGTGCTTTCGGATCTTGGCGATCTCGTCGGGGTTGTCGTAGGTGACGAGGGGCTTGTAGGGGTCGAGCTCGGCGAGGGTGGCGGTGTCCTTGATGGGGTTGGCGTAGACGATCTTGTCCCAGATGAAGTCCTGCCGGGCCTTGGGCGGCAGGCGTCGGATGTTCTTGTAGACGAGTCGGAACTCACCGATGGAGGCGACGTCGAAGCTGGCGCCCATCTCGTAGAACGTGCGGACGATCTCCGGGGCGGGGTTGGCCTTGACGGCGTAGTAGGCCTGGACGCGGGGCAGCCGGCGGCGGAACTCGGCGTAGTTCCGGCGGAGGACGTCGTGGTCGACGATGAACAGGGGCGTGCCGTGTTTCCTGGCGAGGTCCTTGAGCGTTCGGGCGGTGGTCAGGGCAAGGTCTCCTATCGCGAGTGTTTCGACGACGTTCTGGGTCGGACGCTTTCGTGTAGCGCAAGCGTCCTTGCCTGGCATTCTGGGCAGGCTGGAAGCCTGCGTTACACTGGGTGCAGGCTGGAAGCCTGCGTTACACGGGAGGCAGGCTGGAAGCCTGCGTTACGACAGCGCGCAGTGTACCGTTCTTTGGGGTGGGTTCAACTGCCGGTGGGTGGGGGCGTGGGCTTGCAGTGCATCCTAGGTCACCGTGGTTTTCCCTGGCAAGCACCGCAGGTACAATGGTCTCATGAGGCCCACGGTGTACATCGAGACGACCATCCCGTCGTACTACCTGGATGATCGTCCGGACTTGGCGCGCGACGTGGCCCGCACGCGCGAGTGGTGGGATCAGGAACGTCAGGACTACGAGTGCTTCATCTCGCCCGTGGGAGGGATACCAGCCATGACCCAAGACGGCCCGATTGTCGACGAGGTCCGCCGCCGGGCCATGAGTATCAGCGAGCGTTACGGGCATGATCCGCGCAAGTACCTGGAACACCTCAAACGGATTCAGGAGCAGGAGCGCGACCGGGTTGTGGGCCAGCCCACGGTTGTCCGGAAGAACCCGCCCGGAGAAGCGCCGCCCCCGGGCAATTGAAGCGCCCACGCCCCAAGCGAGGTTCTGTTACTCCACCGGCAGCAGCGCCAGCCAGTTCGTGACGTCGAGCAGCAGCTTGTCGGGCTCGGTCGACGAGACGGAATGGCCCGAGCTGGCGTAGTGGGGCCAGTAGACCGTTCGTGTGTCGGGCGTGGTGATTCCCGCCAGCTCCAATGCGCCGGGCAGATAGGTAATGATGATCTCGCCGTCGGTCGTCTCGTCGCCTCGGGCGATGTCCACTTGGGCGACGATGCCGGTGTACTTGCGGAATGCGGCGGGTAGGGCGGGGCTGTAGATCATCAGGTCGTAGGCCGCGTCGGTGATGAAGGTGCGAACGAAGGCTAGGTTCTGCAGGAACATCTCGCCATAGATGGGAGAACGGTCGGGGCTGATGTCGTATCCGACGAGGGTTCCCCAGTTGTACTGGAACGTCAGATAGACCGCCTGATTCGTGCCGGAGAGATAGTCGTCATAGGATCTGAGCTTTCCGAGCACGCGCTCCAGGGAATTGGGCCGGGCTGCGACGGCCTTGTCCTCGAGGGCGGCCTGTATGTATTCGATGGATTCGACCGCGTGGGTCAGGCCCCCCGCGGCACTGGGCGAAAGGCTGCCGAGCGCGTAGTCGTCATCGAGAGGCCCGACGCCGAGGATGCCGCTGACGTAGCGGTAACCCTCGGATCTTCGGGCGGCGGGTTTGAGCCAGGTGATGGATCGGGCGTCCACGCCGAGGACCTTCGAGAGGGCCGTCGTGTCGAGCAGGGCCTCGGTGGCGTGGACCTCGAGGTCGTCGGACCAGGTTTTGGGCTTCATGTAGTTGTAGACGTCGTGATTGGCCTTCTTGATCACATTCTGGGCGTGGAAGACGCGGCCCAGCGCGCAGGGATTGAGGTAGCCGCAGCGGGAATAGCGATAGCCTAGGATCTGATCGATGATGGAGTTCTCGGCCTCGAACATGTCGCCCGCGATCTCGGTCTCGTAGGGGCCGGTGAGCTGGGGCTGAATGAGGATCTGTCGTCCAAACTGCGCGGCCACCCTCTCGGGGGTGATGGGATCGTCGTGGCTATCGGCGGACAACTGGTCCCTGAAGTGGGCGTCGATCAGCTCGACCAGGGCGTCGTCGCGATAGATCCTGCTGCCGTCTCCATAGGCCTGGTGGAACAGCAGGAGATTGAGCATGGTCGAGACGCGGGTTCCGGCGTAGCTCTCTCCGACCAGGACGACGGGGTTGTTCTTGATGGCCGAGTGGTCCTGCAGGAACTGCAGGATGACCCTGACGACCTGGGCGGCGTCGATGAGGGGGTTGTAGTTGTGGACGCCGAATTCGCCGGCCCTGTTGGGCAGCCACCAGGCGGAACCGACGAGCTCGTATGAGAAGCCCGTATTGGGCGCGTCGATGTAGAGGAGATTGCCGATCCGCGTCCAGCTATTGGCATTCTTGGCGTAGAGATTGCCGTCGGTGTACTCGTAGTTGAGCGTGTAGGGCGCGGTGTTGTTGGCGAAGAGGTTGAGGGTGGTGGCGCATCCGGGTCCGCCGTTGAGCATGACGAAGAGGGGTTTGCTCGCCGGGTCGACGTCGGCGGGATGGTAGGAGTAGAAGATGCGGGCCCGCGAGGACTTGAACTTCGACGGTGACGATCCGGGGTTCTGGAAGCTGAAGCTGATCGGCTGCAGTTCCATGAAATCCGCCGTGTTCTTGGTGGCGTCACGGGCTGGCGTTGGGAGCGGGTCAGGGAGGCAGCCGGCCAGGGCGACGCAGAGGAGGGGCAGGAGTCGTTTTAGGATCCCCGGCGACAGGCGGTCGGCAGAGACAGACGCTGAGAATCGGCGGCTTGGGTGGTGTTTCATGATGCCTCCTGGTCCTGTAGTCGTTGCGATGCACTGTTGAAGCCGGCTCCAGACGCAGGATAGACCCAGCGTGCTGCCCATTCTGGAGCTGGGAACACGGATGATTATCGGCATTTCGGAGACGCGAATTCAGGAGAAGGAGGGTGAGGGGCATGTTGGGGCGGATGAGCGGTCACAAACGGGACGCTCGCGGGCGTAAGAAGGGCCAGGCCGACTCCACGGGCAACACACCACGGGCGAGACGCCCGTGCTACGGTGGCGCCGATTTACGGGCGGTCACCTAGAGCTTCTTGTTGTGCTTCCAGTACTCCTTCGTGACCATGTCCATGAGCTGGGGCAGGCGGTCGTAGAGGCGTTTGCGTTTTCGGGGCTTGTGTCGGGCCAGGGCGTAGTGGGTAAGCATGGGCAGGGCGACGGTGGAATCGAGGTAGCAGACGATGGCGTCGGGGAGCTTGGTGGGGTCGACCTTTCCCCAACTGACGGCCTCGTGCGGCGTAGCGCCGGAGAGCCCTCCGGTGTCGGGGCGGGCGTCGGTGAACTGGAGGAAGAAGTCGTGGCCCTCCTCCTTGATGCGGAGGACCTCCTGGATCTGCGGCTCGGTCTGTAGGGTGAAGTTCTTGGGCGAGCCGCCCCCGACGAGGACGACGCCGCTGCGACGACGGCCGCGCTTGGCGTCCAGGACGATGGCCGTCGTCTCGTTAACGTCGCGGGAGGGGTTCACGCGGAGCTTGCTGCCGCGGAGCTCGAGGCCGGCGACGTTCATGCCGATGGTGGAGTCGCCCGGGGACGGGCAGAAGCAGGGGACGCCCGCGCGGTAGGCGGCGGCGAGCACGGAGACGTCCTTCAGGCCGATCTGCTTCTCGAATTCCGCGCAGTACTTTCCGAGCATGTGGTGGAGCTCGGCGGTTCCCATTTCGTGCTGGAACTCGGGCTGTAGGAGGATCTGGCGGAGGATGTGATCGGTCTGCATCAGGACGTCGTTGTAATCCAGGAGGATGTCGTAGATCCGGACGACGCCCATCTTGCGGAGCTCGGGGTCTCGGACGTAGGGCGACCCTCGGAAGAGCGGCAGGTTCAGGGCGTGGTGCATGTCGTGATAGAGGTTGGCGCCGGTGGAGACGATCCAGTCGACGAAGCCAGCCTTGATGAGGGGGATGACGGCCGCGGCGCCGAGGCCCGCGGGCGTCAGGGCGCCGGCGAGGCTCATGCCGACGGTGACGTCGGGTTGGAGCATCCGCTGGGTGAAGAGATGGCAGGCCTCCTGGAGGCGGGCGGCGTTGTAGGCGAGGAAGGCGCGGTCGATCAGGTCCGGCAGCTTCTCCTTGCCGGTGATGGGTTTCGGCAGGATCCGCTGTCCGCAGAGGAACCGCTGCTTGCCCTTGGCGAAGCGGTGGGGGTACTTGCTCACGAACTTCTTCGGCAGTTTGACGTCGCCCATCATCCTTCTCCCGTTGGCACTCTCTTACCCGGTCCCGTCAAGCAGCAGATGCAACCGGCGTTCGGTCGGCCGGGCCCAGAGCGTCATGCATCGGAAACATACTCGGCCTGCGCGGGTGTTTCAAGGAGAGGCCGATCGCGGGGCGGTCGGGCCAATGCGTTTGTGTGATTGAGGATCTGTGGCCGGGGAAGGATCATCAGCGGACTTGTGGGGTGGCGCGGGGGGCGGGATAATGCTCGGGCCTGGACGGACGACGTTTCACGTCCTCTTCGTTCCACGATCACGGCACCCGGGATGAACATCAACGGCTTGTGGCACACGTTTGGTTTGAATCGGCCCCCTGCAGCTTCGGAAATACGATGCGCATAATTACCCGCGCCATTTCGATCGGACTGGCCATGGCGTTCCTGCATGGGTGCGAATCCTCGCAGCGGCGCCGGGGCGTGGAGGATATGGCGCCGGCGGCTCGGAGCTTCGTCGGCCGGGCCGCTCCCGATGCGGAGAGCGAAGCGCGGACGCTGCCCGTCCTGGACGAAAAGGCGACGCTGGCGGACTACCTGACCTACGCGGCGCTCAACAATCCGGGGCTCGAGGCGGCGTTCAATCGGTGGAAGGCCAAGCTGGAGCGGATTCCGCAGGTGCGAGCCCTGCCCGATCCGCGATTCACGTACGGGTACTTCATTCGAGAGGTGGAGACGCGGGTCGGTCCGCAGCGGCAGCGCGTGGGGCTCTCGCAGGTCTTTCCGTGGTTCGGCAAGCTGTCGCTGCGGGGCGACGTTGCGGCGGAGGCGGCCGAGGCGGAGCATCAACGCTATGAGGCGGCCAAGCTCCAGCTCTTCTACGAGGTCAGGTACGCGTATTGCGAGTACTACTACCTGTCCAGGGCGGTCGAGGTGGTCGGCGAGAACAAGGCGCTGGTGGCGTACCTGGAGAGCGTGGCTCGGACCAAGTACAAGACGTCGGCGGCGCAGCACGCGGACGTGATCCGCGCGCAGGTGGAGCTGGGTAAGCTGGAGGACCAGCTTCGATCGCTGCAGGAGTTCCGCCAGCCGATCGTGGCGCGGCTGAACGCGGCGCTGAACCGAGCGTCGGACGCGGCGCTTCCGTGGCCGAAGTCGCTGCCGGACGATCAGGTCGAGTTGAGCGACGCGCGGCTCGTCGAGTGGCTGGAGCAGGCGAGCCCCGAGCTGAAGGCGCTGGACTACGAGATCGCCAAGGAGCGGCAGTCGATCGAGCTGGCCAAGAAGGCGTATTTCCCGGATCTGACGGTGGGCGTGGACTACACCGAGGTGGGCGACGCGGTTCGTCCGGACGCGCCCGGATGGCGGTCTCCGGCGGCGCAACGGAGCGCGGCGCGTCTGGCTCAGGGGATGGGCGACGCGCTGGACGTCTCGACGATCGGGCAGAGCTTCATCCCGGGCGACCGCCCGGGCGACTCGGGTCAGGACGCTTGGATGCTGTGGTTCTCGGTGAATCTTCCGATCTGGGTCGACAAGTACAGCGCGGGGGAGCGGGAGGCACGGGCGAAGTACCGCGCGGCCGTCCAGGCGAAGGCCGAGCGGGAGAACACGCTGGTGGCCAAGGTCAAGATGTCGCTCTACTACTTCCGTGACGCCGAGCGGAAGATCGACCTCTATCGCGACACGCTGGTGCCAAAGGCGAGCGAGTCGCTGAAGACGACGGAGGTGGGCTTTAGGGCAGGCACGTCGACGTTCCTCGATCTCATCGACGCGGAACGGGCGCTATTGGAGTTTCAGCTTTCCTACGAACGGGCCCAGGTCAACAGGGCTCAGCGTCTGGCGGAGCTCGAGATGCTCGTGGGTAAGGAGGTCCCTCGCATGGGGCCGTCAAGTCAGCCAGCGGCTCGGGAGGCGGTGGGGCCGGCGGCGCCATGACGAGGCGGGGACCTTCCGCGCGGGATGAATCCCGCGGCTCGGGCTGTTCGGTCGGCGAAGCGAAACCCCTTGTCCGGCATCTAATACGTTAAGCTGCCTGTAAGGATGCCTGGACAGCTAGCGAACCTTGGGTGGTGCACCTCCTGAGAGGTGGCCGGCACGAATTCGATCGGAGATTCGCGCCGGCCACGGCCAAAGCCATGGGCCACCCACATAGAGGTCCCTTCTGACGCACTGTTCAATCTTTCATGAAAGCAGCTTAGTGGCGCTGGCCACCCAGAGGGCACTGCATCCGGACGTCCTGGCACGCCGGCTCGCGAGGATTCCATGAGTCACTTCGAGAAGCTCGGCAGGCACGGACTGATCGCGCTGTTAATCGCGATCGGGGCCGCGGCGTTCGCGCTGGGCTATGCCGTCAGGGGGTCGGGAGCGGATCACGGTCATCCCGCCGACGCGGGCAAACCTGCGGCGGGGCAGGCCCAGCCGCAGGAGTGGACGTGCTCGATGCACCCGCAGATCCGACAGCCCAAGCCGGGCAAGTGTCCGATCTGTGCGATGGATCTCATCCCCGTTACGACCGGTAAGAGGGGCAAAGACGATGCGCCGAGGCAATTGACGCTGTCGCCCCGGGCCCGCAAGCTCGCGGAGATCGAGACCTCGCCGGTCGAGCGGAGGTTCGTCTCGGCCGAGATCCGAATGGTGGGCAAGGTGGAGTACGACGAGACGCGTGTGAAGCACATCACGGCCTGGATCCCGGGGCGAATCGATCGGCTTTACGTCGACTATACGGGCGTGCCGGTTCATGAAGGCGATCATATGGTCTACCTTTACAGCCCGGAGCTGCTGGCGGCGCAGGAGGAGCTGATCCAGGCGATCAAGTCCGTCAAGGATCTCAAGCGGAGCGGGCTCGATCTGGTCAAGGAGAGCGCGCAACTGACGGTCGAGGCGGCGCGGGAGAAGCTTCACCTGATGGGGCTCGTGCCGAAGCAGATCGAGGAGATAGAGCGGCGCGGCGAGCCGGTGGATCGGATGAACATCGACGCGCCGATGTCGGGCATCGTGATCGACCGCAACGCCGTCGAGGGGATGTACGTCAAGACGGGGACTCGGATCTACACGATCGCGGACCTGTCGGTGGTGTGGGTCAAGCTGGACGCGTACGAGTCGGACCTGATGTGGGTGCGGTACGGACAGGAGGTGACGTTCGAGACGGAGGCCTACCCCGGCGAGGTGTTCAAGGGACGGATCGTGTTCATTGACCCGGTTCTGAACCCGAACACGCGGTCGGTCAAGGTCCGCGTGAACGTGCCGAACCCGGACGGACGGCTCAAGCCGGAGATGTTCGTCCGCGCAGTGGCTCGGGCGAAGGTAGCGGCGGGGGGCAAGGTGATGGATCCTACGCTTGCGGGCAAGTGGATCAGTCCGCGTCATCCGGAGATCATCAAGGACGGACCTGGGACGTGCGACATCTGCGGGATTCCGCTGGTTCCGGTGGAATCGCTGGGGTACGTCTCGGCCGATGCCGACAAGGCCGAGGCGCCGCTGGTCATTCCCGCGTCGGCGGCGCTGATCACGGGCAAGCGGGCGGTGGTGTACGTCGAGGCGCCCGGCAAGGAGGGGACATACGAGGGTCGGGAGATCGTTCTTGGGCCGAGGGCGGGCGATTACTACCTGGTCGATCGCGGTCTGGCCGAGGGCGAGCGGGTGGTGACGCGCGGGAACTTCAAGATCGACAGCGCGGTCCAGATCCAGGCCAGGCCGAGCATGATGAACCCCGAACCGGCGGCCACGCAGGCGAAGCGGCAGACGGTCTGCCCGGTCATGGGGAACCCGATCGTCAAGGACGTGTTCACCGACTACAAGGGCAAGCGGATCCACTTCTGCTGCCCGCCGTGCGTCGAGAAGTTCAAGAAGGATCCCGACAAGTACATGAAGGTCCTGGCCGAGCAGGGCGTAAGCCCGGAGGACGCACCCGCCGGCAAGGCGCCCGAGGCGTTCCGCAAGCAGCTCGGCGGCGTGCTGACGGCCTACTTCGAGATGCAGCAGGCCTTGAGCAAGGACGACCTAGCCGGGGCGCACAAGGCGGCAGAGGGGGTCGGTGCGGCGCTGAAGTCGGTTGACATGAAGCTCCTGACCGGACCGGCGCATGTTCACTGGATGGGCGCGGCCAAGACGCTCGACGGCGTGCTCGCCGAGGCGCTCGGGTCCAAGGAGATCAATGGCGTCCGCGAGAAGTTCGCGCTGCTGTCGGACGAGCTGATCAAGGTCGTCCGGCGGTTCGGGACGATCGGCAAGGGGCCCGTCGTGGTGGTTCATTGTCCGATGGCGTTCGGCGGGCGCGGGGCGGACTGGCTGGCGAACAAGACCCAGATCGAGAACCCCTACTTCGGCAAGGCGATGTTCGGATGCGGCGAGGTGACGGAGACGCTGTTGCCGGGATCGGGGGGGAAGTGAACTACCTCCGCTCGAAGGCGGTGGCTTTGGATTGAGCGGAAGGCCCCCCAATAGCGATCAATGGGCGCTTCACCTCAGCCGTCGCTACGCGACTGAGTTGCTGCGAGGGGACCCGTCCCAGGACTGAAGTCCTTGTCGTTACCCACATTTTGTCTCCCTCGACAGAGCCAACGAAGCGCCGAGCGTCATTGCGTCGAGTCGC
>JAFGLZ010000238.1 GCA_016927755.1 Phycisphaerae bacterium
CGCGAATCCCATCACTGTCCCAGACAATGCGCAGCGGAGCCGGCACGAAAGAAGGTGTCTGACCCCCTCGAGCGCTCCCAAAGCCACCGGCCTATCCCCCTCGCGCGCGAATCCCATCACTGTCCCAGACAATGCGCAGCGGAGCCGGCACGAAAGAAGGTGTCTGACCCCCTCCCCGCGCGCATCTAGCCACCACGCGCCGATCCTGATACCCTCTCCCACGAGTGCAATCGACGGACGGTCCGCCGACCGCGCCTCCCCAACCGACGGGACAGTCACGCTGATGGCCGATACCCGCGTCATGACCTCGACCCGCGCCCACGGGCTCTACGTCTACCGAGAGCTCGCCGACATGTTCCGATACTGGGACGTCTTCAGCAGCCTCGTCATGCGCGACTTCAAGGCCCGATACCGAGCCAAGGTCCTCGGCATCTTCTGGTCCATCGGCGACCCGCTCATCATGATGTTCGTCTACACGCTTGTCTTTATGTACATGTTTGAGCGGGCCATCTACGCGTATCCCGTCCTGCTGCTTCTGGGCATGTGCCCCCATCGCTACTTCGCCAACGGGGTGATGGGCGCGACCGACTCCATGCTCAACTACAGCCCGCTCGTCAAGCGCGTCGCGTTCCCGCGCCACCTGCTCCCCCTGGCAGTCCTGCTCAGTCATCTGATCCACTTCTTTATCGAACTGGGTCTGGTTGCCGTCGTGAGCCGCTTCTATCCGGGCTCGCTCGTCTTCAGCAGGCAAGTGCTCTGGCTCCCCGTCGTGTTCGCCGTCCAGTTCGCCTACATGATGGGCTTGGCCTTTCTCTGTTCGACGCTGAACGTCTTCTACCGTGACACGCAGTACATGCTTCGGTCGTCGATGCTTGTTCTCTACTGGCTGACGCCGATCTTCTATCCGGCCCAGTTCTTCCTCGGTAAGTCGTTTGAGCCGTTCTTCTGGTTCAACCCGATGGCGGGTGTGGTGATAGGCTATCGGCGCATCCTGATGGAAGCACTGCCGCCGAACTGGACGTTCCTGGCCGTCGGCGCTGCCGTCTCGGCCGTGTTCCTGATCATCGGAATCAGTGCCTTCAGACGATACGAGGGCACGTTCGCGGATTACGTGTAAGCGACCCCGCGGTAAGGACTCCCGCGGGGGTGCGGTGCGAGAAGGGTCTCTCGCACCGGGGATATCTGTCAGGCGGATCTCGTGCCGATCATCGAGGTCAACAACGTTTCGAAGTGCTTCTACCTGCGGTATGCGCGGGACTTCATCGCCACCGGCCTCGTCCGCCGCCTCTTCTCGCGCAAACACAGCGAGGAATTCTGGGCCCTACGCAACGTCAGCTTCTCCGTCGAGCGGGGCGAAAGCCTGGGCGTCATCGGACCCAACGGCTCCGGAAAGACCACCCTCCTCAGCATCGTCAGCGGCGTGACACAGCCGACCCAGGGCTCCGTGTGCACGGCGGGTCGAATCTCCGCCCTCCTCCAGCTCGGTGCCGGGTTCCATCCCGACCTCACCGGCCGAGAGAACGTCTACATCAACGCCGGCGTCCTCGGCTTCCGACGCAAGGAGATCAACAAGATCTACCCCAGCATCGCCGAGTTCAGCGAGCTCGGAAGCTTCCTCGAAGCCCCCATCCGACGATACAGCAGCGGCATGCTCGCCCGACTCGGCTTCTCAATCGCCATGCACGTCGATCCCGACGTCATCATCGTCGACGAGGTCCTCGGCGTCGGAGACCAACGCTTCCAGGTCAAATGCCAAGAGCGAATCCTCGACTTCGTCGACCGAGGCGTCACCATCCTCTTCGTATCCCACTCCGCCGCTCAGGTCCGAAAGCTCTGCACCCGCGCCGTCTACCTCGAACAGGGCGACCTCGCCGCATACGGCGACGTCGAGGACGTCCTCGCCGCATACGCCTCCCGCGGCGACAAAGGACCCACCATCGGAACCGGAGCCCAGTCCGGCCCCGACGCCAGACCCAAACCCGCCGACAAGCCGACCGACGCGAAAGGCAAGACCCCGGCGGACAAGGATACGAAGACCGCGCCCGGGGAGGCGCCCCCCAAGCCGCGGCAGAAGAAACCTCCGACGCCTACCGGCCTCCAGCCCGAGCCCCTCCCCCCGTCCGCGAAGATCCGACCGATCAAGTACGCCCCCTCCGGACGATTCGCGCCAAGCTCCGCCGGAGTCCCCGCCACCACGTTCTTCTACCGAAACGCCCCCCAAGTCGCCTATCTGTTCGACGAGGTCTTCCCGGCCTTCCCCCCGAACCGGCCGATTCGCGTTCGCTGCTGGGAGTGCTCCATCGGCGCAGAGCCCTACACCGTCGCCATCGAGTCCGCCAGAAGGAAAGACCGTCAATACGTCCTGGCCATCGAAGGCCTCGACCGCGACCCCGAACTCGTCCAGGGCGCCGTCCAGGCCGAGTACAACGAGACGGAGCTGTTCTACAACGGCTTCGGCCGGATGCCCCGAGACCTGCTCGACGCCTACTTCGAGGAAAACGCCGAGGGAAACTACGTCCTCTGCGACGAGGTCCGCTTCCGCGTCCTCTTCGGTGTGGGCGACATCCTCTCAAAGGACTGCACGAGACTCCCCCCCGCCGAGGTCCTCCTCTGCCAGAACACCCTCATGCACATGCCCCCCGCCGACGCAACACGGGCACTGGCCAACCTCATCTCACAAGCCGCCCCCGGCGCCGTCGTCGCCCTGGCCGGAACCGATCCCGACCTCCTCGTCGAGGCCGTCCAGGAGTACGCCCTCCAGCCAATCACCGATCGAATCGAGGAAATACACGACGGCTGGCGCTTCCGCAGAAGCCGACCCGACGCCCCCTGGGGGCTCCGGCCAATCGATCGCTCCGAAAAAGACTGGGAAATCCGTAACTGCAGCCTCTTCCGTGTATCCACGCCCAAAGCATAGAGTCCGCCGTCGGAGGCGTCCCCGCCATGACGATTCGCCTCTAAGCTGCCTGCAGAAATGTTTGAACAGATCGCCAAGAATGGGTGCCCCGTCGCTTCAGCGGCGGGATACTCGAATTCCGCCTCACGTTTCGCTCAATTAGGTGGTGGCAGCGCCTCCGTTGAACGTCATCGCTGCCAACCGGACCTCGCGAATACTTGCGGTTCCCGAGAGCCTGTGACACCGTCCCAGGTCCCGTAGGGACCGTGTGAGAATAGCCCAGGACCTTCAGTCCTGGGAATCGAGTCACCTGAGGGCGATTCAGTCGCGGAGCGACGGCTGAGGCATGGGCAAGCCTTCATGGAGCCTGGGCGAACCTCAACGAATCCGAAGCGACCCCACCCAAGACGAGCGGCGCCTCACCCCCCGACCTCACACAGAATCTCCCACGTCCTCCGCGCCGTGTCCGCCCACGAAAACCCCGCCGCCCGCTCGATCCCTCGCCTGCCAAGCTCCCCTCGCAGCCCCTCGTCGCCGATCAGCCTCAAAATCCCCTCACCGATCGCCCCAACGTCCAGCGGGTCCACGTACTCGCCCGCGTTCCCCATCGTCTCCCGCAGCGCCGCAAGATCGCTCGCCACCACCGGCGTCCCGCACGCCATCGCCTCCAACGCCGGCAAACCGAAGCTCTCGTACAGAGAGGGAAACACCAGCAGCTCCGCCCGCTGATAGAGCTCGGCCAACTCTGACGCATCGTCGATCTGCCCAAGCCACCTCACGCGATCCGCGCCCAGCCCCTGTAAGCCTCCGCTCGAATCGCTGGCCGACCGAAACGCCTTGAACGACGTACCGACCACCCACAGCTCGTGCGGAATGTCTTTCGCGATCCCCCCAAACGCCGCCAACAACCGCGCAAGATTTTTCCCCGGGCCGAGATGACCCACGAAAAGAATCACCCGCTCCCGCCCCACTTCCTCCGACGGGCGAAAGACCGGAGAGACCCCCAGCGGAACCACGTGCACCCGCCCCCTCGCCACCGGATAACTCTCCTCGATCGAACGCGCCTCCGCGCGCGACACCGTAATGATCGCCTCCGCCCTCGCCACCACCCGCGGGATCACGAAACGATAGTACGCCCCAAACGCTCGCCCATAAGCCTCGGGAACCTTCAGGAAGGCCAGCGAGTGGATCGTCACCGCAAGACGCGTGCCCCTCGGCACCCGCATCGGCCCCACGTTTGCCGGGCAGAACAGAACGTTATAGCCCCGCGCCAGCCTGGGCAGCGTCAGATGTTCCCAGAGCTGTTGACGCCACCGACCACGACCGCCAGGCCGGGCCTCGTCAAAAGGCGCCCCCAAACGAGAGAGCTCCTCCAGCAGGTGGCTCGTGTAGCGCTGCACCCCGTCCACGTGGGCGTGACACAGACAACGACCGTCGATCAGCACCCTCATCCGTTCGACCTCGTGGCAGCAGCGCTTCTGCCGCCGCCGCGGCTATGATATCATGTTCCTAGGAATATTCCTCGGCCCAATGAGTCACTATGATGGCCGGGGTGCCCGTTTCGGTGAGCGAGCTTCGCGCCGCATTCGGGGTGGCATGGGTCAACGGCGAGCGGACCCTTTGACATGCGACGGAGCATGGGTCCGAGGAAGGCCGCGCCGATCCGGAACGACGCATCCCGTTGACCCGTGGTCCGCTCGGTTGGAAGGGTCTTCTCTTGCGGATCCACCCGCCAGGAAACTGGCTGACCGTAAACGGCCCCGGCGAGATCCGCTCAACAATGACGAACGCGCCATCACGGCATGCCGAAACGATCTCCCCAGCGGCCCCCGCCGCGGACGATCCCAAGCGGAGATTCGTCTTCTTCGCCGGAACCGCCTTCGACAGCGTCGTCAGCGGTCGAGCCCGCCGCCTCGCCGAGGAGCTGGCCCGACGCGGCAACCCCGTCACCTTCGTCGAGCTGCCCACCCTCCGAGTCTCCCTGACGCCGCCCTTTAGATTCGGCCCACGCACCCTCGCCAAGACGCCCCTGCAAATCATCCGGCTCTGTCCGCTCCCCGGGTACGTTCGTCTGCACGCGACCACGCTGGCCTATCGCTGGCAGACCTACGCCGCCCGACGCCTGGCAACGTGGATCCCCGATCTCGCCGAATCGATCTTCGTCGTCCCCACGCCCCGATGGGTCCCGGTCGTAGCGCTGCTCCCCGCCGCCCTGAAATGCTATGACTATATCGACCACGTCCAAGTCCAGGCCGGACCCAAAGGCGGCAGCGTCTTCACCGAATGGGACGACCAGCTCCTCCGCTGCAGCGATCTCGTCACCGCCGTCAGCGAACCCGTGTTGCGCGACGTCTCCGCTCGCTTCGATCCCGAGCGCGTCTTCCTCATCCCAAACGGTGTGCCGGGCGAGTGGGTCGGCGCCCTTCCCCGACCTGTCGCGAGAGACCGCCTCACCGACCGGCCCGGCAGAACCATCGCCGGCTTCCTGGGATCCCTCTTCGAGTGGATCGACCTCGACCTGCTCGCAAATGCCGCGCGGACGCTGCCCGACGTCGAATTCGTCCTCGTCGGCCCGACCCGACGCGGCGTCCGCCTCCAGGCGCTGCAGGCACTCGACAACGTCAAGCTGCTGCCGCCCGTGCCCTTCGCCGACGTGCCGAAGGTCATCCAGGCCTTCGACGTCTGCCTGATCCCGTTTCGGCAAGACGCCATCGCCGAGTATGCCGACCCGCTGAAGGTCTATGAGTATTGCGCCCTGGGCAAGCCCGTGATCAGCACGGTGGCCTTCGGCGTTCACGGCCACCCGGCGCCGATCACCGTCGCCCAAGACGCCGAGGCGTTCGCCGCCGCCATCCGCGACGCCTTCGAGGCGGATTCCGCCGAGGCCAAGGAGCAACGTATCGCCTTCGCCGCCGACCACACGTGGCATAAGCGAGTCGGCGAGCTCCTGGCCGCAACGGCCAAGCTGACCGGGCGAACCGTGTCCGGCCGACCGTGACGCCCCTTCGAGGGCCCGGGTTCGTTACATGCGTATGAGCTTTCGCCTAAAACTGTTCGTCGCATTCTTCGGCATCGGGGCGGTCCTCGTCGCGATGACCCTGTGGCAAGTCTACCGGTTGGTCCACAGGCTCCCCACGACCATCACCGCCGAGAACCTCGTCTGCGCCCTGCCCAACGCCGCCGGAACACTGGACCCCCAGCAGGTCGTCGCACTGTCCAAGGCACTGCAATCATCACTCCAAGCCGCCGAGAAGAACGAGCCCGGCAAGCCCTTCCATGAGACCCGAGCGTTTCAGACCTACTGCCGCCTCCCGCAATTCATCGCGCTCCGAAAACAGCTCGAGGCCGTCGACCGCGCCGCCCCGCACTTCGGCCCAGACCAGGACGAGTGGGGCAACTGGGCTCATCTAAGCGACGAAAGCGGCTACGAGAAGAACATCTACATCCTCGTGCGATCCGACACGCCCGAAAAGGGACGATGCCTCGTCTCCCTCATCCCGGCCGACGTCGGTCGCCTGCTCGACATGACCCGGCGACGCGAGATGATGCAGGGGTGGATCGAGCCCGTCGCCGAACAGTCGATCGTCACCGACGAGCAAGGACCGAGCCTCGGGGCGTGGGGCCCCATCCGGGATGACAAGGGCAACGTCGTCGCCCTCCTCGCAATCATCGCCCCCGGAAACCCCCTCGGACAGTACGGCGCGCGGATCATCCAGCTCGCCGTCGAGATCTTCCTCGTCACCGCCGTCGTGGCCGCCCTCCTGGCGCTCTACTACTCGTGGCGGCTCAATCGTCCGATCGGGCTCCTGACGCGCGGCATGCAGCTCGTCCGTTCCGGGCGACAGGATCCCCGCATTCCTAGCGAGAGAACTCACGACGAATTCGAGTCACTGATCGCAAGGTTCAACGAGATGGTGGACGGACTCGGCGAGCGCGACAGGCTCCAGCAGTCCCTCGTCCTGGCCCATGAGATCCAGCGCCACCTCCTGCCGCAGCGGACCCCGGAACTCGCCGGGTTCGACGTCTTCGGAGACGTCCGCTATTGCGACGAAACCGGCGGCGACTACTACGACTTCATCGACGTCATGGACGTCTCGCCGACCCGGGCAGCAGTGGCCGTCGGCGACGTCTCAGGCCATGGCATCGGGGCCGCCCTGCTCATGACCTCGGCACGCGCCGCCCTCCGTAGCTTCGCTCACGACCACAGACGCCCGATCGACGAGATCATGGCCGACGTGAACGCCCATCTGGCCCGCGACACCGCCCGAGGCCGGTTCATGACCCTGCTGTACGTCGTCCTGGACGCCCAAGCCCGAGCCTTCCACTACGCATCGGCCGGGCATGACCCCGCCCTCTGGTACCACGCCAAAACAAGCGAGATCGATCGCCTCGACAGCACCGGAATCCCCCTCGGCATCGACCTCGACGCTAGACACGGTCAGGTCGGACCCCTCGACCTCGACCCCGGCGACGTCCTCGTCATGAGCACCGACGGCATCCGAGAGGCCAGAAGCCCCGACGACGAGATCTTCGGCCTCGAACGACTCGGCAACGTCATCCGCTCGAACGCCGACTGCTCCGCAAAGGAAATCCACCAAGCCGTCATCGACGCCGTCGACGCCTTCCAGTCCGGCACACCCCCCGACGACGACATCTCACTCGCCATCATCAGAGTCTGGGGTCAGACACCTTTTTCGGTGCCGGCGCAGCGAAGCGAAGCCGGCACGAAAGAAGGTGTCTGACCCCCTCCAGCGTTCCCAACGCACCGGCCTGCCACCCCCGCACCCCGACTACGTTGAGTCCCCAGACCAAGCCAAGCCGGCACGAGAGAAGGTGTCTGACCCCCTCCAGCGCTCCCAAAGACACGCGCCTGCCACCCCCGCACCCCGACTACGTTGAGTCCCCAGACCAAGCGAAGCCGGCACGAAAGAAGGTGTCTGACCCCCTCCAGCGCCGAGCCGCGGGATTCATCCCGCGCGGATGCACCGAAAACGCCGGTATGCCACCGCCCCCAACACCACGAAGGTGCGATCACGCGCGCTGTGCGATCTCCCGAATCGCGGCCGCGAACCCCGCCGCGCACCGCTCAGGAGAGAAACGCTCACGAACCGTCGCCGCCGCCGACTCCCCCAGACGCCCCCGGCGCGTCGCATCGTCCAGGAGATCCCCCGCGAACCCCGCCGCCTGTTCCACGTTACCGAGCTCATACAGCAGCCCCGACCGCTCGTGCTCCACCACCTCGGGCAGCGCCCCCACGCGCGGCGCGATCAGCGGGCATCGGCACGCCATCGCCTCCAGCGCCGCGAAACCGAACGACTCGCACTGAGTCGTCAAAAGCACCAACCCCCCGGAATTGGCCACCAAACTATAAAGCGCCGGCATCTTCGGATTCGGTACGATCGGCCACCAGCGCAGCCTCGCCGACACCCGTAGGCCCGCCAGCCCCTTGCGGAAATCGTTCCGCGCCTCCTCGTCCGAGCCCCCGCCCCCGACCATCCAGAACTCGACGTCCTGCCGCTCGCACAGACGATCGGCGATCTTCAGAAACTCCGGCCAGTTCTTCAGCGGGTCCATCCGGCCCACCCAGCACACGATCTTCCGACTCGTGCTCGGGCGGGCCCCCGCGTCGTGACCGAAGTGCTCCAGATCGACGAAGTTGTGCGCCACCCGGCACGGAATCCCATCCCGCAACGATCGCGGCAGGTAAGGCTTGATGTTCTCCGCCTGAAAGCGCGACGGCACGAGGATGCCGTCCAGCCGGTGATCCCCGAGACGCTTGAGGTGAACCAGCGTGTGCTTGTACGTGCTCCGAAGCTCCACTATCACCTTGCCGGTGTAGTCCGACCGGTCGATCCATTCCAGCACGTCGAACGAGTCGATCACCGAGATGACGTCGTACCCATACCTGCGAATCAGCTCGACGAAGCCTCCCTCGCTCGGCCCGAAGAACACCCGACCGTCCAAATCCGCGAACGTCGGACTGCCCCCGTAATCCCGAAGGAACAGCACGTGCGCCTCGATCTCCTGCGAGGGTAGCGACTCGATCCGGAAACGCAGACCCGTCTCCACGCCCCCCATCGTGCAGTAGCGATAGACGAACAAACAGCGCATCACGACGACGTCATTCTCCCACCAGAGCGGTCTCACGCCGCCCGCCACGGGCCGCCTCCAGCAGACCCAACCCCCGCTGGTACCACGTGCATTTCGCCAGGAACGCCTTCACCTCCTCCTCCGGAATGCCCTTCTCCGCCGCCTCGCCCAGCAGCCGGTTGAACTCCGCCACCGACTCGGCAACGTACACCCCCGGATAGCTCCGCAGGTGCGGGATGTCCGTCACCACCACCGGCAGCCCCAGCGTCAGATACTCGTACACCTTGATCGGGTCGGCTCCCTTGCTCAGCGTCGTCGGCTTGAACGGAACGATCGCCACGTCCCAGTTCTGCGTGTACCCGTACAGCAGATGATGCGACACCTTCCCCAGAAGCTGAACGTTCTCCGTCAGCTTTACCGGAACCGCCTCGCCGTACCCGATGATGTGGAACCGCCACGTCGGCCGACTCGCCGCGATCTCCGCCACCAGCTCCCAGTCGAACCACGCCTGCGCCAAATACCCGAAGTACCCGACCGTCACCTCGCCTCGCTCCAGCTCTTGCTTCGGCAGCGACATGTCGAACGAGTCCGGCGAGACGCCGTTCGGGACGATCGCAACGTCCAGATCCGGCGCCCAACCCCGCGCCTTCTCCGCAAGCAGCGGCACGATCGCCGTCACCGCGTCCGAGTTCGCGCACAGGTACTGCTCCACCGGCTCCTCGTACCACACCGCCTTGCCCGCCTCGTGGAACTCCTCCCAGTCGTCGATGATGTCGTAAACCGTCCGCCAACCCGCCAGGTTGAACTCGTTGACCCACTGAAACGCCGCCGGATACGGAAACTCGAACACACACGTCTTGTTCAGCGTCCCCCGATACGGATACTCCAGCACCGTCTTGCGGTTCGGCTCGAACAAATCCAGCGGTAACTGGAAGAACAACGGCTCCTCCGAAACCGGAACGGCCTGGTGATACTCGCCCTGCCACCGGAAGTAGAGCAGCAGGACCGGAACCTTCTCTCGGATGAACTCCCGGACGATCTGCGTGACGCGCTGCCCCTCGCTCTGAACGAACTTGACCCCCGTCACGAAGACGACCAGCTCCCCCCGATCGCTCTTGTCGACCCGCTCGAGAAACTCCCGAAGATCCTCCATCACCTGGCCGGTCGATCGTCCCTCCGCCCCCGCGCCCGAAGCGCCGGCCGACGATCCTTGAACGCCGCCGCCCGCCTGCGGGGCAACCTGGCCGCCGCCCCTCGATCGCCGCAACACCCGCTTGACGTACTCCTTGAGCCGCGTCGGCAGCAGCCGCTTCGTCAGCCGCCAACCGCCCCCCACGATCCGGCTGTGGTGAAGCTTGTTCACGAACTGCCAGCTCGGCGATTCCCAGATCTGCTGGAGCTGCTCGGCGATGTCCCGCGCCCGTTCGTTCGAGAAACGCAGCTTCTTCTTCAGCTCCTCGTTCGCCGCCGCCCGAGCGTTCAAATCCTCCCGAGTCTTGTTGAGACGACGCTCCAGCTCCGCCGCCTGCGTACGCGTCGCCTGAAGCTGCTTCGTCGCGCTCTCCAAGCTGCTCTGAGTCTGCTTGAACTGTCTCTCGGCCTCCGCGGCCCTCTTCTTCGCCTCCGCCTCGGACGTCCGCGTCTCCCGGAGCTGCCCCTGCGCCTCTGTGAGCTGTCCCCGCGTATCGGCGAGCTGCCCCCGCGTGCTCCGATCCCCCGCCTTCGGAGTCCATAGGGCGCTGACCTCACGCCCCGGTGCCGAACGGTTCCGCCGGTGGCAGTCCTTCGCTAGCTCGCAAAGCGCATCGGCAAACCGCGAAACGCGCCGCTCGATCTCATCGGCCCCGCCGGCCAGCGCCTCTCGGATCGACTCCCGATGCTCCCACGTCCTAGCCAGCGCCCCGTCGACCACCTCCGCCTCGAGACTGTTCAGATCAAGCAGCGTCAGCCCCGCCGATCCCGTCTCCGCCAGCAGCGACGTTACCTTCGGATCGTACGCCACCGAGACCACCGGCACGTGACGATGAATCGCGAACACCGATGCGTGATACCGCATGCCCACCATCAGATCCGTCCGACCGACGACGCCCAACATCCCCCGAGGCGTCAGCGGCGCGTCAAGGATCGTCCGGGCGACACCCTCCGGCATCGCACTCGCGAACGCCGTGCAGCACTCGACGTCCGCGCTCGGCCCCCGCACGCAGAACGGCAACAGCAATACGTGCGCGTCATGGTCGGCGGCGAACCTTCCCACGCTCCTCGCCAACAGATTCAGACGACCCTCCGTGATCGACCCGAACGGCCTGACCGATACGCCGATCACCGGACGCTCGCCCACCGGCACGCCGCTCGCGCGCAAAACCCCATCGGCCTCCTCGTCGTCCGCGGTCAGCGAGAACGCCGGGTCCGCCGTCACCTCGACCGGAACCTTCACGCCCAGCTCCCGAACCAGCCGCGCCGAGTCGCCGTCCCGAACCGTGATCTGGGCCGCATCGTCGAAGACTACCCGCACCATCCGCCGAGCGGACGCGCCCGTCAGCGGCCCCACCCCCTGGGCGTAGACCGCCACCGGAACCCCCTGAAGCCTCGCCAGCACCGGCAACCGCAGGTAGTACGCCAGACTCCCCCACGCGTCGTCCAAAACGTCCGCCGGACGGATCGACCAATAGTCGTTGCACAGACCCCCACCCCCGAACACCAACAGGTCCGCCTCCGACAACGCCGCCGATTGCCCGTGCAGGTCGTGACGATGGATCGCCCGCACCGGATGAAGACGCTCCGTCTCCTCCGGGTCCTGCGAAATCACCATCACCTGGACGCTCTCTAGCCCCCCGTGGAGTTGCTTGACGATCCCCGCCAGAATCGCCTCGTCTCCGAGATTGCCCGCCCCGTAGAAACCGTGGACCATGATCCGCGGCGACGGACGCTCCCCGCTCTGCTCGCCCGAAGGCGTCGATCGCTCAGATGAACCCGCCTCGCTCGTCATCCGTCATCCCTGGTCTGTGGCCCGAGTCTGCCCAAAGAACGTGCAGCGACAAGGCACGCCACGCGACTCGTGCATCACGGAGGGTCGCCCTTCGCTTCAGCGGTGGTCGAAACGAATTGCATCGGGTGGAAGCCCCCGCCTCGCCGCCCCGAAACGCGCCCCGCCCCAAGGCCCCACGACCCCGCTGGCCCCACCGCATGCGCAACACGCATATTAAATGTGCCCTACAGTACTGTCAATCGACACTCACGACCCCTTACGGCAGGTCACCCGCCACGTGTCTCGCCGGCCGTCCCTTGTCTCAACCCCTCAACACCTTGACGCCCGTTACCCGATACCCGACACTTGATTTCTTCACACTCGATGCGGACGCCCCGCTCGATGTATCAACCGGCGGACAAGTCCCCATCATCATCATCAACCACCACGGCCGGAGGCGATCTCATGACCACATCCGCGCAAGCCCAGCTTCCACGCTCCACGCCCCTGCACGGCGGCGGACGGCGGAAGCATCGCTTTCCCCTCTTCTGCGCGCTGGTCCTCCTCGCATCCGGATACGCCGAGGTAGGCCCCAACCCAGCCAGCGCCGCTCAGGCCGCCGAAGCCGCCGAGCCCGCCGCCAAGCCTCAGCGCGCCCCTGTCTTTCAGATCCGCAATCGTACGAAAGAGCCGCTACTGCGAGCGGACAAGCCGTGGGAGAGTCTCTGCGTCTCGGGGGGCCTGGTGATTCGCGAAGGCGCTCGCTGGAGGATGTGGTACGGCGCCTACGACCGGAACTACAAACGCGACGACGACGCCTGTCTCTGCTACGCCGAATCGCCCGACGGCTGTCGCTGGACCAAGCCAAACCTCGGCATCGTCGAATACCAGGGCAACAAGAACAACAACATCCTCATCTCCGGCCCGAAGTGCGGCGGGTATTCGTGCTCCTACGTCTTCCTCGACGAGGGCAAGGACCCTCGCCAGAAGTACAAGATGATCTGGCACCGCTTCAAGCCGCACAACGCATGGTGGGTCTTCGGCGCAACGTCCGCCGACGGAATACACTGGAATCTGCTCCAAAAGCCCCTCTGCCCAAAGAACTCCGACACCACCACCCCCTGCATCCCGGAAAAGGGCAAATACCGCCTATACACGCGAGTCTGGCAAGGCGGCGACTTCAAGGGCGCGCGGGCGGTGGGCTACACCGAGTCCGACCATTTCGGCGATTTCCCCACACCCGTCGAGATCTTCAGCCATGACAACCAAGACCCCGAGGGAATGCAGTTCTACGCGAGCGCGGCCACGAAGCTGACCGACAACCTTTACGTCATGCTACCCGCCGCCTTCTACACCAAGAACCAGACCGTGCGAAGCCATCTCGCATGGAGTCGCGACGGCATCCACTTCACCCGCTACGGACGCGAGCCCGTCGTCGATCTCGGCACGACGTTTGACAACAAGGGCGTCTACGTCATGCCCGGCGCTACGCCGGGCGATGTGCCGAATACCTGGTGGTTCTACTACTTCGGAACCAAGATAGAGCACGACTCAAGCCCCGATGCCATCAAGTACGACGGCGGGATCGGACGATTCTTGCTCGTCCTGAAATGAAGACGTCGCCGTTCCCAGGCAGGAGTCCAACCGGCTGGCGGAGTCGAAAGCTGTCGGTCAGGGAAGCTCACGGCCCTCGTGTCTGTTCGTCTCTTTCGGGCCAACCCCACCCCGGCCCCGCCGGGCCCACCTACTTCCTCACTCCCTCCCCGTCCCCCTCCGTCTTGATTACCTTGACCTTCGCCGGCAGCGCCAGCGCGCGCATCTCACGAACGTCCGCCTCGACAAGCAGTCCGAACGAAAATAGCGACGGCACTTTCGTGTACGTCGCTCGCTGCTTGATGAGGTCCTTCAGCGAGTCCGGCAGCCCAGACGTCAGCACTAGGTCCGCCCGGTTCCGCTCGTTCAGCCCCGCCGCCAACACCGCCGCCATCGACGAAACCCGCCCCAGACCCGCCACCGTGATCGGCCGCCCCGGCCACGTCTTCGCCGCGTAGTCCATCAGCGCCATCAGTTGGGCCACCTTGATCCCAAGAGGGCGACCCCCGACGTTCCCGATGCACATCTCCACCTGCCAGGCCGACAAGCCCACCGGCCGGCACTCGCCCGTGAGCAACAGGTCCGCCGCCAACACCCGATATTCGTCCTTCACGAGAGACTCGACCATACGCTGTGGCTGAGCGCGTCCCCCATCCGCCGCCACGATGGCGACGCGCGTCGCGCTGCGACCCTTCACCGCCACATCAACCGCCGGAACGTGCCAACCGTCCGACGTCTTGAACGTCAGCGCCCTCGCCGCATACGCCTCGCTCGGCAACTCCCTGGCCTCCGCCAAAACGGCGGACGTCGGCGTGATCCGGAGCACTTCCCGCAACGCCTCACGCCGCTCCCGACACCACGCTTCCCGCGCCGCCCCCTCGAGCGGCTCCTTCAGCGGATGCAGCGGTAGCCCCGCCGCCGCGCGCTCCGCCAGCGTGTAGAACGTCGCGTTGTCCTTCGGTACCCCAACCGTCAGCTCCGCGACCGTCCTCACCTCGTCGTCCGACGGAATCTCCTTGTCCTGACGCGTCCCCGTCGGTGCGAACCAATCGTTGATGAACGCATAGAGCTGCTGGCGATTGTCCAACTCGTAGTTGTGATTGCCCGGGTCCTTGTTCGTGTGATAACCAAACCGGTCCGCCTTGCCGTAGAGCTTGTAGAACGGCACGACCGGATCGAACACCGACGGCTTGGCCCGCGCCGAAACGAAGCAGCAGTTGTCCTTCTCGTTGTAGATCAGCAGCGCCGGCCTCGGCGCCAACATCGCCGTCATGTGCGTGTAATCGGCCACGAGCAGTTGATCCACCGGACACTGCTCCAAATCGCCCACGTCGCCGCGATGCTGATACCGCGTCTCCTGACCGATGTACCCCGCGTTCGGAACCGCCATCTTCACCCGCGTGTCCAAGCTGCTAAAGAAGATCGTCTGCCACCCGCCGCCCGACAATCCCGTCACCGCCACCCGCGCCGGGTCCGCGTTCGGGTGATCGAGCAACACGTCCAGCCCCCGCTTGAGCAGCATGTAGAAAACGCCCACCCCGCTCTGCCCGCACAGATCCAGATACGCCAGCTCGTAGTGGTCATACCCCGGCAGCCGCAGCTCGCCCATCGCGATCCATTCCGGATTCAGCGCGATCATCCCCCGCTTGGCCTGATTGATGCACCGAAGCTGCTTATACTTCACTGCCTTGCCTTCGGGGCGCTGGTGACCGTTCGGGTTTAGCACCACCGGCGCCTTACCCGTCAGCTCCGTCGGCTCGTACAGCAACGCCGGGATCCACATCCCCGGATACCCCTCGTACCGCAACTTCCGAATGCGATAGCCCTTGCCCGTCTCGATCGTGTCCAGCCACTCCACACCGGGCTTGTCCGTCAGCACCCCCGCGTCATGCCCCTTCAGCACCACCTCGTCCAACATCCGCCGACGAAGCCCCTCCGCGATCGCGTCCCACTCGCCCCCGTCCTTCGGGCACTTCAGCGGCGGAATCCGCGCGAAGAGATAGCTCATCATCTCCCCGTGCGAACTCTCCTTCGCCAGAATCGGCGTCCCCAGCAGCCTGCCCAGCTCCGACGGCGGAGCCTTCCCCGCCTCACCACCCGCCGCCGTCAAACAAAACGCGGCCGATGCCAGCGCGACACCCCAAAAGCAAACTGAGCTCATCGCCATCCTCCCTTGTCCTCACGCGCCCGTATGAACTCGCCGCCCCATCACTATCTCCCGAAGGGAGGGTCTGATGCCCTCGCCCGCGGGCGAGACCCTCAGGGACGCGCTTGCGAGCAGGTAACCGCGACTGAACGTTTCGGCTTGCTCGTCCAGACCTCTTCGGTCCCGTAGGGACCATGTGAGAATAGCCCACGACTTCAGTCCCGGGACCGAGTCGCCTCCCAATACCTCAGTCGCGTAGCGACGGCTGAAGTCTGCGGAATCATTCGAAGCCAGCTTCGGCGGACTCGGGTCTAAGCTACAGCCACCGCCTTCAGAGGCGTCTCACTCGCTCCTCCCTCGGCGCGATCCCCACCAGCGCCTGGGGCGTCTCGAACAAGATCGCCCGCGCCACCCGAATCGCCGTCTCCCTGTCGTACTGCCCCATCGAGACCTTCCTCGCCAAAACCTGAGCCAGCATCTTCCGAACGAGAACCGCCTTGGCGTAGCTCCACTCCACGCAATACGCGTCCGAGAAGAAACCGATCTGCCGGCTCACCGCCAGCATGTCCAAACGCTCGTCCATCGCGCGCCGAATGAACGGCGGAAAGAAGCTGTGCCACCAGTATCCCGCCAGAACAAAGTTCGGCAGCTCCCTCGCCAGCGTGCACAACGTCTGGTTGGCGTGCGCGCTCGACGAGTAGCAGTGAAAGCTCACGCGCGGATGCCTCGCCACCAGCTCGCCGAGCTGCGCGAGCGTCCGATGGCTCAACCGGCTCCCCGTCTCGTACGGCAACGGCTCGGCCCCCAGCGAGAACTGAAACACGAACGGCTCCGGACGCTCCCCCAGCCGCCTCAGGAACAGATCCAGGATGTACCCCGCGTAAACGTCCCGCTCCGCCGCGCCCGCCCGATCTCGGCGCTTCAGCGCCGCCGCCATCTCCTCGTCGCTCACCAATCGATAGTCCAAATCCGTCGACAGATGCTGAGCCGTGCTCAGAATCGCCTCGAACGGAATGCACGCCACGTAGTGATCCACCGCCTCCCGCACGTCCTCCAGCGTCCGAACCGTTCGCGCTAGCGCCGGCCTGTCTTCGCCCATCGTCACCGGAAGCGGCGGACTCGGCGCATCCTGCGACCACGTCTGCTCCAGCTCGTAGAGTGCCGTGTCATACTCGCCCCACTGGCACCGCGCGAAAAACGCCCACTCCAGGCTGTACTGCAGCAGCCCGTCCGCCCGACCGTCATGCCGCCGCCAAAGCTCCGTCACGCTCCGGCGAATCCCACCCCGATCCAGCACCTCGCCCGGCCAGTCCGCCTCCCCAGAACGCTCACGAATCGCCCCGTCCAGCCGCTCCCAATTGTCGGACCGGATCGGCTCGTGCCAGTCGTACAGATCGCCCAGAAGGATCCGCAGCCCCCAATAGCAGCTCGTGTTCTCGATCCTCTCCACGAACGGCAGCGCGCGAAGAATCCGCCCCCGCGCCTCCGCCTCGTCAGGCCACTCGCTCAGCCGACCCCCATCCGGACACCCCGCGCTGTACAAATCGCTGATGACCATGTGGTACAGCAATAGATCGCCCAACCCTCGAGCCGCCAGATGCGTCGCGTCCAAGTGCGTATGAACGTCCAACAGCGGCAACTCGAACAAAGCCTCTTCCATCGAACCCGCTCCCCAAAAAAAGGTGTCAGGAACCTTTTTCAATAACCGTTATTGCTCCAGTTCCTCCAGAAGTCTACTCCTCTACCGCCACCCACCGCCGCTCGCCACTGCTCCTCATCACTGCCTCCATCACCGCCTGCGCCCTCACGCCGTCGTCGAAACTCGGCGACGGCGACTCGTCACGCGCGATCGTGTCGATGAATCGCCGCGCCATGCTCGGATACCCCTCGATGAACGATCGCCACCCCGTCTCCGGCGACGACCCATCGATCCCCTCCATCAGCCGGTCCGGCACCTCGATCGGCACAAGCCTCTTCTCACCGGCCGTGCTCCCCAGCAGCGACAGCTCCCACGCCTCAGGACTCGCCCCAAACACCAGCGTCCCGTTCTCCCCGCAAATGTCGATCGTCTGCTCATGCCCCTTGTGCGCGACCCAACTGATGTGGAATACCCCCTGAACCCCGCTCGCGAACTCCGCCAGAAACGCCACCGCGTCGTCCACCTCGCACGGCAGCATCTCGCGGCCCTCCGGATCGCGCCGCTCGCCGATCACCGTCCGCGCGTCCGCGCACACGCTCCGAATCTCCCCCAAATACCACCGCGCAAGATCGATCATGTGAACGCCCAGGTCCGCCAGCACGCCCCCGCCCGAAAGCGCCCTGTCGAATCGCCACACCCGCGGCGAACCCGCACCCGCGTAACCCGCCATCTTCGTCACGTTCACGTGGTACACCCGCCCGACGCGCCCCTCCGCCAGCAGTTCCTTCAGATACATCGCATGCGGCAGCCACCGGCACGTAAACGCCACCATGTGCTTGACCCCCGCCCGCTCCGCCGCCCCGCGCATCTCACGCGCCTCGGTCAGCGTCATCCCCAGCGGCTTCTCGCAGAACACGTGCAGCCCCCGCTCCAGCGCCGCCATGCAGATCGGATGATGCGTCACGTTCGTCGTCGCCACGATCACCGCGTCCAGCCCATCCAACTCGATCAGCTCCCGGTAGTCCGTCACCGCATGCGGCACGCCGAACGTCCTGGCCATCGCCTCGGCGTTCTCACGATTCCGACTGCACACCGCCACGAGCTCGGCCTCGGGATGACTCACAACCCCGGGCGCATGAACCACCCGCGCCCACCGCCCCGTCCCGACGATGCCGACTCTGACCTTGCTGCTTGCGGACATCCCAAACCCCTCGCCCCGATCGGATCGCAAAACACCCGAACCCCCAAGCCCTTGACCCACAGGCGTATCATATCCCCACCCTCCGCGCAGAGCACCACACAACCCCACCGACGACACCCCCAACCGCGCCGCGATGTCAAAACTTGTCCGCCGAGATTCATTAACGCCACGCGCGCGTGTATACCAGCGAGAGATCCGCCACGTCTCGGCGGCACGAGAAAGTGGTTCCAGCAAAGATCATTGGAGGTTCGCGCTATGGGTGGCCGCGTACTGGGTAGGTCCTTTCGTCGACACAAACACGCTCAATCGGCTCTCGTCCTCCTGATCGCTCTGTGCTTTCAGGTCGATGCCGCGCGCGCCGAATCCGCCAAGAACCCCGACCAGCCCTCGGCCGGCGCCCCGACCCCCGGACCCGCCGTCATCCTCCCCGACCTCCCCTACGACAAACCGGCCAGAACCGACCTCGACGAATACGGTGGATGGACAGGCCTGAAAGGCAAGAAGACCGGCTTCTTCCACGTCGAAAAGATCGGAAGCCGTTGGTGGTTCGTCACCCCCGCCGGCAACGTCTTCTTCGCCCTCGGCGTCACGATGCATAGCCCCAAGCTCGGAATGTCCGAAGAGGAATTCAGCAAACTACAGGTCCACCGCTTGCGCGCATGGGGCTTCAACCACACCCAGTCCGGCCAGGCCCATCCCAAGACCGCCGACGCCGGAATGCCCGCCACATTCATCCTCAACTTCGCGCGCCTCGCAAAGGGGCAAATCCCCATCGCCGCCAGCACCATGCTCCCACCATGGGGTACGCTCCCCGACGTCTTCGACCCCGAGTGGCCCGCGCGATGCGAGAAGTGCGCACAGGACCGCCTCGCGCCCGCCGCAAAAGACCCGCTCCTCTTGGGCTACTTCCTGGACAACGAGCTCCGACTCGATGGCTGGTATCAGGCCGCGACGCTCAATCCAAGCGACGCGCCCGCTCGACGCGCCTTCGTCGACGTCGCCAGGAAGTACTACGCCGAGAAGCCAGACCAATTGGCCGCCGATTGGAAAAAATACAACGTCACGAAGATCGACGACCTCCTGACCGTCCAAGGCCCCCCGCCCGAAATCCCGGGCCTTGTTGTCGCTTGGAACGTCGCCGTCGCCGAGCGCTACTTCAGCGTCACCTCCGCCGCGTGCAAGAAAGCCGCGCCGAACCACCTCAATCTCGGCTTCAGAATGATGATGACCTCCTTGCCGTCGCCCGAGGTCTTCAAGGTCATGGCCAAATACTGCGACGTTATCAGCATGAACTTCTACCCACCCTTCTCGGACCGCCTCGTCACCGAGACCTTCACCATCCTGCCCGCCCTCCATGCGGTCCTCAACCGACCCTTCCTCACCAGCGAGTTCAGCTACCGCGGCGGCGACACCATGCACCCGAACACCATGGGCGCCCCGCCCACCGTCCCCACCCAGACCGACAGGGCCGTCGGATACCTCTCCTACATGTCCGCCGTGGCCTCCCTCCCGTTCTTCGTCGGCACCACCTGGTTCTGCCTCGGCGACCAGGACGTCGAGGTCCCATGGCAACACTACGCCGAGGATTGCGATTTCGGAATACTCGATCGCCAGGGCCGGCCCTATGCCGTCCTCACCGAGACCATGAGACGCGTCAACGCCTCCATCTACGACCTCGCCGCCGACCCCATCAAGAACAAGACCTGCCCCCTCTTCTGGCGAACCGAGCTCATGCGATGGGACCGCAACGCGGACAAGGCCATGTTCCGAATCTTCGGCCTGCGCGATCTCCCCCCCGATCCCCTCGCCGCCCTCTTGCCCTCGCCACGCCGATACCACGCCGCCTACTGGGTCCGCCACCAAAGCCCCAACCTCACCGTCAACGGCGAGGGCTTCTACGGCAGCCACCAGGCCAACATGATCCGAAAGACCAATGACGGAACCGACCTCGTCCTGCTCGGTCAGCGAGGCCTCTTCAGCCTCCCCCGTGCCCTCTGGCTCGGCCAGACCTGCGATCGTCCCGACGAGGCCCTCGTCTTGGAGAGCAACGCCCAACTCCTGGCCAGAAACATCGACTCGACCGGCAAGCTCAAACGACTCACCATCGTCGACGGCAGCTTCATCCGCCTCCAACACGGCGACGTCGTCGTCAGGACCAACGCCAAGACGCCCTACCTCGACCTCCAATACGATCACCCGACCAAACGACTCGCCGTCACCACGCGCGGCTACGTCACCCGCTTGGGCGTCACCGGCGTCGACGACTGGCAGGTCCTCTGGAACGGCAAACCCGCCAAACCAGGAGCCTTCCCCGTCCCCAAAGGCATGCGCGCCCTCACCCCAAACTGAGCCGCGTACGGGAGAGCGAGCGTCCCCGCGAGCCGAAGCCGCGCGTAGCACGGGCGTCTCGCCCGTGAAAACGGGGACGCAGCTAGTTTCTCCAGTGATCGGTTGTTCTATCGCACCGGCGTCTCGCCCGTGACGATTCACAAACCAAACCCGCACTCGCCAGTCGGGTGCCCCGTCGTTTCCGCGCTTGTCATCACCCCAATCTCACCTCTCGCAAGGTGAAGCCCCGTTAGGGGCGACACACCCACCCCCCTGGCAACCCTCCGCCCCCATCCGCTACACTACCCCCCAACTTCGGGGGAATCGTCGGAGAATCCATCCACGAGCCTCACAGCGAGAGCGCTCTCTGCGAAAGGATTCTCGCCGCCGCAACGGGCTTGGGTATGCGCCACCGTCGCCGCATCACAGTCGTCCTCGCGCTCGCCTGCGCGACCGCCGCGCCCCCCGCCCACGCCCACAACGAAGCCCCGATGCTCGCCCCCCTCGTCGCCGACGGAAGGCTCCCCCCCGTAAACGAACGACTCCCCGAAGCCCCCGTCGTCGTCGAACCCGTACGCGAGATCGGAAAGTACGGCGGCCAATGGCGACGAATCGCCATCGGACCCTACGATATCCTCCTCACCGGACGCATGGGCTACGAGTCCCTCGTCCAATGGGACCGCGCCGGAAGAAAAACCGTCCCCGGCATCGCCGAGCGATATGAAATCAAGGACGGCGGAAGAACCTACGTCTTCCACCTCCGCAAAGGCATGCGCTGGTCAGACGGCCACCCCTTCACCTCCGAAACATTCCAGTACTACTACGAAGACGTCCTCGGTAACCAGGATCTCACCCCCGTCTTCCCCGACTGGCTGACCGTCGGCGGCAAGCCCGTCGTCATCAAGGCACTCGATCCCTACACCGTCGAGTTCCGCTTCGCCAAGCCCTACGGCATCTTCCTCGAAATGCTGTCCTTCCGGGGCATGGAGTTCCTCCAACCCAAGCACTACCTCAAACAGTTCCACCCCAAGTACGCCGATCCCGCCTCACTCGCCGGCATGATCAAGGAAGCCGGCCTCGATCACTGGTTTCAGCTATACCCGCGAAAAGCCATGCTCGACGAAAACCCCGACCTACCCAGCGTCAAGCCCTGGACCGTGAAGGTCCCCCTGCCCGCCACGCGAGTCATCGCCGAGCGAAACCCCTACTACTGGAAGGTCGACCCCGACGGAAATCAGCTCCCATACATCGACCGAGTCGTCTACGCCGTCGTCCAGAACCCCGAGATCGTCAACTTCAAGGCCATGACCGGCGACGTCGACTTCCAGGCCCGATTCATCGACTCCACGAACTACTCCCTCTTCATGGCCAACCGAAAGCAAGGCCGCTATCGCGTCCTCGTCGACCCCCAGCCCGCCTCGATCGTCATGTACGTCAACCCCTACAGCAAGGACGAACGACTCCGACCCATCCTCGCCGACCGGCGCTTTCGAATCGCACTCTCGCTCGCCATCGACCGCGACGAGCTCATCGACCTCCTCTTCTCCGGCCTCGCCGAAAAGAGCAGGGGGGTCGCATCGTCCTTCGACGCCTACTGGCTGCCCGAGTTCGAGCGATACCTCGACCACGATCCCCAGCGCGCCGCTGCCCTCCTCGATGAAGTCGGGCTCAAAAAGGGCCCCGGCGGCATGAGATGCATGCCCGACGGCACCCCCTTCTGCCAGATCATCAACTGCTATCCCGCCGAAACCGGCGTCGGCATGGACCTCTGGCAACTCGTCGCCGACTACTTCCGAGATGTCGGACTCGAATTCGTCGTCAAGATGGACGCGCGAACCCTCAGCAGCATGCAGGTCCGAAACGGCAACACCAACTTCTGGGCATACGGAACCGCCGGCATGCATTGGGTCGTCAATCCCGAATGGTACGTCCCATGGTCCAGCGCCAGCTACTTCGCGCCCCTCTACGGACGCTATCACGCCTCCATGGGCAAGCGAGGCATCCAGCCGCCCCCGGAATACCAGCACCTCATCGACTGGTATCTCGAGCTGCGATCCGTCGTCGACGACCAGCCCCGTAAGCTCGCCCTCGGCCGAAAGATCCTCGAACAGTGGTCCCGCGAGTGCTACACCATCGGCGTCATCCGACGTAAGGTATTGACGATCGTGTCCGATCGCTTCAAGAATGTGCCGGACCAGATCATCCAGAGCAACCGTTTGCAGACGCCAGGCTACATCGGCATCGAGCAGTTCTACATCGACCAGGAGTGACGCCGAGTGCTCGCCTTCATCATCAGACGACTCCTGATCATGATCCCAACGCTCTGGGTCATCTCCATCATCTCCTTCATCATCATCCAACTCCCCCCCGGAGATTTCCTCACCACACTCGTGGCAAACCTCGAGGAAACCGGCGAGGAGGTCAGCCAGGCGCAGATCGAGAGCTACAAGATCCGCTACGGACTCGACAAACCCCTCTACTATCAGTACTACAAGTGGATCAGCGGCGTCGTCGTCGGAGACTTCGGACAGTCCTTCTCCCTCAACAAGCCCGTCGGCGAGCTCATCTGGGAGCGACTAGGCCTGACCGTCTCCATCGCCATCGTCACCCTCGTCTTTACCTGGATCATCGCCATCCCCATCGGAATCTACTCGGCCACCCACCAGTACAAGATCTTTGACTACTTCTTCACCTTCCTCGGCTTCATCGGAATGGCCACGCCCCAGTTCATGCTCGCGCTCGTGCTGATGTATCTCGGCTACAAATGGTTCGGCACCGGCGTCGGAGGCCTCTTCTCCGACCAGTTCGTCGACGCGCCGTGGACGTGGGCCAGACTCCTCGACCTGCTCAAACACCTCTGGGTGCCCGTCGTCGTCCTCGCCGTCGGCGGAACCGCCGGACTCATCCGCGTCGTTAGAGCGAACCTCCTCGACCAGCTCGAAATGCCCTACGTCGTCACCGCTCGGGCCAAAGGCCTCTCGGAGTGGCGCCTGCTCATCAAGTACCCCGTCCGAGTCGCCATCAACCCCGTCGTCAGCACCATCGGATGGATGCTCCCCCAGCTCGTCTCAGGCTCCATCATCGTGGCCATGGTCCTCAGCCTCCCCACGACCGGACCGCTCCTGCTCAACGCGCTCATGGAGCAGGACATGTACCTGGCCGGAAGCTTCGTCATGATGCTCAGCTTCCTCACCGTCCTCGGAACCCTGATCTCCGACATCCTACTGGCCTGGGTCGATCCCAGGATCCGGTTCGAAAAGAAGGTCGCATGAGCGACAGAAGCCGAAATCCTGCGACCTCCGGCCCACCCGACGGGATCCTCCCCGCCGCCGGAGGCCCCGCCTCCCCACCCGGCCGCGAAGACGCCACCGACGAAAAGTACTTCCTCGCCTCTCAGTGGAGGCTCATGTGGTGGAAGTTCCAGGACCATAAGGTCGCCTTCCTCTCCCTCTGGGTCGTCGTCCTCTTCTACCTCGTCGCCGTCTTCTGCGAGTTCGTCTCCCCCAACGATCCCCAGAAACGAAACGCCAAACGGAGCTACTGCCCCCCGCAGCGCGTCCGACTGTTCCACCAGGGCGGCCTGCGACGCCCCTTCGTCTACCCCCAGGTCCAACACGTCGACCCCGAGACCCTCGCGCGCGCCTACACCAACGATACCTCCGCGCCCCAGCCCATCCGCTTCTTCGTTAAGGGCGATCCCTACAGGCTCTGGAACCTGATCCCCATGCACCGCCACATCGTCGGCCTCGACGGCGGTCAGAAGCTCTACCTGCTCGGCGCCGATCGACTCGGACGCGATCTCTACAGCCGCATCCTCTACGGCAGCCGTATCTCCCTCTCCATCGGCCTCGTCGGCGTCACGCTCAGCCTCGTCCTCGGAACCATCATCGGTGGACTCAGCGGATACTACGGCGGACTCTTCGACAACGCCGTCCAGCGCGTCATCGAAATCCTCCGATCCTTCCCCACCATCCCCCTCTGGCTCGCCCTCTCCGCCGCCATGCCCGCCGATTGGTCCCAGATCCGAGTCTACTTCTGCATGACCGTCATCCTCGCCCTCATCGGGTGGACCGGCCTGGCACGCGTCGTCAGAGGAAAGATCCTCTCCCTACGAGAAGAAGATTACGCCATGGCCGCAAAGGTCTGCGGCGTCAAGGAATTCACCATCCTCATGCGACACCTCGTACCAGGATTCATCAGCCACCTGATCGTCACCGTTACCCTGGCGATCCCAGGCATGATCCTCGCCGAAACGTCGCTGAGCTTCCTGCGCCTCGGGCTGCGCCCCCCAACGATCAGTTGGGGCGTGCTCCTCCAGGACGCACAGAATATTCGGGCCGTCGCCCTCTACCCGTGGCTGATGTTCCCGGCCGTCTTCGTCATCATCGCCGTCCTCATGTTCAACTTCATGGGAGACGGGCTCCGAGACGCCGCCGACCCATACAGCCACTAGAATCTGTGGAGCGACCGTTGCAAACGCTCTTGGAAATCAAAAACCTGCACGTCCGCTTCTTCCTGAAGGAAGGAACCGTCAGCGCCGTCAACGGCGTCAGCTACGATGTCCCCGCCCAGAAAACCCTCGGCGTCGTCGGAGAGAGCGGCTGCGGAAAGAGCATCACCGCGCGCGCCGCCATGCGAATCCTCCCCCCCCGAGGCAAGATCACCGCCGGGCAGGTCCTCCTCGCCCCCCGAAACGGCAACGCCAAATCCGGGCCCATCGACCTGACCGCCCTCCACCCCAACAGCAGGGAAATCCGAGCCATCCGAGGACGCGACATCTCCATGATCTTCCAGGAGCCCATGACCGCCCTCTCCCCCGTTCACACCGTCGGAAACCAGATCATGGAGGTCGTTCGCCTCCACCAGAACGCCACCAAGGCCGAGGCCCGAGACGTCGCCGTCGAGTCCCTCCACCTCGTCGGCGTCCCGATCCCGGAGCGCCGCGTCGACCAGTACCCCCACGAGCTCTCCGGCGGCCTCCGCCAACGCTGCATGATCGCCATGGCCCTGGCCTGCCGCCCCAGGCTCCTTATCGCCGATGAGCCCACCACCGCCCTCGACGTCACCATCCAGAGCCAGATCCTCAATCTCATCGAGCGGCTCCAGGCCGAGCTCGGCATGGCCGTCATGATGATCACCCACGACCTCGGCGTCATCGCCGAGACCGCCGACGAGGTCGCCGTCATGTACCTCGGCCGGATCATCGAGCAGGGCCCCACCGACGCCATCTTCCACGA
Organism: Phycisphaerae bacterium; assembly: GCA_016927755.1. GTDB lineage: Bacteria > Planctomycetota > Phycisphaerae > UBA1845 > JAFGLZ01 > JAFGLZ01. Next base: position 26,096 of record JAFGLZ010000238.1, read on the forward strand.
CGCAAAGCACCCCTACACCCAGGGCCTGCTCGCCTCCGTCCCCAAGATCGGCAAGGGAAACGTCGCCCGACTCGAGTCCATCCCCGGAACCGTCCCCGACCCCTTCGCCAAGCTCCCCGGCTGCCCCTTCCACCCCCGATGCAAACACCGAATCAATGGAACCTGCGAGCTAGCCCAACCCCCCGCCCTCCTGGAGCTCACCCCAGCCCACAAAGTAGCCTGCTTCCTCTACGCCGACCAACGAGAACCGCCCGCTCCAAACGAACCCTAAACTCACAGAGAAAGTGCGAGCGTCCCCGGTCCCGTAGGGACCGTGTGAGAGTAGCCCCGGACTTCAGTCCGGGGTATCAAGCCGCCTGCGGGTGAATCAGTCGCGTAGCGACGGCTGAACCTCGGGGAATCATCCAGCTCAATCTCAGCCAACTGACCTCCCCCAAACCCGCCACCGCCGCACGCCGATCCCCTTATCACCAAGAAGGGGCCCGACGAAGTGACGCCCGTCAATCTCGCCAGCCCCCACCAAGGGCCGCAAAGGAAGAACAACGTGTCGCACAGCCGGACAAACCAAGACTCGCCCACCCGCATCCACGGAGAATGCGGCATTTCGCTGCATTCTGGTGCATCGCCCCCCCGCCCCTCCCAGCCCAGGCCTGTCATCGCGGCCCCGCCTCCCCCAAGAACCGCGCATTTCGGCGCATTCCGCTGCATTGTGAGACATTCCGGGACATTCCGAGACATCGGTCAGCCGCCTCTCCCCACCCCGGACTCCAACCCCTCAATCCACATTAAACCCCATCTGAATCTTCGACCCCGCCTTAGACTTGTTCACCACCCTCTCCCCCCCACGAAACTGGTTCCCCAATATCACCGCCGACCTCGTCCCCTCCCCCAGCTCGATCTGCGTCTTGCGCGCCGCCAGGAACTGACACCCGCTCACGATCGCCGACCCGCCCCGCACCAGAATGCACGGAGCCGCCCTATCCCGCCGGCCCCAGTCGGCGAAATGACACGAGCTGAACGTCACCGTCCCCGCGCCCTCGATCACCGCCTGCTCGTTCGTCTTGGCGATCGGCCAGAACCCGCAGTTCGAAAACTTCACAGGCCCCCGGTTCTTCGGCCCAACCTTCACCGTCGCCATGAACTGGCTGTTCGAGAACGCGATCCCCGCGTGACCCTGACTCGCGTCCACCTGAACCGCCACCGGGCCGATGTCCGACCCGCACTGCGTCAGCACCGCGTTCGGCATCCCGCTCTTCGTCTCGACGAAGTGATACCCGATCCTCGGAAAGATCACGAAGCAGTTCACCATGTACTCCCAGTCCGTCCGCCCGATCTCGAACCCGACCAGGTGCTCCTCCAAATACGTGAACAGCTTCTGCATCCTCGGCGTTCCCTCCTTCGGAGCGCTCGGATGGTTCGCCCGCATCCAGTAGTGCGGGTTGAAGTGAACGTCCTCGATCCGGCCGATGTCCGTTGTCTGATTGACGTACACCCCCAGCCGAAGCGGACACCCATACACGTTCCGCACCGTGTGCAGCTCGTTCGGATGCGTCCCGAAGTCGATCCCCTTGTACGGATTCGCCAGCGTCACGTCGATTACGCTGCAGTGCATCCCCCGTCCCTGGATCGTCCACGGGTACGCCTTGACGTTGTCGATGTCCTGGTTCGGATAGAAGATCGTTAACCCCCGAACGCAACTGCTCTGGTTCAGGCTGATCAGAGGCTTGCCGTTCTCGTCCCCCGCCCCGCCCGTCGCGTACAGCACCGACCCCTTGCCGATATCCGTATGATGCGGCCCCTCCCACGCGCCCCGAAGCGCCACCCCCTGTGGAACCGTCAGCGACCCCGCGATCAGATACGTCCCCGCCGGAACCCGAACGACCCCGCCCCCGCCCGCCGCCGCGTCGAGCGCCTTCTGAAACGCACCCGTGTCGTCCGTCTTCCCGTCCGCCCTCGCCCCGCAATCGAGAACGCTCGCCCCCATTTCACCGACAACGCCCCCGGACGCAGGTCCCGCCCCAAAGGCCAGCACCGGCAAGAACACCCGAACGAAACAAGACGCAAGCATCATCGCACCTCCACACCCACAACCATCCGCAAGTCAAATCACCCAAACCGACGCGCATACTAGGCACCCCCCACCCCACGAACAAGCGACCACCCCAAGCCAAACCCCGGGAGGACGAACGTCCCCGCGAGCCGAAACCACTAGACCCTAACCCCTATCCCCTAGACCCTATCCCCCAGCTCCCAGTGGAGCACAACCCACTTTCCCGCTACCATGATGCGCGCGAACGACCGATTCCCCGTCCGGCAACGGCGAATCGCCGGACGACAGTCGCCAACACCCGACGAACGGCCCGCAATGACCGAACCGCTACTCGAAGTCCGCGACCTCAAGAAGCACTTCCCAATCACCGCCGGCTTCCTCCGCAAGACCGTCGGACTCATCAAGGCCGTCGACGGCGTCAGCTTCGACATCGGCAAGGGCCAGACCCTCGGACTCGTCGGCGAGAGCGGCTGCGGAAAGACCACCACCGGCAGACTCATCCTCCGCGTCCTCGAGCGCACCTCAGGCCAAATGATCTTCCGCCGGAACGACAAGCGCATCGACCTGGCCACGCTGCGAGGCGAGGAGCTCCGCAGGTTCCGCCGTCACATGCAGCTCATCTTCCAGGACCCCTTCGCCTCCCTCAACCCGCGCCTGACCATCCGAGACCTCGTCGCCGAGCCCATCAGAGCCCTCGACGCCCGAGCCCGCGACGAGACCGAACACCGCGTCACCGAGCTCATCGAGTCCGTCGGGCTCAAACGAGAATTCCTCAACCGATACCCGCACGCCTTCAGCGGCGGACAACGCCAGCGCATCGGCATCGCTCGCGCCCTCGCGCTCAACCCGGAGCTCATCATCTGCGACGAGCCCGTCTCCGCGCTCGACGTCTCCGTCCAGGCCCAGATCGTCAACCTCCTCAAGGACCTCCAAGAGCAGCTCGGCCTCACCTACCTCTTCATCGCGCACGACCTCTCCGTCGTCGAGAACATCAGCACCCGAGTCGCCGTCATGTACACCGGCCGAATCGTCGAAATGGCCGATACCAACGACCTCTTCCACCATCCCCGGCACCCCTACACCGAAGCCCTCATGAACGCGCTGCCCAAGCCAGACCCCGCCCTCAAGACCGATCGCATCATCCTCCCCGGAGAGGTCGCCGACCCCTCCAACCTCCCCCCCGGTTGCGCCTTCCATCCCAGATGCCGCTACTGCCAGGACCCCTGCAAACAAACCGTCCCAGACCTCCGCGACCTCGGCAACGGCCACCTGACCGCATGCCTACGCGCCGAACAAATCAACCTGCAAGGCGTAAAGGAATAGCCTACTCCCCAAGACGTCGACGACCTGCCGAACCACGCCTCCCCCCCCGACCCCCGACCCCTGATCCCCGATCCCTGACCCCTTCCTTTTCCACGCATCCCCCACCCGCTATACTCCCCCATTCCGAACCAAGGAGGACCACGTGGACAATCGGATCGACACCACCTTCGCCCGCCTCGCCGAGCGCCGCCACAAGGCCCTCATGCCCTACATTACCGCCGGGTACCCCGATCTCGACGCAACCGCCAAGCTCCTCGTCGAGATGCCAAAGGCCGGAGCCTCCGTCATCGAGCTGGGCTTCCCATACTCCGACCCCATCGCCGACGGGCCCGTCATCCAGGAATCCTTCACCCGAGCCCTGGCCGCCGGCCTCCTCGTCGGCGATATCTTCGAGACCGTCCGCAAAGTCCGCCAAGACGTCCAGGCGCCCATCGTCGCCATGCTCTCCTTCAGCATCGTCTACCGGATCGGCGTCGAGACCTTCCTCACCCGCGCCGCCGAGGCCGGCTTCGACGGCCTCATCGTGCCCGATCTATCGCTGGAGGAAGCCCCCGACATCGCCGGTCAGGCCAGCGCCGCCGGACTCAGACTCGTCATGCTGGCCGCCCCCACCAGCTCGCCCGATCGCTTCCGAAGAATCGCCGAGATCAGCCAGGGCTTCGTCTACTACATCGCCGTCGCGGGAACCACCGGCGAACGCGACAAGCTCCCCGACGACCTCGCCGAAAACGTCCGTCGACTCCGAGAGATCGGCGGCAAGCCCGTCTGCGTCGGCTTCGGCGTCAGTCGCCCCGAGCACGTCCGGCAGGTCTGCCAGGTCGCCGACGGCGCCATCGTCGGCAGCGCCATCGTCCGCCGCGTCACCGAGGCCGTCGACGGCAAGGCCACGACAAGCACGCTCGTCGACGGCGTCACCGACTTCGTCCGCCAACTAGCCACCGGCCTGCCCTGATCTCCCCGTAGCCACATCGAGCGCCCTTCAACCCCTCGAAGAGCCGGCGCCAAACCGCGCCCGGCCCCCACAGCCTGCCACGCGCCCCCGGCGAGTTGATTCCAGGTGCCCCGCAGCGCTATCATGCTGCCTCGCCACGACGCGGTCCGCGCCGTCGACGATTCGCGAGGTGACACCTTGTCAGACAGATCGGAACTGAGGATCGGCGTCATCGGCGCGGGCGGCAGAGGCAGCCTGGCCGCCTATGCCCACAAACCGGAAGACGGCGTTCGGCTCGTCGCCGGGTGCGACACCAGCCCCGCCGCCCTCGAGCAGTTCAAGAGCAAGTACGGCCCCGACGCCTTCGTCACCGACGACTACACCGAACTCCTCGACTGCGACGACGTCGACGCCGTCTTCGTCACCACCCCCGACTTCTGCCACGAAGAGCACGCCGTCGCCGCCCTCGAGGCCGGAAAGGCCGTCTATCTCGAAAAACCCATGGCCATCACCATCGAGGGATGCGACCGAATCCTCCGCGCCGCCTACGAGCGCAAGGTCAAGCTCTACCTCGGCCACAACATGCGCCACTTCGCCGTCATCGAGAAGATGAAAGAGCTGATCGACCAGGGCGCCATCGGCGAGGTCAAGACCGCGTGGTGCCGCCACTTCGTCTCCTACGGCGGCGACGCCTACTTCAAGGACTGGCACGCCGAGCGCGCCAGATCCACCGGCCTGCTCCTCCAGAAGGGCGCCCACGACATCGACGTCCTCCACTGGCTCTGCGGCGGATACGCCCGCCGCGTCGTCGCCATGGGCGGCCTGACGCTCTACGACCGTATCGACAACCGGCACGGCCTCACCGAGCGGGGCGATGCCGCCTTCGTCGCCGATAACTGGCCGCCCCTCTCGCAGACCGGCATGAACCCCGTCATCGACGTCGAGGACGTCAGCATGATGCTCATGCACCTCGACAACGGCGTCTACGCCTCCTATCAGCAGTGCCACTTCACGCCCGACGCCTGGCGGAACTACACCGTCATCGGCACCGAGGGTCGCATCGAGAACTTCAACGACGCCGGCGAGGGCCAGGTCTGGGTCTGGAACACCCGCCGCGACGCCTACCGACCCGTCCCCGACCAGCAGCACCACATCCCCCCGCGCCAGGGAAGCCACGGCGGCGGCGACCCGAGGATCGTCGCCGAGTTCATCCGCTACCTCCGCCAGGGCGGCAGCGTCGCCACCTCCCCCGTCGCCGCAAGATACAGCGTCGCCGCCGGCTGCAAGGCCACCGAGTCCCTCCGAACCGGCAGCACGCCAATGGACGTCCCCAAGCTCGACCCGGTCCTCGACGCGTACTTCCGTGCGGACACCCGGTGACCCTACACTTCCGGAAGACGTTTCGAGCCACGGACGGTCGAGCTGCAATAGCAGGCATCTGGCACGAGATCGACATCCAATAGAGAATGAAGAGACCGTGCGGGAGGTCGCGCCTGATGGATTGACGGCACTCCTACCCGTGACCGCAATCGAAAGGGCCCAAGGATGAGGAAGACAGGAATCGGCATCACGGGGCTGCTGCTCGCGGTCTTTGCGCGGAACGCACACTCGTCCGCGCTGAATGAGCGACAAGCCCGCCCCTCGCCCGAGTGGGTCACCCGCGGCGTCATGTACCAGATCCAGCCCCGAGCCTTCACCCCCGAAGGCACCCTCGCCGCCGCGACCGCCCGATTGCCCAAGGTCGCCGAGATCGGAGTCGACATCATCTACATCTGCCCCGTCTTCGTCGCCGACGACGAGGCCGACCCCAACTCCTGGAGCCCGCGCCAGAGGGCCTCGCGGATGAACAACCCCCGCAACCCCTACCGGATGAAGGACTACTACCACGTCGACCCGGAATACGGGACTGATGATGACCTGAAGGCCTTCGTCGCCGCCGCCCACAAGCTCGGCATGCGCGTCCTGCTGGACATGGTCTACCTGCACTGCGGCCCGAACGCCGTCTTCCTCGACAAGCACCCGGACTTCGTCAAGCGCGACAAGGACGGCAACGTCGCCAATGCCGCCTGGGGCTTTCCGGCCCTGAACCACGCCAACCCTGAGCTTCGCGAGTACCTCTGGAAGAACATGGAATACTGGCTCCGCGGCTTCAACGTCGACGGGTTCCGCTGCGACGTCTCCGACCGCGTCCCGCTGGACTTTTGGGAGACCGCCCGCGACCGCCTCGCCAAGATCCGCCCCGACGTCTGCATGCTGGCCGAGGGACGGCGCCGCGAGGACCAGCTAAAGGCCTTCGACCTCGACTACGGCTGGGGCTTCAAGTGGAACAAAGCCGCCGACGTCAGGAAGCATTGGGAGAAGATGTACAGCGAGCGCCCCCGCGGCGGCGCACGCTTCATCCGCTTCATCACCAACCACGACGTCGCCAACGACGCGTTCCACAACCGAATCGAGAAGAAGTGGGGCGCCCCCCGCGTCGACGCCACGCTCGTCGCCCTCTTCACGCTCGATGGCGTCCCGATGCTCTACAACGGCCAGGAAGTCGCCGACACCGCCCGCCACAGCATCTTCGGCCGCTCCCCCATCGACTGGGCAAACGCAAACACCCCCACCGGCAAAGCCCGCCTGGCCCTCTGCAAGAAGCTCTGCGCCATCCGCCACGCCGAGCGCCCCCTAACCCACGGCCCCGTCACCTGGCTCGACAACAACGCCCCCGAAGCCGTCCTCTCCTACCTGCGAACGCTAGACAACCAGCAGATCCTGACGGTCATCAACCTGACGGCCAAACCAACCACCGTCCAACTAAAGCTCCCACCCCACCCCACCCCAACCTTCCACCCCCTCCTCGCCCGCGGAGCGAAACAAGAGCTACCCAAAGACGGCAACCACCTCTTCGCCCTAGACGCCTACGCCTACTTCGTCGGCAAGCGGTAACGGGGTTATCCCTGTTATCGTTCCCGCTGTCCCAGGCCGTCGCCTCGAAGGGAGTTCTTGGTAGCTTCGCATCCCTCACCGGCCCCTCGACGGGGAGCCACCTGACAAGCTGAAGCGGAACGACCGACTCGGCCTTGGCCAATGGGCTCGCCAGCATGAAAACCGCAACGGACATCCACACGGGTCGTCGAATCATGCTTCCCTCTTTGAGAAGGGGGGCAGGTTCACTTCCTTGAGGCCTCGACCTCCCTGGAGGAGGGGAGAGAAGACGGGACAGGTTCGTCCATTGAGGAGCCGCACACAGGTCTTCACGGCCAGGACGCCCCGCGTCCGGCCTGCAAACCGAGGAACGATGACTCCCCCTACTCGGTGGGGGGCGCTTCACCTTTCTGCTCGAGCTTGTGCCGATTCAGGACCAAGAGGCTGTTGCCTTCACGTGCGCCGACGCACAGCAGGTCGCCGCGCGCCGCCACGCCGTATGTCTTCCTCATCACCGGGTCGCGAAAGGAGCTCACGAACCTGGGCTGCCGCGGATCGGTGACATCGACGACCGCCACGCCGTCCCCCTTCACCATCGGCAGATAGGCGCGGTCACCGGTCACGACGCAGCGGTTCGGTTGCCCTAGCCGCTCGTCCACCAGCTTGGACTCGAGCTTCGGATGCGCGGGGTCCCGAAGATCGAACACCAGAAACGCGTTACGATCCCAGGCAACAGTGAAATACCGATGGCCGACCAGATCCCCGCTCAACTGAGATATGGCCGGATCGAGAACCTGCGTGATCAGGCGGGGCCGAACGGGAGATCTCACGTCAACGACCGCCAACCGATTGCGACGTCCAAAGAGCGTTCCGGTCAAGACGTAACCGTCGCAAACCAATACGCTGAACGGTCCGTCGTCTTCCGTCGTGACGACGGCGGAGCCGACGACGACCGGCCGACGCGGGTCGCGCACGTCGACGACGAACAACTTCTTCTCGGCCTGATGCGCGACGTAACAGTACCCGTCCCGGTAAGCCACCTTGTAGAGCACCCCTCTGACCTCGGGACTCCCGACGACCACCGACGCGATCAACCGAACGGCCGACTTGTCTCTCACGTCAAGCACCAGGAGTCGATGATTCCCCTGAGAGGCGACGTAGGCCGTCGTCCCGTCCACCGCCAAGCCCGCCGCCTGGTCGAGATCGGGATGCGTGAAACTGGATACCACCTTCGGCTCCGTGGGGTTCTTGATCGAGCAGATGGTGAGCCGCTTCCCCTCCCGACACGGCAGGAACGCCCAATCCCCCTCGAGATGGACGTCCTCGACCCCCCGCAATCGCACGGGATCAACGAGCCGACCCACAATCGGAGACGACGGCGATTGCGCCATGGTCTTGTCCATGCACAAAACGAAGGCGGCGCCGCAAAAGATGATGACCGCGACCGGCAGTCGAGGCGGCGACAGCCCGCTCACAGATCGCCTCCCACATCACCCGCCGGTTCGAGAGGCGATACGTTATGCCGAATCCCCTAGCCCGACTCATCCAAGGAGCCTAGCACACGATCACTAGACCTGCAAACGTGATGCAAATGTGTAAACGTGGGTGTGAAGGTCGGACAGTCACCCATATTAGGTAGAAGAAGGGACAGGTTCGTGCATTGGCGCGTGGTGAGGTGTTGGGTATGGTCTGGCATGCCTCGAAGTGCTCCGGTGGCTCCTGGTGGGATGATGCTTCACGTCTTGAAACGCGGCGTGGGCAAAATGCATCTATTCTACCACGCGGCCGATTACGAAGCGTTCGAGCGAGTCTTGGAATAGACTCTGGCGGTTCGTCCGATGCGCCTGTGCGTAGCGACAGACCGTCCCTTTGGCCAGGACGCCTGGGTGATGTGAGCGATCAAACGCCTGGGGCTCGAATCAACCATGCGTCCACGCGGCCGACCGAGAAAGACAATGGGCAGAGGCAGGCCGTAAACGAACCTGTCCCGTCTTTCTGCCGGATCAGCAATGGACCGGTAGCATGAGAATAAGCGATCTTGTTGACGATGTGGGGCGACGGCTCATGCGGGCGCGGAACGATCTTGCTCTCGCTGAGTATGAAGAGGACACCGGGCGGGACGACCTCGGCGAGAGACGGCAGGAGTTGCTCGCGGAGATTCGTGGGATCCTCCTGGATCCGACACTGTGTGATCAGGTGGAGCGATTCCTTGAGGCCGGGACCGACCATGCGGGATCGCTGCTGACGCGGAAGGCCTTGCTGCTTCATCAGGAAATGCGATTCGCGCAGATCGAATGCAATTCGGAGCTGGAGAACTGTCGGCAGGATCTAAAGCGATGCCTGACTAAGGCAGGCGTGGGTCCCATGACCGGCAGCTTTGACTCGCCAGATCCCGCCGTTCGGCGGAGGTCTCTCGCCTCGCTCGCCGAGGCCGTAAGGGGAATCGAGCAGCCGGCTCGTGTGTACCTCCGGCTGTCTAACCAGGTGGCGCAGTCAGCCGGCTATCCGAGCTTCGCAGACGCCAAGCTCGCATGCGAGGAGACGTCGATTGAGGAGCTGTCCAGCCTGTTCCGTCGTTGGCGGGATGAGTGCCTCCCAGTGTGGCACGCTACGCGGAAGCTGATGGAGGCCCAGCTCTCGGCTCCGATTGAAGCGCAGGACCTTGTATGGGTGCTCACCCGTCTTCGCGACCGAATGGTACCTCTTCCGCAAGCCAAGGCAAGCCGCACTCTGTTGACGCAGCTCATAGAGCCACTCGGTATCAGCCTGGATACGCTGCCGATGTCGCTCAGCTTCCGAGAATTCCCATGCGCGGGCGCATGCTACCGAGTAGATCCTCCGACGGACATCCGGGTTGTAGTGAACAAGAACCTGCAAGGCTTCGCTGCAATGTTCTATATGCTCCACGAATTCGGGCACGCCTACTACTACGCTCACTGTCCAACCGACAGCGATCTCTTGATTGACAGAGGTATTGTCCGGGAAACGATGGCCGACCTGTGGCCGTTGCTCCTGCTGAACCCTGACGTCGTCCTGAGGCAGGCTCCCCGCCAGCAGCGGCTGGCGGCACGTTCGCCCTGCCAGGCATGGCGCTCACTTCGCCTGCTGCTGTATCTGAGGGATTCCGTCTTCACGCTCGAGCTTCTCAGGTCGCCGGAGCAGGCGTTCTCTGAGGTCTGGCGCGCCGTGACGAATGAATGCCTCGGAATCGATGACGCGTCTGGGGCGTTCGAAACGTTTGATCTGCCGAACTTACTCGATATGAAGAACTACGTTCTAAGCCAGCGGCTTTCCGACGAGATCTCTCGCGGACTCATTCCGGCGCTTTCCGACGGCCCCGAGAGTGTAGAGGAGGAGATTAGGGGCATGTGCCGAGAAGCCAATGTGGCTCCGTGGCAGAAGAGGCTGCTGCAAGGGTAACGGCAGGCTGTCTCCCTCCTTCTCCAATGTCGGCGAACGGGGGACGGTCACCTGTATTGGGAATCCGAAACGCGTGGCCGCCCCCTGTCATCGTTCCCATTGCCCAAGGCATCACCTGCAAGGAGTCGTTGACAAATTCGCGTTGCCCAGCGCGGGCGAGCAGAACCGCCCGCCCTCGCCAGCCACTGTCCCTCGCTAACCACGAATCTCGCCAACCTACTCGCCGTGATAGGCAGCGCTATCGCCTTCGCCGTCGAACGACACGGTCTGCCTGGTGATGGCGGTCTGCATTCGAGCTCCCCACCGTTGACGCGATGCGGCGCCCGCCATCACTGCGTCGGTTCGGCGTAAGGGGCGCGATCGCTTCGAGGCTGTCGGCGGCGGTGGAGGGCGACTAGGGCCAGGAGCAGCGGGACCTCGGTCACGAAGTAGACGACCCCGAAGGCCGCGTAGTCGACGCATCCCAGGAGCGTCACGGCCACGGCCGAGCCGAGGACGACGTGCCTCGTGGCGAAGACCACGGCGAACGTCATTCGGTCATGCGCCGGCAGGCCGACCGCGGCGCTCGTGATCCATCCGGCGAGTTTGGCGACGGTCATCAGGGCCACGCTGGCGGCAACGCTGTAACTGCAACTCCCCGACGAGTCCGTCCGCCCGACCGCCGAGCAGCCCCGCCCCCGCACACTGCAAAAGCGTGCGCCGCTCCATGGATGGCTCCCACCTGATTCCGGATTCCCAATGAGTTCGAGTCAGAGACATCCATGATAAGCCACCTCAACCCCCCGAATGAGCTTCCGCAACCGCCAACCGCCAACCGCCAGATTCCCCTCCTTCCACCGCTTTCCGATCACGTTTCCATCCCGCGTCCTCCTCAAGGAAAGAGGCGAGCGTCCATGCTCACGAAACGTCTCTCTGTTGCGTCATTGTCCAGGCGAATATCAATCATCGTGCCGGGATGATGGGCTTATCGATCGCGTCCTGTGGACGTCGGTGTCTTCGTTGGAGTCGATATGCGTTTGGATGCCGTCTTGCGCTGTGGGCGAACATCCCGGCGAACGTCGATTCGCATCCCCATGTCCGGGCATGGGGAACCTTCACGCTGACGGTAATCCCCGCCCGCCTCGTCGACAAACAGCGCCCGTGACACCAGGCTGTGTTTGTCCTGCCCGCACGCCGCCTGATAATGGCTGAACTGCGATGGACGGTACAATCGGCCACTCCGATGAATCGGCAGTTGTCCCCTCGCCGTCATGCTCGCCAAGGCCTCCGCCCACGTCTTTCCCTCCGTGAGCCGCACGAACTGAATCAGCAGATTGTCGGTCGTCTGCCAGTAGGCGTTATGGTCGATGACGAATTGGCGCTCGTCGCCCGGAGCGATGATCGCGCTGATCGCCGCGCCGTGGCTCTCGCGGAAGATATTGTGGCGGACGTAAACGTTCCCCGGCTGCGTACCCGCGTCGATCATCCAGATGAACACATGGTAGCCCACCGGTTGCGGATACGGATCAGAGCGGCGGGGCGGAACCTCGCCCTGCATACTGAACCCGCCGCCTCCGTCGATGCACGTGTTGTATTCGAAGTAGACCTCTCGCGACGGCTCGCGACATTCGTAGGCGGCCAGTCCACATCCGACAAACAGGTTGTCGCGGAAGTGGATCCGTTCGGGAATGTTCCGCGTTCCGCCGCCCTGGTGCGTCACGCCCGAGTCGTAGATGTTGTCGAAAACGCAGCCTTCGACTGTGATATTGCTGGCGCCGTCCCACAACTCGACCGCGTTGCCGAACCGGATACGGTGTTTGAGACTCCAGACCGCGCCCCCGATGTGCCGGAACTCGCAGTTGCGAATAACCACGTTCCGCGTGTGATACTCCTGGTAGCCGTGCACGCCGGCGTTTCGGAAACACAGATTCTCCAGGACGAGGTCGTGCTCGCCGCCGACCAGCTTCCGCTGGCCCCAGAGCGCGCACTCAATGCTGTCGTACGCCCGTCCGGGGTTTACCGGCGAGCAGAGATACAGGACCCCGTCACGATGGTCTTGGCCGGCTCCGCCCGAGGAACTTCTGCCGATACCGGTGTAGTGCCACTCCCCCGGCCGCCGCACGTCCTCCATCCGCCATCGCAGGATCCCGCAGGATTCGCCGTCGTTGAAGATCAGGTTGCACACCTCGCTGGAGAACGTCCCCGTGTACCGCCAGACGGACGGTCTCTCCTCGACCCATTGGTCCGCCCCCCCCGTCCGCACGGAGCCCAGAAAGGCGGGTCTGTCGCCCTCGCCGTACGCGCCGTAGGTGATCGGCCTCTGTTCCGCGCCGCTGCGAGTGTAAAGCACGTCGCGGACGACGCTGCCGCGTTTGAAGAGCACCGTGTCGCCCCCGGCGAACTCACGGGTGGCGTAGGTCTTCAACGGCCGCGACGGCGCCAGCCCGTCGTTGGCATCGTCGCCCGCCGCCGGATCAACGTAGTACGTCTTCCCACCTTGCTTTCCCTCAGCGGCAATGCAGCTTGACGCAAAGGCCGAAAGCCCCAATACGACGCCCACGGCGGAAACGAGCATTTCGCGGCACTTCACGGCGGATACCTCATGAATAGGTGCGGATACCATCCAACCCTGCGAACTTAACCGGCATTTCCCGGATGGACTTTGGCCGACGATCAGCGTCGGCCTTCCTGGCGATTCTAACGCCGATCCCGAGATCGGCAAGCACCTCACGTGCTCGATGGAGGGGGTGTCCGGCTTACAGCGACACGTCGAGCAACTCACCCTTTGACGGCATGAAACGAGGGACAGTCACCCATATTGTGCCCTCAAGAACGCTTGCCTGCCCCCTCCTATCGTCCCCGCTGTCCCAGGCCGTCACCAGCAAGGCGTTGTTGACAGCTTCGCATCCCTCACCGGGCCTTCCGCGGCTCTGGCCGCTTCATAACCAACAGAATCGGCCTCCTATCCTCGGGCCGCGACTCCCTGGCCTCCCCGTTGTTATCGAGGATGACGTAGACGTGCTCGTCGTCCATCGCCAAGCCCTCGCCCCTGCCGAAACGCATCGTCGAGTAGCGCAGTTCTTCACGGGTGACAATATGTTCATAGGACCACGCTGGTCCCTCCTCGTAGCCCTTCTCGCCTCGTGTCATCCGGCATATCAAGTACGCGTTTCGCTCCAACGCATAGAGCGCACTCCCATCCCAGAAGAGGTCTGCGAAGTCCGGAGACCTACCCTCTGCAAAGCGATACCGCGACGTGTCGAGCGTGTACGCGTCGACGACAACCCCATCCCCGTGGAGCGTCAGTTCGAGGATGCCTCTTGGCTGTCTCTCAGCGCAAAGCACCAGTCTGTTCCCCCCAACATGCGCGATCCCCTCCAGGTTGGCGTTCCAGACGCGGAACATGCCCTTCGCCTCACCGTACTGCCTCAGGCTCGGCGTGATCCATGCCGCGTTCTTGCCCGCCGCGTCGACCCGTAGAACGCGAAACCGGGTCTCGCTGACCAGATAGAGGTTCCCTTGCCTATCGGAAGTGATCCCCTCCCAATCGAGCGCCCCGTCGGACACCGCGTCGCTCGGCAAGACGACTGCTGGCTTGAGCACCGCCGCCTTCTCGCCCAGCGTGATCTCGAAGATCGTGGAATCGTGCTTGTCTGAGATGGTGAGAAGCGAACTGCCGCGAATAGTCAGCCCCGACGGCTGTACGTTCGCCGGCCCCTCGACGGGGAGCCACCTGACAAGCTGAAGCGGAACGACCGACTCAGCCTTGCCCAATGGGCTCGCCAGCATGAAAACCGCAACAGGCATCCACACAGGTCGTCGAATCATGCTTCCCTCTTTACCAACAGCCTGCCCACCCCCGCGCTCCGTCGCAAAGGCCGGACGCATCGGTTCGGCATCTCACGTCCTTCGGGGACCTTCCGGCCCCACCGCGGCAACACCGGATCATGAAGGACGCTTAGTAGCACTGACGGTCCTTGGAACGGGGATCATCGACGACCTTGCCGCTGTTCCACACGCCGTCGATGCTCTGCAGGCGGTAGGGGCCGCTGGCGTCGTAGTACTTCTTCGACAGGTCCACGCGGTTGACCATCACGCCGGGACGATCCAAGGGCAGCTCTTCCTTGATCAGGCCGTCGGGTGTGATGAACCGGCTTTGCCAACTGTGCGGCGCGCAGGAGTTGTTCAGCGACACGAACATGTTGTTCGTGGCGGCCCGGGCCTGTGCGGTCGGTGGCATGATCTTGGGGTGGATGGAGCCCTCCTTCTGACGGGCGTTATGGAATGAGTGGAACATCACGCGGACGCCCCTCTTGCAGTATTGGCGGTACAGTTCCGGAAAACGGATGTCGTAGCAGATCAACAGGCCGCACCGTACGCCGTTGATGTCGAAAACGGCGAAATGATCGCCCGGCGAGTAGTGCCGAAGGTCGCGCGTCGTGCAGAATCGCTTGTCATAGCGCTCGACCACACGGCCCTCCGGGTCGATCACGTAGAGCGAGTTGTGAGGTTTGTGGTTTCCGGTCAAGGCGTGAGCGCCGCCGACGATCACCCAGACGTCCAGTTCCTTCGCCAGGGCCAGAATGGACTCCAGCTCGGCCCGCTGCCGCGCCCAATCGAAATCCGCCATGCCGTCCAGGTCCACGCCGGCGTATCCGGAAAGGGCGACCTCGGAGAAATGTACGACGCTGGCCCCCCGACGGTGCGCCTCCCCCATCTGCCGGCGGATCCACGCCGCATTCTCCGCGACGTCTCCGCTCACCGGGAACTGGCACGTCGCAACGTCGATCACGCCCGCCGGCCGCTTCATCGTCGGGGCGGTTGCGGCCACTTCCGTCTCGCCCAAGAGCGGCGCGCCCGAAAGCCCCGCCAACAACCCCAGCCACAAGGCGACGCTCCCTCCCGCCGTCGTCGCTGCCACACGCCTGAACGCTGCCACGATCTCACCTCATCATGCCACGAACGTGCCACCGAGGCACCCTACTGAACGTCGCCCCCAGCGGCCCTGTTCGGCACGCCCCCTATGAAGTCTTCTATCTTCTCGAGTCCCGGCCGGTAGCCATCACAGGTAGAGACGCGCAGCGTCGGCACGTCAAAGTGGGGCGCGTCGTACTCCCCGCCGGGCTGGAACTGACCGGTTTCCCTGTAGAGAGACACCCTCCGATCGCCATGGAAGAACTCCCGGTTCGGGTCCTCCAGGCCCCTCTCGAGATGCCGCCTCGCACTCGTTTCGGCATCCAGCTCGCAGATCACGATGTAAGGCCGCGCGACCTCCTGTATCCTGGGCACAACCAAGCACCAGAGCTTGTGCTGAAACGCGGCCTCAATCACGACCGAGACGTTGCCTTTCAAGAGATACAGCGTCGTCTCGAAGAACACCTCGTTGACCTTCCCGTTCGTGTCCTCCGGCAGTCGATCATGCTTCACGTTGAACGTGCTGACGTAACCCTCCTTGATCTCGTCCCTGCTCAACTTCGGCAGATACAGCCTCCGGCTCAGCTCGCCGGCAAGCGTGGTCTTGCCCGAACCAGGCCTCCCCGAAACGATGATGCACTTCGGTTCCACGTTCATTCTCCTTTGCCGAGCGCGCCCTTCAGCCGCGCCGTCTCCCGCGTTGGTTGGAAGGCCTGTTCGGCCGCCTGCTTAGTCCCAAGATAATCGAACTCGATTCGCTCTTCGACCCGGATGCCACCGGTGTCGCCGAGATCCGACGACGGCGGGCGTCGGTTCGGCCTGAGAAGCGAGGGATCTCCTGGTCGAGTGCCGAGGAGAGGCAATTGGCGGAACGTGTCCAGGCCTTGACGCTCCAGCATGCAGACCCCGGCACATCCCTGGACTAGAGACCCGCCTTTCGAAGGTCTTCGCGCCGCAAGCCAATGGCTTCTCCGTCGGCAAGTAGTACAATATACGTGTCGACGTCCACGCGAACTCGGCGACAGGAATCCGAAACGCCCTCGCTGCCGAGCCGATGCCGCCAGGACCACGAACATGACCGAACGCACGAAGCATCCGAACGAAGCCGCGCATCCCCATCTCCCGACCGGCCGGACGCTCGCCGACGCCTCGGCCCTGCTCGCGGCCCTGTTCCTCCCACCCATATTGCTGCCCCGCTGGGTCCCTGCCGGAGCCACGTGTGACCTGCTTGTGGCCGGGTTCCAGATCCTCCTGGGCATCACCCTCCTGGGCATCGTCCTCGCCATCGCCGTACCGCGCAACGGCTCTCCCTGGCGCGACGTGCTCGTGGCCTCGCTCGCCGTGGGGTCCTACTGGGCCGTCGTCCGCCTCGGCCTGATCGCTGCCATCCCGCTCGCAATGGCCTTCTCCTGGCTCTACCTCAGGACGCCCGCGCGTCCCCCGGCCCCGCCCCGCGGTTCACACGAGACAGTCCATCCGGCCAGACGCCTTTGTATCATCCTCCTGCTCCTGGTCTGCATGCCCCTCGACGGCCTGATCTTCATCCTCTGGCCCCACAGCCCCGCCGCCCCCACCGAGGTCGCCACCCTCCTGCTAGCCCTCGCCGCCGTCGTCGTCCTCTGCGTCTGGCTGGGCGTCCACATGAAGGAGTAGGGACCAAAGCGAGCTTAGTCATTGACCGTGGGGCGACAGCGCGCGATCGCGAGTGTTCCCCGACCGAGCCGGCGCGGACAGCGATCGCCTCCCGAGCCCCCTTCCAGATCAGGACAATCGAACGCTGCCACTCGGCATTCCCAACGTAAAGATGCAGACAACGGGACCGAGCTACTACGAGTGCGCTACGCCCCCAAACCGCCCAACACCCCGCAAGCCGCCCGGAGATATCCAATGCGTCACATAGAAAAGAATGGCGAACTCGAGAGATTCCCCCTTGCCAAGACAGGGGGGGGGGGCGCGTAGAATACCCCTGGTTTCGAGTCGCCACGTTCGCACATGAACGGCGGATACGGCATGGGTCGGGGATAAGCGTCAGCCTCCACAGCGGTCACATTCAACCCCCACTCGAAGCTGTTTGATCAACGCCAGCACATTCGGAGGTCCTCCAAGGAGAGCGAATATGTCACGCGCTCGAACCGTGTCCGTGGGCATCGCCGCGCTGCTGCTCCTGATCTTCGTGCCCATTCTGGGGGCCGCCGACCAGGACGACCCGCCCCTGCAGGACTCGTTCGACCAACTCGTCGTCGGAGCGCGAGATCTCGCGGCCGGCGGCAAGTATGCCGAAGCCCTCCGCAAGCTCATCTCGGCCTGCGAGGCCCACCCCGACGTCCTCGACCACAACGGCTATGAGGCCTTGCTCCGGGAAGCCTGCGAATGGTTCGGACGCATGCCCATCGACCAGCGTCCGGCGTTCCTTCTGGCATACGAGACCCACCCCGACCAATGGCCCAATCCGGCCGGCGCGCCGTTTGCCCAATTGCTCACGTGGGTCGACGTCCTGCTGCCCGCCACCACCCTTCGAACCTCCGAGGCCATGCTCATCGTGGCGGGCTGCCACCGGCAGCTTCGCAATGCCGGTCGGTATGCGAGCTACGCCCTCGCGGCCTACGAGAAGAACCCGAAGAACGTCGCCGCCGAGCACGCCATTCAGCGGCTCATGACCTGGCAATACTACGATCTGGATCGCGAGGGCATGGTGAGGACCGCTCAGGTGGCCGCCAAGATCGATCCGGCGGGATGGCCCGCCGCATGGGCGGTCTGCCGCGCGGCGATTCATCTCTCCGCGTGCAAGCGTCTGGACGACGTGAAGGCCTTCTGCGCCCAGATACGCCAGACCGCAGGGGCCACCGCCGCCGGCGAGGCCGCCGAGAGGTTCGGCAACCTCGTCCGTGACGTGGAGACCGAAGCCTATTCGCGGGCCTTCGATCGACTATGGGGGCTTCGAGTCCATTTCTTCGACGAGACGCCCGGCGGTGACGTGCTGGAAACGCTGTGCATTACGATCGACTGGCGTCGATGGTTCGAGGACGTTGGCATCCAGGAGCGGATCGATCGCCTCATGGCGGCGGCGCGCAACGAGGTCGACAGACCCGGTGACGTCGGTCGGCGGGCCTGTGCGCAGCTCATCCTTGGGCACTGCTGCCAGAGGACCGCGCGAAACAAGGAGGCCATCGAGTGGTACGAGCGGGCCGCCGACTCGGGCGTCAACGCCGCGGTCGAGCACGCCCTCGGGCAACTGGGGCAACTGCTCATCCTCGTCGACCACCGTCGCGCGATCGAGTGTCTGGAACGCCAGCGAGACCGCTACATCGCCCACCCGGACGGCTATGAAAGACCGCTCAAGCAACTGGGCATGCTCTACTGCGGTACGGGCAGACACGCGGAGGCCCTGGCGATCCTCGATGAGCTTGATCGGCGCTCCCGTACGGGCCAACTCCTGGTCGGCGTGGGCGGCGACGACCTGGTGGGTAGGAAGATCCAGTGTCTCCGTGGCCTCGGCCGCTCCGCCGAGGCCGACGCGCTGGCCTCGCCGATCCTGCGGAAGTATCGCTACGGGACGCCGATCGACCAACTCGCGGACGAGGAATTGGGCAACCTATACGCGATTATCACGGACATGGGCATGAGGACTGAGGCCGCGCCGCTCAAACAGGAGCTCCTCCGCAGGGCCGAGGAGAACCGCCCGCGAGAGTAGCCGCTGTGGAAGACCGGCACCGACTGTCACAATCGGCGTGCGCACCCTCGTGATATTCGAGACGCGCGCGACGGCAGGGCAATGTGAGGGAGAGCACATGGTCAGACGACATGCTTGTGGAGCGGCCTTCGGCGTAGCGATGCTGGCCGGGTTCGTCTGGATCGTCGGACGGTTCGTGATGCCGCTGCCGGTGATGGCTTGCGATGTCTACTCCAACGCGTACTGGA
>JAFGLZ010000239.1 GCA_016927755.1 Phycisphaerae bacterium
CCCCGGACCCCGGACCCCGGACCCCAGACCCCAGACCCTAGACCCTGGGAACACGCGACATCACGCGAAGCGACCGTATATGGACCAAGTGGAGGAATCTCAATGTTGATGAATCAGATACAGAAGGCCCCCGAAACCCCCTCCACCCGCGGTAGGCTGTCGCGGCATGCGTCACGTCAGCGCTGCACCCGGGAGCAGGACGGCTCCGCGGCAACCGGCCGCATCGGTCGTCGCGCCCTCTCGCCACCGCCGCGGCGCGCACAAAGGGCCCGGCTTAGGGGCAAGCCGGGCCCCAATGCTACACCTCTTCTACTTGGCTTGTCTTCTCACCACACCGCGCCGGGCTCACTCCTCAACCCGACGCGCTGCGGTTCTGTTCCTGCTTCCAGCCGGACCCGCCTACCTGCGCCGGCGGATCACGGCGATCGTGCAGCACAGCAGCCCGACGGCCAGCGGCATGCCGGCGCCCGTGCCGCAAAGGCTGGAATCCTTGAAGACGGCCGTGACCGTCTTGGAAACGTCCATCGTCAGCGTCAGCGGGTTGGCGGTCTCCTGACCGGCCGGGATGTCGCCCTCCCAGTAATCGAACGCCGACCCAAGGCCCGCAACGGGCGTCAGCGTCACGACCGTGCCGATCTCGTAGTTGCCGCCAGACGGACTCAGCGTGACGTTGCCGCTGCCGGAGGTGTTCACCGTCAGCGTAACCTGCTCGCGCTGGAAGACCGCCGTCACGCTCTTGTGCGTGTTCATCGTGATCGTGGTCGGGTTGGTCGAGCCGCTCAGGTCTCCCTCCCAGTGACTGAAGTGGTAACCCTCGACCGGCGTGGCGCTCACCGTGACCACCGTGCCGGGGGCGAACTCGGCGCCCGCCGGGTCGACCGCGACGCTGCCCGTATCGACCGGGTCGACGCTCGTGGCCAGGGCATAGCCCGTCACGGCCGTCAGCGACGGCGCGATCTCGTAGCTCGCCGTCCCCGCGTCGATCTGAAGGTGAATCTGGAACGTCACGTCGAGGCCGCTGATCGGAATCGTGATCAACTGGTCGATAATGACGACCTCGGGCGTGTCGACGCCGCCGTCGGAGGCGTTCGAGGCCATCGTCAGCGTGCTGGCCGGGACGTCCGTGTACGTGCCATCCAGCGTGAACGGCAAGGGAACCGCCGGCAGATCAAACGCGTTGCCGCCGTTGAACTGAATCTCGGAATCGAGGTTGGCCCAGGTAATCAGGCCCTCAAAGGCGCCGTCCGTGAGCGTCGCGCTCGTGGGGTCGCCGTACTTCGACATCGTCAGCGAGTTGACCGTCATGTCGAAGTCGTACTCGAAGTCCAACCCGCCCAGCAGCGTGTCCAAAACGGTCTCGATCCAGTTCGGGTCGATCCAATTCGCGTCCACCTGGCCAAGGAACGGGTCGAGCAGGTCGATGATGGCCTGGGGCATGGAATCGACGTGGATGTCGGCGCCAGCCGTTGTCGTCGTGGGCCCGTCAGCCAGGAGGTCCAGGTCCAGGTCGGACAGCGTCACCTGACCGCCCGCCACGTCGGCGTCCAACGTCCCCACCGCCGTGGAAGGCAAGGTCTTTGCGGCGTAGATGCCCGCAAAGGCGTCCATCTTCGGATTCAGCCAGTCGAGCCAGGCGTTGTTCGGATCGAAGATGACCAGCTTCAAGAAACCAGACGCCGAAAACGACACTTCCAGGTTGGCGTTGACGCTGGAGGCGTCCTGCTCGACGTAATACGTCTCGCCGTAAGCAGGCGCGGCCATGGCGACCAACCCGATCGCCAGACATGCAGCCAATACACGGGTGCGCAACATGAACTTTTCTCCTTTGACTCTGACTTGACCGAGAGAAGGGTACGTCCGGATGGGCCCCTTGCCCAAACCTCCTGTCCGTATTTCTACAGCTAGACGCTAGCCACCCAATGCGCCGAAGGGCGGCCCGGATATGAGATCGCTACTTAGTGAACACTATCATGGCACCCAATTGATGTCAAGTGTCAGCTAGTGTAAAGATTTATTTTTTCAAGCTAGTCAACAATCTCGCGCCCGGGGCGAGTTGGAGCCGTCGAGGATTGGTGAGGCCTAATCGCGCAATATCTTTATTAACAGATAGTTACATGCGAAATCGTGACTCGGCCGCTTCATATCGGGGCGGCCCAAACGGATCAGGGCCGGCGATCGCGGGACACCAGCACCGCCCTCTCCCACCCTGACAGAACGATGGGGATCTGAGCAACGGCCCTCCTCGCCCAGCGCGGGCAGTACGGGTGTTTCCTCTCGAACAGACCTAGATTTCCTCTGTCATCGTTGTCGGGTATGCCGCGGCCCCGGACGCCGACGCCCGGATCGCCGCGAACAGCATGGCCGCGCTGTGGATGTTGTCCTCGAGGACCGTCTCGGGCCGCTCGCCCCCGTCGAGCCAGTCGAGCCAGGCCCGGAAGATGTACTCGTGGCTGGCAAACGCCGGGCGGGCGGGCGGCACCTCGCGGATCGCCAAGCCCACGCTAGGCGTATGCTCGTAGACCCGGACCACCTGGTCGTGATCGATCGCAACGGCCCCACCCTCGCACTCGACGCGGTAGAGCTCATGATACCAACTGTTCTGCGTTCCGGCGGCGTTGCAGCTCCCCTCGTAGACGGCGCGGACGCCGTTGGCCATCTGCATCGCGTACAGGGCCTGGCACTCGCCCTTGAAGCTGCTCCAGGGAACGTTCCACTCCCACCCGGTGATGGTTCGGCACGTCGAGCCGGCAAGGTTGCGAATCATGTCGAAGTGATGAACCGCCCCCTCGACGAGAAGCGAGTGCGGAATCTCATGGCGAAAAACCGCCCCCCACGAAACCGGCTCACGATAGTCCGCCGCGAAGCGGGTCATGATGTAGTTGATCCGCCCGAGCCCGCCCTCGCGAAGCACCTGGCGAAAGGCCAGCATCGGCGGCGTGAAGCGGTAGTTCTGGATAACCTGCATTCGGACGCCACCGTCTCGAACGGCCCGGACGATCCGCTCGCACGCCTCCCACGTGTCGGCGATCGGCTTCTCGCTGAGGATGTGCATGCCGCGCCCGGCCGCAAGCACGACCGCCTCCTCGTGGAAGCGGGGCGGAGTGCAGATGCCGCAGAAGTCGGCCTCGACCTTCTCGAACGCCTCGCGAACGTCCTTGAATCGGCGCTCCCGCGGCAGGCCGACGTAGTCGGCGCTGGCGCGCAGCGGCTCGTCGGCGACGTCGACGATGGCGGCGAACTCGACGCGATCGCGGAAGTCGTCATGAAGCCAGCGAATCCAGCTCGCAGCCATGCCGCCCGCACCGATCATCAGGCACTTCTTCTTGGCCATTGTCACGATCTCCGCGGAAGCCAACACACCGTTGTCGGAATCGACGCCGCGCGGACACTCTACCCCGCGGGACTGCTCGGTCAAGCGCGCGAGGAAGCCTGGACAATCGTTTCGTCCCCCTCGTGTGGACGTCCGGCACACGCAGGAGCGGCCTCCGACATCGCATACGGCGCTCGAGACAGTAGAATGGCCGCGTTGCTCCGCAGCCTATGGAGGACCTAACCATGAACCGAGCGCTTGCGTGCTGTCTGCTGACCACGACGGTCTGCCTCACCGTCCGGGCCGAGACCGGACCGGCCTCCCCGACCACGAGCAAGGAGGAGTCCCCCAGCGTCGGTGGGGCAACGGTGGATCTCGCCATGGGCGGCACCGGCGGTGCTTACTTCCTGGCTTCGCCGGGCGAGCTCGTGGTGGAGGTCGTCAAGCGAGACCGAAACCGGCGAGGCGGTCGGAGAGACCTGCGCGCGATTCTGGTGGGGCCGGACCGATGCGTGCTGCGGGACGTGACGCTCCCTGACGACGACCAGCCCAAAGGCAGCGGAGTGGGGCCGCCGCGACGGGCGCGCCTGTCGACGCACGTTCGGTCGAAAGGCGTCTACGGGCTGAACGTCACCGTGTCGGGAGATCGGTACGGGGATGACGTCGTCTGGGGGTTTCGGACGAACTGCCCGCGCTATCTGATCGAGACGTCGCGCGGACATCGGGACGAGCGGCACAGCGAGCCGATCGTCTTGCTGAACCGTGACAGGCCGGGCGACGTCTGCTTCGTGCCGCGCAAAGGCGCGTTCGATGTGGAGGTCGCGGGCCTGCCCAAAGGGGTCAAGGACCTGCCCGTGTACGATGCCAAGGGCGCGCTCATCGAGACGATCGAGGTCGGCGCCGACGGCCGGGCCGCTCACACGTTCGAACCGGATACCCATCGGGATGCCGTGCCGTGGCGGCTTCATCTGCCCAAGCAGCAGGCGACCGTTCAGATCGACGGGGTAACGCGCTGGGGACGCGGCGATCTCTATCCCGACCTGTCGTACTGGACGCCCGAGCCCTCCTCCTGGTTCCCTTTGCGGACGTACCGATGGATCCTGACGCCATACAACAAGACCGTGTACGGCCGCCCCGGAGACAGCGGCGAGGTCTCGTTCAAGGTCCACAACAACGCGCCCGAGCCGAAGACGGTTCAACTCTGCGCCGAGTTCCCCGAGGGGGCGTGGCCGGTCCGGTTGTCGGCCGAGCGCGTGGAGGTCAGGCCTGGCCAGACGAAAGAGGTGACGATTGGGTACACCGTCCCGGCCAAGGGCGCGACGAGGGTCTGTCATCTGCGAGCCACGCCGGCGGACGATGCGGACTTCTCGACGTATTCGACGCTGACCGTCAAGGCCGGGATCGCGCCGGCGACGCGACCGCTGTCGATGCCACTGGTTCTCAAGCCGTATGAGCACGAGAACGAGCAGTTCGGCTACGTGCCGGATGGTCCCGTCGACTGGGAGAGGTACTTCGACCTCGACAACCGCCCGTTCGTGCGGAGCGGGAGCAAGATCTTGGCTCGGCGCGACGGCCAATGGATATCGACCGACCTGCGGACCGCGGTCACGTCTCGCGTGCCCGAGTTCGGGGGTACCCCTTCCGAGGCCACGATCACCAACACGAAGATCGCCTTCGACCGCGACAACGATCTGTATCTCATGGCGACCTTCGGGTCGCAGGCCGCCCTGTTGCACTCGAACGACGGCGCCCGCACGTTCTCGGCCTATGGGCTAGGTAGATCGGGCGGCTTCGACATCGAGCAGTTCTCGGGCCACAACGTGCCTGACGGACCGCCGGCGATTCTGCGGTCCGTCAGGACCGCTTCGGACAAGAAGCTCCGGTGGCGTACGATCAGCACCCTCGAGCTGTTCGTGCCCAGGAAGGATAACGGGCGGCTGACGGTGGGCGATCCCATCCTCGTGTCCAGGCAGAGCCTCGGCGTGGGCGCGCATTCCGGGGTTCCGTCAGCGGTGGTCTCGCGCGGGGACAAGGTACACATGATCTGGGCGGAGGCGACCGATCCGAAGATCAAGGTCCCGGGCGTGCCAACATACGTAACGACCTATGACCGCAAGACGGGGGTGCTCAAGGAGCCGGTCCTTGTGGGATATGGGGCGCCGCCGAACGACGTCCACAATCGCCCCTGTATCACGATGGACAGCCAGGGCTTCCTCCACGTCCTGACGGGAACGCACGGTCAGCCGTTTCACTACGCCCGCTCGCTGAAGGCCAACGACGCTCACTCGGGCTGGACCCAGGCCGAGCCCGTGGGCCGGGGACTCAGGCAGACCTACATCGGGCTGGTGTGCGGCCCGGACGACACGCTCCACCTGGTCTTTCGGCTATGGAGGCATGATCCCAAGTACTTTGCCAGCGGGGCGACGTTCGCCACGCTGGCCTACCAGCGGAAGCGTCCTGGCCATGGCTGGGAACCCCCTCGAATCCTGATCGTGCCGCCGCTGTCCGAGTACAGCATCTTCTACCATCGGCTGACGATCGACAGGAAGGGCCGGCTGCTTCTGTCCTACGATTACTGGTCCACGTATTGGTTCTACCGGACCGATCACTTCGGGCGTCGGCGCGCGCTCATGACGTCGTCCGACGGCGGCGAAACGTGGAAACTGGAGTGAGGGGACAGGGGCAGGTCGCCGCACACCCAATGTGCTGCCCGTGCGGAATGACCTGGGGCGTCTTGACCCTTCACTCGGACTTTGAGCGGAACGACGTCCACGCGGCCCACAGCACCAGCCCGATGACGGACATCAGCCACATGGCGTCGGCGGGGGAAGAATCCGCGTGCAGACGAACAGGCGCTTCAGACGAGGGAGCCTTGTACGTGATGAAGAGAGGCTTCTCGGTCACGTCCACGAAGTCATCCAGAAGCTCCTTGGTGTAGGTCGATGTGATGTCGTTCAGGACTGCGGGGCGCTCGAGCTCGCCCAGATCGATCGACACGCGCGCGTGCGCTCCTGGTCGGAGTGACGGCTCGAACCACATGATCAGAACTGATTCGCCGTCGTCTCGCCGATACAGCCCGGTACGGAGTTGGCGTGCCGCAATGCCGCCCGTAAGCCCGACGAGGTCGGAGCGAATGACGCTGTTGCTGCAGTTCTTGGAGAACAACCGGTAGGCGTGTGCGGCCGGTTTCCACTGGCCCCCGGGTCCGAGGAGTCCAAAGAATCCCTCGGCGTTGTCCGGGGCCTTGCGCTGCGTGTCGAGCCCTGAATCGCGGTAGCAGTACCACACCAGCTTCTCGATGCCCAGCGAGGTGGCGATCGCGTAGGCCTTTATGGCGTGCTCGGCGAGCAAATCGCTCGATGCGAGCCATGGATAGACGCCGCCGTCGGGGTCGCCCAGTTCGGTGATCCAGACCGAGCC
>JAFGLZ010000030.1 GCA_016927755.1 Phycisphaerae bacterium
AGGCCGGAGAGCGTATGCCTGGTGGGGACTTGCACCCCACGGATCGAGTACACTCTCAGGCGCACTAGCACGGGCGTCTCGCCCGTGGCCTGTCCCGGACGAAACCTCACCAGTCCCCTATTGGGTCGGACAGCTTCGTTGCGGGTGGCATGGGTCCGCGCGGGAAGACCATGCAGACTGAACAAGCCATGGGTCAGCGAGATGCACCGTTCTGAATCAGCGCGGCGTTCCGCGGCCCCGTGCTTCGTTCCATGTCAGAAAGCCCATCTGACGCTGAGCCACCCCTCCCCGAATCCGACGCGAGACTCACCCACCGAAAGCGGCATGAACGCCCCGTCCCCCGCCGGCAAGAACCCTCCGCGCCTTCTCAACCAGACGCTGTCCCACCCGCCTGACGACGTACCGCCCGAGGTCCACCGCCCGCCAGATCCGAAGCGTCCACTTCAGCGGAAGCCCCAGCGGAATCCACGTCGACTGCGTCAGGATCGGAAACGCGTCGGCGCACAGTTGGATCTCCTCCTTGCCGAAGCCCGGAAAGCTGATCACCGCCTCCCGCCGCTCGCGAAAACCCCTCCTCCCGGGCAGCCAACCCTCCTTCCGGCACAGGTCCCCCAGCTCCGTCGCCGGGTAGGGCTGGAAGATCGAGATCGGATTCCGAACCCCCACCCGCCGGCAAACCCGAACCGTATCCAGAAAGAGCCGCTTGTTCTCTCGCGGAAACCCGACGATGGCCTGGCCGAACGTCTTCATGCCCAGCGCGTGGCACGCGTCGAACGTCTCGACGATCTGCCGATTCGTCATCGGACGCTTCAGAACCTCCCGCCGAAACGCCTCGTTGCCGTGCTCGATCCCCATCACGACCGTCCCGCACCCCGCCTCGCGCAGCAGCCCGAGCATGTCGCGATCCACCGTGCCCACGCGAACGTTGCACGTAAACGGTAGCCCAACCTCCGACCGATACCGCGTAAAGAAGTCGCGGAACCAGTCCTTCCGAAGCGTGATCGTGTCGTCGTCGATGACGACCCGGTTGAAGCGATACCGCTCGCGGTCGTGAAGAATCTCGCCGATCGCGCGATCCACGCTCTGCTGCCGGAAATACGCCCCCTCGGCCAGACGGCTCAGCGCCCGATTCGAGCAATACGTGCAGCCGAACGTGCACCCCCGGCTGAAGATAAACCGGTTGACCCCCCCGGCCCGATCGATCACCCCCTGGTAGTCCAGGCAATCCTTGTCCGGAAAAGGCAGCGCATCCAGATCATGCACGAACGGCCGAAGAGGATTCTTGACGATCGCCTCCCCGTCGCGGAACCAGCCGTTCTTGATCGTCCGAAAGTCCGCGCCCGACTCGAGCGCGTCGGCAAGCTCCCGCAACGGCTCCTCGCCCTCGCCCCGAACGATCCCGTCAAGACCCGGAGCTTCCAGCAAACACTCGGGCAGAAGCGTCGGGTGCGGACCGCCGCAAACCACGAACGCCCCCGACGCCGCCTTGATAGCGCCCGCGATCTCCGGCACGTAGCCGAACTGCGACGTCGTCGCCGACAGCCCGACAATGCCCGGCCCGCGGCTCCGAACTCGCTCGCGGAACGCCGTCACGTCGTCGGCATCCGCCAGCGTCGTCAAGTCGACTTCGTGACCGCCCTGGCGCAGCGCGGCGGCCACATAACCCAAGCCATAGTTGTAACCCGTGTCTTGCGGGGAATTAACGACGAGGTAGGCCAAGGAGACGTTCACGGCCGTCTTGCGCTCCGATCCGTCGGCTCTCACCGGGAGTCGGCGCGGACCGACCCCCTACACTCCGTTCGCTGTGAGCTAGATCGGCTCTCAAACGGCCCCTGTTTAGCTATCGTTTCCCGCTTTTATAGGACGCGCCCCGCCATGTCCCGCATGACCGCCTCCAGGTCGATCCCCGCCGGACAGCCCGCGCTGCACCGGCCGCACGCGCTACAGGCCGCCACCGGATCGTAACCGAGGTCCCTGAAGTGGCCGCACGCGTCCTCATGATGACCGTACTGATGATAGTAGCTGTGGTACCGCAGGATGTCGTGTACGTCGATCCCCTCCGTGCACGCCTCCACGCACCGCCCGCAGTGGTGACACGCGCCGCCCTGCTCGGCCAAAACCATATCCTTCAGCCGCCCCCAGTCCCCCGACGCAAGCTTCATCCCCGGCAGCTTCAGATTCCCCTCGACGTGCGCCACGCTCTGCATCTCGCTGATCAGAACGTCGAAGTCGGCGATGTGCAGCAGATACGCGTAAGCCCGCTCCGCCTCGTTGAGCTTCAACGAATCGGCCACCTCCAACATCTTCCGCACGCGGGGCCCCGTCGCCTGACGGATCTGACCCGTCCCCTTCATGCAGATCACCCCGATTTCCTTCTCACGAAGCTTCGCGACCAGGTCCTTCCGCTCCGGCCAACTGTTCGGATTGCACGCGGCCATGATCAGGTCGTACTTGATCGCCCCCTTCTCCTCCACCTCGATCGCCTTGGCCAACACCTTCGGAACGTTCGAGTGCGTCGTGAACCCGTAGTGCTTCACCTTCCCCGCCTTGCGAGCCTTCTCGAACGCCGCGTAGATCTCCTCCGTCTCCAGCACCCACGGCTCCGAAACCCCGTGCAGATAGTAACCGTCCAGATAGTCGACCTTCAGCGCGCCGAGCGACTCCTCCAACAGCCGCGTATACGTCTCGGCCGCCTTGGCGCCCTGTCCCGGCTCGAACGTCAACCGCGGATAGCCCGCCAGACCGCTCGCCTTGCTCGTCAGGAACATGCGGTCGCGGTACTTGCGGGCTAGCTCCCCCAGCTCCTTCTCGTTGTTGCCGTTCGTGTACGTCCGAGCCGTGTCGAAGTAGTTGACCCCCCGCTCCAGCAGCATCTTCTTCAGCCGGTTGTTGCCCCGCCACCCAGCCGCCAGACGACTGCACATGTAGTCCGTCCGACCCAGTCGACAGTAGACCATATCGGCCTGCTTGTTCCGCCAGATGACCTTCTCGCCCCCACCCTTGCCCTGCTCAGCCTGCGACGCGGCCGCCGACAGCGCCGATGCCCCCAACGCCGCCCCCGCCGCTCGATGCATGAAGTCTCGACGATTGATCTCCAACGACGGATCCGACATGTCCCTCTCTCCTCTCAACGGCTCGTCATCAAACCAGCACGCTCGCCAACCATAGCCGAGCCGCCCCGACGACTCAAGACGTCCGCTCGCATCACACGAGATGACAAATACCAGAACTGCGCCAAACGCCGAACCCCTGCGGCCCCGCCCCTTCCAAAGCAGCGAACAGTGTACACGGGTAACCCGTCCCGTCACGAGAAAGGTCCCGCAAGGTTCGCGCCGCCGAACCGGCGCCATAGGTCTGGATAGGTAATTCTCTGATTGAACCAGGCGAGGCCCCGCCCGCCAACACACCCCCGGGCATGCCACGCTCACAGGCGTGTCACATCTGCTCCAAATCGGGCTCGTCCAAGAGCCTGAAGTTCTTCTCCTGCAGGATCATCGCCGACGTCTCCACGTCATCGACCAGCAGAGCCAGCGCCGGCCTGCCGTTGGGGCGGCTCAGCAGCGGATACGCGTAGTGGATGTTGACCTCCCCGCGCAGCAGCGCCGAGCAGATCGTCAGCAGCCCCGTGCTCCCGTGAGGCATCTCCACCACGAGCAACTCGCTCCTGCTGACGGGGAAGCCTTCCCGGCGAAGGATTTGCTCCGCCTCGTCCGGCTTGTCGACCAGCAGACGGACGATCGCGCAATCCACCGAGCTGATGATCGTCAGCGCCAGGATGTGGACCTGAGTCCCCTCGAACGCGCGCGTCAGCAGGTGCAACTGGCCCACCCGGTTGTCGAGGAACGTCGACAACTGCCGCACGCCGGGAGTACCCTGCGCCTCCGCCGTCTCGAAAGGCTCCGTGGACATACGTTCAATGTACCACGCGCCGGCGCACGGGCAACAAGATTCTCTCAAATGCCAGACGCCCGGATGCCCCAGCCTCCACGCTCCCCCCCCCCCC
>JAFGLZ010000031.1 GCA_016927755.1 Phycisphaerae bacterium
CCCCCACCGGCCCAGACCCCATCCCCCCCACCTCTCCCCGAAGTCACCCCGAGCCCGAACCCCGGATCCCCGGTATTTCGACGCATTTCCGCGCGTTCCGGTGCATTCCGCGACATTCTGCGACATTGTGCGACATTGTGCGACATCGCACCCACCCGTCCCGCCGCTCCCCCACCGGCCCAGACCCCATCCCCGCCACGTCCCGCCGAAGTCACCCCGAGCCCGAACCCCAGCCCAACACCCCGGCGCCGTCCGTACCAATGCCAAAGCGGCGTCCACCCCCAACGGGGCAAGACGCCGCTGTCCCTAGCCACCACGATCGCCTCGCGACTACTCCGCCCGAATCAGGGCATGGAAGTCCGACATGAGTTGTTTGGTGATCGGCCCCGGCTTGCCGTCGCCGATCGGACGCCCGTCGATGCTCGTCACCGCGATCACCTCGGCCGCCGTCCCCGTCAGGAAGCACTCCTGAACCACGTACAGGTCGTGCCGCACCAGGTCCTTCTCCTCGACCGTCATCCCGCGCTTCCGAGCCAGCTCGATCACCGCGTCTCGAGTCACCCCCTCCAGGATCCCCGCGCTCGTCGGTGGCGTCTGCAGCTTGCCGTCCCGGATGACGAAGATGTTGTCCCCGGTGCACTCGGCCACGAACCCCAGGTGGTTCAGCATGATCGCCTCGGGCGCATTGGCGTCCTGGCCCTCGATCTTGGCCAGGATGTTGTTCAGGTAGTTCAGCGACTTGATCCGCGGACTCAGCGCCGCCGGATGACTCCGCATCGTCGGCACCGTGATCACCGCCATGCCCGTCTCGTACAGCGCCGGCGGATACAGCTCGATCTGGTCCGCGATGACAAACACCGACGGACACGCCGTCTTCAGGATGCTCAGACCCAGCGTCCCGACCCCGCGCGTCACCACCAGGCGGATATACGCGTCCTTGCCGGCCAAACCGTTGCCCGCGAGCGTGTCGTACATGGCCTTCGTGATCTCGTCCGGTGTCATCGGGATCACCAGACGAATCGCTCTGGCCGAGTCGTACAAGCGGCGAACGTGCTGCTCGCAGCGGAAGATCTTCCCGTTGTAGCTGCGGATGCCCTCGAACACGCCGTCGCCGTAGAGCAGCCCGTGGTCGAACACGCTGATCTTGGCCTCGCCGGCGGGCACCAGCTCGCCGTCGAGCCAGATCTTCAGGTCGGGTCTTGGTGCGAACTCGTTCTTGCGGTTTCTAAGGTCCATTTGTCTGTCCGTCTGGTCTCTGCGTTTGGCTTCCCAATGCTTCCGCGCCGGCGGTCGTCCCGGCGACGATCCCGCGCTGTGTCGATTGTCGGGCCACGGGCAAGATGCCCGTGCTGCTTATTCACGGGCAAGATGCCCGTGCCACGGGGGCGGTTAGTCCGAGGGAGCCGACTTGATGCGTCCGTCGGCGATCTGGACCGTACGGTCGGCCTGCTCGGCCACCCACGCGTCATGCGTGACCATGACCATGGTCTGACCCTGACGATTCAGGTCCTTGAGCAGGCCGAGGATCTCTCGCCCGGTGCGAGCATCCAGGTTACCGGTCGGCTCGTCGGCAAGCAAGACCCGCGGACGGTTGATGAGCGCCCTGGCGATGGCCACGCGCTGCCGCTCTCCGCCGGATAGCTCGTTCGGCTTGTGGCGGAGGCGATTGGTCAAACCGAGGCTCTCGGCCGTTTGGTGCGCCCGCTCGGTGAGGTCTCGGCGCCGTCCGAACCAGTTGGCCACCGTCTCGCCGACCATGCACGGCAGAAGGATGTTCTCGATGACGTCCAGCTCCGGTAGGAGGTGATAGAACTGGAAGACGAACCCGAATGCGGCGTTCCGCAGCCGGTTCCGGAAGGGCTCGAGCGGACCGCCGCGCAAGCGCGCCGAGAAGGCGGAGCGATCGGCGGACTCGCGTTCGATCACGGGGATCGCGCGAACATCCTCGGCCTCGAACAGGTCCTGACCGTCGAAAGTGACCTGTCCCTTCTGGGGGACGTCCAGCGCGCCCAGGATGTGCATCAGCGTGCTCTTGCCGCTGCCACTGCTGCCCATGATCGCGACGAACTCCCCGCGCTTCACGGACATCGACACGCCGCGGAGCACCTGCAGCTCGGTCCGTCCGAGCGGATAGGTCTTGTGGAGGTTCTTGGCCACGAGGATCGCGTCGTTACTCATAGCGAAGCGCCTCCACGGGCCAGGTTCGCCCCGCGCGCAAGGCCGGGAACGTCGCCCCGAGAACGGACGACAGGATCGCCACGACGAAGATGACCGCCGCCTCCTCGAACTTCACGGTGTCCGGGATGATGTCGAATGTGTAGACCTCCGCGCTCCAGATCCTCAGGCCCGGGTGAATCCGCGCGATCCAGTTCTGGATGGAGTTGATGTTGTGCACGAACACCGTGCCGATCCACAGGCCCAGACTCGCGCCGACCACCCCGATCGCCGCGCCGTACGCCAGGAAAACGCCGGCCACGCCGCCGGACGACGCCCCGACGCTCTTGAGGATGCCGATGTCGCGCGTCTTCTCCGTCACGATCATGTAGAAGATGCACAGGACCAGAAAGATCGCCACCGCCGAAATGACCGCAAACAGCGTCAGGACGAGGATCTTCTCCTTCTGCACCGCCGCGATGAACTGCGCCTGCTGCTCCTCCCACGTGTTGAAGACGACCAGGCGCATCTTGTCGCTGCCTTCCTCGGACCAGGTAAGACAGAAGTCGTTCCACTCCCTCACGAGCTGGGCGCGACGGGCCAGAACGTCCTGCCCCTCGGTCAGCTTGATCAGGACCTGCGACGCCCGCGGGGGCGTGGAGCCGGTGCCGTCGGTCCGCCGGAGGGGCCCCATCTCCATGATCTCTTGCAGCATCTCGAACTCGACGTAGACGCAGACGGAGTCGATGTCGTAGACGCCGGTTCGAGAGTCGTCCACGTATCGCAGGGGCAAACTGATGGGCTGCTTGCGCGAGAACGCGCCGCCCGGCGTGAGTGGCAGCACCGCGACCGTCATCTCGATGCCACGCGGGTAGTATCGCTCGTACTTCCCGCTGGCCTGTCGCCGCGCGACGAGGTCTCGCCCGATGATAACGCCGTAGTAGAGCCCCCCGCTGTAGCCGGGTCGGGTTCGGATCCGGGCGAGCGTGTCGATCGGATCCTGCATCTGATCCATGATGCGGTTGAGGTCGTCCACCACCGATTTGTTCTTGGCCGAAAGCTTGTCCGAGGCGTCCATCATCTGGCTGACGAGGACCTCGAAGATGGCACGCATCGGCTGGGTCTCGGGCCAGTCGGGCAGGTGCTTGATCAGCCCCTCCAGTCGTTCGGCCTGCTTTATCAGCCGATCGGCGAGCGTGGGCTGGCTGGTCGAAGGCGTCTGGCCCGGGGCCGTTGAGGTCTGGGCGCCCGGCGTTGCCGGCGGGGTCGTTGCGGCGATGTCGTCGCCGTCGGAGGCCGGGTCGGTCCTGGGAATTCCCGACCAGTTGCCTGCCGCCGCGTCCTCGCCGATGAACTGCAGCTCGATGCGAATGGTCCGCAGCTCGTCGTAAACGTGCGAAGCGTCGCTCCCGCCGTACTGAGCGTACTCGCCGGGGCCGGGGTAGTCTCCCCCGGGCTCGCGGTCATAGAGCGCCCGCTCTTGCGGGTCGGTCATTTTGGCCAGGCCCTGGGCCCGGGCCTCCTCGTACGCTTCAGGCAGGAGCGGCAGTCTGGTGATGTCCCGGCCCCAATAGGGCTGCTGCTGCCGCCCGAGCTTGGTCGTGCCGGGGTAGCACTGCTCGTAATTCAGGCTCTGGCCGAATCGCGTGACGTGGACCACCTCGTCGAGTCGGATGGCCATCACGCGGACCATGTTGGTGACCTTCGAGACGGGGAATCGAAGAACCCCGTAGGTGTAGATGACCGGGGTGGCCTCGGCGACGATGGGTTGACCGTTCTCGTCACGGAGGCCCTTGATGCGATCGATGAACTCCTGGTAGCCGGGGAAGCCGTTCAGCGACTTGTTCTCCATGATCAGGTCGCCGAGCAGGCCGCGGGATCGGTCTCGCACGAGATCGAGGAACCCGCCCATGACGCTGATGACGATCAGCACCATGGCCACGCAGAGGGTGACCGCGCCGATGGCGAAGAACGCGATCCGGCGCTTCTGCAGGAGCCGGGTCGCCATGAACGGGGCATAGTGTCGCGTCGCGCCAACGTCACGGAGCGCCACCCATCCGAGCCAGTAGGCCAGCGCGAGAACGGCCACGCCCACCAGGACCAGCCCCGCGTTCAGCGCGATCATGTCCGGACGGCCGGAAGTCCCGAGGAGACATTCGGCCAACAAGACCGTCGGAGCGGCCAGTCGGATGACGAAGACGACGCACCGGAGCCAGACGTAGGGAAGGATCGTGTTGAGGCCCGGCCAGCGGATCATCGTCATGAAGGCCAGAAGAAGGCATCCCCAAAACACGATGCAGCGCTCGACCCGGTCCTCGGCAAACTCGGCGGGGCTGTAATACCAGGCCATTCCGGTGAGCTTGCGCTGAGCCCACGCGGACAGGTCGCCGAAGCGGGTCTGGTCGGCGTCCGGGTGGTCACCTGCCAGAAGCGTGTACTGGTACGCGGCCTCATTCGCCTGCTGATTGCGGAACATGTCCAGCAGCTCGGCCATGAGGCGCTGCTTGTGCGCCTGCATCTCCGGCGGGAGCTTCGTGATGGGGGTGCGAAGGTGTCGCTTGTAGAGCGAGGCGCCGGGGGCCTCCTCGCCGAGGAGCATCAGGCCCGTCTGGGCGTTGAGAGCGGTCACGAAAAGCCAAGCGACCAGGTGGATCCAGACGGCCCCGGCGACGCACTGGAGGGCGCGACGCGAGGTCGCAAGCTGCCAGCGTCCGACGGCCAGGGCGGCCCGCAAGAGCCATCGATGTAGCGAAAGCCAAAGGAGAATGAGCGCCGCCGCCGGCGCGAGTGCGAGAAAGATCGGCGACGCCACGAAGATCCAGGCCTCGCCCCCACTGGCCACCTCCCCATAGAGGACCAAAACCACCTCGGCGGCGCCGGGCAGAAGCGGCAACAGAACCAGATCAACGGCGACTAGATAGATCAACGGGTGAAGGATCGGCGGCGCGTAAGACAAACCGTAACACACGAGTCCGTATGCGATGATCCCGCCCAGCACGGCAAGCGCGGGGCCTCCGAGGCCCCCGATGAGCACCCGGACCGGGCCACCGCCGGTAATGAACAGCCTCTGGTATGCCGGGAGGGACCGGATGAACCGCCGCAACGGGTCGGCGCCAAGATCGCAGACGATGTAGTAGGCAGCGCCGACGACGGCGCGGATGCCGTGGCCCAGTGCCCAAGGAACGAGCCACGCGGGCGAAGAGGCGGCGAGTGTCCAGCGCCCGACGGAGAGGGCCAGGACGACGGCACTCGCGGCAAGCAGGGACTGCAATGCGATGCCGACCTCCGGAAGCCCGGCAAAGGCCAATCCGACCGTCAGGAATGAGAAGGCCAACGGATCGTACGGGGAGAGGGACCATCGGGGAACCGCCACCGCAACGAGGGCGACCAGGGCCGCGATAGCGTAAATGCCGACCATTGCCCGCACGACCGCCCAGAGGCGAGCGTCCGTTTGAGCCGAAACGTAAAGCTCATAGCCTCCCAAGCCCGTCAGGATCAGTCCAAGTACAATCCTGAACTGCACGGCCAGGGCGGCGCCGACGGGACCGATCTGCGCGATCGTCACGAGGCCGACCGCCACGTGGACGAATCCGTGGACGAGGACGACGGCACGCTGGACCTCGAGCACGGTGTCCGTCCCGTTCATCGGGAGCGGGCCGAGGCGGTCCAAGCGTTCGGTCTCAGGCGCGGTCTTGGCCATGGTCTATGACGGGTCGGCCGACTCCTCGGCTTCGTCTTCCGTCGGGGCCTCGGCGGCGTGCGCCTGGGGCCTCTGCAGCGGAAACAGGATGACGTCTCGAATGCTCTTGCTGCCGGTCAGGAGCATGACGATTCGGTCGATGCCGATGCCGAGCCCACCAGCCGGCGGCATCCCGTACTGGAGAGCCAGGACAAAGTCCTCGTCCATGACGGCCATCGTCTCGGTCTGGCCGTCGAGTTGGATTCGGAAGTTCTCTTCCTGGACCCCCGGGTCGTTCAGCTCGGTGTACGCGTTGCCCAGCTCCATGCCGCCGGCCGCGAAAATCTCGAATCGCAGCGCGATCGTCGGATCGTCGGGCTTGCGGCGCGTCAGCGGACAGAGCGGGGCCGGGTAGTCCTTCACGAACGTCGGGTTGACCAGCTTCGGCTCGACGGTCGCCTCGAAGACCTCCTGGACGACCATGGCGTCCGCCAGGTGCTTGTGCGTGATGCCCAGGGCGTCGGCTCTGGCGCGGACTGCGGCCACATCGGTCATATCGACGCCGGCGTACTCATCGAGGCATTCGGCGTAGGTCCGTCGAGGCCACGGCGGCGTGAAGTCGATTTCTAGGTCGCCAAAGGTCCGCTTGTATCCCCCGCCGATCCGTTCGATGGCCGCGGTCACCATGGCCTCGGTGAGGTCCATCATGTCGTTGTAGTCGCCGTAGGCCTGGTAGACCTCGAGCATCGTGAACTCGGGGTTGTGCTTCGTGCTGATGCCCTCGTTCCGGAAGTTCCGGTTGATCTCGAAGACCCGCTCCAGGCCGCCGACGAGGAGCCGCTTGAGATACAGCTCCGGGCTGATGCGCAAGAACAGGTCGACGTTGAGCGTGTTGTGGTGCGTCGTGAAGGGTCGCGCCTCCGCCCCGCCGTAGATGGGCTGGAGCATGGGCGTCTCGACCTCCAGGAAGCCGCGGTCGCGCAAGACCGTCCGGAACTCGTGGATGATGACGCTTCGAGTGACGAACGCGTCGCGAACGTCGGGGTTGGCGAACAGGTCGACGTATCGGTGCCGGTATCGCCACTCGACGTCCGTCAGGCCGTGGAACTTCTCGGGCGGCGGCCGGAGCGACTTGCACAGGACGGTCAGGGCGTCCACCCAGATCGTGATCTCGCCGGTCTTGGTCTTGCCGAGGCACCCCTCGACGCCGATGAGGTCGCCCAGATCGAGGAGCTTGATCACCGGCCAAACGTCCTTGAGAGCCTTCTTGCTCAGACCGACCTGGATCTCCCCGCTGCGATCGCGGAGGGTCAGGAAGGCCAGGCTGCCGAACATTCGCTGGAGGATGATCCGCCCGACGACACGAACGCGCTCGGCCTCGGCGGACTCACCTGGCTCGAGATTGAGGGCCTCGGCGCGGTCGCGGACGCCGGCAAAGGCCTCGGCCCCCTCGAAACGCCCGCCGTACGGGTCGACCCCCAGCTCACGGAGTCGGTCCAGCTTCTTGAGTCGGTCTTGATAGTGCTTCTGTGGGTCGGTCTGCTCGCTCACGGTCCTGGATCTCGCATCGGGTCGTAGGGTTAAGATCGGCATGGTAACAGCAATCCAGGTCCCACAGCAACTGGACGAACGCCACGCGCCAGAACGCTCGCTTGCCGTCGTTCCCGCAAAGGCGGGAATCCAGAAGGAACGCTAATTCCAGTGCTGCCGGGGGAGGGGCGCCCGGCGGATTGCGTGGTCCTGGATTCCCGCCTTTGCGGGAACGACGGCACGCTCACTGATCTGGCCAGACCGTCTCCCGAACAGATCTCCGGAACGTAGTCACCGGTCGCCGGGGTCTACTTCGGGATGTCTATTCCATTTGTGTAGTTTCTCTAGTGTGCGTCGCGAGGAATCCGAGGACACCGTATTCAGAAGCTGAATGAGGGAGCTCGCCACCGACCCGATCGAGAGGGTAGCGCGGACCGCCAGATCCAGGGCCTGCGGATCTTGGAGTCAGCGCAGGAGCCAGAACCAGACCCAGGCGAAGGTGTAGGCGATGTCAACCGCAATGAGGAACTTAGCCCACCAGGGTGGGCGGGGCCCGAAGCCCATCATCATGAGGACGAAGAAGATGGGATAGACGTCGAGAAGATGCCGGCTTCCGGCGGGGCCGGCCTCGTTGGCGTGGTGAAGCAGGAGCGGCACAAGCGTGAGCCAGGCGGCAAGCCAGAAGAAGCCGAACTTGGGCCCACGACGGAACGCGGCAACGAGACAGAAGAAGCCGGGCGTAGTGAGAAAGAGACTGGTGCCCTCGTGCCGGCTGACGAGATACGGCGGAACATTGACCAGACGGTAGAAGTTCAGGAAGTGGGCCTTCACATTGTCGACAAGGAAGACAGGGCTGAAGACCCCCTTGGCCAGCCGGTCGGCGTATGGAGTGAGCATCCGCCCCCGCCCGAAGTCGAACGGACCGCCAAACTGAGCGGCGTTGAGCATCAGCCAGAAGACCATGATGATCGTCGGGACAGCCAGGAATCGGGCGACGGCCATGAGCCGACGTCGGGTGGACGGTTCGGCGACGAAACTGTCGTATAGAAGATAGACAAGGGCCGGCAGGGCTCCGATGCAAGGGGGCCTGCTGGCAAAGGCAAAGGCCCACGCGGCCCCCGCGCCGAAACGCGAGCCCCTCGCGGCAAGGAAAATCGCTAGAGGCAGAGCGGCAAGAGAAACCCAGTGTGCCATGAACCAGACGCCTCGGAAGGGTACGTTGAGCCAAATGATAGTTCCAAGGGCGTAGAAGGCCGTGAGCCATTCGAGGGTTTCGGCGCTGACGGGAGTGCGGGTTCGTCGGGCTACGGCCGGCATCGCGAGGTGCATAAACGTGACGGACGTTGCGGCGAGCAGACAGTGGAAGAGCATGTCCGGGAGCCTGCCGCCGAAGATTGCCACGGGGACGAACATGAGGATCGTGGGGCCCGGGGGGAAAGAGGAATAGGGCAGCCCGTCGACGGGTGAGAGATCGGGCAGGCCGCAGTTGGGATCGAGGTGCAGCCTTCCATTGAGCCAGGCGAGGGCCTGAGCGGCATGGTGGTGCGGCCCGGAGCAGTAGATGAGCGCCCGCCAGCGTATCCGCGTGCCGTAGACGGTGGCACAGTATGCGAGGAAAGCGATGAGGAACCAGCGCACGGCGCTTCGCCGGAGCGATCGGGAATCAGTGGGCGAACTAGAGGCAACGCCGGCGTTGCTGGCAGACATAAACCTGGCGTCCTCGAATCGAGGGCTGCGATTCACGGAAGACGATCGGCGCGCGCCACGATAGATGGTTGCTCGCGCGTCGGCGGAGTATAATCTGCTCCTTGCTCTCGCGATAGAGGACTTGGGTCTTGAAGGGGACGGGACGGGGCTGATCCGATGGACGATCAGGCATGCCCGGCGCTAACACGGTCAACCGGAGTCGACAATGACACGCTTCACGGACCAGCGGACGGGACACATGGACACCGACGCCGTGCATTGCGGCGAGCGGCGATGGCGCGGGTCGGTGACGACGCCGATCGCATTCACGAGCACGTTCGTGTTCAAGGACATGGAAGAGGTCCGCGCATACGGGCAGGGCGAGACGCCGCACTATGAGTACGGCCGCTACGGCAACCCGACGCGGGAGGCCGGCGAGCGGAAGCTGGCCGCGCTGGAGGACGCCGAGCGGTGCCTGCTCTTCGACACGGGGATGAGCGCGATCACGTCATCCATCATGGCCCTGTGCAAGACGGGCGATCACATCGTCATCACCGACGACGCGTACAAGCAGACGCTGGTCTTCGTGACGAAAGTGCTGCCGCCGAAGTTCGGCGTGACGTCGACGGTGGTCCCGATGGGCGACTACCAGGCGATGGCGGACGCGATCAGGCCAGAGACGGTGCTGATCGTGTCGGAGACGCCGACCAACCCCTATCTGAACATCGCCGACATCGACGAGGTGGTCCGAATCGCGCGGGACCGGCGCGTGTTGAGCATGATCGACAGCACGTTCGCCACGGCCTACAACCAGAAGCCGCTGACGCAGGGCGTCGATTTCGTGATCACGAGCGCGACCAAGTACATCGGCGGGCACAACGACCTGCTGGGCGGAGCCGTGCTGGGCAAATCGGATCTGCTGGAGCCGATCCACCAGTGGCATCGAACCACCGGCGGCGTGATCGACTCGATGAGTTGCTACCTTCTCCTCCGCGGCCTGAAGACGTTCACGCTTCGGATGGCCCGTCTCAACAGCACGGCCCAAATGGTGGCCGAGTTCCTGGAAAGCCACGCCAAGGTCCGGAAGGTCTACTACCCGGGTCTGCCGAGCCATCGGCATCATGAGCTGGCCAAGCGGATGATGAAGGGGTTCGGGGCCGTGGTGACGTTCGAGATCAACGGCGACCTGCGGGACACGATGGCGTTCTTCAACGAGCTGCGGCTGTGCATGTTGGCCCCGAGCTTCGGCGGGCCCGAGACGCTGATCACTCACCCGGCCGGGATGAGCTACTACAAAGAGACGCGCGAGGAAAGGTATCGCCTCGGCATCGTCGACGAGTTGGTGCGTCTGTCCGTGGGGCTGGAGGATCCTCAGGACATCATCGAGGACCTGGACCGTGGCCTGTCGAAGGTGCGGTAGCGGATCGGAATGGAATGTCGGATAGCCTCGAACGACCGAGAGCCGAGCCGAGCCTCACATCCACTCCGTCCATTCCTCGATCGATCGTCGTGGGGTGCTCGATTGGCATTGGCGCGCTTGCGGCGTTTCTGGCGTTCTACCGCGTAACAGCCTGCATGCCCTGGGCCGACGAGATGCAGACCGTCGGCTACTGCCTGGGGAGTTGGGGCGACGGTCTTCGCCTGGCCACGCACAGCCAGAACATGCCCGTCGGCTACTGGCTGCTCAGCAAGATCCTGTTGAGCATCACGGGGCCGAACTTCACGACGATGCGTGTGGCCTCGGGGGTGGGGTTCGTTCTGTTCGCCGTGCTGGCCTTCCGGCTCTTGATCCGATGGTCGCCGGCGACCGTGGCGCTGATGGCCACGCTGACCGTCGTCCTGCATCCGGCGCTGGTGTGGCACGCCCGTGACGGGCGCGTCTACGCAATCCTGCTGTTGGTCGAAACGGCCAGCGTCGCGCTGATGATCGCACGCCCGTTTCGGGGACGGGCGGCGCTGTGGGTGCTGACATCGGCGGGGATGGTATACCTGCACCATCATGCGCTGTTCGTGCTGGCGATCGAGGTGCTGGTGATCCTGGACCGGCGGCTAGATCTGCGACGTGCGGCGCCATGGGCGCTGGCGCTGGCGGCGCCCGACCTGATGCTCGTGTACCTGGCGATGGGCTCACCGAACGTGGCGAGCCAGGTGTTCGGAGCGGGGCAGACATTCGCGCCGAACCTGCTGATGGCGGTGGATCGGATCGGGGCGGGAATTCCGGAGATGATGCCGCTGCCGCCGCCGCCGCTGCCGCAGACATGGTGTCAGGCGCTTGGAGGGGGCATCCTGCTCGTGGCGACGGTCATCACGGCGATTCGGGGCAAGACCGTCCACAGTTGGCTGGGGCTCGGGGCAATCTGGTTGCTCATCGTTCCGGCCGCGGCTCACGACGCGTTGGACGTCTTCTACGACCCACGGTTCATCGTCGTCGTCATCCCGTTAGTCCTTGTGTGGCTCATGGGCGCCCTGACGTCAATTCCATCACGCTGGCCGGCCCTGATCGCGGCTGCGGGGCTGAGTGGGGTGTTCATCTGGACGGACCTGAACGTGATCCGACCGCACATCTCGCCGTATCGCCCGGCGACAAAGGAGATGGTGGAGGACATCGCCTCTCGTCCAGGGAAAATCGTGGTGCATCCTGGGTACTTGATCGGCTGCTGGCCGTTACCGGACGGGTTCAAGACGGCAGGAGGCGTGGTCTTGTCCGAGACGGGGGCAATGGTCGGAGTGGAAAAGGAGATGGCGGACGAGAACGCGGGCCGCTACTCGCCGGAGATGCCGTGGAGCCGGTTCCGCCGAGAGGTCGTGGGCGGTGAATCCTTCACGGTGATCCAGGGGGCGCCTGGGTTCTATCCGAGGCAACAAATCAGCTTCGCCGTCCCGGACGAGCCGTGGGAGACGGGCTATCGGTGCCGGCGGCTGTGGCCGGACTATCCGTTCGCGACGATCATTCGGTTCGAGCGAACCCGATAGGTGGGAGAAGGGAAACGCCCTCTTCAGGTCGCATGTCGTCGGACTCCCCGGGCGGGAATGCCGTCACCGTGGTTGCTCGGCCCACCACTTCTCCCACTTCGCGGAGTCGTAGCCGAAGTCCTTCTTGGTGGCTTTCTCTAGCACCCCGACGGCGTAGCCCTGGACTTGTCCGTCGGGATCGCCGGTCGCCTCGACGAGGAGCGGGAAGGCGATTGCCTTGGTGCGCGTCGAGACGAGCGCCTTGAGAGCGGCGAGTCGAACGGAACCGTGCCGACTCTTGCAGGCCTTCTGAAGCGGCTCGATCAGGTGCTCAACGTGTTTGCCCTCGAGAGCGGCCTCAACGGCGGGCAGGGCCACGTCGTCCTCATCGTCGAGAATGGCCTTGGCCAGGAAGGGTCGGAGGGCCTCGCCCTCGACGCCCTTGATGCCGCGGATGGCGAAGCGTCTGACGTCAGGGTCCTTGTCGTCGAGGGCAGCGACAACGAGGGGCAGGACGTCGGGCCCCTGGACGTGGACGAAGAACCAGGCGGCACTGCGTCTGACGGCGGAGTCGGGGTCCTTCAGCAGCTTGGCGATGACGTCGGCGTCGGTCGCGCCGGAGGTGCGGGCGACGGCGAGGGCCGCCCCGCGGCGAACCGCCGCGTCGCGATCGTCGATGAGTGTGAGCGCGATCGGGCGAGCGGAAGACATGGCGAGTCTGCCGAGCCCGGCGGCGACAGCCCGGCGTACCGCAGGGTCCTTGTCCGACGCGAAGGGGGAAAGTAGCACGGGGATCTTTGGCGAGAAGATGATGCTGAGGCGGTCGACGGCGTCCGCCCTGGCCGCGCCGACGGCATCCCGAGCCCCGCCGGCCATCTTGGCGAGCATGGAACCGTCCTTGCACAGGCCGAATCGGTCGATGACGTGACCGTCGACGGCATAGGCGGTCAGGGTCATGAGCGGTCCGGCCACGTCGACGATGCAGAAGTGGTGAACGACCTCGGCCTCGGCGGTAAAGGGCTCCTT
The DNA here is from genome assembly GCA_016927755.1 of Phycisphaerae bacterium. Classification (GTDB taxonomy): domain Bacteria; phylum Planctomycetota; class Phycisphaerae; order UBA1845; family JAFGLZ01; genus JAFGLZ01. The sequence continues at coordinate 13,028 of JAFGLZ010000031.1, forward strand.
GAGCGTGGGATAGAGCGGCGCGCCGCCGCCGCCGGTGATCACGTAGTGGATGCCCGCGGCGTCGTCTCGCTGGCCGGAACGCATGGGGAAGATCCGCTCGTAGTTGTGGTTGTGGCCGTTGAAGGCGACGTCGACGCCGCCCGCTTCCAGCGCGGGACACAGAAGCTTCTGATGCGGCAGGCTACCGCCTCGACTGGGATGGCTGGAATACGGCGGGTGGTGGAAGACGGCGAACTTCCAGGCAAAGTCGCCGTCCTTCAACTCGCCGGCGAGCCATTGGCCCTGATCGGAATCGGGCGCGAAGTAGTTGGGCTTGCGGTAGCAGGAGTCAATCATGAAGAACTTGGCGTTGCCGAAGACGAAGGCGTAGTACCACTCAGGATCGGGCAGGCTGAACAGGTCGATGTAGTTCTTCCCGTTGCCTTCGTGGTTGCCGAGGGCGGGGTAGATGGGCACGCCGTGGCAGAGCTCGGCGAGCGGCGTGAAGAACTCGGGCCCCCAAACTCCGTCCTTATTGCCGTCGCTGACGAGGTCGCCCGTGTTGATGACGAACGCCGGGCGATGCTTGGCCATGGCGGCGGCGACCTTGGCGTGGACGTCGGGGTGACTGCGGTTGTCGCCGTAGACGGCGAATCGGTACGGTGAGGTCGGCTTGACGGCGGTCCGGAAGGCGAAGGGGCCGGCGGTGGCGTCGCCGACGGTGATACGATACTGGTAGGCGGTCTCTGGCTGGAGCCCCGTGAGGCGGACCTCCTGGATCTCGCGGTCGCCGAGGCTTGGGGTCTTCCGATCCAGTTTGGCCCCGAGGCCGTATTCGACGCGTCCGGCCACGGGCTGGTCGGTCTCCCACATGACGGTAACGGAATCGGTGGTGAGATTCTGCAAGTACGGTCCCTTGACGAGGGTGACGGCAAGGGCGTCGGCCAAGCCGGTCGTGAGAGTGAGCAGCATGCAGGTTGTCAGCAGACGTTTCATCGTTCACTCCTGGGAAGTCAGCTCTCGATGTCCCATAGCCCCTTTTAGCGAGGATCGACGGCTTGTGCAATTGGCTCGATCGAACCCTCGGTGCGGGCCTTGCGTCATGAGGCCGATTCACCACAATACATCCGTCGCGTACCGATTGTTTGTCTAGTATTGATGCACGAGGAGTCCACGCCCATGACCATCCGTCCGCTATCGCTCAGATTCACGGCAACCCTGATCGTTGTTGCGTCCTATCTGCTCTGCGTCCATGGCCCCGGTCTTTCGATGGCCGAGGAGCCCGAGTATCCCCGGATCGACGCGGCGGTGGGGTATGAGGTCGACGCTTCGTGGCCGAAACGTCCGAAGGAGGTGACTTGGGGAGCGTGTACGGGCGTGACGGTCGATGCGGACGACAACGTCTACGTCTATACGCGCGGGACGCCTCCGGTTCAGGTCTACGCTCCGGACGGGCGATACGTTCGGGGATGGGGGCAGGAGGTGTTGAAGTCGGCACACTTCATCCACATCGACCCCAAGGGGAACGTCTGGGTTCCGGACCTGGATACGCACACGATCCGGAAGTTCACGCCGGAGGGCAAGCTGTTGCTGACGATCGGTACGGAGGGCGAGAGCGGGTGCGACGAGAAGCACTTCTGGCTGCCGACGGACATCGCGGTGAGCCCGGCGGGCGACGTCTTCGTGGCGGACGGGTACGGCAATTCGCGTATCGTTCACTTCGACGGCGAAGGGAAGTTCGTCAAGGCCTGGGGCAAACTGGGGGTGGGGCCGGGCGAGTTCAGCATCGTTCACGCGATCGAGCTGGACTCGAAGGGTCGAATCTACGAGTGCGATCGGAACACGGCGCGCGTTCAGGTCTTCACCCAGGACGGCAAGCTGCTCTGCGAGTGGCGGAACCTTCTGGTGCCGTGGGGCATTCACATCACGCCAAAGGACGAGATCTGGATTTGCGGCTCGTCTCCGATGCGTTGGGGCAAGGAGGGCGGCTTCGGCGGCCCACCGAAAGATCAGCTCATCATGCGGTTCGACCGCCAGGGCAAGGCACAGCAGCTCTGGACGATGCCGATCTGTCCGGAAGACAAGCCGCAGCCGGGCGCCTTCAACGTCCTTCACGGAATCGCGGTGGATTCCAAGGGAAACGTCTATCTGGGCGACGTGAACGGCAAACGGGTCCAGAAGTTCGTCCGCCTGCCGGCGGGGAGGCCTTAGGGCGCACGGAGAGGATTACTTCTGCACGGGCTACGGCATGGGCCTGTATCAGACGCCCTGTCACGGCTGCCCGCTCTATCACTACCACAGATCAAACGAGGATCCAGACGATCTGGTCCGCATGTACCGGTGGCATGTGAAGGACCCGATCCGGTATCAACGTAGCCTCGACAAGGTCGCGATCCGGCAGATCGGCTGGAAGAACGGGCTGTACGAGCGCATCGACGAGTGGTCCAGCGTCGCCTACTGGTACCAGGTCGAGCCGCACAATCCCTTCCCAAAGCTGCCCGAGCCGGCCGCTCGGACCGCGAACATCGACGTCGTGCCCAAGGCGGAAGAGTAGCCGGCTCCTGGGATGGACTGCGACGATCAGGCGGATGAAGGGGAGCTGTCGCGCGCAGGACGCTTGGCGTTCTCCACCGTCCGAGAGAGATCCGAATCCTTGACCATGGCCAGGAATCTCGCGCGGGCGCGGTCGTCGAGTTTGGCGAAAAGGCGTCGGGCGAAGCCGGTGAGCGAGCCCATGGTGGCGCGGAGCAGTTCGCGAAGGACCGTGGCCTGGCGGTCGGCCTCGGCGCAGGCGAAGCGTCGGGCGAAGCCGTCGAGGGCGGCTTGTTCGAGGCGCGAGGCCATTTCGGGCTTGATGACGGCATCCATCCCGTCGTCCTCCTGACGCGCGAGCTTCAGCAAGACCTGAAACGCATCATCGGCATCGAGGATGGAGCGAATCTCGACCATGAGGGCTTCCTCGCAGTTGAGGATTCGGCCGAGGGAACTCTTGAAATCGCGGGCGAACTGTCGTTTGGAGGTCCAGGCCTCGGGATCAGGGATGAGCAGCCGCTCCTCGACGAATCGTCGAATGAGGTGGCGACGGTCCTTGCGTCCGCGTGGGGCGGCGCAAAGCCGATCGGCCGCCTCTCGCACTGCCGCTTCGTACATGGCGCGGACCCGAGCGGCCAGGTCGATCTCACCGCCGCGCCAGCAGCGTCCGACTTGGGCTGCGCGCCCGGCGGGACGATGTCGATTCTCGCTGACGTCCCTGCACTGCACGGCGTCGTCGTCGAAGTTGTAGGTGCGGGCCAGGGCCGGTTCGGGCTTGTATCTCGATGAACCGCGTGTTTGCTCGCGGCGCTCCTTGGCTCGCTTGACCGATATGACGGGGAAGCGAACGGTGGAGAATCGCTCGTAGAGCGCGACGCTGATGACGTGATGGATGCGGGGGATGGCGTACGCGGCGAACGAGCCGTGGCGTTTGGGATCGTGATTTCTGGCCGCCTCCATAAGCGCCAGCGAGCCCTCCTGGAACAGGTCCGCGTACTCGCGATCTCGGTTCGATCCGTGGGGCAGGCGGACGTAGCGGCGGATGTGGACGTTGACCAGGCCGAGGTTCTTCTCGACCAGCTCGCGCTGCTGCTCGGTGAGTTTCACGGCATTCCTCCAGGTCTCCCGGACGCATTCCGCGGGAAGGAGCGGCGGGACCAGTACGGTCAGTCCGCCGCCGTTGGTGTCCCCAGCGGATCGGGACGGTCGATACGGATCATGTTGTCCAAAGGGGTCTTGCCAAAGAGCGATCATGCACCGAGAGGTTCGTGCGGTGAACCGATTCGTCTCGGCCGGCGCGCCAGAGCCCGTCGGAGCGGTGACCGCCCCACGTGACGATCGGTGAACCCACGCGCTGCTGGCCGAAGGTGTTTCCCCCGGAACGCGAATCGGGCACCGTTCATGGAAGGCGTGACCCTCCCCGGCCGGTTCGCCACGCCGACAGCTCACCGGAGGGAACGCCAGTAATAACCTAACATACGCCAAACTTCATGGATTGTCAAACGTCAAGCTGCACGTATGCGGCGGCATGCGTGTTCTCAAGGAGGCGTAACCCATCCATCTATAACTCCTTGCAAGCATTAGCAGAAGAGACGACTTTGAGAAAATGATCTTGCGCGAATGGAGCGGACGAGGGATGTTCGTGGTACGATCTAGTCGCTAGTTGACGCACCCAACCGTCAGGCCCCTGGAGCTGGACCAGGAGTTAGCTGGCTGGCGCTGGGAGGCCAGTTGACGTTCTCAAAACCGCGATGATGCATACGCCCCCGCAATCCGATGCCGAAGCCTTGGAGCCGAGCCACGGCGGGTCTCCGCACCCTCTTCGGGTCCTGACGTTCAACACGTTCCTGGGACGCCGGCTGGACGAGGTGTCTCAGGTGCTGCGGACGACGCAGCCTGACATCGCGTTCCTTCAGGAGTTGGTGGTGTACCGTTACAGCGGATGGGCGTGGAATCAGGCCGAGGGTCTGGCCCGCGAGTTCGGGATGGACCACGTGTATCAGCGGATCGTGTGGCGGAGGGGGACGGAGATCGGGTTGGCCGTGTTGACGCGGGGAAAGCTCATCGACCCGACGGTGATTGAAGGGACATCGGAGCGTCCAACGGGGATCTCGGCACGTGTGAGCTTCAACGGACGGTCCGTCAGCGTCGCCGCGGTGCACTTGGCCAGCGTGCCGAGGCCGTTGATCGTGGGGTACCCGCTGGTCATGCCAACGCACCGTCGCCAAACGGCCAGCGCGATCCGCCGACTGGAAGAGCTTGGGGGCCCGGCGATCATGGCCGGTGACTTGAACACGATCCCCGGGACGCCTGCGCACCGGCTGGCTTGCCGGCACATGACGGATGCCGCGCTCACCGCGGGCGACAGCACAGGCACGCGCCGAACCCTCGGGGTCCCGCTTCGGATCGACTACGTCTTCACGTCATCACACTTCACATGTCAGAAGTACCGGGTGTTGCCCGTATCGGGGTCGGATCACAGGCCGGTGGAGGTGTCGCTGGCGTGGAACGACGGGCCGCCCGCAAGCGGCGCTACTTCCGATCCCGGCGAATCTCGAAGTACAGCTTGAAGAGTTCCTTGAAGGCTCGAAGGATGACGCGGAAGTTGGCGCCGGTCTGCTCCCCGGCGGTCCGCGGATAGTGGTGGACGCCGATCTGACCGATGGTGTATCCGCGGTACTTCGCTCGGGCGAGGATTTCGGTGTCGATGAGCGCGCCCATGCTCTTCATCTTGATCTCGTCGAAGAGCCTTCGCGGGTAGATCTTGAAGGCGCAGTCGATGTCCCTTAGCCAGAGCCAGAAAACGGTGTTGACGAGGGTCGTCCAGGCAAAGGCGTTGAGCTTGCGAACCAGCGGATCCTTTCGATCGATGCGATAGGCCGAGACGATGTCGTATTCCTTCAGGAGGGGCAGGAGCTTGGGGATCTCCTGGAAGTCGAACTGCCCGTCGCCGTCGGTGTAGAAGACGTATTCTTTAGTCGCTTCTCGGAACCCGCGCTGGAGGGCCCCGCCGTATCCGAGGTTGGGGTTGTTGTGGACGGCGCGGACCTTGTCGTGCTCGCCGGCCAATCGGTCGGCGATCTCACCCGTCCGGTCCTTGCTTCCGTCGTTGACGATGATGATCTCGTAGTCGTCGGTGATCTTGGCCGCGGCATCAAGGGCGGCCTTGGTCGTCCTCTCGACGTTGGCCTCCTCGTTGTAGCAGGGATAGAACACCGATAGGCTAATCGGCTGAATCGCGTCGGTCATCGCTCACCTTTGGCGTCCGCTGTGGGGGTGCCTTACCCGCTCCTGACGACAGTACATACCATAGCAGTCCGGCGAGTCGCGAGCCAGATCCGAACCGCTATAATGCCGGCCATGTCAGCGGTGGTCCCCCCATCATCCGGCGAGACCCAGCTTCCCCGCTCGCTGATCGCCGGCTCGCTCTCGATCATCGGCGTTTCATTCGTCGCACTCGCCTGGTCGAGCCAGTCAGGCCTCGGGATGCTGTGGGATGAGAAGGTCGACCTGGGGATCGCGTCGAGGCTGCTGGAGCACCCGATCTACGGCAGCGGGGAAGACGGGTCGCAGATGCGGCTTCCGATGCTCGCCAACGCGATCGTCTTCACGGCGAGTGGTCCCGGCCTTGGGGTCAGCCGCGGGGTGAGCATCGCGGTCGGGCTCGTGACGATCCTGGCGACATTCGGTCTGTGCCGACGGCTCCTCGACGGGCCAACGGCCCTGCTCGCGGCGGCGCTGACGGCCCTGGGCCCCTACTTCCTCAGCTTCTCTCGGATCGCGATGACGGAGGGAGACGTCTTCGCCGCGCTGTTCGTGACGTTGGCCTGCTGGGCGTACGCGAATTACTCCGATCGGCCAAACGGTCCGCGTTTGGCGCTGGCGTCGATCGGGCTGGGTCTGGCCATTGGCGCGAAGCTCTACTCGCTCTTCCTGATCCCCGTCTTCGGACTGTGCGAGCTAATCCGGGCGCGCGTGCGCCGGAACGCCGATCGCAGGCGATCCCGTGGAGACGCGACACCGGGCACCGCGGCGTGGGGTTGGGTCATCGCGGCCAGTAGTTGCCTGACGCTCGGTGCGGCCTCGGCGGGGCTGGCGCAAGGCCACCGAACGACGGCCTCGATCGCCGTCTGGGGGCTGCTCCTGGGGCTGACGGCGGGGGTCCTGATCTCATTGGCACGACGGGGCGAGTGGCACCCCTCGCGGTCGGCGGGATGGGTCCTGATCGGCATGCTCGGGTTGGCGGTGACGGGGGCGGCGATGCCGCAACACATCGTGAATCCGGAAATCGCGCGAACGATCGCCCGCCGGGCGGCGCACTGGGACCACCTGTTTCCCGGCGCGCTATGGCTGGACCACCTGCGACTGTACAGCGGCATCGTCCTTATCTGTGGGACGGTTCCGGTCGGGTTGGCCACGGTGACGGCGTTGATCTGGGCGTGGATGCGCGAGGGAGACAGGCCCGAGGTCCGTCTGCCCATCTTCGCCGCAACCTTCTTTGTTCTGTCCCTGACGCTGCTGCCGTTGCGGCAGACGTTCTATCTGATGAGCATCTGGCCCCTGTTGATGATCCTGACAGCGGGGTGGCTCGTGACGATCCGGCGCTGGCTCGGCAAGCAGTCTCGAACGGCCGGGGTGGCCGGGACCGCCCTGATCGTGGTCGTAGTCGGCCTGCAAGCCGCCTCGACCGTTCATGCCTGGCCCGACTACAACCTCTACGCACGCAGGTGGGTCGGCACCCGATGGCTCGGAGCGGAGGCGCGCGGGTATCGGAATCTCGTGCAGACGCCTTGCGACGGATACGCCGAGCTTGTGGATTGGTGCCTGGAGAACGCCCCGCGGGGCGGTCGGGTCGTCAGTTATCTGTGGGCGGACCACGTTCTGGACGGACTGCTTCCGGATGGGCTGCCTTTCACGTTGGTCCGACGCGGCGTCTGGCGAGCGGCCAACCTCGGCCTGCCCGTGCCCGCGCCGCCAGGCATCGACGATGCCGACGTCGTGCTGATACACATCAACAATCAGGTCGAGTACGACGACATGCCGCCCGCGGACGTATTGAGCGCAAGGTTCGGCGGCGCTGCCGCGTTCACTGTATACCGGGATGGTGACTTTCCGATGGCGATGGCCTACCGGGTCCGGTAGCGACTACTCGCTGCCCGCGAACAACAGGAGCGCGAAGTACTCCCCGGCGGCGTGCCGCCCGGGCTGCGGGGCGAGCCACTGGTCGGGCATTCGTGCTTCCTCGGCGCCCGGTCTGCGGACGATCTGGATCGCCCAGACCTGCCCGGGGACTGGTCTGCGCGGAAAGAGGGACACCATCGGCACGGCCATCTCGACGCGCCAAACGTCGGGCTCGTGCTGGATCACGTATTGCCAGGCCCCGGCCAGAGGGGTCGGAAGGGTCGGGAAGCTCCAGGACAAATCCTCGTTGCACGCGTCGATGCATCCCGCGAGTTCATCTACCCCGATGTGAATCCACGTGGCAGCGTCTCGATCCACGTCGAGGAACCACTCCACAGCGGGCCAATCGGGGTGAAGCTGATCTCGCTGGGGTGAATGCCCCGGAGGTGGGCCCTCACGGCCGTGCGTGGTGCGGACGATGGCCGCCAGGTGGAGATACGCGTCGTCCCAGGCCAGGCGAACCTGTGTCTGCTGCGAGGGGTCGAGCTTCCTTCCACCGTTGTCCAAGAGAACGGGAGCGCTGCCCCCCTGCCAGACCGCGTCGTCTAGGATGCCGTCGATGTTCACGGGCGTGAGCGATCGCCGCGCTTCGACGATCTGTCTGGGAGACTCGCCTTGGCGCGAGCCCGGAGTCTCGAGAAGCCAGAGTTCGGCCGCGGCGGCGGACGACCACCCCGGCGCCTGGCCCGAGGAGCAGCGGCGGTACCACTGCCTGGTGGGTCCCGACTGACCGAGGATTCGGGTGCAATGGGCCTGGGCAAAGAGCACCTCGGGTCGGTGGGCGATCTGGGGTCGTTCGGTACAGAGTCGTCCCAGTTGATCGAGCGCGAGTCGGGCGCCCTCCAGCGGATCCTTCGGTCGGATGGGGAGAGACATGTAGTGCTCGGCCGAGGCGGAAACGACCGCGCGACGAATGATGACGCGTGTCCAGGCGGGGTGCGCCTGGCCCAGGTCCAGGAAGGCCCGCCAGACCTCGGCGGCGGCGCGGTGCCGGCCCAACTGCTCCTCCTGACAGGCCGCCTGGTAGAGTGCGTCGGCCGGTGCGAGGGAGCCGGGGAAGCGTTTGGCCGCCCGCATCGCGAGCTCGACCAGTCGCGCGGGGTTGGCCCGCTGGCGTCCCATCCCGGAGGCAACGGCCAGCGCGTCGCAAGCGGCCTCTTGCTCGGCCAGGCGCGCTTTGTCCTCGGGGGGAATCCAGGCAAGTCGCGCGCCCTCGGGCAAGCGGATGCCTGTCAGCGGACCGACCGATTTTCGGCTCGGGGGTATCTCGCCCTCCACGATCTTCAGGCGAACGCCCAGGAGGGAGTCGTCAGTCGGAAGGCCTAGGTATCCGGCGGCCCGCATTCCGGCCAAACGGCTGTCTGAGCCGAGCAAGGGATGAAATCCATCGGTGAACCCCACGTGAACGCGATCTGCCGGTTCGGCGTCCTTGCCGCGGTGGTGGCCCGGTCGATCGCCCGTCAGGGCCAAAACGCGATCGACGCGATGCGGGGTCAGACCCAACTCCCGGAGCTCGGGCATGACGTCGTCCCGAGCGGCATCGGTGACGGCCCTGCGCGCGACAGCGGCCACGGAGGTCGCGACGAGATCGCCAGGGGCGTCGGGCTCGGCTCGGTCTATCAAGACGAGTGAGGGACGGAGGCTTCGCACGGCCGCGACGATCTGACGGCGCATGGAAGACTCGGCGTCGCGGTCGAGGCGTTCGGACCAGTAGGCCATCAGGGCGCGGGCGGTCGGGCCCTCGGCAGCAGGATACCAGCGGAACGGGGGCTCGGAGAAACCCACAACCGTCTGCACCGCCGAAACGCCGCACGCATTGGCCGCCCAGCGGAAGGCCCCGGAGTCGGCGGGGCCTTCGGTGATCTGCAGATAGCCTGTCCGGCAGCGGTGTTTGCCGACCAGATGTGCCGTCATCGGCCAGGTCCACTCGGCCCTCGCCGTGGAGATCATCAGCGCCCCGAGGCGCCGGTCCCCGTTGCGAACGACGGACCAGGTCTGTCCGGCATCTTGGGACAGCGCGATCAGGCCGCCCTCCCCCACCGCGACCACTATGCGAGCATCGATGGCCGCGATCGATCGCAGTGGGGCTTCGAGCCCTGTCGTCTGTAAGGACCATGTCCGCCCGCCATCCGTGGTGCGCAGGATGTAGGGGCCGTTCTCGCCGATGGCCCAGCCGTCTCGCTCGTCGGCGAAGGTCACGTCGACGAGATCGAGTAGCTCGCGAACGCCGGTCGGCAGGTCGAGCTGGGCGGCGCTCCAGGTCCGCCCCTCGTCGGGGCTGGTAAAGACGGTGGCCTCGTCGCCGACCATGCAGGCGCCGCGCTCGCCGAGCATCGCCACGCCGGTCAGACGGCCCCGAAAGGAGACAGCGCGGCGTTGGGGGGTCAGCTCTCCTCGGCGAAGGACGACGCAGGCTGCCCCATTGCCGACGGCGATGCCTCGGCCCTGGCGGTCGAAGCAGGCGGCCAGGAGGTCCGGCAATGGGCGATCACCGGCCGGATAGACGCGCCCTTCCTTGACGCTGAAGCGCCACAGACCGCCGGCACGCATGGGCGTCGGGCAGCCGAGGGCCCAACCGGTGCCGTCGGCATCGGCCCAGACGGCGGTGAGCCACCCAAGCTCTCCCTCGCCGCCGATAGGTCGCCAATGGTTCCCGCCGTCGTCGGTGCGGAGCAGGACGCCGTAGCAGCCGGAGCCATCCGAGAAGGCCCGGCCGCCGGCGACATAGCCGACGCGGCGATCGGTGAAATGGACTGCGTTGAGGGTTGCGTCGGTTGGCGACGGCAGCGTCTGCCAGGTACGTCCGCCGTCGCGCGTGCGGAGGACGGCGCCGCGGTTTCCGACGGCCCAGCCAAGCTCGGGGTCGATGAAGGCCAGGTCGTTGAGGGTAGCATCCTCGCGGAGCAGCCGTTCGGCCGAGGTCGAGGCTTCGGGTCCGGGATCGACATTGGCCTGAGTCAACGAAAGGGCAAGAAGCGGCAGGACGATCGTGTATGTCACGGCACCTCGCCTCCGATGCGATCCGCCGAAGGGGGTCTTGGCAGCGAACTCCAACGGCCATCATGGCCTTGGCGGGTGGAAACCACCCTGCCTCGCGATGATCCATCAGTATCAGGCGAACGGTTGGGAGACAAGGGGTGGGGAGAGGATCCGCGAGGGGCGCGTCGGATGGTGGTCCGCGGATTCGCCAGTGGCGGCATGCGAATCGGCGATGGAATTCGCGACGGTCGCCTCCGATAAGGCGAGTCGTCGTCTCTACTTGATCCGTTCAGCCGTCGCTGCAAGCGGCTAAACCATCGGCTCGGGGGGTGCGTCGTGTGAGGATCGACTGCGTCCCTGGAGGAGGCTAAAGCCCCAGCCGGTCCTGACGAACCCGTACAGGGAGGCACAGACGAGCATCAGGACGATGCCGGCGAGGCCGCGATTATATGACTCCTTGTAGAAGGTTCGGCCCTCGCCGACCGTCGGCATTTGGGCCGGCGTAACGGGCAGACCGTATCGTGTGGCCAACTCCTCGATCTGGACGAGGTGGATGACGGGGACGTCTTCGAGGGCGAACCGTGTCATGACGGAGTCGACCATCGCGGCGCCGGGCGGAGGTCTGAGGGTCAGGCCGGGCTTGAACATCTTCTTGCCGACGCGGGTGCCGACCGACACGGTTCCGCCGCCGACGTTGATGTAGGCCTTGATGGGCTTGCCGGCAGCCTTCTCCTTGTAGATGCTCATCCGCTGCTGGAGGCTCTCGGCGAAGGTCTTGGCCTTGATCAGCGTCAGCTTGTGCTTCTGGATTGAGGCGATGAGGAGGTCTCTGCCCTCGTTGGACATTCCGAGGCCGCGATCCTCGATGCCGCCGACGGAAGCGGCGACGGAACGGAATGGGAAGACCCGGTCGTCCTGGAGCACCTTCTCCATATCAAGCCAGAGGAAGTTTGGATCGTTAGCGCCCCACTGGGAGGCAGCGGCGCTGGCGATGATGATCGGCTCGAGCTGTAGCGCCTGGACGGCGGCGAAGGTGCAGATGTTGAGACAGGGAAAGGAGCCCGAGAGCCCGACGGCCACGCGGTCCCCGGGCTTGACGCCGGCCCTCTTGAGCATGTGGACGAGGACGGCGGCCCAGTTGGGGTTGGCGGTGGTCTGCTTGGCGGGAAGGCTGCCGGGATCGCTGGTAACGACGGTCATGAGCGTACCGATCATCCCGGACTCGACCGGGTCGGTCTCGGGATCGATCTCGATGCCACGATTGAGGCGCTCGGTCTTGATGATCTCCATGGCGTCCCGGGCTTGGCGCGCTGCGGCAAGCTTCTCGGCGTGCCAGGGGTCCTGTTCGCGGGTCTTGAAGACCTCGACGGCAGCCAGACCGACGAGGGAAAAACCACAGATCAGGATGAGAACGGTTCGTGAGACCCGGTGCGGTCGCCAGTAGATGGTCTTCATGGCTGCAACCCCGTGCCAAGGACAACGATCAGGATCAGACGCACGACGACGGCCGCGGTAAGCAAGGCGCTGAAGGTCTCGAGCACGCCCTGCCGATCGAGCCAGATGCCGATCAGGCCGGGGATGATGTAACCGATGACGGAGTAGTCGCCGCCGCCCAGGGCTGAGGCGTACGGCCCGACGAAGGACGTGAAGGCACCGTTGATCAGGTATCCAACCAGGATCATCAGGACGGTTCGGCGTCTTCCGTAGATGATCATCACGGTGGAGAAGGCATGCACGAGGGCGAAGGTCAAGAAGCCCGCGGCCAGCGTGAGCACGACGTCGCCGGGCTTGGTCAGGTAGAGGGCGATGTAGCCGGGCACGACCATGCCGCCGGCGGCTAGGCCGAAGACCTCCGAAAGCAGCAGGCTGACGACCAGGCCGACGCCGATCGCCAGGGCAAGTGGATCCACTACGAGGCCTCCTTGATGGTGCTGCGATTGCTGAAGAACCGGACGAGGTCTAAGCCCTGTCCGGCGATGTTGGCCATTCCCATGGCCAGGCAAGACCTGCCGGCGACCTCGACGACGATCTCGAAGATGTCCTCGGCCCTCTGGTTCTCGGCGAAGATGAGCTTTCGGCTGTCGAGCCCGGAGCGGGTGGCGGTTCGGGCGAAGAGGTAGGTGCCGCTGCCCATAAGGACGTAGTGGTCGGCGGGGCGCCATCGAACGCAGGCCTCGCCGAGCTGTCGGGACCGGTCGGGGCGATCGGCCCGGCAGTTGAAGATGGCGACGCGTTTCTGGACGTCCGGATGCCGCTCCAGGGCGATGTTCCAGATCCGCTCGGTGGACTCCGGATCGTTGGCGGCGAACCCGTTGACGAAGACGATGCGTCGCCCGAAGAAATCGACCTCGTGGGTAGTCATCACGCCGGGGTCGGGCTGGCCCTGCCACATCCCGCGGAGCGCGATCTGGCGATCGACGCCGAGATCGGTGCAGATCTTGAGGGCCAGGGCGACATTCTCCTCGTGCTCGACGTAGGAGAAGCCGGCCATGTCCTGGGGAGAAACGGCCAGGACGTCGTCCTGCGTCACTCTGACGACTTGGCTGGCTCGATCGGCGGCGGCCCGCTCGACGATGGCCAGGTGCCGCTCCTCGGCGGTGAAGAGCTTGCCGCGTACGGGAACCATTCCGGCGAGGGCCCGCGCGACGCCTTCCTCGTCCGGTCCCATGACGTCGAGGTGATCGGCGCGAGCGTTGGTGATGACGCCGTGCGTGGCGCGAACCAGCTTGAGCTCGCAGAGGGACTGCAGAAGCGGCTGGAGCGCCATGCACTCGACGACGAGGACCTCGGCCTCGGCGGTGACGGCGGTGCTGACGATTCTCACCTGCTCGATGATGTTGGGGCTGGCCGGTCTGAAGACGGGATACTCCGAGCCGTCTGGGAGGATCATGCGGGGGAGTGTTCCAGTCGTCTTGGCACAAGTGACGAGGCCGCCTTCACGCAGACCGGCGGCGATGAGTCTCGTAACGCTCGACTTGCCCCTGGTGCCGTTGACGTGGATGCGAACGCGAATCCGGCGGAGGTTCCGCAGGTGCACAAAGAGCTCGACCGCCCCCCCGACGACCAGTAGGCCGATCAGGATCAGTAGGATCCAGAGGTTCATCGCCAAGATGCCCGCACTCCAACAAGAGCGGACCGAGCCACTGGTCCGTCTGATAGGATGGAATTCTAACGATCGGCAAATGGGAATGGAATGAGTCCGGGCGGGGAGCCATCAGAAAATCGCTCCCCCCGCCGGATGATCGCACCCCTACAAAGGGCCGTCCGGGCGGGCTATCGGTATAGGATCGGCTTGGCGCGCCAGTCCTTGTCCTTATCGTGGGCGTAATCGGTCACGCGGGGACGACGCTCGCGGAGCCGGACGGACTCGAGACCCAGCCAATGCCCCGTGGAAAGAGGGTTCTTGCCGGCGCATTCCAGCCGCAGGACGTACTTGCCGGGATCCGGCCAGAAGTCGAGGAGGTGGACCTCCCAGTTGTCGGTGCGGTCGTGGTAAAGGTCCATGAGGCCGCCGATCCGGACGCCGTTCAGCTTGGCCTGATACTTCCCGAAGTCATAGGAGCGTGTCAGATTGAGCAGGAGTCGGACGGGGCGCTTGGCTTTGACCTCGAAAGGGATCTCGATCCAGGCGCCTTCGGCTCGATCGGGTTTGTAGAGGACTTGGCCCTCGGGATAGTCGAACAGTCGCTGGACCTGGACGGACCCGACGCCGTGGGCGAGCTTCTCGGCGAGGGGAGCGGCGCGGAAGGCGGTGTCCAAGTCGGGCAATTTCCTCTCCCGGGCGTGGGGCGCTCGGTCCTCGAAGGTGGGCACTCCGGTCTGGTACCAGAAGGCGACGCTCGCGTAATCGTCCTCGCGCTGGTTCCAACTGTGGCTCCTGTAATCGGGGTTCTCGTCGGGGGAGATCCACCCGTAGTGCTCGATGGTCACGCGGATGCCCGTGTTGAAGACGATCGGGTCATGAATGTGCCAGCGATAGGCACATGTGTGGCCGCCGACGATACCCCACTGGTCGAAATATGGCGTACCGAAGTACGGAGTGCTCGTGGTCTTGAGCCCCCATGCGGAGCAGAAGTAATCCTCGGTGCCGGTGCCCCAAATCGACGGCTTGGCTTCGCCGTCGATGGTGATCTTTTCGTCTCCTTCTCCGAACCAGGCGGGGCTGCGAGTTCGGACGCTGAGGACGGTGCCGACGTAGTGTCCCTTGCCCTGCGTGTCGAGAATGAGGTAGTCCTGCCCGCCGCGGACGGGGTACTCCTGGCGGTACTGGGCGTAGAAGTACGGGGTATCGTCGGGGAGGCGGTCCTTCTTGATCCAGTCGATGTTGTAGTAGAGCAGGCTGACGGGCTTGTCGCTCTCGTTGACGATCTCGACTCTCACGGACTTCCTGAAGGGCATATGCCAATAGCAGTTGTATGAATCGGCGTCCTCGACGACGACGGGGGCGCTGATCACCTCGCATCGCTTGCCGAATCCGCAGGCGAAGAAGTCGCCCACGGGGGCCTCGACGCCGGGCCGGTCGTGGCCGTCGTAGGTGATGCGGAGGAGCATCTCCTGGTGGTTGGCCGATCCCTTCTTGGCCCAGGGGTGGGGCTCGGGGGCGAGGAAGGTCATCCAGATGTGGGTGATGACGCCGGGGCCCTTGGCGTCCATGAGGATCTTCGTCTGGCCGGGCTCGACGTTCTTGTTGTCCCAGTTGCTGTTGGGGTCGAGGTCGCCGTTGGGGTCGTACTTGCCGTCGGGGTCGATGCGGTGGGCGGACGAGGCCCGCATGCTCCGGCCCTCATGGGGGTTGGCGAGATCGGCGAGTGAGCCGGCGAGCGCGGGCGCCGACAGGAGCAGGAGGGCTAGGCAAATGAGCAGGGAGAATAGGAATGACAGCAAACACGAGTGGTTCTTGTATAGAATCTGAAGGGGAGCACGGTACATGAGCATATCTCCTTGGGCACGATGGGCGGCTTCAGCCGCCGCACGCCCTTGGCAGCTAAGGTCTTCGCCATTGTGTGGCGCGTCACGCCCGGCTATAGTGAGGATGCTGGCGATTTCCGAGCGTGGTGCCCCCAAGCCGCAGGGCTAAGGCACCCCAGCAGACTGAAACGGATCGACCAATGGGTATCACCTACATTGAAGGCGAGGTCAAGGGCCCGAACGGCAAGAACACCAGTGTTCGCTTTCTGGTTGATAGCGGGGCTTCCTATACGTTGCTTCCGCAGGCGGACTGGCGGGCCATCGGTCTAGCCCCCAAACGGACGGTCACGTTCACACTGGCGGACGGCACGCAGATAGATCGTGCCGTATCAGAGTGTCACATCACGCTTCCTCAGGGGGAAGGACACACCCCAGTCATCCTCGGCGAGGGCGGTGACGAGCCGCTGCTCGGGGTGGTGACGCTGGAGATCCTGGGTCTGGTCTTCAACCCCTTCAGCCGAACGCTTCAGCCGATGCGGATGATGTTGGCGTAGCCTGTTCGCGGGCGCGTGAGGCCACTGCTCCCCCTCACCGTGGCGATCAGACTGGCGCCACCGACTGCCGGGCCGAGGATTACTCCGTCTCTGGTGAGATCAACCGGCCCGAGGACAGGGCGGCTCGGAGGGGGGAACTTGGTCTATGCATCACATCTCTCTAACGGCCTCGATTCCGAGCAGGCCCAGGCCTAGCTTCAACGTTCGGGCGGTCACGGCGCAAAGGGCCAGACGGGACTCGCGGACGTCAGGTTGGGCGTCGACGATAGGCCAGTTGGCCCGGTCCTGGTAGAGGCCCATGAACGTGTTGGCGAGGGTGAAGAGGTACGTGGGGAGCTCGTGGATTCGCCAGGTGTCAGTGATGGCGGCAATCAGTTCGGGAAACCGCAGCAGCTCGAGTATGAGCGTCCGCTCGGCGGCGTGGGTGATCCGCACGGGGGGGCTCTGGGCGACGACGGCATCGGGGTCGGCGCCGGCGCGGTCGAAGACCGACCGGATCCGCGCATAGGCGTACATCATGTACGGGGCCGTGTTGCCGTCGAAGCTCAGCATCTTGTCCCAACTGAAGACGTAGTCGCTGGTGTGGTCCTGGCAGAGGTCGGCGTAGCGCACGGACCCGAGTCCGACGGCGCGGGCGATGTCGGCCTGCTGCTCGGGGGTCTGGGCCTGTCGTTTCGACTCAGCCAGCTCGGAGTAGGTCTCGCCACGCTGGCGAATGAGGGCCAGGGCCCGGGCCTCGGCTTCATTGAGCAAGTCGGCCAGCTTTGTGGTGCCGCCGGTGCGGGTCTTGAACGGGCGACGATCGGACCCGAGCATCATGCCGAAACCCACGTGGTCCAGGCGGACGCTTTCGCCCGCCCAACCAGCCTTGCGCCCGGCGGCGAAGAGCATCTCGAAGTGCTGGCGCTGCCGCGAGTCGGTGACGTAGACGATCCGCTGTGCGTTCATCCGTCGCGTTCTGCGGCGCAGGGCCGCCAGGTCGGTGGTGTCGTAGAGGTAGCCGCCGTCGGACTTCCGGACGATCATCGGCAGCGGCTCGCCGTCGCGGTTCTTGAAGCCATCGAGAAAAAGGCACAGCGCGCCCTTGTCCTCGGCGAGCATGCCTTTTGCCTGGAGGGACTCGATCACCTCGGGAATCTCGCGGAGGTAGTCGCTCTCGCCGACGGTCTCGAGGCGGATACTCAGACGGTCGTAGATCTCCTGGCAGTGCCGAAGCGATTCGGCCCGGAAGGCCTTCCACAAGGCGACGGCGAGGGACTCGCCGGTCTGCAGATCGACGATGGCCTGGCGGGCGGCCTCGGCGAACCTGGGTTCCTCCTGCTCGCACTGACGGGCTTGGCGGTAGAACTCCTCCAGGTCGCTGACGTGGAAGGCGTCGGGCGATTGGGCCACGTTCGGCTGGGTCTCGCGGACGTACTGGATGAGAAGCCCGAGGCCGCCGAAATCGCCTACGTGGTTGATCCGGCGGACATCGTGGCCGTCGAACTCCAGGATGCGGGCGATGCAGTCGCCGATGATGGTGCTTCGGAGGTGGCCGACGTGCATTTCCTTGGCGAGGTTCGGGGCGGAGAAATCGACGACGACGGTCTGCGGGGAGCGCGCGGGCTCGACGCCCAGGCGCTCGTCGCCGAGGACTGCGGTGATCCCGTCGGTGAGGAACGGGTCCTTGAGCTTGATGTTGATGAAGCCCGGCCCGGCGATCTCCGGGGTCTCAATGAGATCGGGCAGCGCCAAGGCGTCGGCGATCTTGGCGGCAACGTCGCGCGGCTTGGCCTTCAGCTCCTTCGCCAGGGCCATCGCGCCGTTGAACTGATAGTCGCCGAATTTGGGGTCGGCGGTGGGGGTCAGCCACTTGGGCTGATAGGCGTCCTGCGAGCCGGAGACCTCTGCGAGGGCCTTGCGGAATCCGTCAGCGAGTTGCTCGATAATCGATGGCATCGTCTGGGGCACACCTACTTGGTTGTCTATCCATTCCTGCCTAGGGCGTATCAAGGCGTCGGGTCGGCATCATAGGGGCCGCTCGCGAGGGTTTCCAGATCCGGTGACGCCGGTGAGGTCGGCGAAGCGTGCTCGAGGACGCGGCGATAGCCCCGCCACAGGTGCTCGCGGCGGAGGCAGGCGTCGATGTGGTCCCAGGGGAGGATCTCGTCGAAAGCTCGCTCGCGATGGACGTACCAGGCCGGATCGATCCCGATTTGGTGAAAGGCCTGGTCCCATCGGAGCATGTCGAACTGTTCGTTCCATGCGTCGAGCCTGGCACCGGCCCGCCAGGCGGCCTCGATCACGTCGCTCAGCCGGCGATCGCCTCTGGCCAGGACGCCCTCGAGGATGGAGCGTTCGACGTGATGAAACTTCCATCGGACGCCGGTCCGTCTCGTACCGGACAGGTCCTTGAGCCGGCCGCGCGCCTCGAAGCAGTACTCCTTGGTGGCCATCGGCGCCCACTGAAGGCTCGTGTGCGCCTTCGGCACGAGCCAACTGACGGTGGTGTTGACGGTGGCGCGTCCCTGGCCGATCTCGCGCCTGAGGCTGCTGATGCGGTGGGCAAGCTGCCAGATACCGTCGACGTCGTCGGCAGTCTCGCCGGGAAAGCCGACCATGAAGTAGAGCTTGACGGTCCGCCAGCCCGCCTCGTAGGCGGCGCGGACGCCAGCCAGGAGCTTCTCGTCAGTGATCGGTTTGCCGATCGCGCGGCGCAACCGATCACGAGCCGCCTCGACGGCGATGGTCAGTCCCCCCTTGCGGACGCCGCTGACCATGGCGGGGATGTCGGACAGCATCTGATCGACCCGCAGGGACGGGACGGAGAGGCTGACCTGGCGATCATTGAACTGTTCGGAGAGTCGGCGCACGAGCTCGCGAAGCTCGGGATAGTCGGCGGTGGAGAGGGACAGCAGGCCGATCTCGTCCTTGCCGGTCGCGCGGTAGCCGGCCTCGGCGATCTCGCAGATACGGTCCACGCTACGGGCGCGAGCCGGACGTTTCGTGTGTCCGGCATGGCAGAACCGGCAGAGGTGGGGGCATCCGCGCATCACCTCGATGCTGATACGATCGTGAACGGTCTCGACGTTGGGAACGAGGGGCCTTTCGGGCACGGGAGCGTGCTCGAAGTCGTCGACGACGCATCGCCGGATTCTCTCGGGCAGGCCGGGGACGTTGGGCGTGACGGCGGCGATCCTGCCGTCGGCATGGTAGCGGACGTCGTAGAGTCCGGGCGCGTAGATCCAGTCGAAACGCCGGGCCAGGGCGGTGACGATCTCGTCGCGCGAGGCCCCGCCAAGTCTCAGGTCTCGATAGGCCGACAGGAGCACGGGCAACGCCTCCTCGCCGTCGCCGATGACGGCGAGGTCGAAGAAGGGCGCGAACGGTTCGAGGTTGTCGGCGACGGGTCCACCGGCCAGGACGAGAGGATCGGACGGGCCTCGCTGCTCGGCACGGAGCGGGATGCCGGCTAGGTCGAGCATGTTGAGAACGGTGGCGGCACACAGCTCGACCTGCAGGGAGAAGCCCAGGAGGTCAGCGCTGCCGACGGGCTGCCGTGTGTCCCAGGTGAACAACGGGATCCCTCTGGACCGCATGACGTGCTCGGCATCGGTCCAGGGGCAGAAGACGCGTTCGGCGCAGACACCGGTCAGGTTGTTACAGACCTCGTAGAGGATCTGCCCGCCCAGGTGAGACATGCCGATGGCGTAGGTATCGGGAAAGGCTAGAGCGACGCGGACATCGGCCCGGTTCCAGTCGCCCGGTCGGACACGTTGGTTGATCTCACCGGCAATATACTGCCCGGGCTGGTTGACCCGACCCAGGAGTTCGGTGCTGACACGACGGGCCAGGGAGTTGGACGTGTCCATAAACACAATCGGGCAGCCGACCTCGCGTCGACTGCCCCATCTCCGATCCATAGAATCGCCGGTTTGCTGGTGGTTGAGCCCATCGACAAACCGGCGTATCAACAGCACCCTCTGATCGCGCCAGATCACTTAAACTTGGAGTATTGTAGGACTTTGGCGGCCCTGATGACAAGGCTTTTGTCAGTTTTGCCGCCGCGAGCATCCCCGAGGTCTGACGGACGTGGCGCGCCGGGTGCGGTCGCGGAGTTGGGAAACGCCATGGAATCGAGATTCGATGGTCCTCGGCCCCATAGGGTTGTCTCAAGATGATACATTCATGCCGAGACGTTCATGCATCGAGTACCCCGGCCCGTCCGCTCAGAAAGGGGCTTGCGGGGCGGTCTGGGCCTGACCAGCGAAGGTCAGGGCGCGTCGTGGCGGGCTGAGGTTGGGGTGACAGAAAAAGAGGCGCGTCCGGTGTCTTCCGAACGCGCCCCTGTAGGCTTGGCCCTTAGTCCCGGCGGAGTTAGCCGCCCAGCAAGGCCAACACATTTCCAGGAATCTGATTCGCAAGCTGGAGCGTAGTCATCGTCGACTGAACGAGGATCTGCGCCCGGGTCATATCGGCGACCTCGGAGGCATACTCGGTGTCTCGGATGATGGACTCGCTGGCCTTTGCGTTTTCGTAAGCGACCTGCTGCGATCGGATGTTCGGCTCGATCTGGTTTCGCTGGATCCCGCCGAGCCGCCCGCTCATGGTGGCGACCTGCAGGATGGCCTTCTTCACGATGGCCTCGGCGTCGGCGTACTCTCGGTTGAGGATCGACTTGCTCTCGCCGCTACCGATGTTTCGCAGGAGCCCGATGACGGGATCGCCCAGATTGGAGGTACTGATCTGGGGGATTCCGACGTTGAGCTGGGCGTTGCTGTTGACGTCCGGACCGATCTGGAATCGAGCGCCGCCGCCGGTGATTCCAAAGGTGGCGGTGCCGCCGGCTCCCGTAGTCGTTGCGAACGTCGGATCGAGATAGAGCGCGATGTCCAAGCCGTTCTTTCGGGTATTGACCGCCAGACCGTCCGCGAAACCGGGCTGGCCGTTGATCAAGACGGTCGGGTCGACGCCGTGGTCGATGGTCTCAGTCTCTCCGCCGCTGACGGTGAAGCTTCCGTTGAGGGTCTCGACGCTGACGAAGGCGTCCGAGCCGTAGTCAGTGCTCCAGAGGTGCAGGCTGGCGCCGCTGGTGGTGGCGGAGATTCCGGTCAGGTCGGTAAAGGTGTTGATGCCGTAAGCGATCTCGCCGACGCTCGTGCTGCCGGCGAAGTTGAAGGTCTCGCTGCCGCGGAGGCCGCCGACCTGAACGGTAATGGCGTTGTTGGCGGCC
The DNA here is from genome assembly GCA_016927755.1 of Phycisphaerae bacterium. GTDB lineage: Bacteria > Planctomycetota > Phycisphaerae > UBA1845 > JAFGLZ01 > JAFGLZ01. Next base: position 34,373 of record JAFGLZ010000031.1, read on the forward strand.
AGACCTGATCCGGTGAAGGTCAGGTGCGCGTTCTGGGCGGACTGGGTGACCTCAACATTGATGCCGAGAGTTGACCCGTCGTTGGCCAAGCGGGCGCCGAAGATATCGACGGCCAGGAGCTTGGAGTTGTCCACGCTGGACAAGGAGTAGGCGAAGTTCCCGTTGAGCAGCTTCTCGCCGTTGAACTGCGTGGTGTTGGCGATTCGATCGATGCTCTCGAGGATCGAATCAATCTGGAGCTGATCGGCGCGGAGCTCCTCGGCGGAAAGGGCGCCTTCGTTCGCCGCGTGGTCGACCAAGCCGCGGATGTCAAGCAGCAGCTTGGAAACCTCGGCGAGCGAGGCGTCAGCCGTGGCCAGGACGTTGAGCGCTCGGGAACTGTTCTCGATGGCCTGGTCGATACCCCGGATCTCAGCTCGGAGAGACTCCGACGCGATGAGCCCCGCGGGATCGTCTCGACCGGTATTGATCCGCAGGCCGGTGGATAGCCGTTGCATGGATTCGGTCAAGGACCTTTGATTGGCCAGCAACTGGTGCGTCGCCTGAAGCGAGGAGATATTAGAGTTGATGCGAGTCATTGCATCCTCCCTGACAGCGGGCGCGATATCCCTATCGCCCCCGACGACGCGCGGCCTTGCGCGTCGCTGCACCCTGTCCGATGGACATGGGTGTCTACGCCGCCTTGGCGACCGGTTCCACCGGGAAGGACAACGGCGTTGCTCGCGGGCCGATCTGTTCGTCCGGCCTGACGAGCGAGTTAAGAAGCGCTGGCGGTTCCCAACCAGCGACGACCATCCGTGGCACGCAGGTGGCGCCCCGACTCGTGAGAGACGCGTCCCGCGCGGTGCGACTGCCTCTGCCCCTCCAAGGAGATCGTCGGAGCTAGAATCGTTCCGGCTTTGACGTATTCGGACTTTATGTAGGGGGTGCTTTAGATAATTCTATCCCGACCATTTACTTAGGTTCGTTATGGGACCTTGCCGGGATTGGGCGGCGCCAGGGGCATCCGCAAGAACTTGACAAGAAAGGTGTTTAGGCTCGCATCCGGAAAAACCCGGCGATCGGTGCCGTGGCGTAAAAAAAGAGACCGAACGAATCGAGGTTCGTCTCGACTCGTTCGGTCTTTTCAGTCCTTGCGAGGACGGGACGGTCGTGGCACCGACCGTCCGATGGTCGCCGTCGGTTAGCCGAGCAGCGCCAGTACGTTCTGCGGCATCTGGTTCGCCATCTGCAGTGTCACGGTCGACGACTGCACCAGGATCTGCTGCCTCGTGAGGCTGCTGGTCTCGGTGGCGAAGTCGGTGTCGCGGATAGCGGACTCAGCCGCCGACGTGTTCTCCAAGGCCACGCCGAGGGCGTTGATGGTGGTCTTGAGCGTATTGGACTGGAACGCACCAATACGACCTCTCAGTGAGGAGACCTCATCCTGCGACGATCGGATGATCCGCTGGGCGGTGGCGAAGTTCTTCGAGGTCATCTGGTTGGTCTGGCCGCTGCCCAGGGTGCTGAGGCGACCGATGGTCGCGTCACCCATGGACGTGGTGGCCATGTTGGACAGCGCGATGCCCTCGAAGCCGGTCAGGCCCAGGTCTGGAGCCAAGCTAAAGGTGGCCCCGCCGCCCTTGATACCGAAAGTGTAGGATCCGGTGCCGTCGTTTGAAGACTCGGCGATACTGATCGAGGCGGTGAGCACGGCCGATCGGACGGTCGCGACCAAACCCTTGGTCACGGCATCGCGGCCGTTGATACGGACCTGGGCATCGCGGCCGTAGTCCTCGGAGACCGTCGCGCCGTCAGCATCGGTGGTGACGAAAGTGGAGCCGCCGGAAACCTTGGTCACGGAGACGAACTGATCGCTCCCGAAGCCGCTGCTGTTGAAAGTGAGGGCAACGCCACCGGAGGTGGTCGCCGAAACGCCGGTGAGCTCCTTGGACGCATTGATGGCCGTGGCCATGTCCGCGACGCTCGTGCTGCTGGCGAAGCTGAACTGGTCGGTCCCGAAGTTGCCGGTAACCTCGATGGTGAGGCTGCCGTTGAGGGTTCCGCCGGCGGCGGTGGCGGACCACGTCAAGCCGCCGGTCTGGGCGGACAGGACCTTCTCGACGACGACTTCTCGCGTGGCGCCGGGCACGAGCTTGGCGCCCTGGATCTCGATATTGGAGAGGACGGAACCGCCGGTTCCGGACAGGGTGTAGTCGAAGCTCCCGTTGAGGATCTTCTGGCCCTTGTACGTAATAGACTGTGAGATTCGGTCGATCGAGCTGAGGATCGAGTCAATCTGGAGCTGATTGGCCTCGACCTCGGTATCGCTCAATGCGGCCTGGTTTGCGGTGCGATCGGTGAGGTCCTCCAGGTCGAGCAGCAAGCTGCTGATCTCGCCCAGAGCGGCCTCAGCGACGCCGAGCATGTTGTCGGCAGCCCGAGCGTTATCCATCGCGGCGACAATGGCCTTCTTCTCGGCCCGCATGGTCTCCGAGGCGATCAAACCGGCGGGATCGTCGCGACCGGTGTTGATCCGGAGACCGGTGCTGAGGCGTTGAAGAGAACGGCTCATTCCGTCGTTGTTGGCGTTTAGCACTCTGGCCGCCACCATAGACTGGATGTTCGTGTTGATTCTACTCACGATTGGTGCCTCCTAGGGCTTCCGAGACGGTACGCGCCCACGGACGTCGGGGGCTAACGCAGCGCCCCGGAGACGTTTGGCCGATCGCCTCGTACGTAGCCGATCGAAATCAGATCGAGTCGGCTCGTGGCTTACGATGTTTGTACTTCCGCTTCATTTCCGAACCGAGCCGCCTCGCCCTGGCCGAGGTACGACAGGGCGCGGCGTCTTACGCTGCCGCCCATGCTTAGCGTCTGCCAATGGCTTGTTCTCATCCCTGATGGGCGCTGCGTTGAGGATCGACTCCGCCTGGCCAGACGAACAAACCGAGCGATCCGCCGCAGCAATCCCCCCAAGCGGCATTGCGAGCATCGTCACCCGGACGATACCGCTTTAGGATTTTGGGGCATTAGGAAGCTTGGGGAAGGATCTCGGTAAGTCGTGTTGTCCCATAAGTGGTAGAACCGTCGAAAGGGCGCTTGGGCATCGGGAATTACCGGACAATCGCCATGGGGGAATCGGCGCAGGAAAACCGCCCTTGGCCTCAAGGTTCAATAACTCAAGACCAAGCGCACGCACGGTGAGCGAACACCGTCGAGTCCCGGTAGGGAGTGGTTACGGCGTCAGGCGCGCTTCGCTGGAACCACGCCCGCGGTTAGCTCAAGACGCGTCGATCGGCTAGCCACCCAATAGGGCAAGCACGTTCTGCGGCGTCGCGTTGGCGATGCTCAACACGGAGTTCGCCACGTTCACCAGGATCTGAGCCCGGGTCAGGTTGCTTGTTTCCTCCGCGAAGTCGGTATCGCGGATGGCAGACTGACTGGCGGTCAGGTTCTCCAGGGTAATCTGGAGCTGGTTGACGTTCGTGTCGAGCGTATTCCGTTCGAAGGCACCCAGTCGTCCACGGGTTACGGACACCTGCCGGATGGCCTCGTCGACGATTTGTTGTGCCTGGACCTCGCCGCCGGCCACCATGGAGTACTCGCCTCCGGTGACGATCTGCGAGAGATAGCCGACATCCCGGTTACCCAGGCGGTTGGCCGTCATGGACTGGATACCGATGTTCACTTGCAGGTTCGTGTTCACGTCAGGACCTACCTGGAACAACATGCCACCGCCGGTGATGGCGAAGCTGGTGGACCCGAGACCGAAGCTGGCGTCGAGGGTCATGTCGATGTCGAGCGTCGTGGTGTTGAGGATGAGGTTGAGACCTCGTCCGATGCTACTGGCGCCGTTGACGGTGGCAGCAGCATCCTGTCCGTAGTCGCGCTCGACGGAATCGCCGTCGGCATCAACGACGGCCATGCTCCCGCCGACGTCATTGGGCAGCGTACGAACACTGACCCACTGATCCGACCCGTAGCCGACCGACCGCAACATGAAGCCGGTGGCCGAGCCGATCGCGCAGACGCCGGTCGCATCGCTGACGACGTTGATCGCGGCGGCGATGGCGCTGGCGTTGGTGCCGGAGATGAAGGACAGGGACACCATGCCCGTGTTTCCGGCGATCTCGACCGTTACCGGCGCCGAGATCTGTGCGGAGGCGAAGAAGAGCGCAGCCTGTTGGGCCGACTGCGTCACGTTCACCTCGACCGGGATGTAATCCCGGGTGCCGAACTGAGCCTGGTGAATCTGCAGCGACGGAACCGCGGACCATGCCACGCCGCTGAGGACGTAATCGAGCTCGCCGTTGATGAGCTTGCGTCCGGCAAACGATGTGGTGTTGGCGATCCGCGAGATCGAGTCGATGGCAGAGTCGATCTGGAGCTGATTGGCCCGGATCTCCTCGTCGCTCATGGCGCCTCTGTTGGCGGCCTCGACGACCAGGTCCTGGACGTCAACCAACAGCGCGGCGACCTCATTGAGGGCGCCTTCCGCCGTGGCGATGACCAGGCTGGCCCGCTGCGTATTCTCGATCGCCTGCCCCACGGCGGCGACTTCCGCTCGCAGGTTCTCGGAGACGATCAACCCCGCCGGGTCGTCGGCACCGCGGTTGATCCGCAGGCCGCTTGCCAGCCGCTCCAAGGACGTCGTTAGAGTGTCTTGGGCCCGCCGCAGGTTGTTCTGGGCGGTCATGGCCGGCACGTTGGTGTTAATGGTAGCCATTGCAATCCTCCTTGACTGGATCTTGGCTATGGCCCGTCATTGGGCCTTCCGACCCTCCGTACCGTGCGGCACGGAGCGTCGGCGGGCTGAGGGGAAGGCGCTAGATCACCTGTCCCACGGCTCGTTCCTCGCGAGCACGACCAGCCGCTGCTGGGATGTCCTCGGGTTTGACGTCGGCCGCAGCCGCGTTCTCCCGCTTAATCGCATCGTACACCTCTTTTCGGTGTACGGGGATCCGCGTCGGCGCGGTAATTCCCAAACGAACCTTATCACCGCGAATGTCCACCACCGTGATCTCGACATCGTCGCCGATCATAATGGTCTCATCGCGTTGTCTGGATAGCACCAGCATCCTCGGCTCCTTCCTTGGATAAGATGATGCCAACATGTACAGGGGCGCCGCGCGGAAACCGGTCCGGCAGCATCGACGAAACCCGCTGGGGATCGCCTCCGCTCGTCCGTGACCTCGGTCCTAACGGCAACACCTTCATGGCGCGGAGCTGACGACCGCATTGATGCGAGGTCATGGTTGTGGTGCGTCCAGGTCGCCGTCATCACCATCTCCACGTCAGCCCACTCCGTTGGGTTCAACTGCCCCGTCGCCCCTAGGCCGTTCGGCTGACAGCGACCTGCCTGGAGGGCAGCCGCATCAGCGGATGGCGCGTGGTGTACCGTCGGTCGGAGAGGACGAGCTGCTTGGCGCCTCTCGTGGCGACGTTGACGACGAGTGGTCCCTGGAGGTTGCCCGTCAGGGTCTCCTCGACCTTGTTGACGATGACGAAGACCTGCGCGCCCGCGGGATCCTCGAGACCGAGTTGGTCGAGCTCGTCGGCCCGGATCGGCACTCGATAGTCGGGCACGAACAAGCGCGGATCGCACACGACGAAGGCCAGTTCCGACCGATCGACCGACTGCAGCCAGTAGAAGCTGCTCTCCTCGCCCGTCTGGATCAAGGCGTACTTGTGCTCGTTCGGAAAGCCCAAGATGCCCTTTGGGAATTCGATCAGACGGCTCTCATCCACTTCCACCGAACCAAAACGCGACGTTTCAATGACCATCGCTAACGCTCCTGCGTGTGACCCGTCCTGTTTCGATTACCCGCACCGTGCAGCGGCCGTCCCGCCGACCGCTCATCCTGCCGTCGAAGGCGTTCATGCCGATTGCCTCAACGGATTCCCTGGGCACGATACGATCCGCATTGCTCCTCTCGCGGCCCGGCGACTCCCCGCCGGGGAATCAAGCCTCTTGCGGACGGGCGGGTCACCGATCCCGTCCCCGAGGCTGAGATAGACTGTCAAGAAACACCCGTTCATCGGATGAAATCCAGTAATGACATACTGAGGACCTGCGACGAGCTCATCAGGTTCGCCTGCAGGGCCATCTGAGCCTGCTGGAAGCGCGTGATGGCTTCCGCGTAATCCAGATCCCTCACCTCCGACAGCGCCTTCCGCGTCGCGTCCACCGCCTCTTGGGTTCGGTCATATCGCTGGGCCATCGCCTGCGCGCGGCTGCCGACCTCGCCGAGCACGTTGTTGATCTGCACACGGACGCTCTCGAGGTCGTCTCCGGCCTGGGTGATCGCCTGAGTGTCACCGGACAGCAAGGCCTCGTGCAGGTTGCTGAGTACGGTGAAGACGCTCGAGGGCGTATGGGGGTTGACGTCCTGGCCGACGGCCTCGACGGTGGCTCCCGCGCCGCTAGCTGAGAGCCCAACGAGGCCCAGATCGAGGGCGGCGTAGGAGGAGATGTTGTTCAGCTCGACGCTCAACGTCCCGTTAACGCCCGTCGCGTCGACGAGTCGAATGCCGTTGCCGGTGGTGGCTAGCGAGGCCGTCACGGGCACTCCCGCGCCGGCGGCGGCGTTGTTGATGGCCAGGATGACGTCCTCGATCGTCTCGAACCCGTCGCCGTTCTGGTCCATGTCGCCGGCAACGGTGTGCAGGTCGACCTCGAAGCTACTGCCGTCGCGAGCGACGACGCGGAAGTCTGTCTCTCCCGGGACGCCCTCGACGCCTTTGCCGAGATTGAGGTCCGCCAGGAGGGTGCCGTTGTACATCGAGCGGATGCCAAGTTCCTCGGCCGTAACGCCGCCGTTCTCGCCGATGGTCATATGGCTGCCGCTGAGGCGGTTCACGACGTCGATGCCAGTCCCGTCGTCGCTGAGCTTGGCGTAGACGCTGACGTCGGCCTGGTGAATCAGATTTAGGAGGTCCTGGACGGTACTGCCGGCGGCCAGGACGCTGGTATCGACGACCTGGGACTGATCGCCGTTGGTGATGGTGAAGCCAGCGGCCAGGTTGGCCAGGTTGACGTTGTCGAGGTCACCCAATCGGGTCAGCTCGATCACGCGCGGATTGATGTCGCTCCCGGCAACCATGGCGACCGGACCGGCGGTCAGGATGCCCAGGTCGCGGGCGGTCTTGGAGCTACCGACGTCGTCGACGTCGATGGTCGGCCCGCCGCTGGTCAGTTGGATCCCGTCGCCGGCGGCGTTGATGGCGGCCGTCACGGAGGATCCGGCCGTGGCCGCGGCCTGATTGATCATGTCGACGACGTCACCGATGCTGTCGGCCTCGCTCAGGTCCACGCGGAAGGTGGCCACGGCGGTCTCGGTGATCTCCACCGTACCGAGGGCGACGCCCTTACCGGTGGTTCCGTCGCAGTCCGCCACGCGAACGTCGCTCGTCAGCCGGGCGTCCCAATCCTTCCAGCTCAGAACCTCGGTGCTGAGGGAACCGAAGAGGCGGTCGCCGGTGAGGTTGTAGGCCTGCTCCAGCGTATGGTCGACGTGCGTGTTGAGGTCGCCGTCGTTGCCGACGAACTCGACCTTGCCATTCTCGTAGACAAAGGGTGCCTCTTCGACCCTTTGACCGCCGAAGAGGTACCTGCCCTGGTGGGAGCGATTGCCGACCATGACCAGTTGATCAATGATGCTGGCGATGGCGATGGCGCCGGCCTCGCGCTGCTCCTGGTCGGTCAGGTTGCCGGCGTGCTCCATGGCGATGTCGTGGGCATCGATAAGCAGCGAGTTGATGTCCACAATGGCGGTGTCGGTGGCGCTGAGGAACTGGTCCGCGTGCGAGAGGTTGGCAAGCAACTGGTCCTGCTTCTCCAGAAGCTGGTTGAGTTCGACGGCCTTGGCGCCCTTGATGGGGTCGTCGCTGGCGGTCAGTAGTTGATAGCCGCTAGCCAGTTGGTTGTTCACATTGAACACCTGCAGCGAGTTCTGCCTCAGGCTGTCCAGCAATCGGAGCGCCTTGAGGTTCTCGCTGATGCGACTCACACTGACTGAGGTGATGGCCATTTCCGTCGGACCCTATCGATCCCGAGCCTATCTGCTATTCATTACGGCCCCGCCACGCGGCGGAGCGGTCTAACCCTACATCGCCAAGAGCTGCTGGATCAGCTCGTCCACCACGGACACGATTCGCGCGGCGCCTTGGAATGCTCGCTGATACCGCATGAGCATCAGCGTCTCCTCGTCGAGGTTGACGCCGCTGACGGACTCCCACTGGGCTGTGAGGGATCCGCGGATAACGTCCGAGGCCTCGACGGCGTTCTTCGCCGCGGCGGTGGTGACGGCGAGATCCCCCATGACCGCGTTGTAGCGGTCGAGGAGGCTCTGGCCCGAGTTCAAGTACCGGCTCTCGGCCGTGGCGAGTTCGGCGATCAATCCGGCGTTGCTTCCGTCTCCGGAGTTCGGCGACTGCCCGGCCGCGACCAGCTTGGGCTTGCCGATGATGCCGTCGTCCAATCGGATCGAGGCGGCGTTCTCACCGGCGAAGAAGGTGTTCAATCCCAGGGCGCCGAGGACGCCGCTGGTGTCGTCGCCGAAAGTGAAGGTCTCGCCGGGACCGGCATCGATCCTCAAGCGATTGTCGGGCGTCGCGGTGGCCGTGAGGTTGACGCCCTCGGCCGCGGCGGTCGCCGTGATGTTGGCGGCCAGCGAGGCCAATGTGGTATCGGCGCCGATGCCGTCCAGGTCGACGTCGATACGAATCGTCTTGGCCTGGTTGGTTCCGTCGGCCACGGTGATCGTGAAGCTGCCGTTGTCGGGCAGGTACGTCAGTCCATTGTCAGCAGTGTTGAGCGCCACGGTGGCATCGAGGACGTCGTAAGACCCGGTGAGCGAGTTGTAGCCCTCGAGCCCCTGTCCTGACGCATGGATCCGATTGACGTCGCTGATGAGGGCGACGGCGAGGTCATCGAGGTAGTCCATCTGACCGACGACGTGGGCGTCCCGCGCGGTCATGAGGCCCTCGAGCTTTCCGCCCCAGGGGGAGATCTGCTTGTTGTTGTCCTGCCATCGAACGATGGCGGTCTCGTGGCCGTTGACGATCTCGCGCGTGGTCGTCATCTCGCGGTAGAAGGACCTCTGAACGATCGGCTCGTTACCGACGTAGACGTTGACGCCGCCGTCAGGCTGCTCATGGACCTGAACGGTGACGAGTTCGGACAGCTCGGAGAGCAAGTTACTGCGTTGGTCGCGGAGCATACTGGCCGACTGGCCGCCCTTGGCCTCCGCGGCGACGACCTGGAGGTTGAGGTCCGCCACGTCGGCGGCGATCTCGTTGATCCGCCCGAGCGTCTGCTCGATCTGGGAATTCAGCGACTCGTGCTCGTTGGCGAGCAGTTGGGTGGTGCGCTGGAAGCCCTCCGCAAGGGCCTCGCCCTGGGCCAGGACGATGCTTCGAACGCCGGGCTCCTCGGGAGTGTTCTGGAGGTCGCTCCACGCACCGAAGAACTCGTTGAGCTGGCTGGAGAGATCGACGTCACTGAGCGAGTTGAAGAGCGACTCGAGCTCGCTGAGGGCGGTGTACTGTGCGCTGGCACTCTCCTGATCGGACAGGGCCATTCGCAGGCGGACGTTCAGGGCCTCGTCGACGTTCCTGCGGACCGAGGACAGGGCGACGCCGCCACTGGTGTAGCCGCCATTTTCGTACACGCCGGACAGGGGCGTGAGGTTCGGGCTCTGGCGCGAGTATCCCTCGCTGCCCAGGTTGGCAATGTTGTTGCTGACGACCTGGAGACTGCTCTGGTACGCCAGTAACGCGCTCTTGCCGATCTGTAGAGCCGAATTGACTAGACTCATCGTCGCGTCCTGCCTAACCGACTGCCTCGAACACCTGCATGGGGCGGTCCGTCATCAACTGCCCGCCCGCGGAATACCGTCCGCTCGACCCGCCCGCCTGGGCCATGGCCGAGTAGACCTGGCGGAAGTGCTTCAACATCTCCCCGGTCACGAGGGCGGCGACCCGATTGGCGCTGTCGATGGCCTCGAGGACCCCGCGGACGCTCGCGGCCAGGGCCAGCAACTGCCCCCGTCGCGGCTCGTTGAAGTGTCCGGCCAAGTCCTTGAGGGACAGTTCCCGAACGCGCTCGGCGTCGAGCCCGAGCTCGCGGGCGATGATCTGCACCAACTGCTGCCGGAGTCCTTCGCGCTGCCGGATTCGATCGGCGAGGAACTGCTCCCTGGCCAGGCAGGAGTTCAGCGCCTCGGTATCGGCACGCTTCATCGCGGCGAGCTTCTGCTGAACAACGGCCAGCAGCTCTTCGTGCAGCTTCTTCAGATCACCCATCAAGGTGACCAGCTCGCCGCTTCGAGATTCCAGGGCTCTGTTCGTCGTCACGCCTCAACGCTCCCCATCAAAGACTCATTCGTCGGCTCAGCCCAAGGGTTCGCCGCGAACGGCAGGCTCGTGGTAAACAGGGGGCTGACCTTGCCGGTCGTCTGGGTTGGCGCCGCTTTCGCGTTTCTCGTCATCCGGCGGTAGATGGCCTCGCTGAGCCCGAAGCGCCCGGTCTTGCCGAGGCGCTGGGCCAGGAGCTGATCGAACTGCCCCTGAAAGACCTCCTCGCCCCGACCGCCGTGCCCGTAAGGACCCTTGAGGTTCGAATCCCGCATAGTCTTGAGCAGCGTTCCGAAGAAGGTGATGCCGACAAGCTCGTCGATTCGCTCGCGTAGCTGCTTGTCGCGCTGCTCGGGATCCTGGATGAGCCGGCCCAGACGATCTCTCATCTCCGACGAATGCAGCCCTTGTGCCGCGTTCAGCGCCCGGTCGGCTTGGAGGGCCGATCTGGCCTGGATCTCGGTCACATTGTCTGGCTTGAGCTGCATCCGCTGCGTTCCTTCACGTCCGGGGGGCCCGGTCCGAGGACCTAGTCGACCTCGACCCATCGGGCGAGGATCTTGCCGGACTTATAGAGCTTCTCGATGATGCCGATGCGGTCCCTCGCCGGCACCTTCAGCTTGTTCAGAGCGTCCACCAACTCAGTGAGCTTGGTGCCGCCTCGACGCTGTGGGTCCATGGACACCCAGGAGTGCTCCTCGAGCTTGGGCGCGGCCGCCGTCGGCTTGGGCGGCTCTGGGACCCACGTATTGATGGTCAGCCCGTTGTGGCTGATGATGACCGGCGCGATTTCGACGTCGCCTGTCACGACGATCGTCCCTTCCTTGCGCGAAACCAGGATCTTGGCCTCCGAGGCGGGCATCAGCAGGTCGAGGCCCTCGATCCAGGCGATGAAGCTCGCGGGGTTGCGGACCTCGTGGGTCGGCACGCGAACGACGACGTTCTTGGGGTCGAGGGCGAAGGCAAGCTCTCGCTGCTCCTGACTGGCCTGCTTGTCCTTGTTGTCCTGAGCCGGGAACGCGGCCTCCTGATTGATGATCTGTGCGACGGTATTGGCCATCGACCACTCAGCGTGGACGTCGTTGAGGACCAGCGTGAGGTAGTAGTCTTCCGGCTTGAGCAGCGTGCTGTGGTGTTCGAGCTCCCTACCCTGTGCCAGGTAGTTGTGCAGGATGCTGACCTCGAGGGTGGCCCCCTCCTTGATGACGGCGGTCGTGGGATGCTCGACATCGGTCACGAGCGCTCCGGAGGCCATGGCGTAGACGGTAGTGTCGCTCTTGTCGGCACCTTGGAGCAGCGGGGTGATGAGCAAACGCCCGCCGATAAGGCTCTTGGAGGCACCGATGGCGGAGACCTGCACGTCGACGCGATCGCCCTCGCGGACGCCGTTCTCCGGGAGGGTCACTTCGACGATGACGATGGCGACGTTCTTGGTGTTCTTCAGGTCTTCCTGATTGAGCACGGGGTTCGCGAACTGCTCGAGGACCTGAACGAGGGGTCGGATGGCGGGGGCGTACTTGTCGCCGTCGCCGGTACCCTTGAGCCCGAGGACGAGTCCGTGCCCGACGAGCTTGTTGGTCCGGCATCCCTTGAGACGGGAGACGTCGCTGATCTTTGCCGCCCGCGCGGCGTCGGCCATGAGGACAACGGCCGTTGCGGTCAGGATGAGCAGGCTCTTCGTGCGCATCGTGGCGATCACCTCGCTAGAACGGCCTCAAGAAGTCCAACGTCTTGGGAATCCAACCACGGCGGGTCGCGTCGCGAACCGCCCCCGTGTTCTTCTCCATGATCTGAAGATCCGCCAACTGCGTGCTGAGCACCGTGTTGTCCGGCGCCACATCGAGGCCCCTGCAGACCCCACAGAGCGTGAGGATCTGCTCTTCCTCGTCGTTCTTGACACGGGAGGAGGCCTCGAGCACCAGGTTTCCGTTCGGCTTGACGTCGACGACCTCGGCGGTGATCCGGGCGGTGAACTTGTCCTCACGCTCGGACTTGCCGTCGGCCTTGAGCTGGCCGCCGAACTTGCCTTTGATCTCCGGAATGTTGCCGCCGAACTGCTGCTGCACCCACTTTCCGTCATGGATTCGGAACCAGGCGTCGAGGATCGCGTTGAAGTTGGCGTCCTTCTTGTTGTCAGTGGTGGCGTCGCCCTCGTACTTCTTGTGCTGTCGAACGATGATGGTAATGAGGTCGTGCTCCCTGAACTGCCGGGGCGGCTCGGGAACGACGGCCATCAGGCTGACGCGCTGAAGGGTCTTCGTGGCGGGCGACACGGCGCGGCGCTGCATCCCCTGGTAGCCCTGGGTCAGCGGCTGGGTGTCTTCTCCGCGGTACGGCTGGGTGCTGGCGACGGTCCGACTGCGATACATCAGCGAGGACGTCTGGGCAGAGGCGACCGACGCGGCGCCGAAGAGCGTGGCCGCGACCGCGGTCAGGATTCGGACGTCACATGGCATTACCGTCCCTCCCGGCCTGAAAGGCTCATCATGCTCACCTGATCGCCCTGGCCGCCCGACCGCTGCGAATCGAGAACCCTTGCGCTCTGCGGGCCGGTGATGGTGACCACGTACTTGGAGCCGGAGGCCTCGTTTCGGACCTCGATGTTCTCGCCAAAAGTGCCGGCCTCGAGTGCCTTTGCGACGGTCTTGACCCTCAGCCCGCCGACCTCGGACCAAACCGTCACAAGGTCTCCGCGGTTGATGAGGGGTCTCGGCTTGAGCTCGCGACGTTGAATCATCTCGCCCTTGCGGACAAAGGTCCGGGACACTTGCCCGATCGCGGCGGGTAGTTCGATCATCCCGATGCGGTCGGCGTGGAAGAAGTCTCGGTTCTCGATCGCGACGTCCTGCTCGCGAATGACCTGATCGCGATTGATGGGCTTGGCCGCGACGACGACGGGCAGCGTAACCGACACGCCGATGACCATGGGGATGGTCTGCTGGATCTTGCCGTCCTTGAGGACGTCGACTTCCAGCTTCATTCCGTAGGTGCCCAGACGGGGCTCGGCGCCGGCATGGATTCGGAAGTCATACTCGGGCTTGGTCAGGGAGAGGGCCTGCCTGGCGTTCGAGCTGAATCGGAGATGGACCTCTCCGCCGAAGTGGGCGGTCTTCGAGATGACGTACTCCCGGAGGACCTGCTCGAGGGTCCGGATCTCCTCGGCGGCGGGCACGGCCACGGTGATCTCGTCGGCGTAGTACTCGGCGGGCTGGCTCGTGGGCTGCCCCTGATCAACAGGCTGCTCGCCGGGCCACCAGTACTTGGACTCGGCGGGGGCCTCGGTCGATGCGCTTTCCTCGTTGAGTGTGAGGGCCCGGACGACCTGGCATCGGACGGAGCCTCGAACGGTGAATTCGATCGGGTTGGCGCCCGAGCGGATCAGCGCGTCGCGGAGCTCCTCCAGGGTAACTTCGGTGTCCTGTCCGGGCTTGGGAGCGGACTTGATGACGACCTCGCCGAAACGAGCGGCCTGGTCGGGGACGACGCTGAGGACTTGCGCGACGTCCTCGACGCGGACGACGTCCTGATCGACCACCGTCTTGGGCCAGAGGCGGACGGCCGCGGCGGCGGCCGGCTGAACAACGTCCAGCAAGACCAGCGCGGCAATCGCGCCCAGGGCGACTCGGCGTCGTATCCCGCTTCTCGGGGAGGTTAGGCTGTCGCAATCCTTGCGATGCATCTCAGCGTCCTGCTACCGGCTCGCTCAATCCGTTATGGCGAACCGGCGCTTACCAGCCCGGCGATGGCTAGAACCTTCTCAAGTTCGAGACGGTCTGCAGCGCCTCATCCGCTGACTTGACCGTCTGCGAGTTCAATTCGAATCCCCTCTGTGTAAGAATCAGTTGAACCAGTTCCCGCACTGGGTCGACGTTACTCATCTCGATATTCCCCGACAGGATCGTGCCGGCCCCCTGCTCCCCCGGGTTGGCGTCGACGGGGTCGCCGGAGGCGTCCGTGACCAAGTAGAGGTTCTTGCCAATCTGTCGGAGTCCCTCGGGGTTGACGAATCGTGACAACTGGATCTGACCGGCCTCGGTCATGTTCGGCTGCCCGAGCTCGCGATACTGGACCAGCCCGTTGGGGCTGACCTGGATCTCGGCTGCGGTGTCGGGGATCGTGATGCCAGGGTCGAGCCGCGAGCCGATGCTGTTGCCCAGGACGATCTCGCCCTGGGAGTTACGTGTGAAGTTTCCCGCCCGTGTATAGGCGGTGACTTCCTGCCCGCCGTCGTTGTAGAGCACGCGGAAGAAGCCGTCGCCCTCGATGGTCAGGTCGAGGGCGCGCCCGGTCGGGTCGGGTGAGCCCTGCGCGAAGTCGAGCTGGGTCCCGCTGACCTGGGTGCCCAGGCCGAGCTGGATACCGTGAGGAACGAAACGATCGTCGGCGTTCTGCAGTCCTGGCTGACGGGCGATCAGGTAGAGGAGGTCCTCGAAGTTGGTCCGGGAGCGTTTGAAGCCCACCGTATTCACGTTCGCCAGGTTGTTGGCCAGGACGTTCAACTTGGTGTCCAGGGCTTTCATCCCCGACGCTGCGGCGTGTAATGCGGTAACGGCCATTGCTCGTGGTCCTTCCTAACCTGTCCTGAAGGCTCCGCCTACTCCAAGAGACGCGTCGCTAGGCAACGCGTCCGACATCGTTAGCCGCCCTGCCCAACATCCCGTCCTGGAACGAGATCATGGTGGCGTTGAGCTGGTAGAGTCGGGAGGCCTCGATCATCTGCACCAACTCGGTGGTGGATTCCACTCCGGAACTCTCGATGCGTCCCTGCCTGACTTGGCCCTTGGCCTCGGTCTGCTCGGCGAAACTGCCGTCAAACGTGTTCCCGCCGGCCTTGACCAGCCGGCTACGGTCGGTGAAATCCACCAACCCCAGCGACGCCACTTGGCGCTGGCCGATCATGATGTGCCCGGCGGTGTTGATTCCGATGGAGTCGGACGGCGCGCGTCCGATGTGGATGGGCTGGCCCGCTTGGTCGAGCACGGCGTGGCCACCGGTGACGGTGACAAGGTCCCCGTTCTCGTTGAGGGTGAAGCGTCCGTCCCTGGTGTAGCGAGTCTGGTCGCCGACGCGGACGGTGAAGAACCCGTCGCCGTCGACAGCGCAGTCCAGAAGGCCGCCGTCTTGGAGGGCCGCCTGGGTGAAGTCGGTGGTCGTCGGGTTCTGCCACGTGCCGCCGGTCAATCCGTCCAGCAGTGGGTGCCGGAATCGCATGCCGCCCGTGGCGGTCTCGCGCTCGATGCGGCGCTCCTGGAACGTCGCAAGGTCTCGTTTGAATCCGACCGTGTCGACGTTCGCCAGGTTGTTCGCGATGACGGCTTGCTTATGCTGATTGACCTGCAAGCCTGCGGCCGATAGCCACAGTCCGTAGAGCATGGGTCATCCACCCTGTGTTGCCCGCGGCGAGTCCTCCGCCGCGCCGCCCTGGCCGATTCGACGTGCCCGCTTGGCCATATGCACGGCCGTCGCGATCCTGCTGGTCTCCAGCACGCGACGTCCGAGCTCCGACCAATCCTTGGCGGGCTCGCTGCCTTGGGCATCCTTGAGTGAGTCGAATCGGCGCATCTCTTGCCTCGTGCTACCCCGGCGAAAGGCTAGCGTCGGTCTTGTAAGGCAGGCGGCGTGCCAAGAGGTGATTCGAGCGAGTGTTCAATTCGCCGCGGGGGCCACCTGATGCCACAACCAATTGGGAAAACGTTCCTTATAGTAGGACAAACAAGCAGGCTCGATTCGTAGTGGCCTGTAAGGGAGGAGCCGGCATCGCGCAGAATCCGCCTCCTGGCAGCAGAGTTTGCGCGTCAGGGGGATCGGGGT
Organism: Phycisphaerae bacterium; assembly: GCA_016927755.1. Classification (GTDB taxonomy): domain Bacteria; phylum Planctomycetota; class Phycisphaerae; order UBA1845; family JAFGLZ01; genus JAFGLZ01. The sequence goes on from JAFGLZ010000031.1 coordinate 50,522, forward strand.
GGAGGCAGATGGGCAGTTCGGGCAACTGTCGTCCGGTCTCTTGCGGCTAACGGGCCCGACGTCGGGGCCCGCTCGACTGGAGGACTACCGTTCATTTGACGTCCGCCGGTTCAATCGGGATGATGTTTTCGGCAATTCATCACTTTCGATCGTTCCTGGGGATGCAGCGGAGCGGCACAGCGGTTCGGCCGCGGGGATCAGGCGACGGAAGACTTGATGCAAGAGAGGGCTCCCATACCAAGCGTTCGCAGCGCCTCGGTCGCGCTGTTCCTATTGGCGGGGGCCGTCCTCGTTCTTGAAGTCGCCTTGACCCGGGTGCTATCCGTGATGGCATGGCACCACTTCGCGTACGTCATCATCAGTTTGGCTCTATTGGGGTTTGGGGCGGCAAGCAGCTATCTGACAATCGCCAAGCGGTTCTGGGGGGGGCAGTTCCATGAGCGGGTCGTGGCTCGGTACGCCTTAGGGTTCTGCGCGAGCACCTTTGCGGCGCTGGCCCTAGCCACCAAGATCGAGCTGCAATCCGGGGCGGGCCCCGACGATGGGCTCCAGCAGATGGCGGTGCGGCTCCTACTACTGTATCTCCTCTTTGGGATACCGTTCTTCTTCGCGGGGGTGTGCATAGGATACCTCATATCCCGAGCGGGCGCCGCCATTCACCGACTCTACTTCGCGGACCTGCTCGGGGCGGGGACGGGGGCCCTGTTGTCGATCGCGGGGATCAACCACTTGGGGGTTGAATCGACGATCTACGGCGCGGGTCTGGCCGGGGCGGTGGTGTCGGTCGTGTACGCCGATCGCCGTGGCGGGCGGCTCGTCTGGGGAGCGTCCCGGCTCGCCGTAGTCGGCGCGCTCGTCGTCGGGGTACTGGCGACTCGCAGAGAGTTCTTCCCCGTCCTCATCCCTCCGGACAAGTTTCCTCGGGCCCTGACGATGCCGCCACACGATACTCGCTGGCACGTCGTGGCACGGGTCGACGTCTTGAGTCCCTTCAACATACTTTCGGGTTTCGGCGGTCAACTTTCCCCCAATTGCGATCCGAAGCTTCGCAACGTCCCGATCCGCGTGGTGCTTCAAGACGGGACGGCGCCAACCGGGATCGTCAGCGTGCCTGACGGAGACGTCGGAAAGGTCACGGCGCTAGACTACTATCTCCAGGGGGCGCCTTACGTGGTCAAGCCGCGGCCGGACGACGCGCTAATCATCGGGGTAGGCGGCGGAATCGACGTGTTGATCGCCCTTCGCCACGGGGCGCGGCGGATTGAGGGGGTGGAGATCAATCCCGTGGTGGTGGATGCCGTCAAGCGGCGTCACGCCGACTTCGCGGGTCGGATCTTCGACCGTCCCGATGTCCACCTGGTCACGTCGGAGGGCCGGCACTACCTCACGACAACGGACAAGCGTTTCGACGTGATCCAGCTCTCTGGGGTAGACACGTTCACGGCCGTGTCGACCGGCGCTTACGCCCTTTCGGAGAGCTACCTCTATACCGTCGAGGCCATGTACGACTACTGGCGATGCATGAAGGAGGGCGCGGTTCTGTCCTTCTCGCGGTTCCTGCTCACTCCACCGCGAGAGACGTTGCGTTTGGTAGCCATACAGATGGAGGCGATGCGTCGGCTCGGGGTCGACGAGCCTTACCGTCATATGATGGTCGTGGCGGGCGTGCCGGAGGAACACCGGTCTTGGGCCGAGACACTGCTCAAGAAGACGCCCTTGACGGCGGAGGAGGTGAACGCATGTCGTCAATGGGCGGCACGACTGGGGTTTTCGATCTTGCATGACCCGTTCACGGCTCGCGAGAACCCATTTCACGATCTGATTCGAGCGGACGCATCGAAGCGGGATGAGATCATCGAGACGTACCCTTACAACATCAGCCCGATTAGCGACAACGACCCCTTCTTCTTCCAGTACCAGCGATGGCGGACCCTATTGCCGGGCGGAACGTCGGGGCAGAAGTCAGGGAAAGGCAAGTTCGATCTGCTGCCCATGGCGCTCGTGTTCCTGCTGTTCAGCATGATCCAGATCCTCGCCCTGTCCGGGTTGTTCATCCTCGGTCCGCTGGTGGTGCGTCGTCGTACGATGCGACAGACACGGGGCAAGGCGCGGGTATGGGTGTTCTTCGGATGCCTCGGCCTTGGCTTCATCACCGTGGAGATCACGCTGCTGCAGAAGTACACGGTGTTCGTGGGGGGCCCAGTCTACGCCATGGCAGTAACGTTGTTCGCGATCCTGGTCTTCTCCGGGCTCGGGAGCCTTCTGGCCGGGCGGATCGCCCGGGCGACGCCCCGGATGCTGGCGTTCGTTCTGCCGGCGCTGGCCGCGGCAGTAGTCGCCGAGGTCGGCTTCGCCGACAACGTGATGCCGAAACTCATGTTCCTGGGTCACGCGTCGCGTTGCGCGGTGACGGTTCTGGCCCTTGCGCCCCTGGCCATGCTGATGGGGATGCCGTTTCCGACGGGTATCCGGATCGCGGATCGTCTGGGACCGTCGCTGGTGGCCTGGGCGTGGGGCATCAACGCCGTGGCAACCACTTTCGGGGCTCTTCTGTGTGTCTTGGTCAGCATGGGATGGGGATTCACGGCGACGCTCTACGGGGGCGCGGCCATGTACCTTGTCGCCATGGCGATAAGGCTGGAACGACTCGCGCCCGCGCCTCCGGGGCCGTCGGTGGCGGCGGACCTGTTGGAGGAAGCGGCCGTCACGTAAGGCACGCCGCGGGACATGAATCTTGAGCGCAAGCCGGACAAGCCTGGCTGGGGACTGTATGCGCGACCCTTGGCTCGCGCTGATTCCCGTCGTGACCGTTGCGCTGTCGGTTCGACTGTATGATATCGGGACGATTCCCTTGTTTGGGGACGAACCCCTCGACATCCCCACGTCGATCCTGCACGCGGAGAACCCCAACCCGTTCCAGAATCACAAGTGGTTGGACCAAGCCGACCCGAGTCAGGCAAGGCTCCCCTACTACCTGACGGGGCTAGCCATTCGTCTGTGCAGCAAGCCGGGGGTGGATCGATTCTGGGGACACGCGGGAGAGGTCACGGGATCGCCGATAATCGCGCTGATCACGCTAGGCTCGTGCATCGGGATTGCCTGTCTAGCGCTGCTGATGGCTGGCCCTGCTCCGCTAGGACGGTGGTCGGTCGCCTTGCCCGCGGTGGCGGGCTTGGGCATGGTACTCGTCCTCGGCTGGCCGCGCCTACCCGGAAACCAGCTTGTGGTCGCACGGGCGACAGCGGCGGTGTTCGGAGCGATCGGCGTCCTGGCGACATATGCGCTGGGTCGTGAGGTCTTCGGGCACTGGGCGGGCCTGTTCGCCGCGGCAACGTTCGGGCTTTCGCCGATACACATCGGGTGGAGTCGTTGCGCCGTCACGACGGGGGATACGTATGTTACGACTTTCTTCGTTTTGGCGCTATGGCTGTTGAGTCTGGCGGTACGACGCAGCGGCGGTCGGGCCATGATGGGATGTGCAACAGCGTTCGGACTGGCATTCGGCGCCAAGATCAGCGCCATCCTTCTATGGCCCGTTTGCATCGCCTATACGGTGACCTATCGACTGCGCGGGGGCGGGGGGGAAGAGGATCTGACGCCGCCGGCGGCGCGACGACGACTTCTATGGGCAACGCTCCTGCACGTCGGACTGTTGCTGCCGTTGGTCACGGTGTTCTTCTGGCCGGCGGTTACGGCTCACCTGCGAACGGACGACCGTTGCGCGATCTGGCTCATCGCCTTGGCCGTCTACCTTGCGGGATTCGCCTGGGTGGTGCGAAGCCCGTGGACACTCGGTCGGGAGTGTCTGATCTGGATAGCCGTGAACGTCACCGTGGGTGGCGCCGTGGTCGCGGCGTTCAGCACACCGTATCACCTGCGGATGGAGATACTGTACGGCCTGGCCCAATGGTGGCGCGGGTTCGGGGGCAGGGCCGACGCGAAGCCCCTTTACCTGCTCGACCTTCTGGGAATCGTTCAGGTCTTGATGATCTACACGAAGTTGCCCATTAACGTGCTGGCCGCGGCCGGTTTCATCTCGGCCTGCCGACGGCGGAACCGAGAACGAACGGGACTGATCCTGACGACGATGGTCGTATACGCGGCAGCCGTCGTCCTGCTACATCACAAGGCGGCTTACTACCTGATGCCCCTTCTCCCGCTGGTCCACATCCTGGCCGGCGGAGTCTTCGTGGCACTGGTTCAGCCGATCGCAGCCCGAGGCGTCTCGGGCGAGGTCGCCGTGATGGCACTCCTTGCGGCGCTATTCGTCCTACAGGGCGTCCGGCTCGTGGCGTGCCACCCCCACTACCTTCTGGACGGGTCGGAGTGGAAGAAGAGCCTGGTTCTCAGCCCGAGCTTCCGGCCGGACAACATGCAGTTCCAGGCGGCTCGCCCGATTGTGGAGTGGCTGGGGGGAACAGATGCACGAGGTGGTCGGGTGGCGGTCGTCTTCCCCGAGCGCCGACCGATCTTGTGGAAGCTTTCGATCCCGGTATTGGCGTTCGAGTACCAGAGGTCGCCAGGGGCCCAGTCCAAGGGGTTCCGGTTCGAGTGGCCGCCCGATCCGAATCGGCTGGAGGGATTTGACTATGTCGTCGACCTGCAGCCGTTGGACGGGGGGTTGGACCGGAAGCTGCCGGGCTTCGAGCGCGTGCACGAGATCCGCATCAGGGGCGCCGCTAGCGCGCGGATCTGGAGACGGGTGAACCACAATGGCGAGGCCGGTTGACGTTTAGCACAACTCTGACTTGAAACGGTCGGACCGTCCGTGATATCATTCAGGGGATGCTTGCGGCGGTGCGTTTGGAGGCGTTGTCTGCCCTCAAGACGTCGGCAAGTCTTTCCCCGTTGGCGTGTGGGGACTGTGAAGACGAACGGAGGTGCGGAGGGATGTCGGACCGGGCGAGCCCAGTTGCCGCGATGCTACTGCTGGGCCTCGCGTGGATGCCGTGCCAAGGTCAAGTCACCCCCGCCGGATCGTTCGGATTATCGGGCCTCGAGCAATTCGATCTCCTCGGTCACCTTCGCCAGGGCGTCAGGACCTATCAGTATTCCAGTCACGATCGCGGGGGCGGCAACGGCGATCTAAACAACTTTCTCGAATCAGTGGATGGGGAGGACGTGCTTCTCGACGTCAAGGGGCCGGGGTGCGTCTGCCGGATCTGGTTCACGAGCACGAGCCCGGGAGACGCCCGCATCCGCATCTATTTCGACGGCGCGGCCACGCCCCTTGTCGACATGCGACTCGTCGATTTCTTCAGCGGGGACCAAGTGCCGTTCCTCTCGCCTCTCGTGGGTAACGAGGCGGTCTCGTCCGGAGGGTACTACTGCTACGTGCCCATGCCGTTCAGGGAAGGCTGCAGGATCACGACGACCAGCGGCCTGGACGTCAACTACCACAACATCACGTATCAGCGATTCATAGACGCGACCGACGTGACGACGTTCACCGGGCAGGAAGACACGTCGATCGTTCGGGCCCTCTGGAGCAGCGCCGGCACGGATCCCAAGAGCGATGCGCCCGACCAGGTGATCAGCGAGACCGTCAACCTGCCACCAGGCGGAACCGTGACGCTTTGCGCGATCCAGTCACCGGGCATCCTCCAGCGGATCGAGCTGACGATTCCAGGGCTAGCGCCTGGGGAAGAGTCAGCGCGGCTCCTCGGAGACGTCCGGTTGCGAGGTTCCTGGGACGGCGCGTCGAGTCCGTCGGTAGACGCACCTCTAGCGGGGTTCTTCGGCTCGGGGAATGGCGCCGAGTCGGTTCACGCGCTGCCGGTCGGGATAGATGGCGAGCGTTTGTACTGCTTCTTTCCGATGCCGTTCGAGAGCGCAGCGACCCTCGAGTTGGTGAACACCGGTGACACCGAAGTCGTCGGCGTGAGCTACGCCGTCGGGTACACCCCGCTGGCGACGCCGCCGCGGGGCGTCGGTCGCTTCCACGCGAAATGGCTCTGCGAGACCCCCACGTCGCCGGAGCACGACTACACCGTCCTGGAGGAGACGGGCGCCGGACACTTCGTCGGCGTGATGCAGGTCATGCGATCGGAGGACGCCTCTCGCGCCTACTTGGAGGGCGACGAAAGAATCTACGTGGACGGAAGCTCGACGCCGGCGCTCTATGGTACGGGGACCGAGGACTTCTACAACGGCGGCTGGTACTTCAATCATGGCCCGTTCTCGTTACCGGTTCACGGAAATCCGATGCACGAGCCCGGCGACCACGACACCACGTCGTGCTATCGATTCTTCCTGGGCGATCTGATTCCGTTCACCTCGTCGATCAAGGTTGGGATCCAGCACGGCGGGTGGAACTTCGTCTGTACGCCGGATATCTGCAGTGTGGCCTTCTACTACAAGAGTCCGGAGCCGCTGTCGGTCTTGACGGATAATCTCAACGTCTGCGACAGCAACTCGGAGGTCGCGCACGGATACGCGGTCACGGGACAGACCTGGCAGGGCTTTACGATCGGTTACTACGAGGGGAACGAAGGCTCGGTACTGCCAACGATTCTCGATTATGGTCGGTGGTTTTCCGGAAGTAGCGAGTTCGCGGTCAACATCGCCCCGGACAACGAGGGAGTGCTCATCCGAAGGCGAATGGACTACCGTTTCGCGCGACAGGAGGCGCGGGTGTACGTTGACGACGATTATGCGGGCGTGTGGTACGACGCTGGGAGCAACGCCTACTACCACTTCCGCGACTCCGAGTTCATGGTTCCGACGGACCTGACACAAGGTAAGACGAGCATCACCGTCCGACTCGAGGTCGTCTCCGAAGCCGCCTGGACCGAGTATCGGTACTGGATCTACTCGCTCCGGGCCACGCCCGGCGCGTATCGAACACTGGAACTCAGTACGGTCAACGAGACGCTCGGTGAGGTGTTGATCGAGCCCGAGCCGGATGATCCCCAGAGCCCGTCGTTCCCCTCGGGTACCGAAGTGACACTAACGGGCTTGGCGGAGGCGGGCAAACAATTCAGTCACTGGCAGATCTTCGACCCCAACTTTCCCGGAGACGCCAATTATGCCCTTATCGATTCGAACAGCACGATCGAGATACTGATGGACGCGAATCGACAAGTGACAGCGGTGTTCAAGTGCGGCTTCGACGGCTTTTCGCCCGTGCTGCTCACCTTACTGACCCTTTCCGGAGCCGTCGGCATACGGCGCTCCCGGCGCTCGGCGCGACGGGCTTGACGACGGGTCAGTTATCTTCCTCGGATTCCAGAAACGACTCGGACAAGGGGCGCGGTCGGCGTCGGCCCCGCAGATGCGCAGGCTTCCCCAAGAGTTGGGATCGCGAATCATCCCGGCGTGTCGGACTCCCTGATGCGCGGCTTCCGGTCGAGAGGCATTCGTGCAATGCCACCGACAGAGCGGCGGCGTCGAGGATCCGCGTTCCCAGTTCAGACCAGTCACGAGGCGGTCGCAAGCTGCCAGTCGATTCGTTCGGAAGAGCAGCGGATTGCCCTTGTCGTGACATGGCTACCTCGCTGTGCGGGCGCGCGGTCGCACTGCTCCGGCATTGGTGGCCCGATACAGCAACGGGGCCGGAGCACCATTCCCGTCGTTCCCGAAGACCCCTGGAATCACCCGCGGAAAGACACGCCGAACACAACGTCACGTCGAGAGGATAGGTTTCGTGAGCATCGTGGTGACGTTCTCTCTCGTGGCCGCGTCGGTTCCTACGCCTATCGCTTCCGCCCAAACGCTACCGAATCAAGAGTCCGTCCCCATCCGGAATTGCAGGTCAGTCGTCAGCGGCGACGCCATCGGGACCGGTTTGCACTCCGCGGTTCCCTTGTCGCGCAGGGTTTTCATCGACAGGTTTGGCCTGAATCTACACTGAAAACCGTCAGTTGGCACTGCAAAGGATCCGCAATGAGCGGCCTTTGGAACGACATCCTACCCGATCGTTCGCGTTGATCGGCATTTCATATCGATTAGGGCGACTAAACGCGCACAGGAAATTGCGCTGCAAGCCCTGATGCCCACTCGCACGGAAGACCTCGGCCGGGGAGTAAGGCTCGGCTGCACTTCCGGAGCACGCGGGCCTGGGCCGCTAGCGATCCTGCCGCGATGAGAGCGAGGGGCGCCGAACGGCAGCCCCCTTTTCGATCGGGCGTGTCCTAGTTCGATCGGCGATTTCTGTTAGAATGCCTGCCTTGGCGCAGAGGCGACCCGAATCTCGGGCATGAGAGATGGGCTTGCGGTCTACGGAAGACGTTTACCCAAGGCCGTTTCGATCCGGTTCGCATCGCGCAGCGTCCATTATCCCGGTACGCAGCGGCGGAGAGACTCCCCTTGTGCGAGCGTCCCCTACCCGGGGGGTCGCCGCGATCCAAAGGAGGCTACACAAGTGCAACCAGAACCGATCAATCGACGACGTTTCCTTCAAGGCTCCGCCGCCGCCACGGTGGGGCTGACGGCCGGCGCGACGCTGACACGGACGGCCAGGGGCCAATCAGCCAACGATAGGGTCATCATCGGATGCATGGGCATCGGCGGGCGCGGGTCCTACCTGACGCAGAAGTTCGCCCAGCGAGCCGCCAAGGTGAGGGACTGTGAGGTGGCCTACGTCTGCGACATCGACGACGGCCGACTCAAGAGGGGCGTCGGGCTGGTAGAGCAGGCGCAGGGCAAGGCCCCGAAGGCGGTCGCGGACTTCCGTAAGATGCTCGACGACAAAGACGTGGACGCGCTGGTCATCGCGACGCCCGACCATTGGCACGCGTTGCCGGTGGTGTGGGGCGCTCAGGCCGGCAAGCATTCTTACGTCGAGAAGCCGGCCAGCCACAGCATCTGGGAAGGTCGAAAGATGGTTGAGGCCTCCCGAAAGCACAAGAAGGTCGTCCAGCTCGGGACGCAATCGCGAAGCTGCGAGTATATGCGAAAGTGCATCGAGTACATCAAGTCGGGCAAGCTCGGCAAGGTGCACATGATCAAGGTGTACAACATGATTCAGAAGCGGAGCAGCTTCAAGGCCCACGGCGACTGCGACCCGCCCAAGGGGTTCGACTGGGAGAAGTGGCTTGGACCGGCCCCGATGCGCCCATTCAACCCCGATCGCCTGAGGTGGAACTGGTGGTGGGACTACTCCGGCGGCGACATCATCAACGACGGCGTTCACCAGATGGACCTTGCGAACTGGGTCCTCGATTCGCGGTCGCCCACAGGGGTCTACTGCTACGGCGGGAAGTTCGCGGTGGATGATCCCCTGGACGCGCCGGACACTCAGACCGTGGTCTATGAGTTCCCCGATCTGACGATGACGTTCGAGTTGGCGATGTGGACGCCCTACATCCACAAGACTGACATGCGTGTCCGCGACGGCGACTACTTCCCCGACTGGCCGTTCAACTCGACTCGCATCGAGATCTACGGCACCAAGGAGATCATGATGCTCGGTCGGCACGGCGGGGGCTGGCAAGCATTCAAGCCGGGCACGATCAGCGCCACGGTCATTACACGAGACAAGAGCGGCAAGGAGACCAAGGCGGTCCACAAGATTCCCGGCTCGATCGAGGCGGCCCACGCGCACGGGATCCAGGGCAACACGTGGCATCAGGACGACTTCATCAAGTGTATTCGCAACGGTGAGCGCCCGAACGGCGACATCGAGAACGGCCACAAGTCGACGACGCTGTGCAATCTCGGCAACATCAGCTTGCGGGTCGGCTGCAAGAAGCTTCTGTGGGATGGCGAGAAGGAGCAGTTCACCAACTGTGACGAGGCGAACAAGCTGGTCAGGCGGACGTATCGAGACCCGTGGGTGATCAAGGATGAAGTCTAGTCGGCGAGCCGATCGGATCGTGGCGAGCGGCAAAGATGCGCCGCGGGCGAGTTCATAGACGGGCCCCGCGCCAAAGGACAAGTGCCGTTCCGCACCGTCGGATCGTCGACTTGCGGTGTCTGTCCCCGCGGGGCTCCGGAGTTCCTTGTCTCCTCGTGTATCGGCCAACATGAACGGGGCCATCATGCGAAGATCCCATAAGCTCAGGATTAGAGTCGCCACGATCTGCGGCAGCGTCTTGCTTGCGTGCATGGTCGCCGAACTGGCCCTCCGCGTGCTAGACGTCTCCACACAAATGCCCGTCAAGGTCCTCCCGGTAGAGAAGATCATTCCCGAGGATCTGCAGGCGATGAAGCTGCAGGGCCTTCTTGCCGAATCGGATACGCTGAGAATCGCCTTCATCGGTGATTCTTTCACCTTTGGCTTCGGCGTGCAGCCTCACGAGGGATTCGTGAGCAAGACAGGCGAACTGCTCAGGCGGCGAGGATATCGCTGCAAGACCATCAACCTGGGCAAGACCGGGGAGGATCTGATTCGGGAGTGGGCCATCTTCAATCGCACGCGGGATCAGATCCGCCCGAACGTGGTGATCCAGGTGATGACGGCCAATGACGTAGATATCGACCTCTACAAGGACCTGGGACCGGTTCTGGAGTTACTGCGCGGCCGGTCATGGCTGTCGCAATACTCGCGTCTGGTCGCCTTCGTCGAGATGAAGATCCGTTGGATCCTCGGCAACCGGCGCGTGGTGGCATACATGCAAGGAGGAGCCACACCGCAGATGCGGGAACGGTCCTGGCGAATCGTCTCCTATGCCATCGAGTCGATGAAGCAGCTCGTGGAGGAGGGCGGCGCCACCTATGTCCTGGTGCGCTTCCCGTACATGCACCACCTGGATGACTACCCTCTCTCCGAGGAGCACCGGCGAACGGCCGAGATCGCCCAACGCCTGAAGATCCCCTACCTCGATCTGAAGGACACGTACGTGGGCAGAAGCGAGAAGGAGGTGACACTGCCACGCGACACGCACCCCACGCCCCTGGGCCACTCCATGGCGGCCGAGGCGATCGCCGATTTCCTGGCCAGGGAAGTCCTGCCCGCCTTGTCCCGAGCGACGGCAAGTCAACAGGCACTGACAAGGACGCCTGAACAGATTCGCGCATCCGAGATTCGGCACTATGAGGAGATCCTCAAGCGAGATCCCACATGCCGCAGCGCCCGGATCTCACTCGACCGGATTGCCGGCCCCGCGACAACACCCTAGAAGAAACCGATGAATCAGGGCGACACCCGACGTGCGCAGGAGGGCAGTCATGAAACCGGCAATGATCCTGGCGCCGATGATCGCGTCAATGATGACAGGGGCAGGGATATGGGCAGCGGAGTACTACGTTGCTCCGGACGGCAGCGATGCGAACCCCGGCACGAAGGCCAAGCCGATGCGAACCCTCAAGAGGGCCGCCGAATCCGTTGAGCCCGGGGATACCTGCCTTGTCCGAAGCGGTACGTACCGGGAGACAATTCGTTTTCGGGGTTCCGGACAACCGGGCCGGCCGATTCGATTCACTGCCGCCCCGGGCGAGACTGTCGTCCTGAGTGGCACCCAACGGATCGCCGGCCCGTGGAAGGTCTACAAGGGCAAGATTCACCAGGCGCGGGTCAAGAGCGATTTCATCCAGCTCTTCGTCGACGGGCGAATGATGGTCGAGGCCCGATGGCCGAACATGCAATTCCCGGAGGATCTCTGGGACCGATCGAGGTGGGCTCGAGCGAGGACGGGAAGCTGCTACGGGAAGCTGGTCGACCCGGAACTGGCCAAGACCGGCATCGACTGGACGGGGGGCCGCGCGACGCTGAACGTCGCGCATCAGTTCTTCACCTGGACGCGGACGGTCTCGAAGCACGGCGCGGGGGAAGAGGCCTTCGAGTACGCGAAAGATCTCGAAGGAATCACTCATTACGCCAAGCACGCGAAGGGCTGGGAGGACGATCGCTACTACCTTTCCGGGAAGCTGGAGGCACTCGACAGCCCGGGCGAGTGGTTCCTCGACACAAAGACGCGAACGCTCTACCTGTGGACGCTGGACGGGTCGGACCCCGGCGAGCACAAGGTCGAGGCGAAGGTTCGCAACTACGGCATTGACGCGGCCGGGGTCGATCACGTCCAGATCTCGGGCCTGCATTTCTTCGGCGCGACGCTACGGTTGGAGAAGTGCAATCACTGCGCAGTCGAGGACTGCCACCTCCTGTACCCCACGTTTGCCAGGCGTATCTCGGACCCACAGACCAGAGAGGAATGGGTGGATCAAACATGCGTCGTTGGATCGCACAACGTGGTCCGCCGATGCAGCCTGGTCTTCAGCCCGACGAGTGGGCTGATGATGCGGGGCTCGCACAACGTTGCGGAGGACAATTTGATCCGCGACATCTGCTGGTACGGTTCGCTTCGGGACGTGCCCCTGCGCATGAGTCTTGCTGAGAGCGAGCAGGTGGGCGGGGGCTTGGCGCGTCACAACACCGTCCACCACTTCGGCAATGCCGGCATCTGCGTCTACGGGGGGCGGTTCGTCGTCGAGTACAACCATGTGTACAGCGGCGGCTTGGCTTGCAAGGACGTGTCGCTGGTCTACACGCACCTGCCGACGTGCGCCGGGACCATCATCCACCACAATTGGGTGCACGGGTGTCGAACCGAACTCGACAAGGGGCTTGGTATTCGCGGTGACGACCAGACGCGCGGCCTGACGGTACATCACAACGTGGTATGGGATTGCGGTCGGGACGGCATCATCGTCAAGGGCGACTCCAACAAGGTCCACAACAACACCGTGCTACAGATCGGCGAGCCGGACAAGCCGGGCAACTACATCAGCCTCCATACGCAGCCCGAGCCGAAGAAGCCCTGGCGCAAGCAGTGGCCGCTCTTGAAGACACAGAACGCGCACAGCGAGATCCTCAACAACGCCGCATTGACGATCACGGGGCATGTCAAGGGCACGCCTTTTCCGGCGGGGAAGAACATCGGCAACAACTACCAAGGCAAGGATCCACAGCTCGTGAACCCGAATGAGCTCGATTTTCGTCCGAGGTCCGGCTCACCGCTGATCGACGCCGGTCGTGAGATCCCTGGGATCACCGACGGATTCAAGGGCAAGGCGCCCGACATCGGCGCGTACGAGTTCGGTGGGGAAGACTGGAGGGCTGGGATCACCTGGAACCCGGGAAGGGATTGAGGGCCATGAACTCAAGCGGAAAGTCGTCTCGCCCGGGCTGAAAGCCGTAGCCCGCGCCGCGTTCGCTGTCCGTTCAGATCGACCCCATGTCGACCGAAAGGTAGCTCTGAGATTCCAAGGCCTGGTGCCGAATCGGGCCCACCTTCTGCTCGACACTGACCCCGTGCCCTGCCGGCAGGGTGATGGTGATGTTGTATTGTGCCACCTTGACCGGGGCCGCGATGCTCGAGATGATCATCACGCCGTCGACGACCGACCACTGGAAGAATCGGGCGTCGGCGATCGCCCCCCCAGGAGAGGTCGCCTCGATAAGCAGATTGCCGTTGCCGTCTTTCGGCTGGGTAACCGAGACGTGCATCGCAGCCAGCAGGCTGTCCGCGTCGCTCTGGGAGCCGGCCAGCGCGATACTGGTTATCTCCACGGTCGTCTGAGTGACGTTCGGATCGACGAGGACGTTTACGCTGCCGACGCCGCTCACGACCTTCACGAACGCCAGGGCCGGCAGGTTGACCGTATGCGTCCCGGTCGACTCCGCGCGGCTCGGCTCGATGAAGAGCGGCGGGACACACCCCGTGGCAACGAGAACGCCGGCAGAAGAGCACAGCAAGACCGCCAAGGTTACTCGTCTGTATGTCATTGAGCCGCTCTCCTCTGAAAGGGCATGCAAGGGAATCATCCGCGCCGGCGAGTATCGGCCGGCAATCAGGAATGGCCTGAATGAGCCTGCTTGTGGAAGGCGTCATTCGCTTGCCCCTGGTCATCACCGTCCGTCTCCTTGTAGGGTTCCAGGTGCGTCACGACATCCACGATGTCGGGCCCGTCATCGAGCAGGCGCCGCTTGACGGCCTCGGAGATGTCGTGTCCCTCGTAGACGGTCAAGTTCCCGTCGACCTTGACGTGCAGATCGACTTGAACGCCCGACCCGATGTAACGGGTTCGGATCGCGTGCACGTGCCTGACGCCGTCGACGCTCATCGCCAGGGCCCTGATCCGTTTGAGGTCATCCTCGGACGCGCCGGCGTCGATGAGCTGGCCCAGGGCCGGCATCATTATCTTCCAGGCCGCCTGGAGGATGAAGAAGGAGACGACGACAGCGCCGACGTGATCGAGGAAGGACCATCCGGGCAGGAGGGCGGCGCCGGCGACGGCAATGGCCGCGGGGATTGAGCTGAGGGCGTCCGATCGGTGATGCCATGCATTGGCGATGACGGCCGTCGACTTGATCCGCCGACCGACGCGCACCGTCCAACGATAGAGGATCTCCTTGCTGGCGATGGAGAGGAGCGCGGCGGCGAACGCGATCCATCCCGGAGGGCTGGCGTGCTTGTCGCGAAGCGTTACGACGGAGTTGTAGGTAAGCCCCAGGGCGACCGACGCGAGTATGACGCCGATCAGCGTCGTGACGAGGGTTTCGATTCTCCGATGCCCGTGGGGGTGCTCGTCGTCCGGGGGCTTGGACCAATAGCGGACACCGATGAGGATGGCCACGTCGGTGACGCTGTCGGAGAGGCTGTGGACGGCGTCGGCGACGACGGCCTGACTGGAACCGATGAGGCCGGCCAGGAGCTTCAGGCCGGACAAGATGAGATTGACGAGCAGACCGATGACGGTGACGCGTCGGACCTGTCCGGCGTAGTGTTCCGCACGTCCCGCGAGCGGCGTCGAGCTGTGCATGTCAGAAGCCATGGCGTCGATACGCTATCACTTGGGTCGTGTGGTGGGCTCGGGACGGACGGTCATCCGCATCTTCGACTTCATTAGCTGCCGCATCGAGGGGATGCCGGCCGGGGACGACGTGGCCTGTCCGGGCATCTGGAGATCGATTGACATATCCATGTCTTGATCGGTAAGCATGTCGATCGTCTGCCCTGCTTGCAGGTCGAACCAGTAGTGGCCCTTCATTGTGGCCGAGTTGATCTTCAGCCGCGCCGGGGAACCGGCCTGCGCCGCGGGCTGCGTTGGGGTGGTCGCCATCTTCGCGTCCGTGAGGATCTTGGCGCATCGTCGGCCTCGATGTTCGGAGATGCTCTCGAGTGTGCTGGTCGTCTTCAGGGACAGCTTGCCCATCATCGGCATTTCCAGCGTCTGGTCGGTCACCCAGGACTCACCGACGGCGACGGGCTTGCCGGGGAGGGATTTCGAGAAGAACTGGTCCAACATGGCGGCGAGCTGCTTATCGCCAAACATCTTGCCCATCTGTCCCGCCAACATTCCGCCGCCCGGGCCGCGACTGAGTTTCCTGACGTAGGCATCGAAGCCTTTGACCTCCTTCACGTGATGCTTCGGATCGAGCTTGACGATCAACTTGAGTCGCACGAGCGGCTCCATTGCGGCGGCGAAGGCCGCGGCCATGGGGTTGCCCTCCTGGGCTTGGCCCTTTTCTCGCGAGTCGTAGGAGATGGACATCCCGGCCATGTTCATCGCCTGCTTGACGCGGTCGTAGATCATCTCGAGGGTGACGCCGCCGTCGGGAGCGACTTCGGTGACGCGGTACACCATCTCCATGACCTGGGTCATCTTGGATTGCGTCGGGATGGGTAGGGACGACTCGCTCGTCTTCATGTTCATGTCCGTGTCGATCGTCATCACGATCCGGTTGGACATTCCTTCCTTGAACTTCAGGCGGAGCTGACATTTCTCCGCCGGGTAGGCGGTTCCTGTCAGGACGAAGATTGCCGAGGCGACGGCAAGACTGGACATAGGTCTGGGTTCGAACATGTGAGACTCCTGTCGTGTCGAGGATGGTCGGCGCGGCGGGCCGCCTGGAAGCGGGCGCCGCGGAGGGACCGTTAGTGTGAACCGTATCGTACGCCAAAGCGCCGATAGGGTGCAACGAACGGGCGGTCGCCGACTGACGGCGTCGGCGACCATCCCGGCCGGCGGGAGCCGTGACTATGGGAGGGTCGTGGCGGTTTCGTCGCGCTCCTCGGTTGGAATGGATTGGCGGCCGTGGTCCTCGTGGGCAATGCCCAGGATGATCGCCACCCCACAAGAGAGGATCGTCACCAGCATTTCCTCGCTGACGTTCAATCCGACCTGCGCCGCGTAGGCGCACACAACGGTGGTGATGGCGACGCGGACCTTGCGCGACATCAGCGGCCTGCCGATCAGACGTGCGATTTCGACGATGCGTTTCATGGCTTCAGCTCCCGCCGGCACGAGGATGGTCCCCGGGCCGATACATTGTTCACGACTTATCCATTGCCGTATCAGACTGTCTTCGGTCTCGGTGCCACAGGTAGTAGACCGGGCGCGAACCCGCGAGCTGACGGAAGGTCCGCGACAGCAATCGCGGCGATTGGGTGGCGACACGATCTCGCCTGGCACCGGTGGTGGCCTCGTACCAGCGACGGACGACGTACTCGACGGTCTTTCGGATTTCGCGGCGTCGGGTCACGTGGCGCTCGAAGTCCGGCGCGAGCGGATCGGCCCCCTGGTGGCGGAGCCAGTCGAAGAGTCGCTGACGCCCGCGCGGGAGGGCACAGACGCCGATCCGTTGCATACCGGCCTTTTCGAAGACGGGGTTGACCTGTCCCATGGCCGCGAGGCACTCGACGTATGGCACGCCCACATCCGGGAGGGTTTGGCGGACCAGCCAGTGACCCACACCGCAGCCGCGAATATCCGGATGGATCACCAGGCGGCGGAGGATGCGGACTTCGCGATTCAGGCGTCTGGGATTCCCACGAAACCGCCCTCCCGTGGCGCGGTTCCGCAGGTTCAGCTCCAGGGGGGAGTGGGCGTATATGACGATCCCGAGGGGCTCGCCGCCGACGCCGTCGCGAAGGACGAAGACGCGATCGACGAACCCGAGCTCGTCGCGATGCCGATAGTGCATCGGCGCGAAGTGCTCGTAGTCGGCCTTGCAGCCCGGCTCGATCCGGAAGTTCCGGACGAGACTGAGGGGAGCGGCCTTCGGTTCCAGCAGGGACGTGGTGTGCCCCCCCTGCTGCCGCAGTCGAATGACCGCGTCGGGTTTGAGATCGGTCAGGAGGTCGTCATGGGAGGTGGCGACGACCACCGACAGGGCGCGACGGCGGGCAAGCTTGGCGAGGTTGCAGGCCAGGGCCATGGCGGCTCGGCGGTGCAACACGGAACCGAACTCGTCGCAGAGCAAGGGCCCGGCCCGATCAGGCGAGGCGACCTGCAGGCTTATCGCCCTGGCCAGGCGGGCGCGAAAGCGCTGTCCATCGGAGAGTTCGCCGAAGCGTCGGATCCAGAGCCGGGGCTCGCCGAGTCCGCAGGCGGTCAGGATGTCCAGGGCTTCGTCCAAGTCGCGTCGGCAGGCGACGGCGTCCACGACGGCGGGCCCGCGGGGAAAGCGAATCCGCCCGACGTCTCGCCCCCTGGGGCAGCGCCGGGCGAGGGATTTCAGCAGGAGCGTCTTGCCGATTCCGGAGGGTCCAACGACGGCGATGACGGCACCCGGACGGAGCGGGAGCGAGACGCCGTGAACCATCGTGACGGGCTCGGCCTCCGGACGGACGCCGAACCGATGACAGACCTCCGCGAGCCGATCCGACCAGGGACTGAGGCTCCTGCCTCTGGTCACGTCCAGCACTAGTGCGTCCGTAGCAGCGTGTGTCATTGTCATGACCGTCCTGTTTGGCAGAGATCCTCGTCTGGTCAGAAGGCCCATTCTCGGCGAACCCAAGTCCGGGGCTTGGTTCAGCAGTTGTCCACAAGTCCGGCGACGTTCTATTGAAGCGAAGGCAGATGC
The DNA here is from genome assembly GCA_016927755.1 of Phycisphaerae bacterium. Taxonomy (GTDB): domain Bacteria; phylum Planctomycetota; class Phycisphaerae; order UBA1845; family JAFGLZ01; genus JAFGLZ01. The sequence continues at coordinate 68,271 of JAFGLZ010000031.1, forward strand.
AGGATTGGTGTCACTGCCTTCGGTTCCAAGGTCTTATGACATCGAACGACCGGTCATGTACCCTAACAATAACCTAATATGAGCCGAAGTCAAGCCCGTAGCAATGGAAATATTGCCCTAGACAATTGATTTGGGTCAAGAGGTTTTCGTAACGAGGGCCCCGGCGGTGCCTTATGCGGGGACGAGACACGTCGTTCTTTTTGAGCTTGTATTTGGAACGCAAGGAGAAAGGCCATCCGATTGCCAGCGGGGGACTCGCCGCACGTCGTCTTACGCGTCGACATCATTATTGCTATGAATTGCTGAGGTCGCGGTCCAGGTTGGGGAGTGTCGAAGAGGTCACTGTCGGGGCGATATCAGATCGGAGATCATGGTGGTGCACCGGAATGCACCGGAATGCACCGGATTGCGCGGATCATCGGTGATTATCGTGTGAATGTATCGCTTGAGGGTCCCTATAAGCGTCTTACGCTGAAATATAGATCCCATGCCTGGCTACATTCCCTCGGCCCCGAATGCAGGGGGCCAGATCCGCCGCGCTTCGGGGCGTACGTGGGGAGTGCGGTCGGTTGACAACAGGGGGTTGTAGCGATTCTCCTGTGGGGAGAACCATGCAGGCGCTCCAACACATTCTGTTCGAGAGTCCGCTGATACTCTTCGTGGGGTCGGCGCTGATCCTGGCGATCCTCGGGGCTTTCTGGTGGGCCCGGCCTGGCAAGGTGACGTCCTGGGCGTTTGTTTGTGGGATGGCTCTGGCGGCGTTGCTGATGATCCTGCAGCACGTGATCGTGACGGATCGCGAGCGAATCCTCGAACGTCTGGAGGAGATCGCGCTGGCGATTGACTGCGAGGAGATCGAGACGATTGGGCGGGCGCTCGCCGATGACTGCAAGATCGACGGGATGGCCAAGGCGGAGCTGCTCGACCGGCTAGCGTTCATTTTCAACCGCGCGGAGATCGACGAGGTCACGATCATGGAGGCGGAAGTATCGGTTGAGGGGGACGTGGCTCTGGCAAACGTCCGGGGACACTGCCGGTACAAGGCCCCTGACTTCCCGTACGACTACCACATCAGCTCATGGGACGTGAGGTTCGTACGTCGAGGGGGCGACTGGCTGATCCAGGAGGTCCGGCACAGCGATCGGCAGGGCATCTCGGCGCAGGAGCTGCTGAACATCGCGACCCACTAGTCTGCCGGTGGGGGCAGTTGGGCGCACAAGGGAGCTCATTGCGCGGGAGGGGTGTTTCCGCGAGCTACGCGGGTTCTCGGGCTTTGGGCGCCGAAGGGGGCCTGGCTTGGGGGGAACTCAGTATCTCCTGAATACGCCGATGACGACCCCTTGGATCTTGACGTCCCTGGCGTAGATGGGCGAGAGATCGGGGTTGGCCGGCTGGAGTCGGATGCGATCTTTCTCGCGGTAGAACTTCTTCAGGGTGGTCTCGCCGTTTTCCAGCAGGGCCACGACGGTCTCGCCATCGCGGGCGGTCTCGCGTCGTTCGGCGATGACGAAGTCGCCGTCCTGGATTTGCTCATCGATCATACTCACGCCACGGACCTCGAGCGCGAAGGTCGTTCCGTGGCCGGCGAGGACCTCCTCCAGGTCTAGAGAGTCCTTGTCTTCCAGGGTTTCCACGGGCGCACCGGCGGCGATTCGGCCGAGCAGCGGGATGAGGGTGGGTCGGTCGTCGGGGAACTCGGCCTGGGACGTGAGCTTGAGGGATCTGGCCTTGTGCGGGAGGCGCTGGAGGAAGCCCTTCCGTTGGAGCACGCTGACGTGCTCGAAGACGGTCACCTTGGTGACGCTGAAGTGATCGGCGACCTCTTGGAGGGTCGGGGCGTATCCGTACTTCCGTTCGTAGTCCCGCAGGTAGGTGAGGATGGCCATCTGCTTCGGCGTGAGCTGTCGGTGCTCCTCAGCGGCTTTGCGGGAAGGTGGCATCGAAGAGGCTCCTTCGGGTCGAGAGCGAGATCATGGATACGCTCAACAAGATGGGTATGCCGTCCCGATCGGGATCTCATCGATCCCGATTCGGCCAAGTGGAGACGGCAGACACAAAGCCGCTTGCGGGCGGCATTACAATGCACACAGCAGGGTCGTCGGCCAGCACGCCGCAGCCAATCTCCGGGAGGAGAGAAGCCCACTGCAGCGGAGCCGCGATTGGGGGCTCACGGCGCGACCGTGTTCCCCTAATGTTAGGTATAACAATACCCTAACTTATCGACTTCGTCAAGCGTTGTCGTGACTTTTTTTCCATTTTCCACTCGACGTGGGTAACGTGCAAACGAACTCTGAGAAACCTGGATTCGTCATTCCGAGGCGGGACGCCTCGCCGCCGCGTCGGCCATTGACTTGTCGGTCGGCGGCGCCATCATACAGCGTTCTCGGCCGGCGGCGCTGGAGACACGCAGGTCGCTTGGCACACAAGGGAGGTGGGTGATGGCGAGCAGCAGGACCGGTGGTCGTGGTTGCGCGTGACGTGCGAGACGCACTGGCGAAGGTAGCGCGGGAGATGGCGCGTTGAGAGCGCGAGGACTTCGGGTCTACGGCGATCCGGATTTCCCTCGGAGATCGTCGAGTTCCTTCTCGTACTTGGCCAGTTCCGGATGGCCGAGGTCCCTGAGGATCTCGACGGCCTCGGTCATCGCCTTGACGGCGGACTTATCCTGTTTCTGCTTGGCGTAGATTCTCGAGATCCGGGTCAGGCAGTTGGCTTGCTGTGCATAGGCCTCTCGCCGTGAGAGGATGGCCTCGGCCTTTCGGAGCATTTTCATCGCCTCGTCGAGCTGGCCCTTCTTCTCGTAGACGCCGGCGATCTCACGATAGGCCGAGCCGGTCTCGCCCTCCTCGCTACAATCGATGGATTCGCGGTAGGCCTTGAGGGCGTCGTCAAGCCGCCCGGCCTCGACGTAGAGCTGTCCCTTCTGGTAGAGGGCAGCGGCCTTGTCGGAGGGGACGTCGACCTCGTCGGCCAGCTTGACGGCCGCATCGAGGAACTGGATCGCCTGCTCGTTGTCCTTCTTGGCGGCGTAGATCAGTGCGATTGTCAAACAGGCGGGCCCCATGGCGAGCCGATCGCCTTGGGCTTCGAGGCGTCGAAGGCGGTCTCCGAGCAAGCGGAGGGCCTCGTCGGGCTTCTGCTCGTCGACTCGAAGCGTCGCGATCGCGCCGAGGAGGATAGTCTCGAGGTCATCGAGTCCGGCTTGCCTGGCCTCTTCCATCGCGGCGTTGTAGTACTTCTCGGCGATGGCGAGTTCGCGCTGGCGCTGGTGCGAGATGGCGATCTGGGTCATGGCGAAGACCGTGTCGACGGTGTCCCCGTCACGTTTGGCCTGTCTCAGGAGGCGCTCGAAGATCATCAGGACCTCGGCGAAGTTTCCGGCGGCGATGTTGATCTGCCCGAGTAGTTTGAGCGTGGGACGGAAGTTCGAGTCGTACCGACGGGATTGGGCAACGTAGTAGAGGGCGTCCTGGGGCTTCCTGGCTCGCACGGCCCTGACGGCCTTTGCATAGTACTCCAGGGCGCTGTCGGACTCGCCGGGAGCGGTCAGGTAGACCTTGCGCTGAGCCTCCGTAAGCTTGACGCCGGTGAGATCAAGGACGGCATCGGTTGTCTGATCGAGCAAGACTCGCATGGACGGGGCGTGGATCGACTTGCGTGCCTCCTTGGCCGCCTGGGCCGTCGGGCAGATGCGGATCTCGGCAGCAAACTGTCCCTTGTCATCAATACGGATGGTTCCCATCGCCACCCAGTCCGCGCCCAACTGGGTCCCCCTGGTGAGGGCTTGCCGCGGGTCGGGCTTGTCCTGTTTGGCGAACCTCTCCATCACGCCGGCGGTCCGCATGCCGGAGATGGCTCGGGTGGCGCCGCTTCGTCGGAGCCGATCGCGGAGGCCCTCCGAAACGGCCAGGGCCACCCACTGGGTCTCTTCCTTGCCGTCGCCGGACCAGAAGTCCGGCACGAAGAAGCGGGGAAGAGTCGTCTTGGCGGCGGGGGCTTGTGCCTTGCCGGTCGGCTCGGCCTCGGCAGCCAGGTTTGGCGTATGACCCGCCACCGTCAGGGCCGCGGCGATCAAAACCGGCGACCAGAGGCCCGGCACGCCCATACGTCGCATCCTCATCGTGGTTCCATCCTGCATAGGTGCCCAAGGATTCCGCCAAGAGGATACCGGATTCGGTATCCGGGAGCGAACGGAAAGTTCGCAGTGTAGGCGGGGCAGGCACGTCTGCCGTGTCTTCGCAGGGGCGCACGTGGCATCGGGCAGACAACAGGCATGCGTGATCGACGAGCAGATCGAACGGGGGCGTCCGCGGAAAGGCGAGGACGGGGCTCTAGCCGGCCTCTTGAACCTCGTGCAGCTTCTTGAGCACGGGGCGGGTCCGAGGCCTCTGGGTCTCGGGCTCGGCGACGGTAAGCTCGTCGGTCTGAAGGATCTGAACGCCCTTGGCCTCCAATTGCCGGAGGGCCAAGTCGGCGGCGACGGAATCCCAGAAGCCGCAGGCATCTCGAACGACCGAGACCTGCTTCTGGCGAGCCAGGAGCCCAAGCGCGAGGATACGAATCCAACTCTCCAGACCGACGCCGAAGATGATGAAGCGATCGGGATGGAGATCGTTGAGCAATCGGTCCGCCTTGGGATTGGCGAGCATGTCCTCAGTCCGCTTGCGGAAGATGACCTGACGGTGGGTCGTCAGGATATCGATCGGGACCGTATAGCTGTTGTCAGCCTCGATCAGGAGCCGTTTCTGCATGAGGGTAAAGGGCAGTTTGCTCTGGCCGGGCGTATCGTCGACGCAGTGCCGCGGGCGACCGTTGGTGTCTTCTCCCGGACGGCAGGCCTGGATGCAGGAGACCACGGGGATTTCCTGCGCGCGGGCCCAGCCCATGAGGGCGCGAATCCTCGGGACGATCTCTTCTCGATGCTCAATTGCCATCGGCGCGTTGGTGACGAGGAAGTCCCTCTGCGTGGCCACATCGATCAAGATGCGGTACGGTTTTGACTTTCGATTTCCACGACGCATCAACAAACCCCTTTGACCGGCTGGGCAAAGCGGCGATTGCAGTCGGTTGCTGGGCTGCAACGGTAGTGACTCTGCCTCTTCCCACCCTTTGATACGACTGCCAGCCCGAATCGGGTCGGCCCAAGTTGTTCGCCTATCGGCGAGCAATCTGATCTTATGCCCCGTATCGGCAAAAGGCGAGCCAACACACCCCTTTTTTTTAACCCACTATTCACAAATGGCTTACCTATATAAGCCAACTTAACGACCCGAATTTGTCTGGTCTCTTCGCCGAGTGCTTCTCAAGTTGACTTTACGGTCGGCAGGCCCCATCCGGTGCAGGCATCGCCGAGGCGTACTGGACCACAAACACTTTTTCGGAAAATACTTAACCTAATGCAGGTGACTCTCCCGACCAGACCGCATCCGGGAGGCCGCTCCGCCCAAGAGAGCAGGGCGATCAGGGCTGCTCAAGCACGGACTGGAGCTTGGCGTACAGCCCGGGTCGCTTGGCCTTGAGTTCCTGGATGTTGCGGAACTCGTGCCTGACCTCCGCGTCGCCGTCGCGGAGGTATACGGTGATGTTTCCGTCCGAGGCCACCTCGAAGCGGATGATCGGGGACGCGGACCCTGTCGCGCCTGAGGGGTTCGTCTGGGGTGTCTGTTTGGCCTTTGCACGGTATTGCTCGATCCGCCCCTGGATGTCCCGCTCTAGCTCTTGGAGCTGCTTCTTGGCCGCATCGAGCGCCTCGCTCCATCCCTTCGACACCTCATCGAGCTTCTCGTTGGGGAGAAAATCCTTATTCAGTCCTTCGTCCCAGTCTCGACGAAAACGGTCGTGGAGCTCGTCGAGCCTTTTGCGGTCGAGGCTGGGAAACCCCTCGCGCATCTCCTTCATCCATCGCTGATACTCGTGGACGAGGTCGCGCGGTTTTGGGGCCTTGCCGAGCGGGTGAGCGGGACGGGCCATCGATCCAGGCTTGCGTCCCGTGGCCTCGAGGTAGATCTCGTAGGCCTCAGGATCGGCCTGTTTGAGGTTCTCCGGGGTGTCGTAGGTGGCCTCAACGGTTTTGTCGGTCTCCGTTCTGGTCACCTTGATGGGGCCGCTGGTTTGGCCATCGACCTCGATGATCTTCCCGTCGCGGCTGACGCGGGCCTGGAACTTCGTGACCTCCTCGTTGCCCGGCTGGAGCCAGTACGTGCCCCGGCGGGACAGATGTCTCGGCAGGACGTCCCTGAGGAGATCGGGGAGGTCGCCGACCTCACCGAGATCCTTGAGCTCCCATCCGTCGGGTCCTTTCCTGAAGAGTTTGCCGCGGACGCCGAGGCGATCGTCCAACTGGATGTCGGGCAACTCCTCGTACTTGTATTCCTGCTTGCCCGCGACGGGACGGGGCGCGAGAGTGACTTCCGCTTGGACCTCCTTGCCTTTCCGCATGAGGCGAAGAAGTACCTTGTCTCCCGGTCGCCGCTTGGCGAGACGGTCGATCAGGTCCTGCGGGGAGGCGACGGGATCGTCGCCGACCTTTAGGACCACGTCGTATCGTTCGAGAGCGGCGTTGTCCGCCGGGCTTTCCTTGGCGACGTTCAGGACGATGGCCCCCTTGCCGTCGAGGGCAAGGTGCGCGTCGAGGGACTTGGGCACCGGCCCGATCTGGCATCCGAGCCAAGCAGCCTCATGGGCGCCGGCGGGCCAGAACACGGGGGCCGCGACGGCCGCAGAGGCAACAATGCCGAGGATCAGGGCTCGTCTGGATGTGATTGATAGTAGGGACATTGGAAATCCTCACACACGGTCGACCTTGGGGATCGACTACAATTCACCGGTCATGGGAATCCTCACCGTATGCGTACGGTCTACCTCGAACAGGAGCAGGGATTTGCCGGAATCGTCGAGGACGCCGACGTAGTCCCGATTGACACGGCGCTGGCCTCGATGAGGCACATCGGCGCCGGTCTGAACAAGGTGGTCGCTGTCGACGACGGGTTGGACTTCGAACACGGAATTTGGCGCCGGCCTGGGTCCGGGCAGGGGCAGGACGGGGTCGGTGCGTTGGGGTATGATCACGGCGATCAGGACGGCCGCGGCGACGGCCAGGCCGCCCGCCAGCGCGCCCCGGGACCTCAGATGGAACGACCGGCTCGCTGGGATCGGTTCGGCCTTGCTGGGCCAACAGCCCTCGGCAACGGCGCCGATCACCTCGGTCGCGAGCCGGTCGTTTTCCTGGTAATCACTGAGTGTCCGTCGCGCGGCGGCGGAACGCAGCAGGACCTGGTTCAGCTCGTCCTGCTCCGCCGGCGTCAGCTCGCCATCCATACGACGGACGATCAACCGCTCGATACGTTTGTCGACTTCGCTCATGGCTTGCCCTGCAACATGTCTCGCAGCAACCGTCGCGCTCGCACGAGCCGTGTTTCGACGGTGTCGACCGGGAGGCCGAGGACGTCGCCGATCTCGGCGTAGGTCCATCCCTCGAGGTGCTTGAGGACGAACGGCTCACGGTAGAGCGCGGGCAACGACTGAATGGCCTGCATGACCTGTCGGTGCCGCTCTTCGGCGATCAGCTTCTCCTCGGGGGAGGCGAGTTTGCCTGACGGCCTGATGTCCGCCTCGTCGGACTGTACCTCCCTGCTGGCGCGGCGTCCGCGCTGCTTGCTCGCGTCGATGGCCGACCGACGCGTCAATTGGTAAAGCCACGACCGCCACTTTGACGGGTCGCGGAGCGTTCCGATCTGCTGCCAGACGGTCGTCCAGACTTCCTGAGCGACGTCCGAGGCGAGATCGGGGCGCCCGGTGACTCCGAGGATCACGCCGCGGACCCACCTTTCGTTTTGGCGCAACAACTCCGTGAGCGCTTGCGGCTCCCCACGAATGAGCGCCTCGACGAGAGGCAGGCCCGCGTCGGACTCAGTTGGCTGCGTCATGGCCATGTCTACAGGACTAGAGGGTTGATCGACGGTCATCCTGTCAAAAAAACCTCCGGTTTCCAAAGCTGCAGCGCTTTGCAGATCAGAGTATTATACGACGGTCGCGATTCCGGGTTCACCGTGGGGACCTTCGGTTCGGCCAGGCGCCGCGATGGACCCGCCTCGGCGTACTACATAGGAGTTGACCATGGAACTACTCAAGCAATTGACCGAGCTGCCCGGGGTGCCTGGCCGGGAGGAACGCGTCCGCAGCTTCATCCAGGCCCACGCGGGGAAGATGTTCGACGAGGCGCGGGTCGACGCCATGGGTAACCTCATCTGCCGCAAGGCCCCGGGGCGGAAGCCCCCGCGCGGCAGGAAGGCCCTGAAGGTCATGATCGCCTGCCACATCGACGAGATCGGCTTCTACGTTCGATCCATCGACGACGGTGGACGCCTGCGACTGGCCAACGTCGGCGGATTCGATACGCGGACGCTTTTTGCCCGGCGTGTGCTGGTACAGGGCAAGAAGGACCTTGTGGGCGTGCTGTCGCCGTCGGCCAAGCCCACGCACATGCTCTCGGAGGAAGACCGCAAGAAGATACCGGACGTTAGCGAGTTTTTCGTGGACCTGATGCTGGATGCCAAGAAGGTCAAGCAGCAGGTTCAGATCGGCGATCCGGTCACACTGATCCAGGAGACGGTGGCCATCGGCGACAACATTTGCGGCAAGGCGATGGACAACCGGGTCGCGAGTTGGGTCGCATTGAACGCCGTGAGGAAGGCCGGCAAGAAGAGCGCCTATGAGATCTACTACGTCGCAACCGTTCAGGAGGAGGTCGGGCTGCGGGGGGCCGGGACGAGCGCGTTCGGCATCCAGCCGGACATCGGCGTGGCGCTGGACGTGACGCTGGCGTGCGACCTGCCGGGCGTCTCGGGCGAGGATCGGATCACGGAGCTGGGGAAGGGTGTGGCCGTCAAGCTGATGGACAGCTCGGTGATCTGCGATCGGAAGCTGGTCGACGAGATGACGGCGCTGGCGAACCGGAAGAAGATTCCGTACCAACTGGAGGTGCTGCCGAGGGGCGGCACGGACACGGCGGCGGTGCAGCGATCGGGCGCGGGCGTTCGGAGCGTGGCGCTCAGCGTGCCCTGCCGGTACGTCCATACGATCGTCGAGACGGTTAGCAGGAAAGATCTTCAGGCAGCGGTCGATCTACTCGCTGCCTGGCTGACCAAGTGAGAGCGAGGAGTTACATGGGCAAGGTCAAACCGATCACCGTAGGGATCGCCGGACTGGGACGAGCCGGCTGGAATATTCACGTCGACGGCATGCGCAACCGGAAGGACTTCAAGATCACGGCGTGCTGCGATCCCGAGTCCGACCGCCGGACCCAGGCGGAGCAGGAGCTCGGCTGCGAGACGTTCACGAACTACAAGGAGATGCTCAAGAAGGCGGACGCCGAACTGATCGTGGTTGCGACGCAGAGCCGCGACCATGGACCGCACACGATCGCGGCGCTCAAGACGGGTCGGCACGTGCTGGTCGAGAAGCCGATGGCGATGAGTCTGCGGGAGGCGGATCGAATGATCGCCGCGGCGAAGAAGGCCCGCAAGAAGCTGTTCGTGAACCAGAATTACCGTTTCAACCAGGAGTTCAAGCACCTCCGCGAGATGATCGGCAGCGGCATTCTCGGTCGGGTCTTTCACATTCGCGGTCACTGGCCGGGCTTCGCGCGGCGGAACGACTGGCAGACGCTGCGAAAGTACGGCGGCGGGGTACTGAACAACACGTGTCCGCACATCATCGACATGACGCTACAGTTCATCGGCTGGCCGGTCAGGAGCGTCTGGGGCGACCTGCAACTCGTGAACGACGCGGGGGACGTCGAGGACCACGTCAAGATCGTCCTACGCGGCAAGAGCGGATGCACGGCCGACCTGGAGGTCTCGACCGCGTGCGCGTACCCGACGAACAAGTGGATGCTGATGGGCGACTGCGGCACGCTCATCTGCGACGGCAAGGAGAGCAAGATCAAGTACTACGACCCGAAGCGGGTCAAGGCGCTCAAGGTCATCGAGTCGCCGCCCGCCAACCGTCGGTACGGCAACGACGACAAGCTGCCGTGGCGAGAGAAGACCGTACCCGTGAAGAGCAGGGACAAGACGAGCTACTTCGACACGGTGGTCGCGACGCTGCGCCACGGCAAGCCGATGGCGGTGACGCCGGAGAGCGTCCGCGAGGTGATCCGCGTGATCGCCGAGACGCGCAAGGGCACGGCGTTTCCCGGCTGAGCGGGGAACTGAAGTGCAGAGCGCGAAGGACGAAGAGCGAAGGACGGGAGTCGATGGCGTAGTCGCCATTGGCCCCATTCTTGGCGGTTCATCTGCACAGGTTTCCGATCCGTGACATTCCTGTTTGCATCCCGTTTGGATTTCGTTGAATTGGGCCGCGCGTCGGTCTAGAATGAGTTCATCACGTTTTGGGGGGATTCGACATCACGTCTGAAGGGGCGCGGCGGCGCCGGGAGAGAGTGACATGCCGGGATTCGTGTCGTTGGAGGACGCCAAGAAGCGTCTGAAGAAGTCCGAGGAAGAACTGCGGTTGCTTGCCGACAACGGCAAGATCAACCTAGTCCAGGACGGCGACGAGATTTGGATCAGCGAGGCGGACGTCGACGACCTCAAGAAAGACGGCGATAAGATCGACCTAGATCTGGTCGTCGCGGACGAGGACCAGCAGGCGGAAGCCCCCAAGCCGGCCAAACCCGAGCGGAAGAAGGACCGTCAGGACAAGATGCTCGAAGCCAGGGCGATGAGCGACACCGAGGCGCTGCTGTCGATCGGCGAGTCGCGCAAGGACGGGCAGCCCGATCTGGCAGACGTGCCGATCGCGCTGGAGCCCGAGGACGATCTGCCGCCCCAGGAAGACGGGATGTCGAAGATCAAGAGCTTCGCGGGCAAGGGCATCCAGGCGGCCCGGCAGTCTCGGGACGGCGCCGACTTCAAACGAGGCGTGAACAAGTCGGGCCAGGGCGCGACGCGCAGCCGGACGTTTCACGCCAAGCTCAACGACAGCTCGCTGGCGTACATGGACCAGTTGATAAACGAGTGGATCGACGGCGACCCGGAGGTCGAAATCAAGTTCGCCACGAGCTCCGTCGGGGTTGTCGAAGGGAAACACGCAGAGCCGCACCTGATCATCACGGTCTTCTATTGATGGCTTCGTCCACGGACGTCTCCGTGCTTTTCGATGCCGCGGTCCGGTTGGCCGAATGGGGCGGCGAGATCGCCACGTCCCGAATCGGCGAGGCCAAGACGACGCGCAAGGCGGATCGAACGTTCATCACGCAGGTCGATCTGGAGATCCAAGACGCGCTGCTGGGGGTGATCGCGCGGGAGTTTCCCGACCACGCCGTTCTCGCCGAGGAGGAGCAGAGCGATCCTTCCCGCCATCGGCGCATCGAGGAGGCCGAGCACTGCTGGGTCATCGATCCGCTGGACGGCACGCGGAACTTCAGTCGCGGCGTTCCGATGTTCGCGACATCCGTGGCCATCATGCGAGAGGGCCGACCGATCGTGGCGGCGATTTGCGGCGGGGTGACGGGCCAGGTCTTCGCCGCCGTAGCCGGTGGCGGCGCGACGATGGACGGGCAGCCCACCCGCGTGCGCGACGAACCGCCCAACCGCGATTCGATGATCGCCGTTCGAGGCAAGAGCGGCGCCCCCGCGGCACCGGTCATCCACCGTTGGATCAATCAGTACTGCGTGCGGACGCTCGGATCGGCGGCGCTGCATCTGGCGTTCGTTGGCGCCGGGATCACCGACGCGGCCTACCACCAGCAGTGCAAGCTGTGGGACTTGGCCGCGGGGGCTCTGCTGGTTGAGGCGGGCGGCGGCGTGATCACGACGCCCGCCGGCGAGCCGATCTTTCCGGTGTCTCTGAGGGCGTATCATGGGCAGGACATGGGCTTCCTGGCAGCGGGGCCGGGCCTTCATGCACACCTGCTTGGGGAGTCGAGAGAGGGCTGAGCTGCCTCTGCCTTGAGCGGGAGGCGGGGTCGCGAGTTCGTGCCGGACACGGCTGAAGCGACGAGGCGGCCGCGCGTGGATTCGTGCTGCCCGCCGCTGAAGCGACGGGCCACCCAAGTAGCCGCTGTCCGTTTTGAAGCCCCCAATTGCGACAGGGGGGCTACCCCACCGAGTCGACCGCCTCTTCCCACGTCTGAATGTGCTTAGGCCGGGGTGTGGCAACCCAGTCGGGATAGCGCTCGGACCCGAAGTAGGCATCGCCGTAGAGGGGTCGGACGATGAAGTCGGGCAGGAAGCTGGTCAAGAGGAACGTGTGGCGTCTGGCGTCGATCTCGGCCTCGAGGTCGCGCCGATCGAAGTCCAAGCTGGTTTTTCTGAGCTTGTCGGCCGCTCGCTGGATGGTCTCTTCGTCGTCGCTGCGATAGGCGTCCAGGAGGGACGTTACGTCGACGATTCGCAGACGCTCGGCGGCGTCGGAAGACTTGCTGGCGGCGTAGACGAGATGTCGGCCGTTGGGGGACCATGCCACGCAGCGGTCCGAGCCCTGGTTGTCGGTCAGACGGACCTTGTGCTTGCCGCCGATCGTCATCATCCAAACGTCCAGATCACGGTCACTCCACTCGGTTCTGCAGGACTCCGGGTCGAACTGCCGGTTGGAGACGAACGCGACGTACTTGCCGTCCGGGCTCGGGGCGGGGGCGATGTCCATGCCCGGGTCGGTCGTGAGCTGTTGCTTGTCGCCGGTTCTGAGGTCTAAGCGCCAGACGTCGGCGTTTCCGGAGCGGTCACTGCTGAAGAGGACGGACTTTCCGTCCGGCATCCAGGCGAACGAGCTGTCGTCGCCTTCATAGGTCGTTATCTGCCGCGGATCGCATCCATCGACGTCGGCGATGAAGAGGTCGTTATTGCCGGAGACGTTCGAGACGTACCCGAGTCGGGTTCCGTCTGGGCTGAATGCCGGGAAGTCGTTCCATCGCCCGTCGCAAATCAGCGGAACGGCTTGGCCGCCGTCGGCCGGCATCTTGTAGATGCCCGGGGTTCCGGCGGCGTTGCTGACGAAGACGACCCACTTTCCGTCGGGGGACCATCGCGGCTTGTCGTTCCAGAACTTGCCGCTGGTGAGTTGCTTTAGGCGTTTTCCGTCGAGGTCGAGGGCCCAGATGTCGTAATCGCCGTGTTTGCCGCTGGCAAAGACGATCTTACCGGTCAGACGTGAGGACATGACACCGTCTCCGTGGGAAGCGCAGAGCGTTAGCCAGGCGCAGCCGCCTGGCGCGGGTTTCAAGGTCACAGACGGGGCCGGTGGACGTCCGCCGAGGCACCGGTTCGAAAGCTCGGCCCGCGGTAGCTAGGGTCGTCTCCGGCTTCACGCCAGACGTGCCCGCCGGATCGTCCAACGGCCCCCGTGTTCTCCCGGTCGACACGGGGAGGGGGACGCTTTAACTATGTGGGGGCAAACTGAGTTCACATACTGCTCAAGCTTCCGAGGGAAAGAAGGTTACGGCTGTTGAGAAACGGCGCGTCGGGTCGGGGTGCCCCCATAACCAGAACGGGCCCGCCCGAAGGGAATCGGGCGGGCCCGGAACTACCCAGATGCGTTGATGCAACGATCTTGAAGACTACCACCTGCCGGGATCATTGGATCCAAAGCTGTTGCCGTAGACCACATAGACCTCACCGGCATCGACGCGCCGCTGCGACGGATTGGCGGGATTGACGTAGTCGGCCGTCGTGTTGCCGATAATGATGTCGTCATATCCGTCGCCGTTGATGTCGCCGATGGAGAAGCAGGTATCGACGCCTGCCTCGTCGGCGGTGCCCTTTTGGTAGGGGCTGACGAAGACGATGCCGGGCAACGAGGTAGAACCGACCTGATTCAGTCGGAAGGTCTTGTTCTTCAGGCTACTGTTCCCGAAGATGAGATAGCAGACGCCCTTGCGGACGAGCTTCTTGCCGCCGGCCTGGTACTCGTACTCGGCGCCGGGGGCGCAGATAAGGATGTCCTGTCTTCCGTCGCCGTTGAAGTCGCCGGCCGAACTGACCATCGCCCCGGCCATGTCGCCGGGCTTCGAGCCGATGAACATGACACCGGGGAGCCCCGGCGTGGCGATCTGTGCGGCCGAGTAGGTCCGCTCACCGGTGTACTGCCTGCCGCCAAAGAGGACGGCGGCAAAGCCGGCATCCGTCTGCCCGTTGGGATCGAGGTACTTGCTGCCGAGGACCATGTCATCCACACCGTCGCCATTGAAGTCGCCGATCCCGTCCTGGGTTTCGCCGAGTCGGTCACCGGCCGAGGTACCGACGATCTCGACTCGCGGATGGTCCAACATGGAGACATCACCGATGTTGAGCTGCAGGAAGGCGATATAGGAAACGCCCACATCGGTAAGCCCATTTCGGTCAGCCTCGGGAGCGCCACACGCGAGATCAGGGGAGCCGTCTTGGTTGAAGTCACCGGCATGCTTGCCACGACCAAGGTGGTCATCGGGGAACGCGCCGTAGACCGAGTCACTCTGCGGGTTCATCAGCCAGCGGAAGGCGTACTTCTTGCGGATGCTCCCCTCGGGGAGATCCCAGGGCCCGAGCCAGTCATACCACGGGAAGGACTTGACCTCCTGGTTGCCGGCCTCGGCGAAATCGCCGCCGAGGTAGAAGTGAATCACGCCGCGGCCATCGTTGGCGTCCGGCGCGGAGAAGACGAGTTCCGGCAAGCCGTCGTTGTCGGTATCCGGGATCGAGGTCACCGTTTCGCCAAACTGAGTCGCCCCCAGCTCCAAGGGATGCCATCCTCGGAAACGTACGCCTCTGGGCTGGAGAGCCCCGGCCATGATGACGTATTCATCGTTTGAAACGGTGGCTGGATCCCGCTGTCCGACGAGAGCGAGGTCAATGGACTGCCCCTCGAGGGCGTTCTGCGGATACTCCTGCTTGCTGCTCACGTAGACGACGACGCTCATCCGATCGGTGCCATAGTCATCGTTGGCGGGATCCTTGGAGGAGTAGGGATAGGGCAGGTCGTCCTCGTAGATCACGTCGTCGTCGTCTAGCGGGTCGTCGTCGAAATTGTCATACCACCACACATCGGGACATCCGAAGATAAGCTCCGGCAGACCGTCGCCGTCGAAGTCGGCAGTGCCTCCAACCGAGGCTAGGCCTTTGTCGCCGCCTGCCTCATCACTATAGGAACTGAACCAATACTTGCGGTTGGTTCCCGCATGGAACTGGGCCCCTCTGATGTTCGTGGCCACGCTGTTCAGGCTGTTCAGGCTGCTGAATCTGGTCTTGCGGCCGTAGATCATGTAGGCCTGACCCACCTTGCCACGACCGCGGGGGTTACTGTAGCGCGCGGCAATGATGAACTCGTCGATGCCATCCCCATCGAGGTCCCCAACCTTGGCGCACGATGAGCCGGCAAGCCCACCGACCTCGTTGGCGTCAAGGGGCTCGGCCTTGCCGTGGAATCCCTGGAAGATCGCGCCGGCGAGTCCTTCGCCGGTTTCGCCGAGGTCGACGACGCCGGCGGCCCACTTCTGGACGGTGAGCCAGCCGATGGCGTAGGAGTAGACCGGCGGGTTGATTCCGTCGGTGACGCAGGCCTGGATGAAGTAGGGCAGGCCGTCCTCGCGCGGGGGGATCTTTCCGGCGGTGTCAATGACGATCTGGAAGCCCTGACAGGCGTTCGGATCGACCGTGTTGGGATCGACGGTATTGGGGTCGACGTCGGCCGGATTGAGCGGCAGGCCGGTGGCCAGGACGATCGGGGGGACGTCTTCGTCGTTGGTGGGGTCCAGGTCGTAGTCGAGCGAAAGCGTGACGGTGATATCGGGGTTGTCTGAGTCGCTACCCTCCCACATCACGCAGACCTTGTCGTTGTGGACGACGCCGATGTTCTCGGTCGGCTCGGTGATCTTGATCTTGGGGGGCTCATTGCCGGGGCTGATGCCCGGGGCGAGGACTTCGACGTAAAAGTTGGGGCTGCTGGTGACGACGTTGCCGGCGGCATCCTGGATGATGCCGACGATGCGGTACTTGGCGATGGGCACGTTGAGGAGCTCGGTGTCGACCTCGACGCAATCGTTTGAGATGCCGTCGGGGTCTTCCTGTCGGCCGGCGATGACGAGCAGTTCGTTGCCGCTATTGGGCACGCTGTCAGGGTCGAGGAAGATCGAGATGACGGCGTTATCATCGGGGTCGCTGTCGGTCCAGCAGATCGTGAAGCGGTCGCCCTGGGAGATGGTCAGTCCCTGGGAAGGCTGGGTGATGGTCATCGTCGGCGGGGTGTTGACGGTTTTGATGCCGCTGCCGGCGGTGATCGTCGAGCCAGGAGTCGCAGGGGGCAGACATCCGACCCAGGTCACGACGCCTATCGACATTAGCGCCGCGAAAAGCCCCCACCAGAGGGTACCCGCACTGCGGACAGACCCTTTCGGATCGTTCATCGTTTCGTCTCCCTCGCCCAGGACCCGATCGGATGTTCGATCGGTACGCAAATCGACCGCCCAGTGATTCGTGATGCCGCCGGGCGGCGAGTATTCCGTCTAACTTGCCGCGGAAAAAGGCCTCTAGTGGCCGTTTTCCCAGATCGACATCGCCTTGTCGCTATTGTTTAGCACGCGGGATAGTGCCTCCGGCCGTTTCTGCCTGACCGACCCCGCCCGACAACACGTCTTCGAGACCCCCAGATGTCGAGCGGAACGTCCCCAGGCCGCCGGGAATCAAGGCGGCCGCTGCTTTCCCACACGATTCGACGTTTAGTCGTACGGCTCTAAGGGAGTGTTGCATCAAGGATTGTCTTACAACTGCCTCCCGCCAATTAAAGGCCTGCCGGGACCGATAGTCAAGCAGCTAGCCCGCGCCGAAATGCCGGCCGCAGGTCCCGGGACGACAATCCGTTATCAAGGGAATCCGGAGAACATAACCCCGGTTCCGTAACCAACCTCCGTGCCAGGCAGTGAGAAAATATCGAGTACGTTTCTTGCCTTTTCGAGAGGTTGGCCGATACAGTTCTAGTGACCTTATCGGCCTGCGCGATCGAATCCGTTTAAGGCCAGCTGGAAAAGCGAGCTAGGGACGGCGGAGCCGTCCAAGGCGCGTCAAGCCAGCCCAGGGCGACTGAATGGGGCGGAAGGTCGTCCCCCGTAAGGCCACGAACGGAGAGCGAGCACCGGTCGATCCACCGATCATACCCGGGCTCTTGAGGGAGGGTTCAAACCATGGCATTGTTGATCCGAGGCCTTCTGGGCCTGGCCAGTATGGGTCTGCTCATGCAGATCGATTGCGGGACGTTTCTGTCCCTGACTGGCTGCCTGCCGGAGTTCCAGCCGCTCTTCGCCGCGCTCGGCAGCGGCATGGGCACGACCACGACGGGACCGATTCTGCTCTCGCCAACGACGAAAACAACGACGTCCGGCATCTTCCTAGCGGTCGAGAATAACACGGCGTTCAACATCGAGGTCCACTTCATGGCCGACGGTCAGGAACTGATCACTCAGGTCCCGACCGCGCAGACACTGAAGTATGAGCTTGCGCCGCCGGACAGCAACACGATCGTCACGGCCCAAACGATCGACCTGAACGGCAACTGGTCGGACACGCTGACCACGCAGACGCTCAACTTCGTCAACGGCGGGCTGAACGAGCTGGTGGACGAGAACGGGCTGACGCACGTGTTCAACGCCGCCGACGTGGTGACGGGCGAAAACGTCTTCAGCAAGGGGACGGTCCAACGGAACGCCCAGACCAATTCGATCGTCATGGTAGTCACGACGGACGATCCGAACGCCACGTCCACGAACACCGAGGCCCGATCCTATGCCTTGGCACCCGGTACCGACGGCAACAGCCTGGCGGGGAGTTCGGCCGTGGCGTTTCTCGATTCCACGGGGAACGTGATCGAAGGCACCGACAAGACGCTGACGCACACGTTCGTCCGACAGTTCCCGAATGCGCTGTCCGCGGTCGGGGAGCGTGACTCCGATCCGGCAACGGGCGGCTTGGTGGAGGAATTCACGTATGATCCGCCGCCGGCCGAGGTCAAGGCGGGGGTGGACTACAAGTTCGGGCAGACCGTGACGTTCCGCGTCAACGCGACGACGGTGTCGTTCGTAATAAGCGGCTAGAAGGTCCAGGCGACGCGACGTCCACCGATCGCCAAGGGAAACTCATCGGCATCGCCGTGGCAGAGAACCGCGGTGATGCCGATTTCGTATGGAAACAGGGATCGGGGTTCGGCCTGCCCCCCGAACGACTGGCCCAATCGTTTGACCCATCCACTTGATCGGAGTCGGCCCATCAGTCCCGCACAAAGAGCACCCGCGCATAGAGATCCGCCATGAGTGAGAGACTCGACGTTCGTACCGTGATTTTCGACTGGGGCGGGACCCTGGCGGGGGTGACACGCGAGGCCGAGAACTGGGCGAGGTGTTCGCGGCGTGCCGCAGAGGTCGTCGCCGGGACCGCTCCGCTCGAGGTGGCGAAGGCGGCGGATCTCCTGCACGAGCGGTATTCGACAACGCTGGCCGCCTCGCGGAAAGATCCGGAACATCACGAGATCGACTCGCGGGCGATCCTGATCGATTGGGGACGGGAGATCGGTCTGGGATCCCCAGACGATTGGGCGGTCGATCGCGCGCTTGACGCCTTCTGGACGGCATGGGTCGGCATCCTCGATCCGATCCGCGGAGCGGCCGAGGTGGTCGCCGAGGTGAAGGCACGAGGCTATCGGATCGGTCTGGCGAGCAACGTTTCGGCACCGGAGCCGTATGCGCTGGCGGAGCTCGAGCGAATGGGTCTGCGAGCGCCACTTGACTCCTACGCGCTGAGCAGCGTCGTCGGCTACCGGAAACCTCATCGGGCGATCTACGACGCGATGCTGTCCGGGCTGCGTGAACCGGGTCGTCCGCTCGAGCCGCATCGGGTGCTCTTCGTCGGGGACGGGCCCATTCCGGACGTGGAGGGACCGCAGCGCCTCGGGATGCGGACCGCGCTGGTTCGCTATGAGGGTCTGGATTGGCCGGCGGAAGAGATCCGCGCTGCAAGGCCGGATCTTCGGATTAACCATGTCAGGGAACTGCTTGACGTGCTGCCCGCAAGGCAATGAGTGGTCGCCAGCGACACGATCTCTCTGCATCCGGGGGTCCGGCGGGCGGCCGCGGCGAGGGCGCTCGTCCGATCGGATGGGTAGGGCTATAATGCACCGTTGTCCGGCCGGAGCGTCTCGAGGCGGAACAGGCCACGACTCCAGTCACCGTCTAACCCGTAGAAGAGAACGACGAGGACAAGCCCCATGAAGCAGATCGTTCAGAACATGCGCTCCGGTCAGATGACCGTGGCGGAAGTACCCGCGCCGAATCTGCGCGGCCCCGGCGCGCTCATTCAGACGCGCTGTTCGCTGATCTCGGCGGGCACCGAGAAGAGCATGATGGAGTTGGCGAAGAAGTCGCTGCTGGGCAAGGCGCGACAGCGTCCGGACCTGGTCAAGCAGTTCTATGCCAAGGTGAAGCGGGACGGGCTGCGCGCGGCCCTGAACACCGCATTCTCGCGATTGGATCAGCCGCTCCTGCAGGGCTACAGCAGCGCGGGCGATGTGCTGGCGGTCTCCGAGGCCATCGACAATATCGCCGTAGGGGATCGGGTGGCCTGCGGCGGAGGCGGCTACGCCTCGCATGCGGGGGTGGTCTACGTTCCACGCAACCTGATGGTGAAGGTGCCTTCGGGGGTGAGCGACGAGGAGGCTTGTCAGGCGTGCGTGGCGTCGGTGGCGATGCAGGCGGTTCGAATCGGACGGCTGGAGCTGGGTGAGCACGTTGTGGTCATCGGTCTCGGACTGATCGGCCAGATGCTGATGCAGATCGTGCGAGCCAACGGATGTCGGGTCTTGGGCTGCGACCCTGACGCCGGGCGGCAGGAAGTGGCCCGGGAGTTGGGGATCGACGGGGTCAGTTCGCCGGATTCCCTGGAGAGGACCTGCGGCGAGTTCACGAGAGGGCGAGGCGCCGACGCGGTGTTCATCACCGCGGCGACGGAGAGCAACGCGCCACTGGAACAAGCCGTCGAGATCTCGCGCTTCCGCGGTCGAATCGTCGGCGTGGGCGACTTCGGGATGAAGATCACGCGGAAGCCGTTCTACGAACGGGAGCTGGAGTTTCGCATGTCGATGTCCTACGGGCCGGGGCGCTATGACACTCGGTACGAGGAGAAGGGCATCGACTACCCGCCCGCCTACGTTCCCTGGACGGAGCAGCGCAACATGGCATCCGTGCTGGACCTGATGCAGCAGGGCAAGCTCAACGTCAAGAAGCTGATCACGCATCGGTTTGACATCGAGCAGGCCGAGGAGGCCTACGCCGTTCTCGGGGGCGACGTTTCGCCCGAGCAGCGTGGGATGGCCGTGATTCTGACGTATTCGCGGGAGCAGTCGACGACGGCACGGCTGGATATGAGTGGCGCCCCGATTCGCTCGACGGCCAAGGCCGGGCGCGTCGGCATCGGGATGATCGGAGCGGGGATGTACGCCTCGAGCATGCTCCTGCCGATTCTGAAGCGAATGGAGGGCGTCGAGCTGGTGAGCGTAGCGACGGCGACGGGGCCCTCGGCGGAACACGCGGCCAGGAAGTTCGGCTTCGCTCGATGCACCACGGACTACCAGGAGTTGCTCGCCGACGACGCCATCGATTTGATCATCACGGCCACGCGTCACGGGATGCACCCGGTGATCACGGCGGCGGCGCTGCGCGCGGGCAAGCACGCGTTCGTCGAGAAGCCGCTGGCCATCACGGAGGACGGCTTGGCGGACGTCCTCGACGCCCAGCGTCAGAGCGGCCGCATTCTCATGGTGGGTTTCAACCGTCGATTCGCGCCGCTGACGCAGAAGGCCAGGCAGCACTTCGGTGAGCGACACGGACCGCTCACGATCAGCTTTCGTTGCAACGCGGGGGCGATGCCATCGAACCACTGGAGCCATGACCCCGAGGAAGGGGGCGGGCGCATCATCAGCGAGGCGTGCCATTTCATCGATCTGTGCTCGTACCTCGACGGGAGCCGACCCGAGCACGTCTATGCTCATAGCGTCAGAGCCGAGGGGGCCGTCGGCGGGGAGGACGACTGTTTCATCACGCTAGGCCTGGCTAGCGGATCGGTTGCCAGCGTCGGCTACCTTACTGGCGGCGACAAGTCGTTCAGCAAAGAGCGGATCGAGATCTTCGGCGACGGAAAGGTCTTCGTCATCGAGGACTTCCGCACGGGTCTGGCGGTTCGCGGCGGCTCGGAGAGCACCTTCAAGATGACGCAGGACAAGGGGCAAGCCAACCTGCTCAGGGCCCTGGTCGACGCGATCAGGAACGGTACCGACGGCCCCATCTCGGTCGAGGACCTCATGGCCAGCAGTCTGGCGACGATCCGAGCCGTCGAGAGCATTAGAAGCGGCATGCCGATCCGGGTCATGGGTGAAGGCCCCAGTGAATGAGGCGCGACATCTGCACTCGTTAGTGCCGCCGCATGCGTGGGTTGCGGCAAATCGGCGCCCGCCGCCGGGACGCGCCTGACCGTCGGGTCGCCGTCCTGAGCCGCGAAACCGATGAAGAAGCGAGCTTGCCGTGAAATAGGTCGCAGGGGCACGTGTCCACGGAGGTGAGAAGAGCTCTGGACAAGCGAGGTGCGTCACATGCTTGCCGACAATGTATGGGTCGAGATCTTCGATTCTCCCTTCAGCGTGGGAATCGTCGCCATCGTCATGGGTTGTCTCGTGGGGATTGCGCACGCGATCGGCCAGTATTATCATCGCGTCGTTCGAACGCGGTATGAGAGTCTGCTCAAGCGGGACATGCTCGATCGGGGCATGTCCGTGGAGGAGATCGAGCGTGTGATCCGCGCGACGGCGGAGCCAGATGACGGAGGCGCGCACCGCAAGGGCGTCCATTTCGACATTCGAGCCCAAGTGCCGCGCGGGCGACAATCCGGCGACGCGACCTGACGCCAGAACGGAGCATGCGTTCTTCAGATTTGCCGCGCGATCCGGGCGACGATTGAACTCCCTTCTCACATCCGCAGACCGTCATCGTTTTCGGTCGGGCACTTTCGTGTTTCGCGGTTCTCCTTGCTTGCTTCCTGGGCAGGCTGGAAGCTTTCGGCACAACAGTACGAAACTCACTCGCTGGAAGCAGCGTCGGCGATTCCTTGTCCATCTTCCACAACTGAACGGAGTTTGTGTCTTGCCTCGGAATGCTCCCGGCTTGACGGCAGGTGCGGGGGGCAGTTCAATCGGCTGACCCCTCACGGCGACATTTGGAGGATACGGCTCGAAGATGAACACGCGTGTGTGGACATTGGGAATCCCGATCGCCGTGCGTGGCATGGTGGTCTGTCTGACCGTTCTCATGCCCGCCGGTGCGGCGTCAAACGAGGTCTCCCTGGAGGCGATGAGGCAGGCCTTCGCGCACCCGCCCGCCTCCTGCCGACCCCACACCCGCTGGTGGTGGATGGGCAACGCCATCGGCAAGGATGACCTGACCTGGCAGTTGCAGCAGATGCATGAGCAGGGCATCGGTGGCGTCGAGCAGATCACGATGGAAGAAGTCTACGAGAAAGGAAACGTCCCCTATCTCTCCAGGGAGTACCTCGATCTGGTCGTGCACGCGATTCGGGAAGCCAGGAAGCGGGGGATGGAGTTCTCCTTGAATTTCGGCGGGCCCGGGTGGGTGATCGGCGGTGCCTGGGTCCCCCAGAAAGACCGCAGCCAGAACATGATCCCCACCAGCGTTGCGCTCGCGGGTGGACGCCGTTTCTCAGGACCGCTGCCCACGCGGATCGGAAGCGTTCCCCGGACCGGTCAGGCGCGCGCCCGGGACGTCGCCCCGGAAGACCGACTGGTGGCGGTCGTGGCGGGCAGGATCGTGGATGGGCGACTGGCGGAGGCCTCGCTCGTGGATCTGACGCCTCAAGTGGATTCTCGCCGGTTGGAGTGGACCGTCCCGGAGGGTCAGTGGCGACTCATGGCCTTCTGGCTCCAGTACACGGGACAAGGTCACGCCGTGGACCACTTCAGCAAACCGGCCATGCAGCGATACTGCGAGTATCTCGCGGGCAAGTTCCGAGAGGCGTTTGGGGATGAGTTCGGCAAGACCGTCGATTCCTTCTTCTGCGACAGCTTTGAAGTCGCCATGATCGACAACGGGATCTATTGGAGCGACGGCCTGATCGGCCAGTTCCGAGCGTTCAAGGGCTACGACCTGACTCGATACCTGCCGGCGATCTGGTGGGACGTCGACGAGATCAGCCCCAAGGTCCGGTACGACGTGAACGAGTTCCTTCACCACGTCGGCCTGGACGCGTTCTTCAAGACGTTCCTGGATTGCTGTGAGGCCAACGGCGTGCAGGGGCGGATCCAGCCGTACGGGTTCGCCACGGACATTCTGCAAGGCGCGGGCATGGCTCACGTCCCGGAGATGGAGATCACAGCGGGCGAGAAGGATGCCGTGCCCTGGTTCGACACGCGGATTGGGCCGAAGAAGTACGTTTCCTCCGGCGCGCACTTGTACGGCCGGAGCGTCGTGACGGTCGAGGCGTATACGTATCTTCACTGGGAGCCGTATCGCGCCACGCTGGAGGAGCTGAAGATCGCCAGTGACGTCTTCCTCCGCACGGGCGCCAACAAGTTCTACAACCATGGCTACACCTGCTCTCCGGAGCGGGACATCGCCCCGTCGCGGCGATTCGGAGCGGAGATCGTCATCAGCCATCCCAACGTGTGGTGGAGGTACTACCGGCTGCTCAGCGACTACGTCGCGCGCTGCTGCTACCTGCTGCGTCAGGGCCGCTTTGTCGCCGACGTCGCCGTGTACTCGCCTCTGGCAAATCAATGGACGCTTGACGTTCGCAACGCCCGCAAGTGGACACGGAGCTTCGACTGGGGCGACCTGGGAAGGCTGCTGGTCGCCAACGGCTACGACTTCGACCTCGTCAACGACGACGTGCTGGCGAACCGTGTCCGCCTGGACGGGGGCGTTCTGCGCATCGGCGAGCTCGAGTACCGCGTACTGATCTTGCCGAACATCCGCGCCATGCCGCTGGAAAGCCTCGAGCGCATCCGAGAGTTCGCGCGCGGCGGAGGCGTCGTGATCGCGCTGGAGCGCGTTCCGGAGTCTTCCGTCGGGCTGGTGGATTGGCGGCGGAAGGACGAAGCGGTGCGGGCGATCGTCGGCGAGATGTTCGACACCCCCGTTTGGCGCCGCAACCCCACCGCGCCGCGCGACTACGGCAAGGGCAAGACCTATCACATCCGCTACGTGATCGACCGTTCGGACGTATTGGAGCGGCACAGCAGCGCCCTGGATCCATTCGTCAACACGCTGCGCCGCCACGTGACGCCGGATTTCGGGATCGACTTCGTTCGCGAAGGTCTTCGGGAGAACGATGGACTCGCATTCATTCATCGGCGATTGGCGGGCGCGGACCTCTACTTTGTGACCAATCTTCAGGACCGCGCGGTCGAGATGCCCGTGGCCTTTCGCGTGCGCGGAAGATCGCCGAGGCGATGGGATCCCTACGACGGACGGGTGACACGATTGTGGGAATACGAAGAGAAGGACGACGTCACGCGAGTTCCCGTGCGTCTGGCGCCCTATGGCTCCAGCGTGATCGTGTTCAATGACGAACCGAACGGGAGGCACGCAACTCATGGCACGTTGGCCCGAGTGCTTCGCGTCGACGATGAGTGCGTTGCCGTGCTGGCATCCGAGAACGGCGAACACCGGGTCACTCTGGACAATGGGGTTGCGGCAAGCATTGAAGTGGACGACATCCCCGCGCCCTATCGTATCGACGGCGGGTGGCGACTTGCGCTGGAAGGGAAGGATCTTCCGCGGACGGAGATCACGCTGTCTCAGTTGAGGTCGTGGACGGAAGATCCCAAGACAAGGCACTTCAGCGGGACGGGACGGTACGAGACCGCCTTTGAACTGCCGGTCTGCTACGCGCCCAATGACCTTCGGCTGCGCCTGAGCCTTGGGGACGTCGGGAACATCGCCGACGTTCGGTTGAACGGCAGGCATGTGGGCGTCATCTGGATGCGCGGTCAGGACCTCGATGTCAGCGGAGTGGCAAGGGCCGGACGCAACCAGTTGATCGTGGACGTGACCAATACGCTCATCAATCGCGTTTCCGGGCTCGAGGAGCTGCCTCCGATTCCTGACAATCTTCGGCCCCGGTTCGGAGGGGACCTTGGGATCGGAGGCGCTCATGCGAAAGGGCTCATCGGCTATGAGCCGCTTCCGAGATCCGGCTTGCTCGGGCCCGTTCGGATTCGAGCCTTGAAGCAGATACGAATACCGCGTTCGACATGCAGGCTTCTCCGCACGCACTGAGAGAAGAATCGATCGGATGGAGGCGGCCACGTCCTGGCGCGAGAATCCCTGCTCGCGCCAAAGCCCGCGGGAATCCCTTCCCGCGGCGAGTCGCGCAGGCTACGCTATACGGCCGATTCGACTTCAGACGGGAAGGAGAAGACGATGAGTGACAGGGGCATCAGCCGACGTCGCTTGCTTGGCCGGGTGGGATCGGGCGCGATCGGGATGGGCGTTGCACTAGCGATGCTCTCGCCGGGCGTCTCTCGGGCGGTGGCGGCGGGGGGCAAGCGGCTCAACTTCGTCTTCATTCTGATCGACGATCTGGGCTGGAAGGATTGCGGGGTCTACGGCGCCCGGCTGTACGAGACGCCCAACGTGGACAAGCTTGCTAGCCAGGGGATGCGGTTCACGGACGCGTACGCGGCCTGTCCGGTGTGCTCGCCGACGCGGGCGAGCATCATGACGGGGCGGTATCCGGCACGGCTTCACCTGACCGACTGGATCGCGGGTCACGACAGGCCGTGGGCCAAGCTCAAGAGGCCGGCGTTCAGGCAGGAGCTTCCGCATGAGGAGATCACGATCGCCGAGGCGCTCAAGGGCAAAGGCTACGTTTCGGCCAGCATCGGCAAGTGGCACTTGGGCGGCGCGTCGTATCTGCCGACGGATCAGGGGTTCGATCTGAATTTCGCCGGCACGCAGTGGGGAGCGCCGCAGAGCTACTTCCACCCTTACAAGCGGATCAACTACAGGGCCCGGCTCGAGCACGAATACATTACCGATCGGCTCACGCTGGAGGCCGAGGACTTCATCGAGGCCAATAAGGACAGGCCGTTCTTCCTATACCTGCCGCACTTCGCGGTGCATACGCCACTGCAGGCGAAGCAGGACAAGATCGCCAAGTACAGGGCGAAGATCGCCGAGATGGGTCTGAAGCTTCGGCCGGACGTGGCGAATCGCCGGGCGATCTATGCGGCGATGATCGAGAGCATGGACGAGAGCGTCGGACGGGTGATGGCCAAGCTTGCCGAGCTGAAGATCGACGATCGGACGGTCGTGTTCTTCATGAGCGATAACGGGGGGCTGGCGCTGAACGGGATCACGGACAACAGCCCCCTGCGCGCGGGCAAGGGGACGATGTACGAGGGCGGCGTCCGCGAGCCGATGATCGTGCGTTGGCCGGGGGTGGTCAAGGCGGGGAGCGTGTGTAACGTGCCGGTTACGAGCACGGACTTCTTCCCGACGATCCTAGACATGGCGGGGGCGAAGCCCGAGGCGGGGCGGGCGCTCGACGGGGTGAGCCTCGTTCCGCTGCTCAAGCAGACGGGTGGCATCGCGGATCGGGCGCTCTTCTGGCATTACCCGCACTATCATCCGGGCGGGGCCAAACCGAGCGGGGCGATTCGCAAGGGCGACTTCAAACTGATCGAGCGATACGAGGACGGGTCGGTCGAGCTGTACGACCTCGAGAAGGACATCGGCGAGAAGGACAACCTGGCGGCGAAGATGCCCGGCAAGGCGGCGGAGCTGAGGAAGGAACTCGACGATTGGCTCAAGTCGGTCGATGCGCAGATGCCGACGCCGAATCCGAACTACGATCCGGACCGGGCGGACGATTGGGCGGGACGGGCGAAGCGGAGACCGAAGGCGAGGGCGGCATCCAAGAAGTAAGGGAGCCATTTGCGTGGTCGAACACCGCGGGTCCGCCTAGATCGACGCGGAGTTGGCGCGATCCCAGTTGAACACCATTCCGCTACATGGTCGCTTGCATGAGAGTCGGCGGACCCGTGCCACCCGACGGAACCTCTACTCCGCGAACTGGAACGCGTAGAGCTTGCAGTCTTTCATGACGAGGCGGAGCTGGATCGTCTTGCCGGCAAGCTTGTCCACGTCGCCCCCACCGCGCCAAGTCACCGGCATGCGTACTGAGTTGCCGCAGACGGGCACGCAATCCGCTTCGCGGAAGCCTTCGATGGGTTTGCCGCTGGCGTCGAGCAACTCGACTTTTACGCATCCGCCCGCGCTGGTGTCGACGTTCAACTCGAGTCGCTTGCCGGCGAAGCGGAGCGGAGGGGTGACGAGCTGGCCGCCCTCATAGCCGGCGTCGGTGGAGACGAAGCCGTCTAGGCGCATGACGGCGCGTCCGATGCCGCTCAGCCGTCCCGACGCGGCGGGATCGCGGACGTCGGCGTGATCGATGTTCGAGCCGGCGAAGTAGATCCACAACTCGTCGCCCATCCGGATCGGGTCGGGCAGGGCCCAGATCATCCGGGAGTAGAAACTGCCAGCCGGTCCCAGTCTCAGGAACGGGGCGCGTCCGCCGAGCCGCTTGAAGGCCTTACCGTCGCGGCTGACGGCGAGCCTGACGTCGAAGGCGTTCGGGCCCAGTCGCGGTAGCGGATCGCGGGGCATCCAGTGCCAGAAGGCCTGGGCCAGCATGACGTAGACGCCGCCGCCGTCGGGATACTTGAAGACGGTCGCGCCGTAGTAGTCGACCGGGGGCTGGCCGGTCGGAGTCTTGTGCGTGGCCAGATCGGCGTCGTCGGCTTTCATCACGATCGACTCGCCGGTCCAGGTCTTCAGGTCGTCCGACTCGAGGCGGCGCACGGTCCGGTAGCTGGCGTTCTGGCTCTCTTTGTTTCGGAACCATCGTCGCGTGTACATGACGTACCGGCTGATCGTTTCGTCCCAGAGGACGATCGTCTGCGTGTCCTTGTGGCCGATATCGGGCTCGGCGATGAGGGTCCATGTCAGACCGTCGGGCGAGGCGTGCATTTGCATCTTTCCGCTGGGATAGGTCTTGGCTTGGGTCTTGTATCGCTGGGAGGCTGGGGCCTTGGGGTCGATCCAGACGGCGCAGCCGCCGATCTCCCCGGGCAGGACGACGTTGTTCTCCTTGGAGCCGTCGACTTCGTGCAGGCCGAGGACCGGTTTGGTGAAGTGAATGCCGTCCTTGGACTCGGCGTAGGCCACGCGACGGGACTTTGGCTCGCTGCTGTAGACGTCGTACCAGAGTCGGATTCGGTCGCCGTCCTTGATAACGGAGGAGTAGAAGCAGATGCCGGCATTGGGGGCGGATTCCCAGGGCAGGTCGGCCTTGACGAGACAGGTGGGGTCGACGTGCGGCGGGTTCATCGTCAGGCGGACACCTTGGCTTGACTCGATCAGCGTTTCGTCGACGAAGAGCTGCTTGCGCGAGCCGACGTCGACGACGGGTGGCGAGGTCTCGGCCGCCCGGGAAAACCCCGTCGACAACAACAGTAGCACCAGCGAGGCCCAGCCGTGTTGGTTCATCGTGTCGGACTCCTCGTGGCCGCGGACAGCGCGGACACTCGCACAAGGGATACAGGAGAGGGAGGCTGGTGGCAACAGGTTGGGGCTGTCGATCCGAGAGGGGAAGTCGTTTATGCTATCGGGACGCAACGGGATTCGAGAGCAGCGACCACTTATGGGAGACCCGAGATGAAGCGGCAGCAGCGTCGTTCCGATGAGTCGGCAAGATCGATCAGCCGACGGACTTTCCTCAAGCGTTCCGCGGGGGCAACCACTATTGGGAGCGGTTTGATGCACATGATCGTCACGCGATCGGCCCCGGCGGCCGAGGCGAAGGAGTATCCGGCGGCCCGCGCCATGACCAAGCCGCCGAAGAACCACTTCTTTGGCTACTACGACAAGTGTCCGTGGGACAAGACGGGTCGGTATCTGCTGTCGATGGAGATCGACTTCAACGACCGCCAGCCGAAGAAGGGCGAGGCGCTGACGGTCGGCATGGTCGACCTGAAGGACGACAAGAAGTACATCCCGCTGGACAAGACGCTGGCCTGGTGCTGGCAGCAGGGGACGATGTTGCAGTGGGTGGGCGCCGCGCCGGACCGCGAGATCATCTACAACGGCGTGGACGGCGACAGGTACGTCTCGATCATCCGCGACGTTCACAGCGGCAAGACGCGGACGCTGCCGCTGCCGATCTACGCGATCAGTAGCGACGGCACGCAGGCGGTGTCGCTCGATTTCGCGCGTACGGGACGGCTCCGCCCGGGGTACGGGTACATCGCCGTGCCAGAGAAGCACAAGGACGATCCGGCGCCGAAGGACGCAGGGGCGTACTGGATGGACCTGAAGACCGGCGAGCACAAGCTGGTCGTGTCGATCGCCGAGGCGGCGGCGAACGAGACGGACGACCGCTTCAAGGGGGCCAACCACTGGTTCAACCACATGCAGTTCAACCCTTCGGGCACTCGGTTCCTGTTCCTGCACCGCTGGAAGGGCAGTCAGCGGAGCTGGTGGACGCGGCTCTACACGTGCCGGCCCGACGGCAGCGATCCGCGGCTGGTCGCGGATACGGGCATGGTCTCGCACTTCGACTGGCGGGACGACAAGACGATCCTGGCGTGGGCGCGGCACAAGAACGGTCAGAACCACTTCTACCTGATCGACGCGCTGAACGGCGACATGACGGTCATGGGCGAGGACGTGCTGACGTCCGACGGGCATTGCAGCTACTCTCCGGACCGCAAGTGGGTTCTCAACGACACGTATCCGCAGGGGAAGGATCGGCTGCAGACGCTGATGCTCTACCGGCCGGCGGACAACAAGCGGATCGACATCGGCAAGTTCCACCTGCCCAAGAAGCTGACGGGCCCGTTCCGCGTCGATCTGCACCCGCGGTGGAATCGTGACGGCACACAGGTGTGCTTCGACTCGGCACACGAGCCGCCGACGCGGCAGGTTTACGTCGTCGACGTGGGTGGGATTACGAAGGGTACTTCCTAGCCGACCCAGAACACGCCGTTGGAGAGGATGTCGGTGTTCTTCTTGCCGCGGTCGCCGGCCAGGTACATGAGGCCCGGGCGCGCGACGCGGTTGTGGCCGGTGGGGCGCTCGATGCTGGGCATCCAGTGGCCGACGTTCGGGTCGATCTTCGAGACAATCCGCGTGGTGAAGCTCTCACCGGCGTCGGATGATTCGAGCCAGAGGATCTCGTTCTTCGTACCGCCCCAGCCCTGGCCCTTGTCCGGCTCGATCGGGTTGCCGGTCAGCGCAATACACCACCGCCCGTCCGCTCCGATCGTCAATCCGCCCGGCATGAAGGCGCACCAGTTGGGGAGGCGTTGCTGGATGTGCGGCAGGAGGGGGCGGTAGCGCCACTGTGCATCCTTACCGAGACTTGCGATCCAGGCTTCGGCTGGCCGGAGCCCGCCGGCCGAGTAGAGCACGTGCGGCGTGCCCTTCGGATCGACGGCGATCGATCCGCACCTCAGGCCGGGAAGCTTCTTGTCGCGGTCGTGGGCGATGGCGCTGACGGTGGCTCGGGTGGCGGGCAGCTCGATCGGCTTACCGTCGGGGGTCTGCCAGGTCTTGCCGTAGTCCGGGCTTGCCATGTATCCGACGGTATGGGCGTGGTCTCCGCTGTACATCCTCGTCGAGAGGTGGAGCGTTCGATGATCGGGCCCCCAGGCCAGGGCTTCCTGGAAGTGGGAGTATCCGGTCTTGTCCGACCGCATGATTGTCCGGGGGCCTTGCCAGTCCTTGCCGGGACGTTTCACGTACAGGCTCACGACCCAAGGCTTGGTCTTGTCGCCGCTTTCGCGGCAGGTCAGGTAGAGGGTGTCGTCGGGGCCGCAGACGAGCGTGGGGTAGGTGCACTTCTTGCCGAACTGGATCTCATTGTCCCAGGCGGAGGCATCGTTGGGGTGTGTCGAACGTCGGTACCGGAAGGGGTGGTGGTGCGGATAGTAGACGATGTGGAGGTACCCCTTGGCGTCGACGGTCAGGGCCGGCCCGCCGTGGTTGTCGAAGGCCTTGCCGATGGTGACGATGGGCGACCATTGGCTCGTCTTGCGGTCGAGCGTTCGGATGCGAACGCGGAAACCGTCGTCAACGGAGTCGAGCCAGGTCACGTGCGTCTTGTCGCCGACGGTGACGATCTTGTTCGTCTCGGCGTATCCGGTGGCCCGGCCGCAGCCGTGGTCGGACAGCAGGAACGGTTGGGCCTGGGCCGCTTCCCTGGCCAGGAGCGCAGAGCCCCCCCCACCGAGCATGGAAACGCCGGCAGCGCCAGCCGCCACGTCCTTTAGAAAATCACGTCGTCGCATGTCACTCGTCCTTCTTCGGGTCGCCCTGGCGGACCCAGGCCTCGTTGAACCGGACGTACTTGATCGACTTGCCCTCTGGGATGCTGTAGGTGTACGTCGCGTGCATCATGCCGTCGGCGTCCTGGAGGATCGACGGATAGGAGAAGGAGCCCTTTCCGAACGGGACTCGCTCGATGTGTCGGGTCCACTTCCAGGTCTTACCCTCGTCGTCGGAGAGCGAAAGGGCGAGTTTGTGGCGTCCTTTCTTCGTGTCGTTGTAGATCAGTGCCCAGTGGCCGCTTGCCAGCTTGATCACCTCGACGCTCGAACCCTCGTTCGGCAGCGGGCTCGAGAAGACGGGGCCCCAGGTAAGCCCTTCGTCCTTGGATTCGCTGACTCGGATCTGCTTGGTGACGCCGTTCTCTCGCATCATGGCCACGAGGCTGCCGTCCTTTCGCTGGACGACGCTCGGCTGGATGTTTCCCCAGCCGATCAGGGGCTCGCTGATTTGCCAGGTCTGGCCGTCGTCGGCGGTGATAGCCATGATGGAGATGGAGAACGTGTCGCAATAGAGCGGCAGGATCCACTTGCCGCCCGGCAATCGCGTGGCATGGACGCGAGGCATCCAGCCGAGGCGGTGGTAGAGCTTCTGGGGGAACTTCTCGACGGTGGGTTTGTACCACTTCCCGAGGGCCTGTTGCACGAAGTCGGGCATCTGCTTTAGCGCGGCGTCGAGGCGCTCGCCGAGGTCCTTGGGCGTGATGTGCAGGACGCCTTGCCAACTCCACACGGGCGGCTTGTCGGGCGAGACCCAGTCGGACGAGAGGCGGTACTTGAGGAGGGCCGACTCCCAGTGATTGTCCAGGATCGTGGGCCAGATGAGCCAGAGCCGTCCCTTGCCGTCGACGTGCATGATGGGATTGCAGTCCGGGTAGTTGGGCGTGTCGGCCATGACGAACCTCGGGCACCAGCCGGGCTTGCCCGGTTGCTTTCGGGCGCCCATGATGGCCACGTCGTCGGCGGACCGCTCCCCGGAGCCGCGGTACCAGCAGACGAGCAGCGATTTGTCTGGGGCTTTGACGACGCACGAGGAGTGATTGTGCTTCTGTTCGAGGGGGAAGATGAGTTCGGCGCCGTAGGCGGGGGCGTCGGCGGTCGCCGCCACGACGGCGGCTACGAGCCAGAGAGCAAACGTGATCATCATGTCACCCTTTCCCGTTGCGGCTCGCTAATGGGTTCGGAAGCGGCGCGGCGTCTCGCGTCGGTACCGCTCACACGGATGATCCTTAGCGGAAAACGACGACTGTCTCAAGTCGCCAGCTACCCAGGATGGTCTTGAGGACGCAGGGCAAATTCGAATAGCAGCTAGCTGTCGTGCGACTCCGCAATCCGCATCGCGAAGACGAGACACGCGTGAACGTCTTCACACTCCAATCCGGGGTAGCGCTCGAGGATCGTCTCGATGGAGTCACCAGCGGCGAGCATGCTGAGCACGTCCGCAACCGCCAGGGAGTATCCGCGAATGATGGGTCGGCCTCCCAGAATCTTGGGGTCGGACGTGATGCGTTTCAGAAGCTCGTCCTTGTTCATCTCTGGCCTCCTGGTACCTATCCGGATTGCGCCATGGTGTCTCAGCGATCCTCCAGGACGCTGATCTTCCCTACCAGCAGCAGATCTGGGTGGTGGCCGTAGGGTTCGCCCTCGACGATGCCGCCGCCGGTCTCGCCGCCGATGAGGAAGGCTTCGCCGCCTTGGACAACGGCCATCGGCAGGTTGTTGTTGATGGGGAGCGAGTCCGCACGTCCGAAGCGGTCGGTCTTCGTGTCGTAGACGAACACGTCGTTGTGGTAGTCGCCCTTGCCCTGGAACCTACCGGCCTGGCCGTACTTGGGATGGATGGCGCCGTCGGGACCGGCGACGTGGGCGTATTGGTGTCCGCCGAACATGAGGACGTAGCGGTCGTTGTAGGCGATGGCGCCGCTGGGGTAGTTGCCCGTGGAGATCGGCAGGTCGCGGATTCGCGACCACTTGTTCGTGGTGGGATTGTACACCCAGTTGTCGACGACGGTGCAGTATCCGTAGTTCTTGCCGTCTCGGGTGAGATCGCCTGTTGCGCCGCCGATCACGTAGAGCTTGCCGGCGACCGCCGCGGTGGCCGCCACCCAACGGGGCGTGCCAGGGCACTTTGGGAGTTCCTTCCAGCCCGCGGCAAGATCGCGCGTGTCGATCGTCAGCAGGCGGGCTCCCAGCCGTGGGGTCTTCCCGGAACGATCGGCGTCGGTGTAGAAGCGCTCCCTGTCATAGTCCGCGCCGCCGTGGACGTAGATCCTCGGACCGATCGCGGCAATCCCGCTCGAACAGATCGGCCAGGGGAGCGGCGGCAAGGGCTCCCACGTCCATGTGCCGTTTTTGCGCAGAAGCCGGTAGCCGTCGCTATAGCAGTATGGCGGCGAGTAGCTGAATCCGCCCCAGCAGTACAGCGCGTCGGCCACGACGATGGCGAAGTTCTCCTGCCGAGCCGGGCCGGGGAAGTCTGGGAGCACTTTCCACCCCGCCCCTCGATCGGCCAAGTCTAGCCCCCAGACCTTCTTGAAGAAGCCGCGAGGGTACTTGTCGGGCTTGGCGGGGATGGCCTTGCCGCTGCAGAATCCGCATGCGGTGACCAGCGTGTTGTGCAGGATGCCGCCGTCGCTGTCCTGGAAACCCTGCGGTAGATTCGGTCCGCGCGTCCACCGGATCTTCAGCATGGGTTTCAACGTCTTCCGCGGCTGTGGAGACGGGGGCGTTTCATCGCTCTCTCGCTGGTTGTCGGCCACGGCGGGGCAAGCGCAAGCAAGCATTATTGCCGCAACGACGCCCCATCTTTCGAAATAACACCTCATCTTGTCACCTCACTTGCCGCTGGGAAACAGCAGGCGCTTGCGCATCGACGTGAACCACCTTGCATCCTTGGGGAACCGGTCGAAGTCCTTCAAGGCAGACAGCATCGGTCCGTTGCGATCGACGCCGAGCGTCTGAAGCAGCGCGTAATCTTGGAGCGACTCGGCGAAGACCTCCCACCGGATCGAGTCGATCGGGCCGTCGGGGCCCGGGTAGACTTGGAACGTGTCGCCATAGGCCCAGCCCGGCCAGGCCAGCCCGTCGCTGACGGTGAACGGATCGATCATCTGTCGGGTCTGGCTCTTGTACCAGTAGTTGTAGCCCCAGTGGAGGAATCCGCCGACGCCGTCCAGCTCGTCGGCCGGCGTGTCGGTGTTGTGATGCGGCACGGGCACACATCCGACGCGGCGAACGCGGACGGACAGCCCCCCTGCCGCGGCCGCCTCGACGGCGACTTCGCGCGGCTTGGCGCCGCTGACGCGGAGACACGCCTGGAACGAAACGCGCTCGCCCCTTGCGGCCAGGACGTCGATCGCCCGCCGTCCACTTGCGCGGCCCAAGGGGAACTGCCGCCGGAGAGAGCTGCTCAGCCAGACCTTGACGCTCACGAAGCACACCTCCACCCAAAACAACGAGGGACGGATCTCATTCGGCAAGCATGAGCAGGTTACGCGGTGTTGAGGGACAAGTCGACACGTCGACAAGTCGAAAAGCCGACATGAGCGAACGCGGAGGGGCATGCACTCCTCGGTTCGCGATTGCGCAACGATGGGAGCTGAGCGGCCGGCGAGCACCTAGGTCTCGTCCTGTATGTCGTCTACCGCGTTTTCTACTGCTTCAGGCTCGTCACGCCGCTCTCGGTGGCGCTAAGAAGCGTTTGGGCGAGCGTCGGGCCGTAGAAGGTGACGCTGGATTCGTAGCCGCCCTTGGCGTACTCCTCGGCGGAGATGATGTAGCTGATCCACTCGTTGGCCAGGCCGCCGATGACCACGTGCTTGATGCCGGTGATTTCGCGGAGCTTCGCCTTGAGGCCCATGCCCAGCCCGGCGGCCAGCTCGCCGGGAATGCCGACGATCAGAAGGTCGCCGATGCGGAGGAAGCCGATCTCGGTCACGGGGGGGACGAAGACGGTCAGGATGGTCTGCATGGTCTCCGGGTCGAGCCCGTACTCCTTGCCGCCGGTTTCCATGAAATCGGGGTGGTACGTGGGTTTGGGCAGCTTGAGACGCTTGCGGTGGTAGTCGAGGACGGCCGATGGCGACGGGGCGGTCTTGCCCCACTGTCGCCAGGCGACCAGCGCCAGCTCGCGTCCGTAGCGCTCGGCCTTCTCCCAGTTGCTGTCGCCCGAGTCGGGACGGGCCACCGGCGACTGATCGCCTTGCGCCCCGTTGTAGTACATGGCGGTGACGCCGTCGCCAATGAGCGTCTCCAGCGTTCGCTGAAGGTGTCCGGGCCAGCCGCCGGAGAACATCATGTCGACGTCGTCCATGAAGGTCGGATGGGCGGTCCAGTTGACGAGGACGGCGAGCGGCTTGCCGTCGGTCTTGTCCAGCCGGGTAACCGTCAGCTCCGGGTCGGACGTCTTGCTGTCCTTGCGGCGGTTTCGATTCCAGCCGTTGATGTCGATACTGGTCGTGCCGACCTTGACGGGGACGGGCTTAGCGTCAGCCTGTGTGATCACCTTGGCGAGATTGGCGATGGTCAGGTCGTAGAGTTCCTTGTGGAAGATGCCCAGCTCGGGAATCTTGAGGACGTTCTTGGGATTGATGGCCGTCATGTCGATGCTGGTGTGGGAGTGGCTGGGCAGCAGCATGACCTGATCGCTCGTCCAACCCGACTCCTCAAGCGCCTTGAGGACGGCCTGCTTGAAGCCGGGTGGAAAGGCCAGGACGTCGGCGGTGACGAGCGCGAACCGCTTGGTCCCATCGGATAGGACGAGGGCCTTGGCGAAGATGCGATCATGTACGCCTTCGGCGGGCTTGTTCTTCCTCGCCCCGTATCCGCCCAGCGACGCCTTCATGCTCATGGGCGGGGTCAGGTCGACGCACGCCACGCCCGCGGTCAGCTCCCCGGCGAGGGCCGAGGCGGCTCCGCCCGCTGCCAGACAAATCGCCATCAGCACGGTTCCCATCCGACTCACGGTCATGACCTCCCCACGTGTTTCCACGGGATTGCGCCTCGCTTGGCACGAGGACGTGCCTGGAACATCAACCCGCCTTCGGTTGGATGACGAGCGCGGGCCGAGCCATCCATTGCGCCCCGCCAAGGCCAGCGACGCCTACAGCTTGTAGAGGCGCTTGGCGTTGTCATACGTCCACTTCTTGATCGTCTCGGGCCTGAGCGGTAGCGACCTAGCCTCCTCGATCACGATCTCCAGGGGCAAGCCGAGCAGCGGCCAGAGGCTGCCGAACAAGACCTTGTCGGCGATCGTCGTATCGCCGTAACAGAGGAGTGGCTCCCAACCGCTGCCGGGGCTGGCGAGGTGTTTATACCGAAAGGCCGACGGCTCGAGATAGACGTTCGGATGCCGCCACGCGACGGCGACGGCCTCGGCGACCCACGGCCAGCCGCCGTGGCCGAGGACGATCCGGAGATCCGGCCAGCGGCAGGCGACGCGATCCGCATGGCTGGGATGGCAGAAATCCGCCGGGTGTCGGTCGGACCAGGTATTGACCGTGTGGATCCAGACCGGCAGGTCCAGCTCGAGACAGGTCTCGTAGATCGGCTGGTAGTCCGCATCTTCGGCGACGCGACCGTCCACGATCGGCAACAGGCACACGCCGGTGAGTCCGATCCGCTCGTGGTCTCGGGCGATCGTTTCCGGCCGGTCGGGGATGTTGGGATCGTAGCTGGGGATGGGCAGAAACCGCCGGGGATAGCGGCGGCAGTGCTCGGCCAGCACCTCCAGGGCCGTCGGCGGTCCCCGGTGATCGACGTGCACCCAGACGCCGACGGCCTCGACGCCCATGGCGTCGAGTGAGGTGACGTAGTCGTCTACGGACGGGAGGATGACGGCGATGGCCTCGACCCACTCCTCGAGGATCTGATCGACGGGCTCGTGCTCGAGGCGGGCGAACAGGTCACCGACGGTCTGGCCGGTAAGGCCAGCGAAGCCGCGTCCGAACATGCGGACGTACCCACCGAACCGGCCGAAGCATCTGAGCCAGCTCTGAATCACGGCCGCGTCCGGGATGGCGCCAAATGTATCGATCAGCAAGACGGGGGTCTCCGGCGTCGCCATATTGCATCGTGGGGCAAAAGCGGGGAACAGTCAAGGTTGCGGCGGCGGACTCGCGCCGTGGGATTGCCCTTGACGAGCGGCCTCATATCGAGGTTCATGTAGACCGCTCTGCTTGAACGAAAGGAGTACCATGAGGAACATGGCGGTTTGCCTCTTGTCCGCCCTGTTGATTGCCTGTGCGGTCAGCGTGGCCTGCGGCGCGAGCCCGACGATCCGCCCGAACATCGTCGTCTTCCTTGTGGACGACATGGGGTGGCAGGACACGTCGGTTCCGTTTTACACGGAACGAACGCCCTTCAACGATCGGTATCGCACGCCCAACATGGAGCGTCTGGCCGCGGCGGGCATGAGGTTCCGGCAGGCCTACGCCTGCTGCGTCTGCTCGCCGACGCGGGTGAGTCTGATGACGGGGCTGAACGCGGCACGGCACCGCGTGACGAACTGGACGCTGCGGAAGGATAGCGACAACGACGCCAAGCACCCAACGCTGCGGATGCCGGAGTGGAACGTCAACGGGATCAGCAATACGCCGGAGACGCAGCGGGCCGTCTTCGCGCCGACGCTGCCGGAAGTCCTCCGAGGGGCGGGCTACCGCACGATCCATATCGGCAAGGCGCACTTCGGGGCGATCGGCACACCGGGCGCCGATCCGAGGAATCTCGGCTTCGACGTGAACGTCGCCGGGCATGCGGCGGGTGGGCCGGGCAGCTATCTGGGCCTGCAGGACTTCAGCGCCGCGTGGCGCAAGGGCGACCGCGTGTGGGACGTTCCGGGGCTCGAGGCGTACCACGGCAAGGACGTCTTCCTGACCGAGGCGCTGACGATCGAGGCGAACAAGGCCGTCAACCAGGCGGTAGCCGACGGCAAGCCCTTCTACCTCTATATGGCGCACTACGCCGTGCACGTACCGTTCGCGGAGGACAAGCGGTTCTATCAGAAATACCGCGAGGCGGGGCTCTGTCACACGGGGGCGATGTACGCGGCTCTGGTCGAGGGGATGGACAAGAGCTTGGGCGACATCATGGGCAACATCGAGCGTCACGGTCTGGCGGACAAGACGATCGTGCTGTTCATGTCCGACAACGGCGGGCTGAGCGCTCACGGGCGGGGCGGGACGCCGCACACGCACAACGCGCCGCTCAGCAGCGGCAAGGGTTCGGCGCGAGAGGGCGGCGTGCGCGTACCGATGATCGTGAAGTGGCCGGGCGTGACGCGGCCCGGGAGTGATTGCGATCAATATGTGATCATCGAGGACTTCTTTCCCACGATCCTGGAGATGGCGGGGGTGAAGGATGCGGCCAGGCATGCCTCGAAGGTCGACGGGGTAAGCTTCGTCCCACTGCTCAAGCAGACGAGCGGCTATCCCGAGGACCGCGCCCTGTTCTGGCACTTTCCGAACAACTGGGGGCCAAAGGGGCCGGGCATCGGGCCGTACAGCGCGATCCGCCGGGGGGATTGGAAACTGATCTACTACCACGCTGACGGCGGCTACGAGCTGTTCAACCTGGCCGAGGACATCGGCGAGACGCGGAACCTGGCTGAGGCCAAGCCGGAGATCCGCGAACGTCTCGCGAGAGAGCTTGGCGAATATCTGAAACGAGTGGACGCGCAGATGCCGGTGGACAGGCGGACGGGCAGGCCGGTGGCGCTGCCCGGAAAGAGTGTTGGCGGTTAGTCGCGCTGCCACCCAAAGCGAGGAGAGCCATGGAGACAGTCTTCCAGATTGGAGCGACGTCGATCGGCATCCAGCATGATCCTTGCTCATCGTTCGGCCCGAAGGGCGATTGTCGGCTGATTGTCGCGGGGAACTGCGAACCTAACACGCTCACGAAGATCACGATCGACTCTGAGACGCTCTACTGCCGCTGGGAATCCAATCCCAGCTTTCCAGCGCCACGTGTGCTGTACGTTCCCGAAACGTCGACCTTGTTCTTCGGCGCCGGCACGCTGGCGTTGACGATTCGGGTTCCTGGTTTCGCGATTATCGATGAGAACGTCCTGCGCCTATTCTGGTCGTTCGAGCGCAAGGGCGATTTCATCGTTCAGTTCGGCGAGCTCGAGTGCAATCTCTATACGCTTAACGGTCAGCGGATTGACACGGCCCAGGTCGATCCGCCGTATGATGCGAAGGAGACCGAGGTCGGCATCCGGTTTCGCTCTGATGTCGCGGGAGAGGCGTGGCTTCTATACCCAAGACAATGAGCGTATCGCAGGCACCCCGCAGGTCGTGCCTCGCCATCGTCATCGAGCTTGCGATGACGCAGGCCGCACACGGCGTCAACGCGTTCGCAATCGGTTCCCTATGCTCACTGAGGGAGTTCGGAGATCCTCGTCATGTGCAAGCATTGGCAGGGCTGTGCAGTTCTTGGAATCGCGTTTCTCCTCGGAGCAGGAGCATCGATGGCATCGGTGCGCCCCGGGGATCAGCGCAACGTCCTGCTGCTCATCTCCGACGATCACGGGTTGCAGGCGGGGTGCTACGGCAACGCCGTGATCAAGACGCCGAACTTGGATAGGCTCGCGGCGAGCGGCGTTCGGTTCACCAGCGCGTTCGCGACGGTCGCTTCGTGCAGCGCGAGCCGCAGCGTGATCTATACAGGGCTGTTCAACCACGCTAATGGGCAGTACGGGCACCAACATGCCTATCACAACTTCCACACCTTCACGAACCTCCGGTCGCTGCCGGGGATTCTGAGGGAGCGGGGCTATCGCACGGGGATCGTCGCCAAGTTTCACGTTCAGCCACACTCGGTCTACCCGTTCGAGGTCATCAACGTCGGGGCGCGGAACGTCCCGGCCATCGCCCAGGCTTCGCGCGAGTTCATGACCGCGGAGCCGGACAGGCCGTTCCTGCTCGTCGTGGGGTTCGCCGACCCGCACCGCTCTCGCAAGGGTTTCGGCGACGAGAGCGTGCCGGAGAAGATGCCGACGGTGGGCTACCGCCCGGAGGACATCGTCGTCCCGCGATGGCTGCCCGATACGCCGACGGTCCGCAAGGAGCTTGTCTCGTACTACCGATCGGTATCGAGGATGGACGCCGGTGTCGGGATGATCCTGGACGCCTTGAAGGAGGCGGGCGGCGCGGGCAATACGCTGGTCATCTACATCAGCGACAACGGGCCGGCGTTTCCGGGAGCCAAGACGACGCTGTACGATCCGGGCATCCATCTGCCGCTAATCGTGCGCTGTCCGACGCTGAGGAAGACGGGGATCGTCAACAACGCGATGGTATCCTGGGTCGACCTGGTGCCGACGATGCTGGAATGGACGGGCACGAAGCCGCCGCCCGGGCTGCAGGGACGATCGTTCCTGGGCATCCTCGGGCAGGAGAACCCCAAAGGGTGGGACACGATCTTCGCCTCGCACACGTTCCATGAGATCACGATGTACTATCCGATGCGCGTGATCCGAACGCGGGACTACAAGTACATCCTGAATCTGGCGCACGGGCTGGACTATCCGTTCGCGTCGGATCTGTACGCCTCGCCGACGTGGCAGGAGGTGCTGGCGACGAAGGCCGAGACGTACGGACCGCGGCGGGTCGACGCCTACCTCCACCGCCCGCGCGAGGAGCTGTATTACCTGCCGAGCGATCCCGACGAGGTGAAGAACGTCGCCGGCGATCCGGCGCACCGGAAGGCCCTCGAGGAGCTTCGCGCGAGGCTGAAGGCATGGCAGAAGAAGACGAAGGACCCGTGGATCGTCAAGTATGAGTATGAGTAGGCCGCCACGCTGAAAGGCGATGGATCATCCGGCAATGCGGCGACAGGGAACGGGCGGTCTCGTACAATGTGCGCTCGCGGTTCAGGACAGGACACACTTCTCATGCGCACGACTCGCCTTCTGGCACTCGAGATGGTGCTCATCGTCGCGGCCGGTTGTCCGGTGGTCGCCGAGAGGGCGGCTGCTCAGTCGCAGCCCGGGATCAGCGGCGGAGAGTTGGAGATCCGCCTGCACACCGGTCGGCCCTGGAACATCTATTGGGGCGAAGATCCCGTCCGCATCCGCCTGGTCGTGAGGCAGCGCGGACAGGGCAAGCCGGAGAGGGTTCGATGGCAGATTCGGATGACGGACCTGTATGCCGATGAGGGTTTGGGACGGCGTAGCGGACGGTTGAGCCTAGAGCCGGGCAAGGGGACGGCGGTCGAGTTGGCGTTGGAGTCGCTCCGTCGGGGGCTGTTGCGGGTCGATGCGGAGGTCTCGAGCGATGATGGGCGCAAGCTCGCCGCCCACGCGATCGAGATCGGCAACTACCTTCCGGCGGTCTGCGAGTCGATGCGGACCGCCCTCGACGTCGATTGGATGGACGAGAGCGTGTTCGGCGGGGCTTTCGGGCAATTCGATCGGCGCCTTGCCGACATGCACGGCGCGAGGTGGTGCCGGATTTCGGCGGATTGGCGGGACACCGAGCGCAAGCCGGGGCGTTACGATTGGACCGGCTGGGGTAGGGCCCTTGATGAGCTGCAGCGGAATCACATCCGCCCCGTCGCACTAGCGGCGCTGTCCGCCGAGCCGACGTTCCACGCGGACGTTCGTTCGGCCGGATACGCCCCGGCGTACGGGCGGTACCTCTTCGGTCTTGCCAGGGAGTTCGAGCGGCTCTGCCGCGATTGGGAGCTGGGCAACGAGGTGAGCGATGATCATCGCGAGGTCTACCCCGAGGTCGCGCGGCACGGCGCATCCGGCGTTCGCCGCGCCGATCCGCTGGCGCGCGTGATCGTCGGCGGAACGGCCCTCGTCGACAGCAAGTTCCACCAATCCCTCAACCACGAGACCTTTGCCGACTTCGACGCGGCCTGCGTCCATCCGCACTGCAGGGCGAGGAGTCCGGAGGAGGCCGACCTCCTTGGCCAGTGCCGTATGCTGCAAGACGTGATCGACTCGTTTGGCGGCTGGCACGACGTCTGGTCGATCGATTGCGACGGGCCGGGCGGCGGCGCGTCTCCGTTGGGGGCCGATGAGAGACGCCGCGCCCGGCACCTCGTACGACGCCACCTGTTGAGTATCGCCGGCGGAGTCGCCAAGCACGGGCTGTCGAGCTACGAGGGGGATTCCGGCATCTACAACCGATCGCGTCCGTCCCTCGCGGCCGCGGCAAGTCACACGATGATCGCCCTGCTCGAGGGTCATCGGTACGTCGGTCCGCTCCGGCCGCTGGGTCAGGATGGCGTCTATCTCGCGCTCTACGAGCGCAATGGGCGGGGCACGCTGGTCGGCTGGCGGATCGCGTCCCAGGAGAAGGTAGATCCGCTTCGACTCGAGCTCGACACGGTCTTCCTGCGGCGATACGACCTGATGGGCAATACCAAGTCGTTGATGAGCGCCGCGGGCGACTACGCTATCGACCTGGACGAATCGCCGAGCTACTGGGTCGGCGTCGGGTCGGAGGCGATGGCCCGTGCCGCACAGGGGCGGCTGGACGAAGCGATACGACGCTTGGAGGCGCTGGCCGGCAAAGCCGGCGCCAGCCAATTGACGGGATGGACCTCCGACCTGACCGAGCCAGCGAAGGCCTCGCATCTCGATGCACGGTTGCGCGAGCTACCGGGGCGGATCACGCCGGTGGCCGGTCAAACGCGCCCATGCGACATGGCCGCCGTTTGTCAGGCCCTTCGCACGGGCGAGTTACTGGCGTATCTGATCGAGGCGTCCGATCGCCCGGCGCGGAACGTGCTGGAGCCCGAGCTTTTCGACGTCGACGACCAGCGACGGTTGGCCGCCGTCCGCCGGCGGATCGAGCTGCTCGCTTCGGGCTTCCATCAGATGCATCGCCGCGATCACACGATCCCGATGCTGCGATGGATCATCCGGCACGGTCGCCGCGTTCTCGACGACGCCGAGACGGCGCGACGGTATGGGCGGTATCGTCGCGTCGGTCTGCTGGCTCGGGTAGCGGAGGTCTACGTCGCGGCCGGCGCGGCCGTGTTCAACAAGCACCGACCCGCGACGCGGTGCGTCTGGATCACGCCATACGTCGGACCCGCCGGTCAGGAGGGACGCTTCGGCCAGGCCTTCATCGCATCAGCCGGCAAGTCGATGCCACT
This sequence comes from Phycisphaerae bacterium, assembly GCA_016927755.1. GTDB lineage: Bacteria > Planctomycetota > Phycisphaerae > UBA1845 > JAFGLZ01 > JAFGLZ01. Next base: position 111,786 of record JAFGLZ010000031.1, read on the forward strand.
GCGATTGCGCGTCAACTCCTATGCCCTCCGCGAGCATCGCGGGCTGCTGGTGGCGGTTCTTCCGAAAGGTTGGTCGCTCGCCGAGGGCAGCGGGACCGGTTGGCGGGTCAAGACCGACGGGAATCGACCAACGCGGGTCGTTCGGGACGTCAACATCGCACCGATGACCGGCGAGACGTACGCGCTGGTCCTCGGGGTCGCGGCCGACGCGAGGCCGGGGCGACGCGAGATGTCGCTGGAGCTTGACGTGCCCACGCTGACCGTCGCGCCGAGGAAGATTCAGGTCGAGGTGGGTGAGCCGCTTGCCAGCCGTCCCAAGCCCGCGGGAAGTACGGGATTGGGCTCGAGCGCCGATGATGCTTCACGTCAATGATGGGGTGAACATGACCGCCCTGTGCATTGCGCGATCAGCGTTTCGTGATGTCGTGCCGCTGCTCGCCTTGTTGGTGGGCCCGGCCGTTCGGGCCGAGACGGGAAGGGCGTCATGGGCATTTGGAGGGCTGACGATGGCACCGGAGAGGTGGGGCCCATACGAAGCACATGAGTAGTCACCCAGATCAAGATGTAGCGCATCGGAGGATTGCGCAGGCTTGCCAAGCGCGTGCTCCCTCGGTAAGAAGTGAGTATCGCTCGCGCGGAGGCCATGGGGAAAGGCTCAATGAATCCATCGAGCTCAATGGGGTTGCATCGGCTAACAGTGGCATGGAGTACCGTGTGGCTGCTTGCGGGACTCCTCCATCTCCCATCCAGCCTCATCGCCGCCGAATCGCTCGCCAGTCAACCCGCGCCGCCCACGAAGGCAGACCTCGACTACGGACAGGCCCAGGTTCGCCGGATGCTGAAGGACCGGCCCACCATGGCCGAGCACGTCAAGGAGGGAGACGCCATCTGGCAGTGGGCCGTCGGACGCTTTGCGGGGGAGGATCTCGGGCTGCGCGTTCACTGGGATCCTAACCGCCCGCGTCCCGGTTGGTACTACGAGCGTCTGTTTCCCTGGAAGGACCAGGAGCCGTTGATCCGCGTCAACGACGTGTATGCCGCCGAGGCGAACGCACCTGAGCCCATGACGTTCACCGACAGTTGGGGGTACACGGTCAGCGCACTCTACGAGATCGCGGAGGCCCGACGTTATCTCCAGGTCTATGAGGACGGTGTCGAGGGACGGATTTCCAGGCACGACTACATCGTCCGGAACGCGAAGGCGGACTATCGTGTCGCCGAGCGGGTCGCTGGATTCCACCGGACCGTCTGGACGCCGTGGGCTCGAGACAAGGGGATCGCGATCGCCCCCTTTAGGATCTCGGCGAAGTACTGCGCGACGTACGAGACCTGGTTCGATCAGTTCAAAGACCCTGACTCCTGGTATCCTTGGGGATCCTGGGGTGTGTACTACGACACAGATCTGCTGCCGCACCTGATCCGCAACGGCAAGCTGACTGCCTCGCCGAGCGACCTCGAACACGGCGCACAACAGATTCGACTGCTCTTCCACGATCGCCCTGGGATGGGCGAACACGTCGTCGAGGGCGACAAGCTGTGGAACTGGACGGTGCAGCAGTTCGCCGGCGCGCGAGCGGGCGCCAGGATCAACTGGCGTCCCCAAGCGCCGTCGATGGGCAACGTCTCGAACCACGACCGACCGTACCGGGGCAAGCCCGGCGTAGTTCGAGTGTGCTGGTGCTACCGCGACGGCCCAAAGAAGAACAAGCCCATTCCGCCCGACTACCTATGGGGATACCTCGTCTACGAGTTCAACCGACTGGCGCACGCCGCCGAGTACACGAAGGCATACTTCGACGCGGCGGCGGGGATTCACTCGAAGCAAGCGTACGTCGACGGGCACACCAGGATGGACTACCAGGCCCTCAAAGAGACCAAGGAGTTCTATGAAATGGTCTGGAAGCCTTGGGCTCGGGGCAGCGGCATCGAGCCCGGGAAGTTCCTGATCCTCGATCGCTTCAAGGACAACTACGAGGAGTGGCTCGCTCAGTTCGACCCTCTCCAACCTGGGCACCCCAGTCACGTCTGGAACACGGTGTGGCATCGGAACATTGTCCCTCATCTGCTCAAGACCGGCCGGATCGACCCGAACAGCCCCGACGCCCTCCAGGGTGAAGCGCTGGCCAAGAGCCCGCTCGGCGTGCAAAACACGGACTTGATCCACGGCGAGAGCCAGGTCCGCTCCATGCTCGGGACCCGGCCGGCCTTGAAGACGCACGTCGAGGAGCGCGACGCGATTTGGACCTGGGCGGTACGGCGATTCGCCGGTGAGGGCACGGGCATGAGGTTGAGGTGGAAGGCGTCGCGTCCGCCGGACGGCCAGAACTCCAGCCACAGCGTCTCCTTCGACAGCGACATGCCCGAGATCCGCCTCAGCGCGCGGTGGGCGAGCGGGCCCAATCAGGGGCAACCCATGTCCTTCGAGGATGCGTGGGGATACGTCGTGTTCGAGATCGAGGCGATGTCCATGTTGGCGGAGTACGCCAAGAACGAAGAATGGGCAGTCATGCGATCGCTGACCAAGGACCAGTACGCGGCCAGGAACACGCGACTTGATCACAAGGCCTTGAACCGAACGCTGGAGTTCTACGAGACGGTGTGGAAGCCCTGGGCCAAGGCCAAGGGAATCGAGACGAAGGGGTTTGCGGTTCTGGCCAAGTATGACGCGGACTATGACGCGTGGATCGGCGCATTCACGCCAGGAGCGTCTGACGATCCACGCCAGGTTTGGGCCGCCCGATACGAGGGGGCGAGGAAGCGATACCTGCCGCAGCCAACGGACACGGACGAGGTTTCGCCGGTTCCCTACGTGGTGATGGGCATCGGGGGTTTCATCTTGCTCGCGTTTCTCTACGCGGAGGTGAGGGCACGGTCCAAGAACCCGCCATTCGGCGCGTCAGCGCCGTGAGTCGTCCCGGAGGGTCCGGCTTGCGCGTGTGAAGTCCGAGTCTCAGGCTGAGGCTTGCATGGCGGGTTCAGTTGCAGCATCCGACAGGTCTTCCTGAGCCGCATAGGCCTTGGCATGTCTGGCGATCTTGCGCATCCTCCCTCGGAGCTTCCACGCTACGATGATCGCGAGGACATTGAAGACCGCGCTCAACACCCAGTAGCTCACGTCACAAGTCGGGGTGAGGATCTCCCAGATCCCCGCCGGTAGTGAAGCGCTCGGGTCGTCCCAGGCGGGGCTTAGCCTTCGACCGGTCTCCAGATCCAGCTCTCCCAGAGCGTACGGAATCGCCTGAAAGAGCCAGGAGCAGGCGGCGATCGCGCAGACTTGACTCCTCCTTCGGAGGGGGTTGTCCGGCATGCGCCGTGCTAGCTGGCCGATGTAGAGAAACGGCATCATCAGAAGGAGGACCCATGTCAGAATTGACAGAAGCCACGCGACCACATAGTGCGATTCCGGATCCATCGTCTGAAACGTGCTGAACTGCGTTGCATAGACCCATCCGAAGGAGATCATCTCCAGTCCGATCGCCGAGCGACACAGCATCCGGACCCAACCGACGCGGCGGTCGAGCACTTCCCGAGGGTCGGGCGTGGCGAGCAGCCAGACTCCGAGCGCGAAGACGCCCACCCCCAGATACCTGAATGGCCCGCTGATCGCCCCGTAGAACGCGGGCGGGAAGTTGGACATGAAGCGCAGCAGGTATCCGAACGCGGTCACGCCCCAGAGCAGGGCCATCAGGACGAGTCCAACGAGCATGAAGGCGGCGCCGATCCTGATGCGCTTGACCCATCTTGGATGAGCGAGGCTCAGCAGGTCACTCTTCGTGCTGTCAGCGATCTGCCGTCCGCATTCCGGGCATCGTCCGTCCGCCGGCAGACCTCGCAGGTTGTAGTCGCAGAAGACACAACTTACGTTCCGTTCGATGACGCCCGAAGTGCACGGCAGAGTTGTCGGCATTTCCTCCTCCCTCATGTCTTGCCCCGAACTGATCCAGTCAGAACCCGACGGCCTTGATCGTCTCGCGGAGGACCTGGGCCGACTTGGCGAAGGCCTGGCGCTCGAGCTCCATGATGGGCAGCTCTATGATGCGATTGACGCCGCCGCGGTCGAGGACGACGGGCAGGCTGAGACAGACGTCCTGGATGCCGTACTGGCCCTGAAGCAGCGTGCTGGCGGTGACGATCGTGTGCTGATCACGGAGGATCGCCTGGATCATCTGGGTCGCCCCGAGGGCGATGGCCCAGTACGTCGAGCCCTTGAGGCGGATGATCTCGTACGCGGCGTTCCTGACGCGGTCAAAGATGGCGTCGAGCGTGTCCTGGGAGCAGTCGATGCCGCTCTCCCGGCAGAAGCGGGGGAACTCCATGCCGGCGACCTTCGTCTGGCTCCAGACGGGCACCTCGCTGTCGCCGTGCTCGCCGATGATGTAGGTGTGGACGTTGCGGGGGTCGACCTTGCAGACGGCGCTTAGTTCGTACCGAAATCGGCCGGAGTCCAAGACCGTGCCCGAACCGACGACCTGCCGCCAGGGCAGCCCGGAGATCTTCATGGTGACGTAGGTCAGGACGTCCACGGGGTTCGAGACGATCAGGATGATGGCGTCAGCGGCGACGTCGAGCAGTCTCGGCACGATGTCCTTGAAGATCTTGACGTTCTTTCCGACCAGGTCCAGCCGGGTCTCTCCGGGCGCTTGGGCCATCCCGGCCGTGATGACGATCACGTCCGAGTCGCGGCATTCCTCGTAGCCGCCGGCGACGACGTCGGTGGGCGCGCCGAACGGCATGGCGTGGCGGAGGTCCATCGCCTCGCCCTCGGCGCGGTCCTTGTTGACGTCGACCAGGACGAGGTCGCCGGCCGTGCCCTGAACGATGAGCGAGTAGGCCAGCGACGAGCCGACCATGCCCGTGCCGATGATGGAGACCTTGGGCGGCTTTCGTCCGGGGCGCTCGGTGGTAGGTAGATCGCTCATGGGTGGGCTCCTGGCATCGCCGAGGCCGTATCGCCCTCCGCGCGAAGCGCCAAGATCTTAACCCACCCTGTGGCAAACCGAAATCGGAAGCCACGGGAATTCGGCGGCGAGGCGAGTCTTGGCGGTCCCTGGGTCCTCGCCTACGTGGGAAGGCCCGCGCCGTTATGCGTTCCGAGAGTTCACTCTCATCCCTGTAGACAAATCGGTGCGACGGACTAAACTGCTGCCCGGCGCTCGGGCTGCCCGGGACCGATGGAAAGACGGAGCTATGATTACGATTCGTGCAACACGCGTCAGCGCTCCGCCCGCATGGGCGATCGGCCAGCGGCTTCTCATCGACCAGATGAACGAGGCCGCGCCGCTGTTCCAGGAGCGGTATACGCGGACCGACGGAACATTCATCTGGCGGCAGACGTGGCCCGGGATGGACGGCTCGGACGACGGGTACGAGAGCTACCATAACTGGCCGTTGTTTTACGCGCTCGGCGGCAGCGAGGACGTCCACCAGCGAAGCCGCTTTCTCTGGGACGCCGTCACGCGTCAGTTCACGCAGTACGGCCAGGTCTGGCGGGAGTTCGACGCCTACTACGACTGGATGCACCACGGCGAGAGCTCGATCTACTTCTACTACTTCGGCCTGGCCGACCCGACGGTCGCGGTCGACCGGGCCCGCACGCTCCGCTTCGCCCGGATGTACATGGGCCAGGATCCCGACGCGCCCAACTGGGACGCCGCGCGGCGGATGATGCGATCGCCCATTACGGGCAGCAAGGGCCCGCGGCTCGAGAACTCGTGGGAGGACTGGGAGACGCACCGCCCCATCCTGGCGGAGTACCCGGCGCCGTTTGAGGACATCCCCGGCGTCGAGGGGCCCATCGCCGATTGGAACGACGACAAGGTCTATGCCGAGATCCTGAGGCTTCTCAACGCCCGGCAGATGCGAGGCGACGTCCCGCTGAACCTGACGAGCACCAGCCTGATCACCCACGCCTACGCCTACACGGGCGACGAGGCCCACCGAAAATGGGTGCTCGACTATCTCGAAGCCTGGGCCGATCGGATCAAGGCCAACGGCGGCCTCTGCCCGGACAACGTGGGACCGAGCGGCAAGATCGGCGAGCTGATGGACGGCAAGTGGTGGGGTGGATACTACGGCTGGCGATGGCCGCACGGGTTCATGTCGATCATCCAGCCGCTGACGATCGCGGCCATGAACGCCGTGCTGCTGACGGGCGACATGCGATACCTCGACATCCCGCGGGGGCAGCTCGATCGCATGATCGACATGGGGCGTGTCGAGGACGGCGAGCTATTGATCCCCACACGGCACACCGACGAGGGATGGACGGCGTACAAGCCGATTCGCCCCGAGTATCCGCTGCAGCTCTGGGCCATGTCGCAGGACGCGGCGGACGCGGCGCGGCTCGAACGCTTTCCTCAGCGCAAGACGACATGGCGCGAGGTCCTTCCGGGCCGGGGCAAGGGCGACGACGTGCACATCGAGCCCTGGTTCTGCTGGCTGCGAGGCGAGAACCCCGACTATCCGCGGCAGATCCTGGAAGCGCAGTGGTCCGAGGTCGCTCGACGGATGGAGCGGATGCGGTGCGATGACGGCGACCCGGAGACGTGGGACGTTCATCACTGGCAGGAGATCAACCCCGTCCATACCGAGTCGCTGATTCAGCTCGCGTGCGGCGGCCCGCAGATCATCTACCACGGCGGACTGCTGCACGTACGGCTTCGGTACTTCGACGTCACCGCTCGGCGACCCGGACTGCCGCCGGACGTCGGGGCGCTAGTCCACGCCGTCGACGGGGACGGCGTCACCGTGACCCTGGCCAATACGAGCACGCTGCACGAAAGGCGAACGATTATCCAGGCCGGGGCGTTCGGCGAGCACACGTTCACCGGGGTCACCGATCTGACGGGGGAAGCGCTCGAACCGATGGCCGTCAACGCCAAGCATCTGGAGGTCGTGTTGCCACCCGGACGAACGATCGACTTGAGGGTCGGCATGCGTCGATACGTCAACTTGCCCAGCTATGGTCAACCCGTTTAGGCGATGGAACGCACTCCCCATGACAGAAAGCCGTAAGCCCGATATGGACCTGACCCCGAAACCGGTGGACGGCCCGCTCGACGAGGCCGCGTTCTTCGCGATCCGATCGCCCGCCAGCGGCATGAAGCCGTGTCGGCGTTTGGCGCTCGGGGCGGCCTCTTTGGGGCAACTGCACGGGACGCCCGAGCAGGAGCGCGGGATCGAGACGTTCCACGCGGCCTGGCGGGCGGGGTTCCTGCTCGTGGACACGGCCCCGGGCTACGGGCCGTCTGAGCTGCTGCTCGGCGAGGCCCTGAAGCGGTGGAAGGGCGAGCGTCCGATCGTCGCGACGAAGACGCCGCAGAGGAACCCCGGCCTGGAAGGCGTCGTTGAGCAATACCATCGGAGCGTCGAGCGGCTGGGCAAGATCGACCTGCTTGCGGTCCACGACGCCGCGCCGGACGTCTCGGAGGAATCGCGGAGAGCGATTTGCGACTACATTGCCGGTCTGATCGATGAGGGCCAGATCGACGCGGCCGGTCTGGGCGGTGCCGGCCCCGACGTTCAGCGGCAGTGGCTAGAGGCAGGCATCTTCCGGTACGCGATCACGTTCATCCGTCTGGGCGCGGTGAGTCTGCAGGCCCTGGAGGACCAGGTCCCCCAGACGAAGGCCCACGGCGCCGCCGTCGTGGCGGCAAGCCCGTTGTTCTTGGGCCTGCTCGGGAGCCGCCAGGAGGAGTTCCTGGCGAATCCGCCGCGCCACTACGCCCCCGTCTTCATCGAGCGGGTCAAGGCGCTGAACGCCCTGGCAGGCGAGTGGTCGATCTCGCGGACCCATCTGGCGATCCGGTTTCTGCTCTCGATGCCGGTGGTCGATCTGGTCCTGGCCGGAGCGGCCAACCCGCAAGAATGGGCGGACGTCCAGGCCGCCTACGAGGCGGGCCCCCTACCGGTTAAGCTCTACGCTCAGGTCTGGGATCTGGCGCAACGAGGCGCCGAGCCGATGGTCGGAGGATAGGCGGTCATGACGTGCCTTTCGCCGTTTTGGGCACGAGATAGGCTTACCTGTATTCTCACGCGCGAGTACCGCAAGGGGTCCGAGGTGCCCGAGCAAGTGTAGGTGCCAAAGCGTTGATCCATACAACAAGAGGCCCGTCGCCCGGGAGAGTTCGGGCGACGGGCCTCTGTCTTTCGGAGTCGGATCCTTGGTGCGGATTGGGCGTCGGTCTCCGGATTCTACTCGGGTTTCATCGTGGCACATTCGAAGACGCCACCGGCGGTGTTGCCCTTGTGGGCGCGGAACTTGACGGTGACCTTCTGTTTGGCCCGGGTGAGCTCCGGCGGGACCTTGTACTCGACCTCGAAGAACTCGTTGGGCTTGTCGCGATCGAGCGATTGCGTGGCGATGACCTTGTCATCCACGAGGACGTCGAACTTCCGCGGCGGCACGTCGCTGCCCCAGTAGGTGACCGCGAGCGTCATGGGAACATCGGGCAGGACCTTCAGGTCCCAGCCGAACCAGCCGTCCGCGGCGTGCCGCCACCCCTTGCCCTGGTGCGCCCCGGACAGCGTGTTCTTGCCCTGCATGTTGTGGGCGGATTCCGAGGCCTTGTCATGCGGAAGGACCCGATCGACCGTTCTGGCCTCGCGCTTTCGCCGGGCCTCCTCCGCGGCGAGCAGCTTCTTGTGCCGCTCGCTGCCGGCCTTGATGACGGGCCAGTAGACACCGTATGCCTCGTCGAGCACCTTGTGGAACGGGATAAACGTCATGTCGGGCTGCTGGCCCGTCGTGCGGAACGTCAGGGGCTTGCCCTCGACGGGCTTGATCCAGGCATCCAGGTTGGCCTTGTCGGCGATGAAGAACCGGTCGCGATCCGTCAGCCCGCAGAGGACGACGGGGCCGTACATGATCGCGAGGAGGTCGGGATCGTCGGGCATGGGGCAGGCGCGAAGGCTCATGGGAAGCCGCAGTTGGACTACGTCGCCGTCCTTCCACTCGCGCTCGATCGGCAGATACGAACCGGGCTTGGCCTCAACGTCGAGCCGCTGATCGTTGACCTTCACCTCGACGCCCTTGTCGGCCCAAGAGGGGATGCGGAGGTTCAGGAAGCCGGGCCTCTCCTGCGTCAGACTCACGACGATGGTGACGCGATCCTCGTCGGGATACCGCGTCTGGATCTCGAGCCCCACGCCGGCCTCTGGCCAATCGAGCTTGGAGGGGATGTAGAGGTTGACGTAAACCCCGTCGTCGTCGTGGAAGTAGATGGAATCGCCGAGTTTGGCGAACGACTCGATGCCCGTTCCGGTACAGCACCAGAACGAGTCTGTCGGCGTGCTGAAGCCTCGCCCGCCCTTCCGCTTGGTGTGGCCGGTGGCCAGGGGGACGAAGTACATCAGCATGCCGTCGGCGGGATCCTGCGTGCCGAGAATGCCGTTGTAGAAAGCCCGCTCGTAGAAATCGCCGTACCTGGCGCCGCCCGTCCAGCGGAGCAGATAGCGCGTCACCTTGAGCATGTTGTACTGGGTGCAACACTCCTGGTTCTGGTCCGTGAGGGTTCCGGCCAGCTTGCAGGGCTCGGGCCAGTGCTCGTGCTCGTTGCTGCCGCCGGTGCAGTAGCTTCGAGCGTCCACAACGCGGCCCCAGAAGAACTCGGTGATCTTGCGGTACCGCTCGTCGCGGGTCAGCTCATATCGTCGGGCGGCGCCACAGATCTTGGGGATCTGCGTGTTGGCGTGGATGCCGCTGAGATTGTCCCACTCCAGGGCGAGGGGGCCGAGGAAGGCTCCCTGATCGAACTTATGCGCCAACGCAAGGTGGTTCGGGTCGCCCGTGACACCGTAGAGGTCGTGCAGGACCTCGGACATGCCGCCGAACTCGACGGTGAGGACGTGATCCCACTGGCGCAGGGGCAGCTTGTCGATCCGCTTCTTGAAGTACGCGGCCATGCCCTTTAGCACGTCGAGCGCCTGCTCATTGCCGCAGAGCGTATACACGTCGTACAGGCCGGCCATGAGCTTGTGGATGGTGTAGAACGGCGCCCACGGGGGTTTCTTCATCGCCTCGAGCCGGTCCCAGAAGTCCTGCGGATAGGCGGCGAGATACTCTCCGCCCATCGCCTTCTGGCATCGCGCCCACTCGGCGACCATCTTGTCGGCCTTGGCCTTGAGGGCCTCGTCGCCGGCACTGCGATACATGAGGGCACAAGCCGAGAGGAAGTGGCCGATGAAGTGCCCGCGGACCTCGCACGTGGGCGCCTCCCAGCCGCCGAGCGGCTCGCCCGGCGCGTCCAGGCCCGCCGTCAGGCGGAAGTTGCGGAGCATGCGGTCGGGATCGAGGGCGTGGAGGTATTTGCGATTGGCCTCCTGGGCGACCTTGGAAGGCCCGTCGGTCAGGCGGACGTTCTTCAGGTCGAACGGCTCGAGCGTCATAGCGGCCTCCTGCCCCTCAGCGACAACAGCGGAGGGCATCAGCACACAAAGCCCAATGATCGGGGTGATGCCGACAGGGACGACACGTCGAACCATCTGCGTCTCTCCTTTGGGTCATGAGATGGGAAACGAAGGGATCAAGGAGTTGCCTGGGCACTCATGCTTGGCTGCCGACCAGTCTTCCGCCTGGGTGCCCCACGAGGCACGATCGTCCGCCAGAAGAGCGGACTTCACCTCTCGGGCGTCTCCGGCCTAGGGGAACGCTCATAGCTTACGACCCGGTCGCGATGTTGTGCCTCGATCTGCTTTGCCCATTCCAGCAACCGGTGACTGTCCTGCCCGCATCGCTCGGCGATCCGACGACGCGTAGCTCGGACACGGGTAACTACGGGATCATCAGGCTTCATCGTCAGTCTCCGAAAGGAGTAGGTCTGGCGTAGTGGCCACGGGGACGGCCAGACCAAGATCAGCGTTCACAACGCGCAAATGGCCCACCTTGTTGGCATTGGCCAGACGGTACGCTTCATCTCATGGGAATCCGCTATCCACACTTCATGCTACTCCTCCGAGGCAAAGGGGGCAACTGGCACGATCGTGGTGAACGTTTGCAGAATGCGTGTTTCATCCGGGACAGCCATGGTGGTTCTCAGGACCGTCTCGCGGTATGTTCCTGACTATCGCGGCACCAGGCCTATCCGCCCGCGCGACCAGGAAGGAGTCACTTCGACATGAGGAAGCACTCTCTCTCGATTCTTCTCTTCCCGATACTGTGCTTGCCGATGAGGCTCCAAGGAGCCCCTGGCAAGACCTTGTCCGCCAAGGCGATTCTCGACGGCGCCGAGGCGCGGATCGAGAAGCACCGCAAGGGCGACGCAGTCGTCCGCGTCGTCGACGCCTCGGGCAAGCCCGTCTCGGGGGCGACGGTCCGCGTCGAGCAGACGCGACACGCGTTTCTGTTCGGCAGCAACATCTTCATGTGGGGACGATGCCGAACGCCGGAGCAGAACCAGGCGTACCAGCGCCGATTCGCCGAGGTGCTGAACTACGCGACGCTGCCTTACTACTGGGGCGCTTACGAACCCCAGCAGGGCAAACCCAGTCACACGAGCCGCGAGCAAGTCGCGCGGTGGTGCCAGGCCAACGGCATCGCCACGAAGGGCCATCCGCTGGCGTGGAATAACCACGATCCTCGATGGCTGCCCGCCGATCCGGACAAGGTCATGCCGCTGCAGCTCGAGCGAATCGCCGACTGCGTCCGCCGGTTCCGAGGGCTCATCGACCGCTGGGACGTGGTCAATGAGGCCACGCACTTCGACCGCGAAAACTTCAAGATGCAGGCACCCAAGCTGACGAGGACGTGGAGCGTGGTCGGGCAGGTCGAGTTCACGAAGCGGTGCTTCGCGGCCGCCCGCGCGGCCAATCCCGACGCGGTGCTGCTCATCAACGACTACCGCCGCGATCCGGCTTACGCCGAATTGATCACCAAGCTCGTCGACACATCCGGAAAACGGATCTACGACGCCATCGGCATCCAGAGTCACATGCACGGCAAGGTCTGGCCGACGGAGCTCGTCTGGGAGGCCTGCGAGCGGTTCGCGAGGTTCGGCGTTCCGCTGCATTTCACGGAGACGACGATCGTCTCGGGCCGCGATCCCGGCCAGCGAGGCAAGCCGTGGGTCACGACACCCGAGGGCGAGCGGATGCAGGCCCGGGAGACGGCTCGTTTCTACACGGTGCTCTTCAGTCACCCGGCCATCGAGGCGATCACGTGGTGGGACTTGAGCGACCAGGGCGCCTGGAAGCAGGCTCCGGCCGGCTGGCTCCGCGCGGACATGAGCCCCAAGCCCGTCTTCGAGGAGATGAAGAAGCTCATCAAGGACAAGTGGTGGACGCGTCTCGACGGCAAGACCGACGCCAAGGGCGAGATGCGCTTCCGTGGATTCAAGGGGCTGTACACGGTCGAAGTGACAACCGCCGACGGCAAGAAGACGACGGAGACGCTCGAGCTGGGGGCGAAGGGGGAGGTTGTCGTCCGCTCGGCCGGGAAGTAGCTGAACGGACCGCACTGTCGATCACGAGAGGATCCTGCGCTATGAAAACGTGCTCCGCTATTGGGTTCTGCTTGGTCACGGTGAGCGCTGCGATGTCGGCGGCGGAGCTGGACCTGAAGGATGCGACGATCATCCACGGGCCGAATGCCCCGCAACTCGAACGGTTCGCGGCGTTGGAGCTCGGCCGGTATCTCTCGCAGCTCGCCGGCAAGGCGGTGCCGGTTCAGTGCCGCGACCGTCTGGCGGGAGACGTCGTCATTGCGGTCGGCGAGGTCGCCGGCGTTACCGGTGACAAGGGGAACGTCCCGGACGACCTTGGCAATCAGGGGTTCATCATTCGCGTGGTGGACGGGGCCCTGGTGCTGCGGGGGGGCAGTCCGGCGGGAACGCTGTACGCGGTATACGATCTGCTCGAACACCTCGGGATGGGCTTCTACCTCGGCGGGGACGCGTATCCGGACACACCCGCGTCGTTGAAGGTCCCGGCCGACTGGGACGTTCGACGGAAGCCCGTCTTCGAGATTCGAGGCAGTTTGCCCTGGTACAACTTCCTGAACAGCCCGACGACGTGGAACCGCGAGGACTTCAAGGCCTTCTTCGATCAGATGTCAAAGATGAGGATGAACTTCGTGGGCTTCCACACGTACGACTACGAGCCGTTCGGGGCCTACCGAGACGAGACGGGCAAGCTGGTCATGGGCCAGCCGCTCAAGACCACGCTCAACTACAACTGGGGCATGACGGGGCCGCTGAAGACGGCGGACTTCGGCTGGGGCACGGGGCGGTTTTTCGACAGAGATGTCTTCGGATCGCACGCGACGACCGACGCCAAGGACGACGAAGACGCGATTCTCCGGGCCGAGCGCGACCTGCGAGAGGGTCTGGCGTACGCTCGCATGCGCGGCATCCACGTCTGCGTCGGCTTCGAGATGACGGGCGACCCGCATGATAGGGCCAACCAGCAGCGATTCCGCCGACACCTGGCCGACCTGCTCAGCGACTATCCGATGATCGATTACGTCTGGATGTGGCAGACGGAGGGGCTGGGTGGCGGCTCGGGCATGGCAGGGCACGGAACGCTTGCCCGGGCGAGGATGGAGCAGCTCCGCGAGACGTTCAGCTATCTGAAGGAAGAGAAGCGGATCGCCGAGGCCTCGCGGATGACCGACTTCATTCTGCTGGCCCATCGCATCCTCGGCCAGCTCGCGCCCGACAAGCGGATGATCGTCTCGGGGTGGGGCGGGGACCGGTGGATGCGATTCAGCGATTTCTACCTGGGCCTCGATCGCGTCCTTCCGAAGGACATTATCTTCGCCGCGCTCGACAACATCGATCCGACGGCCGAGGGGAACGTCAGCAAGGTCTACGGGCAGGTCTCGGCGGACCGCGAGCGGTGGCCCATCCCGTGGTTCGAGTCGGACGGTGGGGGCACGCGGCGCGATCAGTGGGGTCCGCAGCCGAACGTCAAACCGTTCACGGCCCTCTGCCGCGACGCACGTGAGAAGGGGTGCCAGGGCATTCTGGGCATTCACTGGCGAACGCGCGCTGTCGAGGAGGTGGCCGCCTTCACCGCCCAGTACGCTTGGGAACCCTCGCTGACGTACGAAGGATTCTACGATCGTTTTGCCGAGAGGTCTTACGGCAAGCGGCACGGCAAGGAACTGTCGAGCGTCCACCGGGAGCTCGAGTCGATGGGCTCGCGGTGGTCGGGCATGCTCGGCCAAGTCGAGTGCGGCGGGTTCAGTTGGACGAGCGACGGCAAGAAGCCCGATCATCGGAAGCTCGCCCGGCTGGACGAGATCGCCAAGCGGCTCGAGGAGATTCGCGTGGAGATGTTCGGCAAGCAGGCCGTGCCGTCGTCCCGATCGCGCGCCTCGGTTTCAATGACGCAAGTTGAACGGTTGGAGTACCTCCTCACGACGATTCGGTGGCTGAGCCGCTACGATCGGGCGGTCGAGCGGTTCCTGCCGGGCGGTCCCGTCGAGACGGCGCTGATCGAGGCGACGCGGGAGCGGGAAGAAGGCCGCCAGAGGGAGGCCGTCGAGGCGGCGCTGCGGGCGTGGGAACTGGTGCGAACGTCGGGATTCGGGGAGGCGATTCGCACGTATGCCGGCAAGCTTACGAATCAGGGCGAGTTCGGCGTCCTGGCGACCATCAACGTCAAGGCAGTGGTGACGTACCGAAGACTGGTCGACCGTATCGCCGGGTTTCTGCCGGTCGGACCTCCCTTGGAGCCTACGTACACCTACACCAGACAGGGCACGCTGCTCCGCTGGCGACCGGCGGCGAGGGCGGTGAGGTATCGCGTCACGGCGGGGACGACCGGAGGACAGGGCCAGCAGACTTGGGAAACGGGCGAATGCTCGATGCAAGTCGATCGGAGGCTCGAGGGGTGGGTCTTCGTTCGGGGTCTGGCCGGAGACGGGGTCGAAGGACCGCCGTCCGAGACGCTGGTGATCCCGGATCCCGTGCTGCGAAACACGACCCGGTCGGCGAAGGTGAAGTCCCCACCCGTGGCGGCGTCCGCTCGCCCATCGACCACCTTCGCCCCAGGTGAGGCAATCCCCGTTCGCGTGGCGGTCGTGGGAGAATCCCAACCCGTCGGCGTCGAGCTGCATTCGCGTTTCAACCACGAGGAGGTGTCGCGCCTGCTTCAGTCAGAGCCAACGGCCATGGAGATCGAATTCGGTTGCACGTACCGGGGGCAGATTGGGATCCCCCACTGTCTCGGGTTGGATGGGCCGGGCTGGGTGGAGTATGTGGGCGTGGCGAGTCCGAACGATGATGCGGACGCCGCGGTTCTCGTCGGACCGACGGGCGGACGATGGTCCGCAACGATCGAGCGTCGTCCGTTCGCGCGAACGTGGCGGCCCGTGGCCGATTCACCTCCGATCGCGGGCAAGGATTGGCCGGTCGTGATTCGCGTGATGGTCGACGGCCCGGAAGACGGCGTCGCTGTCCGGCTCGTGCCGGAAGGCGGGCAGGAGATCGAGGCGAAGCGCGTCCCTCACGGCAGCTTCCAGGCGGTCGTTCCGGGCAAGGCGATCCGCGATCCTGAGCTACGGCTCGGCGTCGTGATCACACGAACGAACTCGGGCAGGGAGGAGACGTTTCGCTCTCAAACGTGGGCGTTCCGGACCGACTCCCTCGCGCCCGATGCGCCGAGCGGCGTGGCCGTCAACTCTCCGCGGCGCTATCAGGCCGTGCTGGAGTGGGCAGACGCCGAGGACGACACCGGCGTGGTCGCATACAGGATCGAGAGGAACGGCAAGCCTGTCGCCGAGACGGCGCGGACCACGTGGCTTGACGCTCGCGTGGCTGCCGGGGAGAGGGTGCAGTATCGCATCACGGCCATCGACGGCGCGGGGCGGACAGGCAAGCCCGCCGAGATCGAGTGGCAGGCGCCGGCGTGGCCGCTGCCGAAGCCGCCGACTGGACTAAAGGCCGGCGGCGGCTTCGGGCTGATCACGCTCGAGTGGACCGCGCCGGAAGACGACGTGGCGTTCCGCGTCTTGCGCGCTGAAGCCACAAACGGACCTTACGCGGTCATCTCGGGAAAGGATGCCATTAGCGATCGCGAGTACGTGGACTACCCGCCGAGGCCGGGGCAGGAATACTGGTACCAGGTTATCGCGGCGGACCCGCTTGACAGGCGATCGGGGCCGTGTGAATCCGTGTCGGCCAGGGCGAAACCCGTCCCGACCGAGCCGATTCTGGTTGCCGACTTCGAGACACCGGAGACGTCCGGCAAGCTTCAGGGGGGGGCCAGGATCGGCAAGGGAAAGAGGGGCAAAGGCCTGGACCTATCGAACGGCGGTTGGGCGGACTTCACGGACCGGAAGGAATACGACGGACTGCTCTCGTTCTCGCTGACGCTCTGGATCCGCGCGGACAGCCTCGACGAGATGCCCGTCATCGTCAGCCACGGGGAGTGGGGCGGGCCGGGGATCTTCCTGCAGTTCCTGAGCCAGCGGGTCCGGACGTACATCGGCAGCGGCCGGGTGACAGACGGGGGTTCGCCGTCCGCGGGCACCTGGCACCACATCGCCGTGGTCCGCAGGGGAGACCTGCTCACAACGCTTCTGGACGGCAAGCCGATCGCGCATCAGCGTGTGGGCACGGGCCCGGTGGGCGAGATCCGCACGCCTCTGCGGATTGGACAGTACACGCAGGTTCAGCCGGTCTATCAGGTCAAGGGCGTCATCGACGAGGTCAGGCTCTATCTGAGGCCGTTGTCGGAAGAGGAGGTCCGGCAGGACATGAACCGCCCCTGACGGCTGAGCGGGTGGTCAACGGACCGAGCGGTCAGGCACTGCGGGCCTGGGCGGACGGGGCGGCGGCATCAGTATTTCCGTGGCCGATGATCTGAAGCAGCAGTTCCACGATATTCGCGTCCAGGTGCCCGTCAGAGGCGGCGTGCCTCATGATCTCCGCGCATTGCGACAGCGGCATGGCCTTGCGGTAGGGTCGGTCGGTGCTGATGGCGTCGAAGAAGTCAGCGACGGCGACGATTCGCGGCAGCAACGGAAGATCGTCGCCGCCGATGCCATCGGGATAGCCGGTCCCGTTCGGGCGTTCATGGTGCCAGCGTACGATGGGCAAGATCTTCCTGAATGTCCGCAACGGCTGGAGGATGTCGTAGCCGATGAGGGGGTGTTCCTTGATGATCTCCATTTCCTCGTCGGTGAGTCTTCCGGGCTTGTTGAGGATCTGATCGGGAATCCTGACCTTTCCGATGTCGTGCACCACGGCCCCCATCCTGAGGGCCTGCAGATCGTCCGAACCGAATTCGAAAGCCTCGGCGATTTCCAGACAGTACGTACCGACGCGCTGGGTGTGCCCGCACGTGTAGGCGTCACGACCTTCGATCGCATTCGCCAACGAGGTAATGACCACCGCGGCGTCCTCGAGTGAGTCCGTGGTCCGCTTGATGGTGATGGCGTGCTGGAGTCGCGCAATGATTTCTTCCTGAGTGGCGGGAAGCTGGATGCAATCGTCGGCGCCGGCCTGGAAGATGGCGGTGCGGTCTTCGGAAGATGCCTCATCCCGTATGAAGACGACGGAGACGAACGACGTGCTGGGCTCCAGGTTGATGTAGCGACAGAGGTCGATGGAGGATTTGAGCTGCGAACCGGGTCTGATAATGACAAGATCGATCGTGGGTTCCATCCGCAAGGTCAGCATGGCCTCCTCAGGCGCCCGCGCCACGAACTGCCGCCACGGTTGGTCCGCGAGCACGGTCTCCAGTCGTCGGAGGGGATCCTCTGGCCCCACCAGCAGGAGATGGCCTGAAGAGACGCCCTCTGATTGCATCCTGACTCTCCTTCGCGCAGGCGATCTGGAGCGGGCCTTGCGTGCCGCACTTATGGGGCCCCCTGCCCGCGTATCGCGAACTCGTCGGACATAGGTCTATATCGAGAATAGAACCCCCGAACTTTGGTCCGGAATCGCCGAGTTTCCTCAAGCATCGGATGAGGAACACCGATGAGTTTATCGGATAATCGGTATCAACATGGACGTGATGCTGGAATCCGATGAGTGGGTCCGGTCATGCTTCAATCGAGCCGGGATTTCTTCATCCAAGCCTTACCTAATTGGGGCGATAAGCTTTACAGTTGATCAGGCTGAGAGGGCCCTTGCTCTAGCGCAGGACAAGATCGTACTCAAACGATGGTCATAGTGAACTTGAACCCGCATGACAAGCTGCGAATCCGCATGGATTCGCTATCGTACCTTCCGTCCGCCACGGCGGTCGCACTCAAATTCATCGAGCTTGGGAGGGATCCGGAAGCCGCTGCGGGTGACTATGTTGAAGTCATCAGTGCCGACCCGTCGCTGAGCAGCAAGCTTCTGGCGCTAGCAAACTCCTCGTGGTTCGGCGTCCGCCACAGCGTGACGAACATAAAGATCGCGATCTCCCTGCTGGGCTTGGGCACTGTGCGGAGCCTGGCGATCGGCTACTGGGTGACGTCGATGCACAGCGGGCTCAAGCTCGAGCCGCAGGAATCGCGGATGTTCTGGATGTCCAGCTTGTGCAAGGCGATCGCGGCGAAACATCTCGCCAAGCGATGGGATGACGCGTTGGGCGAGACCGCGTTTGCCATCGGGATGCTGCAGGACCTTTCGGTTACGCTCCTGTACGCGGTGGCGAAGGAACGGGAGTTGGCCATCCTGACGGATCCAGAGGTCGACTGCCAAGCGCAGCTTCAGCGAGAGCGAGACCTTTTCCGGATGGACCATACCGAGGCCGGTCGGGTTCTTGCACGGAAGCTGGAGTTGCCGACCGCCTTCGTGGACGCCATCGGACTGCACCACAATGTTGCCGGGCTGCGCGAGATGGCCGAGCACGAAGCGATCGCGAAGGCCCTGCACGCCTCATCGCTCTTTCCGCATATCCTGGACGGCTGGAACCGCAAGGACGCGGGGGAACTCGAGCAGTCCTTCGCCAACGACGCGAAGATGAAGGCGGGCGGCGCGCGGTCTTTCCTCGATGGCATCCAGGCTGAGTTCGACCGCATGTGTCAGTTCTTCGAGGACGGGCAGGCTTCGGGCATCAGCGTCGTGGGGCTGTTCGAGGGACCGACCCGATCGCCTTACCAGAAGCCCCCTACCGAAGAAACCCAGAAGAAGAGCCCGAAAGAAGATCCGTCACCGAAGAACCCACCTCGCGACAACAGCGGGGTCTTCAGATAGACTCCAGTCGATCCCGACGACCCGATCGCTCAACCCACGCGCGGAATGCAGCGTCTTGGGGGATCTCCTAAGCCGTCATGAGTATAGGCCGTAGTCGCGCAGGGCCTCCCACATGGCCATGATGTTCTCGGGCGGGACGTCGGCCTGGATGTTGTGGACGGTGTTGAAGATGAAGCCTCCGCCCGGGGCGAGGTCTTCGATCCGCCGATGGACCTCGTCTCGCACCTGCTGGGGCGTGCCGCGCGGCAGGATTCGCTGGGTGTCGACGCCTCCACCGTAGAAGGTGAGGTCCCTTCCAAATCTACATTTTAGCTCCTTTGTATCCATTCCTAATGCACTGACCTGGACAGGGTTGAGGACGTCGATGCCGGACTCGATGAGGTCGGGCAGGAGGTCCATGACGGCGCCGCAGCAGTGGTAGAAGATCTTGACGTCAGTGGCGGCGTGCTTTCGGATGTGCTCGAAGAGCTTCGTGTGTCGCGGCTTGATCAGGTCGCGATAGAGGTCCGGGCTGATGAGCATGCCCTGTTGGGTGCACAGGTCGTCGGCCTCGGAGATCATCATGACGTTCGGGCCGACGAGCTCCAGGATGCGGGCCCAGTACTTCATCTTGTTTTCCAGGACGATGTCAAGGAGGGCCTCGGCGAAGGGGCGGTTGGCGAGCATGTCGACATAGAAGTTTTCCGAGCCGCGGGTCCAGAGGGCGACTTCGAGGATGCCCGGGGCGTTTCGGCCCAGGATGTAGGCGACCTGTTTGTGGTTCATCAGCTCGTCGGCCTGCTGGGCGACGCCGTCGTAGCGGCCGGGGTCGAGGGGGTCGGGGAACTCGACCTTGGCGAGCTGCTGGACGGTCTCGACGTTGGCGAGGGGATGGGCGCGCATATCGTAATAGAACCCACCGTCGAGGGGACGCCACCACTCGATTCCCCACTCGTCGCGGAACTTGTCGTAGCCGTCCTCGCTCCACTGGGGCATCTGGAAGCCGCGCGGCGGGCCGGGGTTGATGCCGTAGACATCGACGTCGAGCCGCTGCTTGACGTCTTCGTCGACCTTAGCAAGGCGCTGGAAGGCATCCTCGATGACGAGGTCGCGTGGCGGCAAGCCGAGGTGGGCCCGGAGGCGCCGGTAGGCGTGCTCGTGAATGCCGGTGAGGATCGAACCGCCGAGATCGAACGGCACGCGGTCGGGTTCGCGGTGGTTGAGTGTGGTCTCGACGCGTTTTCGTGAGGTCCAGGTTGTTTGAGTCACGGTTGGCCTCCGGTTCGAGTGGCGGCTTCGTGCCTATGCTCTTCTACCGACGCGGTCAAGGATCACGGCGATCAGCAGGACGGCGCCGACGACGGCTTTTTCCCAGAAGTCCTGGATGCCCAGGGAATCGATCGCCGGTCGAATCATCGCCAGGAGCAGACAACCCAGAAACGCGCCGAGGACGGTGCCCTTTCCGCCGGACAGACTGGCGCCGCCGACGATGACGGCGGTGATGACCTTCAACTCGTCGCCCTCGCCGGCGTTGGGCATGGCGGCGTCGAGCCGGGCGGCGAAGAGCAGGCCGGCCAGGGCCGCGAGGGTGCCGGAGAGGCAGTAGTTGAAGACCTTGATCCGATTGACGGCGATGCCGCTGAGTCTGGCGGCCTGCTCGTTGCCTCCGATGTAGTAGTTCTGCCGGAAGAACCGGCTCTTGCGGAGCAGGAGGTCGGCCAGGAACACCAGGATGAGGGAGATGACGATGGGCATCTGCACGCCGAGGACATGGCCCTGTCCGAGCCAGCAGAAGCCGGGCTCGAAGCCCGATCGTCCCGCGCCGCCGGATACGATGTAGGTGAGCCCGCGGGCGAGCAGCATCGTGCCAAGCGTCGTGATGAAGGGATTAATGCCGAGTCGCGCGACGACGAGCCCGTTAAAGAGCCCGAGCAGGGCCCCGGTGGCGAGCCCGATGAGCATGGCCCACGGCCAGGCGAGGGCGATGGAGGGCTCACTCATCAGGACGGCGGCGACCATGGCCGACAGTGCCGAGACGGAGCCCACCGACAGGTCGAAACCGCCGGAGACGAGGAGCACGGTCATGCCGCAGGCCATGATCGCATAGCCGAACAGGTACAGCAGGACGGTGCTGATCGTGTCGGACGAGAGGAAGCGGACGTCGTAGATGGTCATGGCCACGGCGAAGGCGACGACGACCAGGAGGATTCTCATCTCGGCGAAGCGCGCGATTCGTGCCAGCACGGCGGTGTTCATGATGGACGTCCCCCGCCGGTCTCTTGCCGCCCGGTCGTCTCGGCGTCGGCGCCGAGGGCGGCGGCGATGATTCCCTGCTCGGTGGCCTGCTCATGGGTGAAGCGAGCGGCGATTCGTCCCGCCCTCATCACGAGAATGCGGTCGGACATACCGAGGATCTCCTGCAAGTCGGACGATATGAGCAGCACGCCGGCGCCGTTTGCGGCGAGCTTCCTGAGGTGGGCGTAGATCTCGCTCCGTGCCCCGACGTCGACGCCTCGGGTCGGCTCGTCGGCGATGAGGACTTTGGGCTCGGTTCCGATCCAGCTCGCCAGGAGGACTTTCTGCTGGTTTCCGCCGGAGAGGCGTTCGACGGTCTGGTGCACGTCGGGTGTGACGATGCCGAACCGGTCGCGCATGCGCCGGGCGTACTGGTCGACCCATGCGTCTCGCATCCATCCCCAGGGCCCGGCGAAGCGCTCGAGTCTCGGCGCGACGAGGTTGTCGCGGATGGTGTGTCGGAGGTAAAGGCCTTGCTCCTTGCGGTCTTCGGAGACGTAGGCGATGCCGGCGCGCATGGCCTGGGCGGGGGTCTTGGGCGCGGCGTGTTGGCCGTCGATCTCGATCCGGCCGGCGGCGGCGGGTTCGAGGCCGAAGAGGGCGCGACCGACCTCGGTTCGTCCCGCCCCGACCAGACCGGCCATGCCGACGATCTCGCAGGGCCTGATCTCGAGGTCGATCGCCTCGAACGCGCCGGGGCGACTCAGCCCCCGCACACGGAGGCGCGGCAGGGCATCGGGACGGACGTTGACCCGCCGGCCGTAGATGTCTTTCAGCTCTCGGCCGACCATGAGCGTGACCAGGTCGTTCTCGGTGACCTCGGCGGCGTCCTTCGTGGCCACGTGCCGCCCGTCGCGGAGGACCGTGACGCGGTCGGCGAGATCAAGCACCTCCGGGAGGTGATGGGAGATGTAGACGATGGCGACGCCCTGCTGCCGGAGGGCGCGAACGAGGGCGAAGAGGCGTTGGGTTTCGCGCTGCGTCAGCGAGCTGGTCGGCTCGTCGAGGAGCATGACGCACGGTCTGACGGAGGCGGCCTTTACGATCTCGACGACCTGGCGTTCGGCGATGGACAGCCGGGCGACGAGGAGGTCGGGGTCGATGTCGACGTCGAAGGCTCTGAGGGCCTGACTCGCGCGTCGACGGAGCTCGTCGGCTCGGATGAAGTTGAACCAGTTCACGGGCTGACGATTTGCGAAGATGTTCTCGGCGACGGAGAGCGTGCCGACGAGGCTGAGCTCCTGGAAGACGGCGGCGACGCCAGCGGTGAGGGCCTCGTGGGCATTTCGGAATCGGACGGGCTTTCCGGCGAGGGTGATGCGTCCCTGGTCGGGCTGGAGGGTACCAGCCAGGATGTTGATGAGGGTGCTCTTGCCCGCGCCGTTCTCGCCGACGAGGGCGTGGACCTCTCCGGAGCGGATCGTCAGGTCGACGTCCTGGAGGGCGTGGACGACTCCGAACCGCTTGCTGAGGCCTTCGATTTGTAGGGCGACGCCGAGATCGTTCATGGTTCTTATCAGCGGAGGAAGTACTCGCAGTTGTCCTTGTCGACGATGACCACGCCGGTATCGATGACCTTGGGCACGCCGGGCACGTTGGCGGCGGCATTGTCCTTGGAGATCGCCACGTCCAAGTGGTTGAGCTGATAGAGGATCATGACGGCATACACGGGCATCAGGGCGGTCTGTTGGGCGACGGTCGCCTGGATGACGCCCTGCTTGATGTAGCGAAGGACGGCGTTGTCCCGGTCCATGGCGACGATCTTGACCTTGCCGATTCGATCGGCCTCTCGGACGGCGGTGGCGGCGCCGGCGCCTCCGGCGGCCTCGACGCAGGCGATTCCGGCGAGGTCGTCGTACTTCTGGAGGAGCGACTTGGCGATCTGGGTGGCCTTTGCGGGATCGCTCTCGGTGTTGCCGACGCTGACGACGCTGATCTTGGGGTGCTCGGCGAGCGCGGCCTTGTAGCCCTCGACGCGTTCGTTGAGATTGGACTGTCCAGTCTTGGTGAGGATGGCGACCTTTCCCTGGCCGGCGATGAGCTCGGCGAGCTTCTTTCCGCCCTGGTATCCGGCGTTGAAGTTTCCGGTTCCGACGAAGGCGATTCGTTTGGACTTGGGCAGGTCGGCGTCGACGGTGACGACGGGGATTCCGGCGTCGACGGCCTTGTCGACGATGGGGACGAGGGCATCGTCGAAGCCGACGACGGCGATTCCGCCGGGCTTGCGGGCGATGGCGAGCTCGAACGAGGCGACCATGGCGGGGATGTCATACTCGGAGGGGCCTTTGTACTCGGTCTGGACGCCGAACAGCTCGCTGGCCTTTTGCATGCCGAGCTTGTGGTCGTGGAAGTATTCCAGGTTGCCCAGCGCGGAGACCTCGATATAGAGGTCGGGCCGCTTGCCGGTCTTGCTCTGGCCGGAGGCGCCGGTGGGCAGGTCCGAACGGCGGCAGCCGGGGAGGATGAGGGCGGCTATCAGGATTAGTGCGACGCTCAGACATCGCTGCATGGGATCACCTCGATTGGGTGTTTCAGTTGGCCCGCAAGACTCCCGGTGCTACGTCCTGTTGAATGGGTAGCTCCCGGGTCGAGGAGCGCATGTTCTCAGTCGAATTCGCGTTCCCCACCTCTGAAGAGGTGGGCCACCCGGGATTTGCCGCAAGTTCTCGCATTATCACCGCACGTCTCATGCGTGTCGGGGCTCTCCGTTCATTGCATGCCAATGCTGGGGTACTCGGCCACGCGGATGTTTCGGAACGAGAGGTCGGTCGTCGGGTCGTGTCCTTGGAGGGAAACGACGCCGGCCTGGGCGCGGTAGCCTCGGCGCGGATTGCTGTTGGGCGGACGCTCGTCGGTCCAGTCAGCAGCCTGGTATCCATTGACCCATGTGGCGATGTGCCGGCCGTGGGCGACGATGGTCATGGTGAACCACTCGCGGTCGTTGGAGTAGACCTTGCGAGCGGGGCGACGGTTGTAGACGCCGCCGGTGCCGTAGTCGACGGGCTTGGCGCGATCGTCGCCGGTCCACTGGTTTCTGATCTGGACCTCGTAGCCGATCCACTTGACGTCGGGTTCGGACCGGAAGAAGACGCCGCTGTTGAGGAAACGTCCGCTGGAGAGCACGTCGAGTTGGAGGGCGAAGTCGGCCCAGGCGGCGGTGGTTGCGATCTGCCCGGGCCCGCCCTGGATGTGCAGGATACCGCCGGGCCTGACCGAGAACTTCGACGGCAGGCCGGGGAGGATCTTCCATCCGGAGAGGTCCTGGCCGTTGAAGGCGGGTTTGACGCCGAGCGGCTTGAGCTTGAGGTCGCGGAACTCGATCTTCATTCCGGGGTCGTGATACTGCAGGCCGATGACGCCGCGTGTGAATTTGGCGTTGCCGTCGGCGCGGGTGTCGCGGCCATCGACGACTTTGACGCCGTTGAGGATGACCTGGAGGTGGTTGCCCTCGGCGCGGATCTCGACGTCCTGCCACTTGTCGGCGGTGGTGACGGGCTTTCCGTCGGGGTATTGGGGCTTTAGCAGATTGTGGATGGATCCGGTGGGGCTCTGCTGGTGGTGATCGCAGATCTGCATCTCGTAGCCGTCTTCCCACGGTCGGTCGGAATCGCTCTTGGCGCGGAAGAAGACCCCGCTGTTGCCCTTGGCGTCGATCCGGTAGCGGCACCTTAGGACGAAGTCGGCGAACTCGGTGGTGGTGGCGAGCCAGCCGCGCGAGCCCTCGGCGCAGGAGAGGGCGGCGTCGTTGACGTGCCATTTGGCGTCGCCGCGAGCGACCCAGCCGAATGTGGTTTGGCCGTCGAAGAGGAGGATCCAGCCGTCGGCGATCTCGCTTGGCGTGAGGGTGTTGGGGGCGGGCTGTGCGGCCCTGCCCGGGTTGGGGAGGATGGCGGCGGCGGTCAGTAGCGCCGCGGCGACTCGTGGGGAACACCTCATCGTGCGTCTCCGTTTGGTTGGCCCCGCCGGTGTGGGGCACGGAAGCCTCCTGGTCGGGGCGGGGGGATACGTATCATCCCTGTCTGGGTGGGGGTTCGCAAGGGCGGGGGAGAGGGAAGTGCGAAATGAGAAGAGGGAAGTAAGAAGGGGGAGATTCCGCTCGCGGGGGGTGGGCGATGTCCCACAATGTCGCGGAATGCACCGTCTTGCGGGGTTC
>JAFGLZ010000240.1 GCA_016927755.1 Phycisphaerae bacterium
GCTTGGCCACCTGGCCCCAGTTGTCCGCTCCGCCCTGATCTCGCTGGAAGACGTACGCCGAGCCGGAGTAGCTTCCCGCATCAGCGTTGCGGGGCGCCCCGATCACGACGGTATCCCCGCTGATCGAGACGGACACTCCGAATATGTCACCGTCCGCACCGTCCGAGGCAGTGAGCTTGGCCAATTGGGACGCGCTCTGCGCGCTGGAGGCAGCGCCAGCCACGATCATCACGCCGACCAGCACCCTCATCATGGCCGGACCGACAACCAACATTCTCAAATGGCTCGCCTTCATCTCGCACCTCCCCAGTCGTTCGGTGTCCCACGGACTGCCCGAGCGTCACCACGTAGCCGTATTCGGCACGTTCATCTTTCCCTCAGTCTGCCTGACGGCCCTTTGCGCGCATTGAGCAAAGCCCAAACGCCCGCAACCTGCTCCGCTGATGTGACAGAAGTATCTCCCTCCGAGCGGACCTCCCTCCCCGCGTTCCAGCCAACGCACCTCTCCCGAACCTGCCGCATCCTAATGACTTGCGGTGGCAGACGTCAAGAGAATTCCGCCAAGGAGACGCGAAATATCCCCCCCCGCAAGTCCCTCCACGAGGCTGCACCTGGCGAGACGGAAGAGGCAGGCCAGGGCCCGTGAGCACCACGTGGGGTCGTTGGCCCAGAGTGCCACGGCCTGAATCCCAGACATCGGGTCATGTCCGGGAACCGCGATGCCGCAGGCATGGCCCTTTTCCATGCGCATCGCGAAGGAGCATCAAACATGCTTTCAGACCGATCTGAGGGTCAGCTCCAACGGCTGGCTAGGACGCTGACAGAGCGGTTCGGCGTCGACTTGATCTGTCAGGGCGACAACGCCTACACGAACGGCAAGGTCATCGTCCTGCCGTCGCTGGCAAAGCCGATGAGCGAGTTGCTCGAGCGGGTGGTCGTCGGCTTCTTGGATCACGAGATCGCCCACGTGGCCTTCTCGCTAATGGGGGATAGTGGAGGCTGTTGAAGAAGTGGCCCGTTGTGGCGCTTCACGCGGCTGACAGAAGCCAAGCTTGCCTTGTCGCCGATCGGGACATCACCAACTCAACTTTCGAGACAAATCGTTTCACGCGGCGAAGTTAAGCCTACACCCCCCTTTGTCCTTCGTCCTTTGTCCGTTGTCCTTCGTACTTCGTGTTTCTTCCCCTCTGGGCGCCGCCGCCGCGATCGGATACAACCGCCCGTCTTATGAAGCGCAACCTGGTGATCATCGTCGTAACGGCCGTCCTGTTCGGGTTGGCGTTCGGGATCTACGAGCTCATCCTGCCCCTCTGGCTCAAGCGCAACGGAATCAGCTACAAACAGATGGGTTGGATCTACGCCGTCAGCAACGTGATGATGATGCTCGTGCCGATCGTCGCGGGGTGGCTGGCGGATCACTTCGGCCGCAAGCGATTCTTCTCGGCAAGCGTGGCGGCCTGCGCCGCAGCCTGCCTTGCCACGCCGATGACGGCGAGTGTGGTCGCACAGACCGGACTGCGACTCCTCCAGCGAGCCGCCACGGGTGTCTATCAGGCGCTCCAGGAAGTCCTGATCTTCGAGACCAACGCCATCCAGTTCATCGTCTCCATCCGTCTGGCCAGGGGCTTCGAATACACGTGTCACGCGGTCGCGGCGCTGCTCGTCTTCTTTCTGGTCATCGGTAAGACGAGCACCGAGTCCCTGGCGCTGCCGATGTATCTGGCCGTGACGATGCTCGTCATCGCATTCGTCCTCGTCGTCCGGTGGCTCCGTGAGCCCAGGGAGCAGCAGACCCGCCGCCTGGACGTCAAACGGATCAACCCGTTCGGATTGCCGAAG
Organism: Phycisphaerae bacterium; assembly: GCA_016927755.1. Lineage (GTDB taxonomy): Bacteria > Planctomycetota > Phycisphaerae > UBA1845 > JAFGLZ01 > JAFGLZ01. The sequence goes on from JAFGLZ010000240.1 coordinate 1,840, forward strand.
GTCTTGATCCTGCTCGCCGGCTTCAACTTCCTCTTCAACGCAGGGCTGTCGATTAGTCATTCGCAGTTACAGCTCCTGTTCTTCGAGGACAAGTTCGACCTGGCCAATTCCCAGGTGGCGATCGTGGCGATCGTCCACCGGATCAGCCTCGGGCTGCCGATGATGCTGGCGGCGTTCTGGATGACGCGCCCAAGAAAATGGCTCTTCGCTCTGACCGTCGCTCTGGAGGGCGTGTTCGTCTCGGCCACCGTGCTGCCCACGACGGTTGTCGGGGCCGTGGCCGTCTGGTTCCTGCACGACCCCATCGGCGCGGCCATTTGGGTGCCCATGAACGCCTGGTACATGCAGCAATTCGCCCGGCCCGATCACCGGGCCGCCGACGTGGCCACCGTCCTGGCCATGGGCACGCTCGGCATGGCCATCGGCCCGATCCTCGGCGGGTACCTGGCCGAATGGCCCGGACACGTCCCCGCGCCGCTGAGCGGGGCGATCGACCTGCCGTTCTTCGTCAGCGGCGTCATCGTCTTCTTCTCGGCCGCGCTTGTCTGCTTCCTGCCCAGGGCGAGACACGTATCCGAAGCCGCCTGAGGAATGGGTGGCCCATCGCTTCAGCGGTGGGGGACTCGAATTCCTCTCGGTTTCGCGTTCGTCACCGACCCCCCGGGGGCCCGGCTGGACAATCGACCCCCAATCGAGAACACTGGTGGGCTGACCACTCGTCGTCGCGTCCGCTAAGGAGGCACTCGTCATGAACGCAGGTATCGGTTGGCTGCTGATCGCCGGGCTCCTGGCCGCGGGCGATTTCGACGTCAAGTCGCCCGAGTTCAAGAAGGTGCTCGGGCCGGAGGCCAAGCTCGTCAAGCTGGCCGGCGGCATGTTCTTCACCGAAGGCCCCGTCTGGGTTGCCAAGGGCGAGTACTTGCTCTTCAGCGACATCCCCATGGACGAGGTGAAGCGCTGGTCGAAGGCCGACGGGCTCAGCGTCTGGCTCAAGCCCAGCCACAACGCCAACGGCCATACGCTCGACCGCCAGGGCCGGCTCATGAGTTGCGAGCACGGCGCCCGACGCGTCACCCGCATGACGCTCGACGAGAAGCGGACCACCGAGGTCCTCGCCGACAAGTACCAGGGCAAACGCTTCAACGCCCCCAACGACGTCGTCGTCAAGAGCGACGGGACGATCTGGTTCACGGACCCCGGCTACGGCCTGGATCTCAAGAAGGCCGAGCTGCCCAAGCGCTACGTCTTCTGCCTGAACCCGGACAGCGGCGACCTGAGGCCCGTCGTCGACGACTTCAACCGACCCAACGGCCTGTGCTTCTCACCGGACGAGAAGCGGCTCTACGTCGCCGACTCGGGCAATCCCAAGCCGCGTCACGTCCGCGTCTTCGACGTGACGCCGGACAACAAGCTCACGAACAGCCGCGTCCTGGCCGAGCTGCCCAAGGGCGTCCCCGACGGCATGCGGATGGATACGGACGAGCGACTGTACGTCACCGGCGGCGAGGGCGTGTACGTGTACGACCGAACGGGCAAGCTGCTCGGGACGATCCTGATGGAAGAGGTCCCCGCCAACTGCACGTTCGGCGGCGAGGGTCGGCACACGCTGTTCATCACCGCCCGGAAGAGTCTGTACGCCGTCAAGCTCGCCGCCACCGGCGCGCAGCAGCCGTGAGAAGGGCACTGGCATGCCGATCCAAGCCGTCATCTTCGACATGGACGGGACCATCACCGAGCCCTATCTGGACTTCGGCTGGATCCGACAGCAGATCGGCATGGCCCCCGATGCCGGCCCGATCCTCGAGGCCATGGAGCACATGTCGCCGGACGAACGCCGGCGCGCCGAGGAGATCCTGCACCGCTGCGAGGCCGAGGCCGCCCAGGACAGCCGCCTCAACGACGGCGCCCACGAGGTCCTTGACTGGCTGGCTGGCGCCAAGATCCTGACGGCCGTGCTTACGCGAAACTCCCGCGTCTCGGTCGAGACCGTCTTTGCCAAGCACGGGCTCCGCTTCGACCTGATCCGCACGCGGGAGGACGGCGCGATCAAGCCCTCGCCCGACCCGGTCCTGGAGATCTGTCGGACGCTCGGCGTCGCGCCGAGCGAGACCTGGGTCGTGGGCGATTATCTCTTCGACGTGCAGTCCGGAAGCGCCGCCGGGGCCAAGACGGTCCTGCTGTGGCACCAACCGGAGCTGCCCGACTGGCACGACCAGGCCGACCACGTCGTCCGAGGTCTGACCGAACTGATTCCCCTGTTTGAGGCGTCTCGATGATCCACTCGCTCGCGCTGGCCAACGTCTTTCACCGCAAGATCCGAGCGGCGCTGTCCATCAGCGCCGTGTGCATGGGCGTCTGCATGCTGATCGTCATGCTCGGCCTGTCGCACGGCACGCTGGGCGAGGTCGCCGATCGCGTCACGAGCGTGGGCGTCGAGCTGATCGTCGTGCCGGAGGGACGGAACCTGATCTTCACGACCGGCGCCCCGCTGAGCCCCAAGTACAAGCCCATGCTGGAGGCGATCCAGGTCGACGGCGTCCCGGCGGTCGAGCGGGCCGTGGCCGCCTACTTCCATCAGATCAAGCTCGGCGGGCAGGAGCAGCGGGTCTTCGGCGTCGATCGGGACGACTTCAAGTACTTCCTCGGCGACCGCCGCTGGGTCGACGGGCACGTCTACGACCAGAGCGGCCGATTCAAGAACTCCGTCGAGTCCAAACGTAACGAGCAGGGGGCGTATAACCCGGATGCGGTCGCGGACGAGGAGATCCAGCTCGGCTGCGAGATGGTCATCGACAGCCGCCTGGCGCGCGTCGGGCGGTACAAGGTCGGCGACAAGGTCGAGTACATGGGCCGAACGTTTACGATCGTCGGCATCTTCGAGAGTGGGCCCGCCGGGCGCGTGTTCGTCCCGATCCAGATCCTTCAGCACTTCCTCAACAGCGGCATGCCCTGGTCGAGCGCGTTCTTCGTCAAGGTCACCGACGCCGTCCGGCAGCGCGGCGAGGGCGCTGTCCGCGCCGTCGCCAAGGCCATCGAGGACAAGACCGGCAAGGGCGTCATCGAGAAGGCCTCCTACGAGAAGATGCTCTACGAGAGCTTCTCGCAGGTCTACGTGTTCATCAACGTCTTTAGCGTCGTCGTGCTGATCTTCGCGGTCTTCTTCGTCCTGCTGACGACGTACACGATGGTGCTGGAGCGGACGCGCGAGATCGGCATCTTGAAGTCGCTCGGCGCGGGGCGCTGGTTCCTGATCCGTCAGGCGATGGCCGAGGCCCTGATCCTCTCGGGCGTCGGGACGGGGCTGGGCATCGCCCTGTCGTTCGGGGCGAAATACGCCATCGAGCGGTTTCGCCCGCTGATGACCGTGGAGGTGGCCCCGGAGTTCATCTTGCTGGGGCTCGCCGTCGGGGTGCTGGCCGGCGTGATCGGATCGCTCTACCCGGCCGCTCGCGTCACCCGGCTCGACCCGGCTACCGCGCTGAGCTTCGAGTAGGGTTCGCGCGGCGGAACTTGCTCGACTGAAGCCACCGGCAACTCGTCAAACAAACGTGCCGAGTGCTGGTGACGGATAGGGAGCCGCCCATGAACATCGTCCTCGTCGTCTTCGACACGCTTCGCAAGGACTGCGTCGGCTGCTACGGCCAATCGCCGAGCTGGAGCTGGCTGGACAAGTACGGGCCCGTCGAGACGCCGCACCTCGACGCGTTTGCCGCCGAGTCGCTCGTCATGACCCGGGCGTTTCCCGAGTCGCTGCCCACGCTCCCCACGCGCCGCGCGCTCTACACGGGCCAGCGCGTCTACCCGTTCCACGACGCCGACTTCAAGCTCAAGGGCGACTTCGTCGGCGCGCCCGGCTGGGGCCCCATTCCCGAGGAGCAGCCCACGCTCGCCGAGATGTTCAAGGAAGCCGGATACCGCACCGGCCTCATCGCCGACGTCTATCACATGTTCAAACCGTCGAAGAACTTCTGGCGCGGCTTCGATCAGTGGACGTTCCTGCGGGGCCAGGAGATCGACACCGCCCGCAGCGGCCCGGCCATCACGCCGGAGCAGATCGACTACTGGCTGCCCAAGGCCTGGCAGAGCGAGGGCAAGGTCCGCTTTATCACCGCCTGCCTGCTCAACATGCACGACCGCCTCGTCGAGGAGGACTACTTCAACGCCCGCGTGTTCCAGGAGGCCGTCAGGTGGCTCCAGCAGAACCGTGACGCCGACAACTTCTTCCTCACCGTCGAGAGCTTCGACCCACACGAGCCCTGGTTCGTCCCCGAGCACTACCGCAGGCGCTACGATCCGGGCGACGGACCCGAGCAGGTCGTCAGCGGCTATAGCGACATCCAGGGGCTGGGGCCGGGGCTCGTGACCCGAACCCAGGCCAACTACGCCGGGCTCGTGACCATGTGCGATCGATGGTTCGGGCATCTGATGGAGGCGCTGCGCGTGCTGGGCAGGCTCGACGACACGATGGTGATCGTCACCTCCGATCACGGGCACAGCCTCGGCGAGAATGATTGGATCGGCAAGCGCGGCTACCCGAGCACGCGCGAGGTCTTCGACGTGCCCATCCTCGTCCGCCATCCCCAGGGCCTCGGCGCGGGGCAGACGAGCGATCTCTTCGTTCAGCACACCGACATGACCGCGACGATCCTGTCCGCCTGCGACATCAAGCCGACACAGAAGCTACATGGCAAGGACTTCTGGGCCCCCGCCCTAAGCGGCGGGGCGGCCCTGCGAGATCACGTGACCGTCGCCTGGGGCAGCGCCGTAACGGTCGTCAACGACCGGTGGTGGTTCAACGCCAAGGCCAACGGTCGGGGCGTCTTCCTCTATGACATCGCGGACGACCCGAGACTGGGCAAGAACGTGGCCGACGATCATCCCGACGTCGTCAAGGAGCTCTTCGGCGTCGCGTGCGCCGACGCCGAGGGCGGCTTCCCGGACTTCATCCTCGATCTGGCCGACCGCGACGCCGACGCCCCCGGCTGTAGCGACCTCGTCGGGCGAAAACGCGATTGACCGGGCCGGGCGGCGTCGGCATGTGACGCAGGCTTCCGGCCCGCACGGATAGCAGGCAAGGATGCTTGCGTTACGTGGCCGCTTACGACCGCCTTCCGGCGAATCGACCGCGTCCCTCGCGTCGCTGCCCCTCAACGGTTAAGATATCGACAGGTATCTACAGGAGAGGCTGCTCGTGCGTATTCCGCTGACATCCGACGGCTGGCGTGAGATGACCGTCGCGACGATCCTGCTTGGCGCCGCCACTGCCGCTCTGGCGTGGTGGTATTGGCCGCTGGCGGTGGCGCCGATCATCGTTTGGCTCTGGGCCATCAGCTTCTTCAGGGACCCCCACCGCGCGGTCCCCGGCGAGCCCGGCATCCTCGTGGCCCCCGCCGACGGCAAGGTCACGGAGATCGTCGACCTCGACCACGACGACGACATCGGCGGGCCCGCCCGGCGCGTCAGCATCTTCCTCAGCGTCTTCAACGTCCACATCAACCGGAGCCCGTGCGCGGCCCGGGTCCGATCGATCCAGTACCGCAGGGGCGAGTTCGTCAACGCCATGCGATCCGATAGCAGCCACCGCAACGAGGCCAACACCCTCGTGCTCGACGGCGCGGACGGCGCGCCGTCCACCATCGTCGTCACGCAGATCGCCGGGGCCATCGCCCGTCGGATCGTGTGCCACGCCAAGACCGGCGACCCATTGGGCGCCGGCCAGCGGTTCGGCATGATCAAGTTCGGCTCGCGGACGGAGCTGACCATCCCCAAGCGGGACGGCGACCGCGTCGTCGTGCGGCTCGGACAGGCCGTTCGTGCCGGCGAGACCATCATGATCCGCCTGGCCGGCGGGCAGTAGGAAAGGAAGGGCGAGTCGTGGCCATGCTCAGAACAGTCTCCGCCGAGGAGCGTCGCCTTCGCCGACAGGAGCGCAGGCTGAAGCGTATCGCCATGCTCCCCGCGCTCTTTACGCTTGGGAACCTCTTATCCGGCTTCGCCGCCATCTGCTGCTGCCTGCTCAGCATCAAGGCCGACGGGGCGGACATGATGAAGATGACGCTCGGCAGCCAGCATCTCGAGCGGATGTTCCCGACGTTCCTCTCCATCGGGGCCTTCATGATCGCCGTCGGGCTCGTCTGCGACGGGCTCGACGGGCGCGTCGCCCGATGGACTCGAAGGACCAGCGACTTCGGCGGGCAGCTCGACTCCCTCGCCGACGTCATCACGTTCGGCGCCGCTCCGGCCTTGCTCGTGGTCTGTCTGATCCTCTCGCTGCCGGAAGCGACTCGGTGGCCCGCCGAATGGGCCACGCTCGCGCGACGAGGGACGTGGGTAGCCGCGGCGATCTACACGGCCTGCGCCGCCTTGCGCCTGGCGCGCTTCAATGTGGAGAACGTCCACGACGAGTCGGCCCACTACTGGTTCAAGGGCCTGCCCTCGCCGGGGGCGGCTGGCACGATCGCGGCGCTGATCCTGTTTCACGAGCACATCTGCCCGGGCATCCCCGTACTGGGCGACGTAGTGCAGGGCCTTCTGCCACCGCTGACGCTGGCCGCCGGGCTCCTCATGGTCAGCCGGGTCCGCTACGCCCACCTGACCAACCTCTACTTCCGACGGAAGCGTCCGCTCTCGCACTTGGTCGCCGTGATGATTCTCGTCCTCAGCATCTTCCTCAAGCCGACCTGGGGCTTGGCGATCTTCGCGTGCGCGTATGTCCTCAGCGGCCCCGTCGTGGAGGGCTGGCGCCGCCTCTTCGCCAGGCCCGAGCCGACCGCCCAGCCTTCAAAGGGCGAGGAAGCCTCTGAGGCCGATCACCCGCCGACGGGCGGGTCCAGTCAAGCCTGCTAGCCAGCGATGCCCGCACCGAGTATCCTGTCCCCTTCGTGAGAATGGGAACGAGCACAGTCTCCCCACTAGCGAGCGCGTGAAGGTCGCTTGCCCCACGCGCGCTGCCGTCGAGAGGTCCGCCGTGAGTGATTCAGCAGACAACCAGGCGTTTCGCGTTCGCTTTGCCCCTTCCCCGACGGGCTACCTTCACTTGGGCGGCGCTCGAACCGCCCTGTTCAACCTCCTCCTGGCCAGGAAGCGCGGCGGCACGTTCGTCCTCCGGATCGAGGACACCGACCGCTCCCGCCACGTCGAGGAGGCTATCGGAAAGATCTGCGAGGATCTCCGCTGGCTCGGCATGACCTGGGACGAGGGCCCCGAGGTGGGCGGCGACTTCGGCCCCTACCGCCAGAGCGAGCGGGCGGGGCTGTATGACGCGGCCGTCAGGAAGCTCCTCGACGAGGGCAACGCCTACCACGCCTTCGAGACCCCCGAGGAGCTCGAGGCCATGCGAGAGCAGGCCCGCGCCGCCAAGCGCTCACTCCGATACGCCCGGCCGGACCCGCTCCCGACCGAGGCCGACGCCGAAAAAGCCCGCGCCGAAGGCCGTCCCGTCGTCGTGCGATTCATGATGCCCGACAAGGACATGGTCGTTCCCGACCGCCTCCTCGGCGACGTGCGGATCGGCAAGGACGAGCTCGAGGACTTCATCATCCTCAAGTCCGACGGAGGCCCCACGTTCCACCTGGCCAACGTCGTCGACGACGCCGCCATGCGAATCTCGCTCGTCCTCCGCGGCCAGGAGCACCTGATGAACACGCCCAAGCACCTGGCCCTTCAGGAGGCCCTGGGCTATCCGCATCCGGAATACGCGCACCTGCCGCTCATCTTCAACATGCAGGGAAAGAAGCTCTCCAAGCGCGACGGTGACGTCGACGTGCACGCCTTCCGAGCCGCTGGCTACCTGCCCGAGGTCATGATCAACTTCATCGCCCTCCTCGGCTGGTCGCCCGGCAAGGATCGCGAGAAGATGACGCTCGACGAGATGATCGACCTGTTCGATATGGAAGGCATCGGCCGAAGCAACGCCAAGTTCGACCGCGACAAGCTCGGCGCCTTCAACACCCAGGCCGCCGCCGAGGCCGGCCGCGACCGGCTCCTGGCGGGGATGAGAGACTATCTGTCCTGCAACGAGACCCCCGTCGCCCAGGCGGACGACGACACCTTGACGGCTCTGCTCAAGGCCTGCGAGGGATTCCGTACCTTCCACGACGTCGACGAGAAGTGCCGGTTCCTCTTCGTGGCGGACACGGGCATCGAGTACGACCCCCAGAGCGTTCAGAAGGTCCTGGCCAAGGGCAGCGGGGCGGGATACGCCATGCTGATCGACCTTCGACCCGCGCTGGCGGCATTGGAAGACTTCTCGGCCGAGCCGATCGAACGCCTCCTCAAGACGACGGCCGAGGCCAAGGGCGTCGGACTCGGCAAGGTGGCCCAGCCCCTCCGCGTCGCCCTGACCGGCAGCTCGATCAGCCCGTCGATCTTCGACACGATCGCGCTGCTCGGCAAAGACCGGACGCTCGCCCGAATCGACCACTGCCTGGCCAGCAGGGAGTGATTGCCGCAGTGCCGATGGCTGGTGTCAGGGAGTCTCGTCGAGAGGAAACGACCATCTCAGCAGAGGGTGGCCCATCGCTTCAGCGGTGGCCGGCACGAATTCGCCTTGGCGTGGCATCTGATCGCCTGCCCGGCGATCATCAGTCGCCCTTCTTGCCCGCGTACCGGCTCGGCTCACTGGCCTCCAGCAGCATCTCGATCAGTTCGCGTTTCGGCTCGTTCTTGGCCACGCGCTGTCCCGCCAGGCTGAGCGCCTCGTACGCCTTCGTTCGATCTCCGGTGTAGTAACGGACGTAGCCCAGCACGATCAGCGGGTCCGCTTCGTTGGAGAATCCCTGGACCGCCCGCTCCAACCGTGCGACGTGTCCCACGAAGTCGTCCGGATCGCCGTAGTCGGTGCGGACGTCGTAAGGCAGGTCGAGGATCCGCGGCTCCAGCCCGAACGCCTCCCGAAGCCAGCGAACCGCCTGGCCGTATCGCCCCAAAGCGAAGCACGCATGCGCCATGTGAATTCGACAGGCCGGATCGAACACGTTTACGCTCGCCGCCAGCGCGAACGCCGAACGCGCCTGATCGTAGTCGCCTTGCGCGAACGCCGCCAGGCCGCGCGACATCATCTTGCCGTGGGTGTTCAGCAGGCGTTGGCCCCGCTCGTTGGACTTGCGGGATTGAGACCAGTGCCGCCACTGCCGGTAGTCGTCGTCGATCCAGTACCCGCGAAACGGACGGCCCGGCACGCCGAACGTCCGCCCATCCGGACCCCACTGACGCAGGCGGTAGGGCGCCTGAGTCGCGTACGGATCATAGAAATACGGGTTGGCCATGTGTGGGGAGCGATAGCGATACTCATCGCCGTAGTAGCTCGCCGGCTGTTCGTGGCGGTTTTCGGCGGCCTTGCGGTAGACCGCCTTGGGCTGCGCGGTCGGCGACTCGGCGTTCGCCTGCGGCGTCGTGTATAGGGCATGCTTGGCCGACTCGTCGACCTGGCCGAAGGCAAACCCCGTCGCCCCAAGGGGCAACGCCATGCCGGCGATCACACAACACGCGTACGACCTCCCGTTTGCACACAAACGCATGGCGTGTCCTCCCAGGGAAAAGGATGAGCGTAGGCGGTGGAGATGCGGCTACGTCTATTATGACCGCGCGGCGCGCCGATGGCAAATGAATCTCGACGGTCTTGCGTGTCTGAGATCCGGTTACGGCCACACGGCAAGCCCTAAGGAACCGTGTGTGAATCCGCGCCACGGTAGCACGGGCGTCTCGCCCGTGATGGTTCATGGGCAAGATGCCCATGCCACGCGCCCGCCTCGACGCTCTCACTTTGGAGTTGGATGCCTCAGGGCCTGCTCGCGATCGCGTGCGCCAGCGGGTTCACGATCACGGGCACGACGTGGTCCGTCGCCAGCCGCGTCGCCCGTTCGGTGAGATCGTCATAGGCCGCGATCAGCTCGGACACCTGATGCGCCGACCAGTACCGCCGGGTCGTCAGGCTCACCGTCAGCGGCTTCGGGTCGAACTGCCCCCGGCTCGCCTCGTACGTCGTGCTCCGGCTTCGAAGCTCCATGTAGGCCTGAGTGTCGCACTCGCGCGTCAGCGCCACGCCCAGGCAAGGCTGGCACTCGATCACGTGCGTTGCGTGGTCGCCGTTGATCAGCCCGGCGAACGGATGATCGCTGAAGAACGTCTCGGCCACCAGTTGGTCGTGGTTGCCGCCGTAGTCCAGATCGAAGCTGTAGACCAGTTCGAGGCGATCGATGTCCAGCTCGCTCAACGACAGGTGGAAGGGCGCTTGCTCGAGCACCAGCCTGGCCAGCCGCCGTGGCTGGTCAAGGTTCGGCGGGCTTCCCTCGCCGAACCGCAGGCAGTTCGGGTCCAGGCGGACCCACATGGGGTTTGCCGACTCGTCGGACTGCTCCAGCACCAGGCCGCCGTTGCCTCGACGGCGCATCCGGTCCATGTTCGGGAACTCGCGCCGGACCCGCTCGAAGAAATGGAGAACCGTCTCTCGGCTGTTGGGCAACTCGAGCTTGAGGTGCAATCGCGTGCTGACGAAGAACTCGTCGCAGATCGCCCCGAAGTAATTACTCATCCTCGTCCTCCCCGCAAGTGCTCGCTTGCTACACTATGATTATTGTCGCCCGATCGGTTGCGTTCAATACCCCCCGAATCGTAAACGCTCCCAGAAGGCAAAGGGGGGCCAAAATCTCTGGCCGGCGCTCATCGTCCGCCGGTTCCAGACTAGCCAACAATACTGAAGTAGTGCTGGAAAAACCGCTCCGCGTCCACCGCCAGCGCGATCTGATGCGGGCTTTCCTCGGCCTGGGATGTCCACCGCGTCATCCCGTACAGCGGCGGGCTGACCAGCTCTACCTCCACTTTCCCCTCGGCGTACCCGCACAGGTCCGGCTCGAAGATCACCGCCGCCGCCAGCGGATCATGAAACGTGATCCGGTCCGCACGGCGGAACCACAAGTCCGCCATGTCCAACACCACGTTCAGCGGAGGACGCTTGAACTTCGCCTTGACCTCGTCCCGAGGCATATAGCACTGCATCGTCACGTCCAACCCGATCGACAAATGGTCGCGAACCTCCGCCGCGTACACGATCGCCGTGGCGTGCGGATCGCCCCACGCGTTCCACTCCCGCTGCGGCAGGTTCGGGATCTGCGTCGTGAACACGCCGCACATCAGCACCAGCCGGCCAAGCAGCGCGGCGATCTCCGGGTCCGTCGCCAGGAGCAGCCCCACGTTCGTCATCGGCCCCACCGCCAGCAGCGTCACCTCGCCCGGATGCGCCCGAATCACACGCCGCATGAACTCCACCGCCGAGTTCGGCGCCAGGTCCGTCCGATGCGGCCACTTGCTCAGCGCCTCGGCCTGCTCCGCCCGGGGTGAATGAGTCGGTACGATCATCGGTCGACCCGTCCCCGGATGGATCGGCACGTCGTCGCGCCCCGCCTCCCGACAGATCGCGCTGGCCAGCATCGCCCGCTTGTCCGGCTCCCCCGCCACCGTCGTGATGCCCAACAACTCACACCGAGGCTGCCGAAGCAGATATGTCAGCGCCACCGCGTCGTCGATGTCCGTCCCGATGTCCGTATCGAACAGAACCTTGACCGTCTCACCCATCGCCACGCCTCAGCCAATGTAGCAAGATGAAAATGTCCGCCGCCTTCCAAGAGCGTCCGCCCCGTACGACTTGCCCCCCCCACAAACCGCCGCAAGTCTATCCGAAGCGACGCCCCCCAGCCAACTCGACAAACAACGCACAACCCCTACAATCCGAAACCGTCGGCCCCCGCCGTCAGGCTAGCAGCATACGATCTGTCTCGCACAAAGAAAGGTGCACGCCGTGAACCTGAACCGCCTGAGCCCATGTGGAATCATCATCGCTCTGACCACCGGCATCGGAGCGGCCGCCGGGGCCGAGCTTCGCTCGCCCGACGGAAACGTCGTCCTACACGTTCAAGTCGCCGACTTCGAAGGCGCCAAGGCGTGCCTGACCTATCGCGTCGCCTACAAGGGCAAGCCGATCGTCTGCGACTCCCGCCTTGGCCTCGACGTCAATGACGCGGCCTTTGCCGCGGGCCTCGAGATCACACGCCAGTCGACCGGCGACCACGACGAAACCTGGACGCCCGTCTGCGGCGAGCGAAGCCGCGTCCGCGACCGCTATCGCCGGCTCGCCGTCGAGCTGAAAGAGACCTGGCCGCCCCATCGCCTGCTCAGCGTGACGTTCCGTGCCTATGACGAGGGCGTCGCCCTGTGCTACACGATCCCGAAGCAGAAGGGGCTGCAACGCGTCCGCATCGCGCGGGAGAACACCGAGTTCCGCTTCACCGCCGACCACGCTGCCTGGGCCGTCTACAGCGCGCAGGGCAAGTACGCCAAGGTCCCGCTCAGCAAGATCAAGCCCGGCTGCGAGCGCCCCCTGACGATCCGGGTCGACGACGATACGTTCGTGGCCCTGGCCGAGGCCCGCCTCGTCGACTACGCCCGCACGAAGCTCGCCCCCCTCGAGGGCAAGCCCCACGCCCTCGTCAGCCAGCTCAGCAGCGACGTGAGCGCCGACCTGCCCGTGACCACGCCCTGGCGAGTCATCATGGTCGCCGACGGCCCAGGGGCGCTCCTGCAGAACAACGACATCATCCGAAACCTCAACGACCCGTGTGCCATCAAGGACACGTCCTGGATCAAGCCCGGTAAGGTCATCCGCGAGGTCACGCTGTCGACCGTCGGCGGCAAGGCCTGCGTCGACTTGGCCGCTAGGCACAACCTCCAGTACGTCGAATACGACGCCGGCTGGTACGGCCACGAATACGACGACGCGTCCGACGCGGCCACGGTCACGCTCGATCCGAAGCGCTCCAAGGGCCCGCTGGATCTGGCCGAAGTCATCCGCTACGCCGAGTCGAAAGGCGTCGGCATTATCCTCTACGTCAACCGCCGCGCGCTGGAGCGACAGCTCGACCAGGTCCTCCCCCTGTACCGGAAATGGGGCGTCAAGGGCGTCAAGTACGGCTTCGTCCAGGTCGGCTCGCAGCGATGGACCGCTTGGCTGCACGAGGCGGTCCGCAAGGCCGCCGACTGCCGCCTGATGGTCGACATCCACGACGAATACCGGCCCACCGGCTACAGCCGGACCTATCCGAACCTCATGACGCAGGAGGGCATCGCCGGCGATGAGACCACGCCGAGCAACGAACTCACGCTCACCATCCTTTTCACGCGGATGCTCGCCGGGGCCGGCGACAATACGATCTGCTACTACAACAAGCGCGTCGATCAAGTCGCCACGCACGCCTACCAACTCGCCAAGGCCGTGTGCATCTATAGCCCGTGGCAGTTCCTTTACTGGTACGACCGCCCGCCGGGCTCGAGGCCCGGCGACGAGAAAGGCAAGCCCGGCCCGGGCGTCATCGGCGACGAGCCCGAGCTCGAGTTCTTCGACCACGTCCCCACCGTCTGGGACGACACGCGAGTCCTCCACGCCCGGATCGGCGAACTGGCCGTCATCGCCCGGCGCAGCGGCGAGAGTTGGTTTGTCGGCTGCATGAACGCCCGGGAGACGCGAACGTTCGACGTGGCCCTGAGCTTCCTCGACAAGGGGCGGCCGTACGTCGCCCACGTCTACTCCGACGACAAGACCGTCCAGACCCGGACGCACGTCAAGATCGAGCGATTCCTGGTTCGCTCCGACACCGTCCTGAAGGCGGCGGTCTGGGCCCAAGGCGGCCTGGCCGTCAGGATCGTCCCCGCCGAGCCCGGCGATCGCTTCCCCGTATACAAGTGAATCACTCGCGGATCTCTAAGCTGAGTGCAAGAATGCCTGAACAGATGATTAAGAATGGGTGGCCCGTCGCTTTAGCGGTGGGGAACACGAATTCGGGCCGGGGTTCGCGTCTCCGATAGCCGAGGAGGATGGGTCGTCTCGAGGGACCTCTTCTCTCACTCTCCCGGATCCAGCACGGCCATGAAGGCCTCCTGGGGGATCTCGACGCTGCCGACGGACTTCATGCGGCGCTTGCCGCGCTTCTGCCGCTCGAGGACCTTCATCTTGCGCGTCACGTCGCCGCCGTACAGCTTGGCCGTGACGTCCTTGCGGAACGGCTTGATCGTCTCGCGGGCGATGATCTTCCCGCCAATGGCGGCCTGGATGGGGATCGCGAACTGGTGCCGGGCGATGGCCTTGCTCAGCCGCTTGGCCAGCCGACGCCCGCGGGCCTCGGCCTTGTCGCGGTGGACGATCACCGACAGCGCGTCCACCGGCCTGCCGTTGACCAGGATGTTCATCTTGACGAGCTTGTCGGCGCGGAAACCCGTCAGCTCGTAGTTCATCGTGCCGTAGCCCTGCGTGGCGGACTTCAGTTTGTCGTAGAAGTCGTAGAGGATCTCGCTCAGCGGCAGCTCGTACGTCAGCATCGCCCTCGTCGGAGAGAGGTACTCCGTCGCCTTGTACCGCCCGCGCCGGTCCTCGCTCATCTGCATGATTGCCCCGAGCGAAGAGGCCGGAACGATGATGTTCGCGTGGACGATCGGCTCGCGGATCTCGGCGATCATCGACGGGTCGGGCATGTCGCTGGCCGACTCGATCCGCCTCACCTGGCCGTCGGTCAGCATCAGCTCGTACGTCACGGTGGGGGCGGTCTGGACGGCGTCGATGTCGGCCTCGCGCTCGAGCCGCTCCTGAACGATCTTCATATGCAGCAGGCCCAGGAAGCCACAGCGGAACCCCAGGCCGAGCGCGTCACTGCTGACCGGCTCGAACGTGAACGAGCTGTCGTTGAGCCAGAGATCCTCCATCGCCTTGCGGAGGTCGCCGGCGGTGCTGCCGGGGCCCGGGTAGAAGTCGCAGAAGACCATCTGCTGCGGCGGCACGTAGCCCGGCAGCGGATCGTCGCTCGGGTCCTTGCTCAGCGTCACCGTATCGCCGATGTGGACCTCATTGATCGTGCGGATGTTCGCGTAGAGATAGCCGACCTCGCCCGCCGCTAGCGTCTCGACGGGGCGATGTTGCGGCATGAACTTGCCCAGCTCGGCGACGACGAAGTGCGCGCCGGTGGCCAGGAACCGAATCTTGTCGCCCTTTCGGATCCGGCCATCGAACACGCGGAGGTGGCAGATCACCCCGCGATGCACGTCGGTCTTGGCGTCGTAGACCATCGCGCGGAGCCTGGCGTCCCGCCGTCCCGCCGGCGGCGGAATTCGCTCGACGATGGCCCGCATCACCTCGTCGATCCCCTGGCCGGTCTTGGCCGACGTGAAGATCGTCTCGTCCGCCGGGATGCCCAGCACGTGCTCGATCTCCAGCGCGACGTCCTCCGGGACCGCGCCGGCCAGGTCGATCTTGTTCACCACGGGGATGATCGTCAGGTTCGCGTCGACCGCCTTGTAGGCGTTCGCGACGGTCTGCGCCTGGACCCCCTGCGTCGCGTCGACGAGCAGCAGCACGCCCTCGCACGCGGCCAGCGCCCGCGAGACCTCGTAGTGAAAGTCCACGTGCCCCGGCGTGTCGATCAGGTTCAGCATGTACTCCTGGCCGTCGAACTCGTAGCGAACGGTAGCGCGGTTGGCCTTGATCGTGATGCCCATCTCCCGCTCGAGATCCATGTCGTCGAGGAACTGTTCGCGGAACTCGCGCGCCGAGACCGCCCCCGTCTGCACGAGGATCCGATCGGCCAGCGTGCTCTTGCCGTGGTCGATGTGCGCGATAACGCTGAAGTTGCGGATGTACTTCTGGTCCACGTCAGACGCTTTCCCGCCGCCCAGGCAGGGCCTCCGCGGCGCAACCCCTTGGCGTTTAATGAATAAACGAAACCGACGGTTGGGCGTACCCCCCGATCCGCGCTCCTTCGGCCCGGGCCGCTCCCATCCCGCGCGGGCCCAGTCAATCTAGATTCTAGCGATATCGGCTCCCCGCACCAAGTAGCTTCGGTTTCGGCCATGGAGTGCCCATGGAGTGCGGCGGCTTGACGCCGCTTTGGATTGCCCGCGCAGCGGGCCAAGTCGGTCGCCAGCAGCCTGGCGTGCCAGCGCCTCTCTTCGCATTCTGCCTCTATGGATCGGCGCCCTCACGTCGCTTCCGACGTTCCGGAAGCCAGAACAGGATGCTCCAGACCAAGCCGCATTGAGCGCACAGCCACAGGAGCATGATGAAGTCGACCACCCACCGCGGCAGGTCGTGTTCGCGAGCCAAGCCCACGAGATCGACGATGGATGCGCCCATCATGATCCACCAGAGGGAAGGCCCAAATACGAGGAAGAGCAGAATCCGTGTAAGCCGAATGCGCTTCATTGGAGTGCTCGATCGTCAACAATGCCGCGGGCTCTCGCGTATCGCCGGATGGGGCACAAGGGCATCATCGATTCGCAGCCCCTTCACTGCCAACGCCGCGACGTGGGCATGCCTTCTGTCTCGCCAGGCGGATTCTCGAAACCCTATCGTTGTGTCCTTGAAGCACGCTTGAGAGGTACCCTCTCCCTCGCCTCGCCGGCCATCCAGGTCCACAACTCCCAGGTGTTGGGCTCCTCGCCCCGGAGAATCAGCTCCCAATAGCGACCCGATTCCTCACGCACCCGAACCGTGGGCCGGCCAACGCAGTGAGTCCTGCCCCATCCATCGTAGTTTTCCGTGACGACCTCGATTTCGCAGCCGTCAATGCCCTCCGCTGGTTTGTACACATCCGCATACCACACAGGATCGATTGGGCCGCAGCCGGCTGGCGGCAACAACCCGAATAGGGACACGCTCGCCATTGCGAACAGACCGATGTTCGCCCCGTCATCCCATCCTTTTCGTCTCAGCCCTTGAAACATCGCGGCCCTCCTAAAGACGCGCTGCGCGTCGCGGCACCCCCTACACCGACCGCGCCCACTCGACAAACCTCGGAAACACCTCGTCCGGCTCCGGCAATTCGGTGTGCCACCGCTTCTCGTGCTCCAGGACGAGCCAGCCGTCGTAACCCCGATCGCGGAGGAGCCGGATCGCCTCGGCCAGCGGGAGCTGCCCCCGCCCGGGCTGGACGTACCGCCAGCCGTCGCCCATCGCGTTCGGATGTGAGGCGTCGTACACGGCGTCCTTGACGTGCAGATAGCGGATCCGATCGCCGATGGCCTCGAGCGTCTCGGCGGGACTCTCGTTCGTCACGCGCGTCGTGTGGCCCATGTCCCAGAGGATGCCGAACTCCGGATCGGGGATACGGTCCAGCAGCAGCCTGCAGTCCGACGAGGCGATCCAGACGTCATGCGTCTCCAGCGCCCACGTGAGCTCGCGGGCGCCGCCCAGCTCGAGGATGGCCGACATTGTCCTGGCGGCGACGTCGGCGAGATCCTTCCGACGGCGCGCGTCGATGTTCCCGTTGCCGAAGACGCGGATGACCGACGCGCCCAGCCTCCGGGCGACGGGGATCGTTCGTCTGGCCTCCTCGAGGTTCTTGTCGAGGGCGTCCTGCTCGCAGAGGCGGATGCTGGAGCTGATGCCGCTGACGGCCAGTCCCGCCTCGGAGAGCTTCCGCCCGGTCTCGGCCAGATCCGCGCCGAACTCGGGGAGCAGCGTCACGTCGATCTGGTCCAGGATCCCCCGGAAGTCGACGCCGTCAAAGCCGAACGCCCTTGCCTTGGCGATGATCGTA
Organism: Phycisphaerae bacterium; assembly: GCA_016927755.1. Classification (GTDB taxonomy): domain Bacteria; phylum Planctomycetota; class Phycisphaerae; order UBA1845; family JAFGLZ01; genus JAFGLZ01. The sequence continues at coordinate 19,413 of JAFGLZ010000240.1, forward strand.
TCCAGGTCCCATGCGGGACAGCCGAGCGTGGTGAAGCCGATCTTCATGGGTTCATCTCCGAATTCCGGTTTCCGTCGAGCGATGTAGAGCGTATCGCCATCGATCACGGGAAGAAAGCCAAACGTCCCGTTTCGGCTTGTCGTCAGCCGATCGGCGGTCTACAGTGCGCTTATAGGTATGGGGGGGCAAGAGCGCTGCGGTGCCGAGCGGAAGGTGTCCGTGCAAATCCCGGCATCGCATCTCACGATCACCGCCGAGTATCGGTAGCCTCGGCGACGCGCCGGCATCTCGTGCGCCGCGTCTCGGGCTCGATGTCCCTGCGGCCGGTCAACTTGGACGGAGAGGATGAACGAACGACAAACGAACGACCTGGTGACCCGCGCCCGCGCGTTCTGCCGCAAGGCGCACGAGGGCCAGACGCGAGACAACGGCGAGGACTACGCCACGCACCCGATCGCCGTGGCGGACATCCTGCGCGATCGCGGTGTCGAGGAGCCGAACGTCCTGGCCGCCGCTCTCCTGCACGACGTCATCGAGGATACCGCGATCACCGCCGAACGGCTCGATCAGGAATTCGGTTCGGACGTAGCGGGCCTCGTGCGGGAGCTGACCAACGAAGGTTATCCCGGCAGGACCCGCGAGCAGAAGCAGCAAGGCCTCATCGACGAGGCCAAGCGGATGTCCGACGAGGCCAAGCTGATCAAGCTGGCCGACCGCCTCCACAACCTCAGCCAGATGGACGTGTGGGAGCACGACAGAAAGCAACGCTACGCACGGGAGTCGCTGGAGCTGCTCGAAGCGCTTCGCCCCTGGCCGTTGCCCGTCCTGGCCGAGGCCGTCCGCAGGACCGCCACGGCGTACCTATAGCGGGCCTGCCCGAGCCACCGTAGCACGGGCGTCTCGCCCGTGATGGTTCATGGGCAAGATGCCCACACCCCGTGCTCGTCGTATGCCCGGCGCCTGATCTCGCGCGGTCATTCAGAACGCCTTCAGCAGCTCGAGCATCTCCCGGTCGAGCTTGTGCCCCCTGTAGTCCTCGTACTTCACGTCCGCCCGCTGGCTGTCGAGGATGCCGAACGTGCTTCGGAACTCCCAGAGCGCCCACCCCCAGCCCGCCGCCTTCCACAGCGACAGCACGTCGCGCATCCACGCCAGCGCCACGTCGTGCGGCGTCTGATTGTAGCAGCCCCACTCGCCGACGTGCACCTTGACGCCGCCGGCCTCGAGCCGCTGCCACGGCTCGATCATCTCCTTCTCGAAGCGCTCCCTGTCCCACCGGCCCAGGCCGAGCACCATGCCGATCAGCGGATACTTGAAGTCGCTCTGTTTAACCGTCATCGGCCAGGTCGGCGTCTGCTTGTTCGTCAGCCACGGGGCGCCCTGTGTCGACCATGACGCCTTGTAGTGCGTCAGCGTCGGCGGGGCATAGCCGCGGGCGCTCTGCACCAGGCCCAGGTCCGCGATGCCGAAGACGGGCCGGGCGCCGACGTCGATCCCATCCGCGAAGACCAGCCGATCCGGATCCACCTCGCGAATGCCCGCCACCAGCGCCCGGACCACGCGGACGTAGTCCTCCTCGGCGATCAGGAAGTTGGCGAACTCCGGCACCTGCGCCCGCAGCAGCTTGGTCAAGTTCTCGTCGCCCAGCGAGAACGGCGGCTCGTTCATCAGGTCGAAGCTCAGGTGCCGGTTGGGAACACCCTTGTACCGCCTCGCGAAGTGCTTCCAATGGTGTACGGCCGCGGCGAGGGCCGGCTCGCGGTCCGCCTTTGGACCGTGAAAGAGCCGCTTCGGCTCGAGGTCGGCGCCGCTGACGCAGTAGCCGGGGATGCGATGGAAATTCAGGTTGACGTGGATGCCGTACTGCTTGCCCAGCTCGATCGCCTGGTCGACGTACTCGAGCGGCCTGTCGTTGATGTTGAGCCAGTCCTTCGCCTCGGCCCAGTTCCAGTACGACATCGGAAGCCGGACGAAGTTGAACCCCCAACCGGCCATCATCTCGAAATCCTTCTCGGAAAAGAACGTCGGCTTGCGCCCCCAGCCGAACATCTCCTGCAGATTGAAGCCCCGCCACCGAGGGATGCTCGTCGCGTCGATGTCCTTGGCCTCCCGTCGTGTCGACGGCTCACGCTTGCCCGTCCCGGCCGCGGCCCTGGCGGCGCCAACACCCGAAGCGGCCGCCGTGCCCAACATGAAGTCGCGTCGTTTCATTGCGTGTGTGGGTCTCCGTGAGCGGCCTCGCGCGCAGGTGCCTGACACTAGCATCTACGTGATTCCCACGGATAATCGTAGTGCAAGGAGCCGCTCGATTGAAGTATGATGCCCGGGCGGAGGTTGAGTCCTTGGTCGACATGGTAAGATCTCGAGGCAACGTTCCTATCCGACTCACCGACGAACGGTGGGCGCATGTTATCGAGCAGCACTGCGAGCTTGCCGGGATGCGCGAGGACGTATTGGAGGTCGTCTCGGACGCGCATCGCGTCGTGGCCGGCGGCTCCGGCGAACTGCTGGCGGTCCGCTATCTAGAAAAAGGCAAGGCGATTGTCGTAGTATATCGAGAGGTGAGCGATAGTGACGGGTTCGTCATCACCGCGTTCATCACCACGCATCTGGCGAGTCTGGAGCGCAGAGTGCAAGTATGGCCCCAACAGAGCTAGCACAGTACCTGAGTCTGGTTCCTATGGTCCTTACGACCCCGCATCGTTCGCTCTGGTCCAGCTATGACGCGGAGGCGGACGTCCTGTACGTCAATTTCAAGAGGCCCGCGCGCGCCACCGATAGTGAGCTTACCGACGACGACATTATCGTTCGCTACGAAGGGACGGAGATCATCGGATTGACGATCCTGCACGCGAGCAAGCGGTGAATTTCTCTGGAGGAATCACAGAGGACCCGAGTCCAAGCCAACGTTGCCACCTTCAGGCGGCTGTCATTGACCCGGTCTCGCATGGTTGAACTCGTCGGCAATGATCCTACGCAGTTCATCGGCGTCCTCATCCGGCAGGATGCCCACACAGTCGATCAGGGGATTCGGCGATGCCGTCATACCCTCCACGGTTACCCTTACGTGGGCATGCTCGGCAATTCCGTCGAGAGACTCGAGCGGCTTCAGGACACCCCCCTCATAGATGGCGACAATCGTCCGGGTCATCGGAGCGACCTCCCAGCTCTACCCACATATCATAACGCGATTGGTCTCCGGAGCGAAGCCGTCTTGGCGGCGAGTGCGGGCACACCGTCGTCTTCCTGCGGATTGGTCAGACGGGCAATCCGGTACAATGATGGCTGAGCAATGGTCGGCGAATGCCTCCCGAGCAGTTCAGAGCATAATCCGGTCACGCTCAACTCATCGGATCCTGACGGCCGACACTGGAGGCGAGCGCCATGAGACGCCTGACGAGCCTGGCCTGCCTGTGGATGTTCCTCCTTGCTTTCACCGTCGGCATCGAGGGATGCGTGGTGGCTCCCGGAGACGAGCCCAATGACCCCAACGTGACCGAGCGGACCTATGACGTCGACACGCTGGGTGTCCCGCGATTCGTCGATCACGATTTCACGCAGCTCGAGAAGATCGTTCAGATCTCTCGGTTCCGCTCGGGGTATGGGCATGACTACTCGGATCCCACGGAGTCGTGCCGGAGCATGAAGCACTACTACCAACCCGCCGCCGAGTACCGACGCAACGAAGAGATCGAGGTCCGCGCGCCCGTCTCCGGAACCATCGAGCGGATCTTCGACGAGCAGCACGGCTCGAGCGAGGGATTGACGAACAAGCAGGTCCACATACGGCCCGACAATTGGCCCGCGTTCCACTTCGCATTGTTCCACGTGGATCTGGTCGACGAGAGCATCGTTCAGGGCAAGCACGTCGAGGCGGGCGGCTTGATCGGCCACGCGCGCATGTACTACCCGGACCTGGACGCTTACGCCAACGATTTCGACATCGCCGTCCGGGTCGATACGCCGACGGGCTGGCGCTACGTCTCCTACTTCGAGACGATGACCGATCGCTTGTTCGGCGACTACGTCGCGCGGGGTGCCGTATCGAGGACCGACTTCATCATCAGCAAGGAGGATCGCGACGCCGATCCGCTCACGTGCGACGGCGACGGGCGCTTTGCAGGCGTGGGTTCGCTGGTGAACTGGTTCGCCCTGGACTAGCCCGTCCAGTGGGCCCCTGGAACGATGTACTGGCCAGATCGGGCAACGGGGGCAGGCACATCGCGGCCCGGCACACCCTCTCCGTCCGGGTTCTGACATCGATGGATGAGATGACATCCCGTCTGCGAGATGGCCGGCAGGCAGACCGCGTACATGGCGACGTAGCGATACCATCATTGTCCGTGGGAATCTCCAGGCGATTGGCGACGGGGACGGCCAAGGGGCAGGCCTTTCGGATTCGCTGTCAACCGCTTCCCGCCAGAGTCGGTACTGGGTCTCCAGAGGGCCTTCCTCACGAGTGATCGCTGCGCCCGATTGGTCGGGGTGTGCGATTGCATGGAGTTCGCTTGCCGAAGAAGGGAACTAGGTCTGAAAGGAGCCTTCAGATGAATCGTGCATTCACTCGCCTGCGGTATGTCGCCGTGCTCGCGTCGCTCTGCGTCTGCGGCTGCGTCGAGATCGACGTCATCGAGCCCGAGGAAGGCCAGCAGGTTGAGGCCCAGGCCGGCCAGACCGTGACCGTCGCCGTCCGCGTTCGAATCGACAACAAGATGATCCCGGGGCTAAACGGCGACGCCAACGCCACGATCGCCTTCTCGATGGACGGCGAGGGCTACTGGGACAATGTCTTCTTCCAGGAGACGTACGGCCCCGGCGTCTACATCGCCGAGGCCACGTATGACATCCAGGTCACCGACCCGCCCGAGACGCACTGGCTCAACGTCTTCCGCGTCGACAGCATCTACCTGGACCAGGTGCCCATCCACATCGTCCCGCCGTCGGAGTGAGGGGTGCCTTTCGCTCATGGCGTCTGCGGTCCGTGCGTCGGCTCTCCACGGGTTTCAGGATCCGATGGAACTCTGCCTTGTCGCCGTTTCACGGCGGGACTGATACAATGACTGCATCATGGCCCGCATCTATCTTGAAACCAGCTTCTTCAGCGCCTGCGTGTCCGATCGGACAGACCCCAAAAGTCTGGCTCGCCGAGCGGACAGCCGTCGGTGGTGGGTGCAGCAGCGGGGACTGCACGAGCTGCTGATCTCGGTCGAGGTGCTGCGAGAGCTTTCGTCTCCCTCCTTCCCTCAGAAGGACGAGGCACTCCTGCTGACGTCGCAGGTATCGGCCTTGCCGATCAATCAGGATGCGCGCGGTCTGGCGAGGATCCTCGTTCGCGAAAAGGCGATGCCCGGCCCCGAGGAAGCGGGAGACGCCGTGCATTTGGCGGTGGCGATCGTGCATCAGGTCGATTGTGTTCTGTCCTGGAACGTCAGGCACTTGGCCAACCCAAGGAAGATCGCGCACTTGCGGGAGATTTGTCGAAGGGCGGGCTACGTTGTGCCCGAGATAACCACCCCGGATGTCTACTGGGATATGCCGGAAGAGGAGTGATCGCGATGGGCACCAACAACAATCAACCTGCGGTTGGCGTGGCTGACCCCCTGATCGATGAAGTCCGACGGATTCGTCGAGAGATCTCTCAGGAATTCGGAAACGACGTGGATCGCCTGTGCGATCACCTTGAGGACGTCCAGCGCGAGTACGAGTCCAGGCGCGGGGTATTCTCGGGAATATCGAGCGAGGCCGCTGCGAGCCTGGTCGAAAGTTGGGGCGAGGAAGCCCGGACGCTTGACGACCCCCTCGTTGACGAGGTCCGGAGAGTTCGAGAGCGCCTCGGCAAGGATCACTGACCAACACCGGGCGATCAGGCACGGAGACGCCGCGGTTCACCGCCTACTTCATCGCCCCCGCCGCCGACAGATTCTCGTAGTACTTCTTCAGCAGGTCCTTATACCCCTTCGGCATCTCCCCCTGCATCGCGTCGGCGATGTCGTCGCGGACCTCGCGGGGCAGGCCGGGCGTGGCGTCTTGCTGTACGGCAATCTGGCCGCCCAGCAGGACGCGGCTGGTCTGCAGGCCCTCCAGGATGACGTTCTTCCGGCGAAAGGCGTTCTGGTAGCGGTAGTTGCTCAGGTCGTCCTCGACCCGACGCATCATGCGGATGCTATCGAGCAGCTTGAAGTTCTTGTAGTTCTTCACCTCGAGCGCCAGGTTGATCTTTTCGGCCTGATTGCGGAGGGCCGCCTGCTTCTGGCTCAGCCGGCCCATCTCGCGCTGCAGCTCTGGGGCGATCGGGCCCTCGAGCCCCTCGCCGCCGGCGCCGCTCAGCTTGCCGCCGCCCGTCGCTCCGCCCATCCCGTCCTCCTTGCTCATGTCGTTGATCTCGCCCTTCTGGAACGGATCATGACTGAGCCGCGTCGGCGTGCGGCGACCGCCCAGGTCCTGAGCGCTCTCCTCGACCATCTCGCCGACGGACTTGCCGCTTCGCCCCTGGCCGCTCCGACCGCTGATCTCGCTCGTGTTCGGCAGATGGTTCCCCGTGACCCCCTGGGCCGACATGTTGCTGATCGGGCCGTCCAGCGCGTCCCACCCCGCGCCCTTGTCCAGCGAGTCCGTCCACTTGCTCGTGACGTCGTCCATCTCCTCGAACAGGTCCTCCTCGTCCTCCATCAGCTCGCCGATCAGGTCCTCCAGCTCCTTGGGCAGCTCGGCCATCGGCACGTCCGTCTGGTCGCCGAGGGGCTCCTCCATCTTCCACGCCTGCCGGTCAGGCTCGTCGCTGAGCCACTTCTCCAGGTGCGTCTCCAAGGCTTCAGCCAGCTCCAGGCCCGACTCCTCGACGGGCACCGCGATCTCCGTGGCCTTCTTGCTCAGGGCGTCCTTGGCCATCTTCAGGTCGTCCCGCACCTCGACCAGCTCCTGGAGCAACTGCGAATCGGAGAAGTCCTGCTCGGCCAGCTTCGAGAAATCCGTGACCTGCTCGGCCATGAACTTCTCCCACTGGTCCTCCAGCGCGGCCAGCTCCTCGAGCTGCTTGCGGTCCTCTTCCGTCCAGCTATCGACGGGTCGTTTGGCCAGGTACTTGCTCGCCTCGATCACCTTCCGCTGCTGCTCCATGAACTTCTCGAGCTGATCGCGGAGATCCTGCAGCTTGGCCAGCACGTCCGGCGGGATGTCGCCGCCGGGATGCCCCAGCTCGCCCTCGACCTTCTTGTCCATCAGGTCGGGGATCAGACCGATCAGCGTCTGCAGCGCCCCGATGATCTGCTGCTGCAGGACGATCAGGTCATCGGCCGCCTGGGCGTACTTGCCGGCGTCCGCGAGCTGCTTGAGCATGGCCGCCGCCGCCGTTGCCGTGGCGACCTCGTTGTGCGCCAGCACCAGAATCGTGTGCTTGAGCTCCTCGGTCTCCGAGTCGAACGGGAACGTCTCCCCCAGCTTGGTCAGCTCCCGTTGGATCGCCCCCTGGCCGATGTGGATCTTCTCGGAGGACGCCGCCCGGGGCGCCGCCTGCGGCACGTGCTTGGCCTGCACCGTCTCGCCCTTGACCTTGACCTGCGCGGCCAGAATGGCCTTGAGCCGCTCGCGGAGCTGCTCGAGCCGCGCCAGCCGGTCCTTCTCGATCCGCTGACTGTCCTGCACGAGGATCTGGAACAGCACCGCCTGACCCATGTCGGACGGCGTCGTCTGCTCCTCGCCGATGCCGGGCAGGTGCCGGTTGTCCGTGGCCGAGGCGTAGTACGTGATGACGTCGCCTTCCTTGTACGCCTGCTTGTCCACGTCGATCGCGCACTCGAGCACCGCCTCCTTGCGATCGGCGAACTTGCTCGCCTCCGCCAGCTTCTTGAACTCGCCCTCGGCGCCCTTGCCCTTCTTGACGAAGACGGCGACGTGCTTGACGCGGTAGTCGTCGGTCGCCTTGACGGTCAGCTCGACCTTGTCGCCCGGCGAGGCGGTCACGTCGCGCCCGGGTCGGACCACGCTCACCTTGGGGGGCAGGTCGGGCACGACGCGGATCGGCCAATAGCCCTGCTCGCCCTTGCCGGACCGCCCATTCGCGGAGACCTCTTGCGCCTTGCCGACGTCCTTGGCGGGATCGGGCAGACGGAAGAACTCTTGGCCGCTGCGATCCAGCAGGACGATGGCGTACTGGTCGTCTCGAGTAATCTCCAGTTGTGCCGAGAACGCCTGACCGAGCCCGGCGTCCTTCAACTCCACGCGGAGCCCGCTCGCCGTCTCGAGCCTCGCCGTTCCCACGGGTGTGTCCAGTCTCAGCGTCAGATCGATCCGCGTCCCGAGCGGGGCTTCGATATTGGGGTCGTCGGACTGCTTATTGGCGGCGCCCGTATAGGCGGGATAGCGATAGTACAGCCCCAAGGACTCGACGCGGACCCGGTCAATGACCTTGACCGCGTAGATCGGCGTCTGGCTCGTGTCGACCTCGATCCGGTAGCGGAACGATTCGGCCACCGGCGGCAGGTTGTGCTTGTACTTCTGACGACGTCCGCCGAACGGCACCATCTTCTTGGCCAGCGTCGTCCCCTTCGGCGTGATGATGAAGAGCCGCGCGTCGAGCGGCTCGTTCTGGGGGTTCTCGACCTCGACGATGATGCTGAGCGGCTTGTCGGCCAGAATCTGCGTATCGCCCGGGTGGACCTTCACGATCCGGACGCGCCCGGCGCGGGCGATGAACCTCGAGGGCTGCAGCACGCTCCGCAGCCCGCTGTAGAACGAGTTGGGTCCCAGGACGACGTAGAGCATCGTCGCCAGAAGCAAGCCGCCGGCCAGGATCGACCACCGCTTCAATCCGCGGAGGTCGACGGCCTGATCGGGCGAGACAAGCTGGGCGTTTCGGGATGCCTCGGCGATCGCGCGAGCCACTAGCGACGGCGGCCCCGCCTGCGGATCCCTGGCGAGTTGGATCGTATTGATCAGGCCGTTGTTGAGGTTGCCGATCCGTTCCTCGACGGCGCGAGCCACCTGCTCGGCGGTCCGCCGCTGGAGGATCGGACGCACGATTAGCCAACCCGCCGCGGCGATCGGCACGAGGAGCAATATCGCCATCAGGACCCGCCTGGCGAAGACCTCCGCGCCGCTGGGGTGCGAGCCGAGTCGGAGCAGCCCGGCAATCAGCGTGATCACCAGCAGCGTCCCGATCGTCACCGCCAGCCAGCCCGCAAGCCCCGACCACACGCGAACCCGCCGGTAATGCTGCTCCACCCGGGCCAGCGTCTCGGCGACCAGGCCATAGCCCTCATGTTGACCGAGCGTGGTCATACGCCGAACCCTCGCCTCGAGATCCTTTGGTCACGCAATCTTGCCGCGGGTGGCACGGGTCCGCGCCGGAAGGCTCTCGAGGATGAGTGAACCATGTGCCATCAGGATGAACCGACCTCCAAGAATGCGACTTTCCGCGGCCCCGTGGCTTCTCACCGACCAAGACTACATCGGACATCGGTCCGGGCCGCTCCGACTCCGCGGGGCGAACGCCCCATCCCGCCATTATATCTCCCCATCGCCCCTTCGCACCTGTCCCCTCGGCCGTCACACCGTGGGCGCACACCCACTGCCGGCCCCCCCCGGGCCGTTGCCGCAATCAGACAAACGCATCGCGCGTGGGATTGTTGCGGGCCGAGCGTCGAATCCGGTGAGTCACCGCCCCATCGCCAACACATGACGCCGCAGCCAGTTACTCGCCGTCGCCCCCCACCTCGATCGGGGCGGGGACGATCTCGATCTGCTCCGGACGCACCTCGAACGGCTCGGGCCGCCGGACTTGCCCCGGACGGCTCAGCGTCACGTGGCGGTCGTTCGGGTCGAACTTGGACCGCCAAAGCTCGACGAATCGCTGCTGGGCGGTGTTGAATTGAGTGGACATCTGAAGGATGTACTCGGGCGGTGTGGCCTTGAGTGTGGCCTGGATCTCCAACTCCTTCCTCCCGCGAAGGATGGTCAGGCCGACCGTCGTGCCGGGGGCCAGGTCGCGGATCCGCGCGGCGAACCCTTCCTGGGTTTCGTCCGCGCCAAGGCCCTTGCCGTTGACGGCAAGGATGATGTCCCCGGGCGTGATCCGGGCCGCTGACGCCGCGGTGTGCGGCAGGATGCCCACGACCATCACGCCGTTCCGGCCCTCGGGGATTCGGGCATCGTCGATGTGCCTGAGCAGACGCTGCTGGACGCCCAGGAATCCGCTGGGCTTCTCGAGCAGGCTCATCAGCACGAGGTGCTCGACGATGGCCTTGATCCGCAAACGGACTTCCGGCGCGGCGTTCGCCTTGTACGCTACGGCGAGTGCGTCGACGACGCCCAGCCCCGCGTCCTTCAGCGCGGCAGTGGCCTGATCCCGAGCCGACCACCGAGGATCGGACAGCTTCGCGATCAACTCGCCGATACGCTCGCCCGACAGCCGGGTAGTCGGCGGGGACGCGGGCTGCGTCGTGGCTGCCTCGGCCGCACGAAGCGTGGCCGCCGAAGCTAGACCCAACAGCGCGATCGCGATGCAGACATGACGCAAAACGTGACCCAACCGCACAACCTCCGACGCTCTAACCGTGTCTTATTATACACGGGAGGGCTCCGCGACGCCGAATCCGGCGAGTTGCCGGTCCCCGGCCCTTGGGATATGATCGAATCGCCCGTTCAGGGGCCTTCTTCGCGGGCCGATCTGGCACGACCGCCGCCGGCTGCCCTTGACTTGGGCGCCCTTCTAGGAGAAGTTGACGAGAGTCATTGGGGTCTTGATTGCCGATTTGACGGAGGTACACATGATGCGGCATCTGACGTGCTCGCTTGCTTTCGGTCTGGTCGTCCTGTTCGTCGCGCCGGAAACGCTCCGCGCCGAGGCCAAACCGCCGGAGTCCAACATCGTCGTCGTCCAGGTCGAGGGCGAAGGCACCGACAAGCAATCCGCCAAGGCCGCCGCGCTGCGAAAGGCCGTTGAGCAGGGCGGCAAGCAGGAGATCGCCGCCTTCAGCCAGGCCGAGAACTACGTCCTCATCCGCGACACCATCTACAGCCGCAGCGAGGGCATCGTCGTCGACTACAAGATCCTCAAGGAAGAGGAAGGCACCGGCGGCAGCTTCTTCTGCAAGATCGAGGCCAAGGTCGACAAGACGGCCATCGCCACCAAGTGGGGTGAGGTGCAGAACCTTCTCGACTCGATCGGACGACCCAAGATCATGGTCTACGTCCAGGAGCGGATCGACGGCGCGATGCAGCGCAGCAGCATCATAGAGAGCAAGATCGAGGAACGACTCGTCAAGGCCGGTTTTGACGTCGTGGCGCGGACGGCGATGGAGGAGATCGCCAAGAAGGAGAAGGCTGACGCCGCCGCCGAGGACGACATCAAGAAGGTCCAGGCCATCGCCAAGGGCTTCAACGCACAGATCTACATTATCGGCCACTCCAACGCCGACTTCGTCGAGCTCGCCGATCTCTACGGCGCCAAGGCGGCCATGTACAACTGTGACGCCGTGGCCAAGTGCTACTACACCAGCACCGGTCGGCTGATCGCCTCCGAGTCGGTTCCGGTCCAGCGCGGAGGGGCTCGCGGCAATACCACGAGGAGCCCGCAGGCCGCCCGCGCCACGCTGGCAAAGGCCAGCGAAACGCTGATCGACAAGATGTACGCCACCGTCATGATGAACTGGGCCACCCAGGTCAGTCACGGCGGCGAGGTGATGTTGGAGGTCAGCGCAATCAAGTTCGCCCAGGCCAACAAGCTCAAAAAGATGCTGGGCGAGGCCAAGGACGTCAAGACCGTTCACATGAAGTTCAGCAAGGGGATCGCCACCTACCGGATGGTCGCCACCAAGACGGGCGAGGAGCTCGCCGGCGTCCTGGCCGAAGGCCCCTGGGCGGAGATCATGGAAATCCAGGACGTGACCATCTCTCGCATCCAGGCCAAAGGCAAGGGCGGCGAGTAGACGTGAATCGCGCCTGTAGCACGGGCGTCTCGCCCGTGAGCCGGGTGGCTCCTGAACCGGGTGGCCCATCGCTTCAGCGGTGGGGCACGCGAATCCGGACCGAGCATAACGCCCCGATGGTTGAGACCATGACCGATGCGTGACAGCCTCTGGGTAAGCGTGCTTCCCATTCATCATTGCAGCCAGCTAGAGTAGCCATGCAAGTACGTCGTATCGCCTCAGCCGCCTCCATCTTCTTGACGTTCTCCTGCGTTCTAGCCCTCGGGACCGGCTGCAGCCTCATGGCCCCCCCGCCCGTCGTCGAGGTCGGACCGGCCGTCGACGGCGCGCTGACCAAGGCCCACGAGGCCGCCCGTCCGCTGCTCATCAACACGACCTCGAAGTGGTGCGTCCCCTGCAAGGCCTTCGTCCGCGACGCCGAGACCTGCCCGACCCTAAAGCAGGCCGTCTCCGTCTTCGAGCGGATCACCATCGACTCGACCGAGCACGAGGTCGACTGCTACGTGCTGCACATCGAGTGCTTCCCCACGTTCATCATCCTTTCGCCCGGCGGTGGCCTGCTTGCCCGATGGCACGGCTACAAGCCGCCCCCGCAGGACATGGCCGAACGATTGGTGCTCGAGCTGTACCACGCCGGACGAGCGTATGAAATGCGAGGCCAGTCACAGCAGGCGTATGAGCTGTACCGGCTCGCCGCCGAAGCGGGGCAGTCGGGCCCCGTCGCCGATTCGGCCCGAAAGGCCGCCGCCGAGCTCGTCGACTTCGCCAAGGCCAGCCCCCACAAGCGAGCCGAATGGCCGATCGCCCACCGCCTCGCCGACCGATCCGGCGACTGATGGCCGAGCCGACGAGCCGCCCGCATGCTCCGAGGCCCCGAACGTCACGCGCCAACGGAATGCCCCTTGGGCAGCGACGACTTCAGCAGTAAGCTGGAATCCATCCGCGGACGAGCCCTCAGACGCAGGCCGCCCGGGCACGGACGAAAGGGAAAACGGGGACAAGTAATGCTGTCCCCCGATCCGATCAATGCGTCACGACTCTCTGGGAAGGATAGCCTGTCTCGGACGGAAACTGATTGTTCGGAAGAAAGGAACGACTTGTGAGCACGAATTCCATCAGAGGAGCTTCAACGATGCGAAACGTAGCGCTCCTGATCGCCGTCGCACTGACCGCGCCCCTTGCCCTTGCGGCCGAGACCGGCATGATCCGCCTGGCCGGAACCCCCGAGCAGATCGGTACGATCTGGGGCAAGATGAACAAGGAGATCATCGTCCGCGACATGGACGTCAACTATCTGAAACCGGCCGCCGCGAAGGGCATATCGAGGGAAACGCTCATCGAACGTTCGGCCGCCTACGTGCGGATCGCCAAGCAGATCGCTCCGCACTGGCTCGAGGAGGCCAGAGCGATCGCCCGTGCGGCCGGCGTCGATGAAGACGTGTACATCGCCTTCATCGGCGGCCACGCGCGCAAGCGGTTCCTCCATGAGTGTACCTCGTACGCGGTCTCTCGAGAGCATGCCTCAGGCGGCGCCATTCTGTTCCACAAGACCCGCGACAACATTGATCGGCCGCAGGTGACCCCCATCGTGGAAAGCTCGCTGGCGGGGATCAACAAGTTCATCGCCGTGTCGGATGGAGGTTGCATTCACTGTTCCATGATGGTCAACGATAAGGGGTTGGCTGGCTCGGGAGACTACCCGGCCAGCAGGAAGAAGGACTCCTCCGCCCTCCACCTCGAACCTGCCGAGCCCCAGTACCGAGGCCTGATGGGCGGCACGATCCTCCGGCACATCGCCGAACGTGCGTCGAGCTGCGCCGAAGCCCTCGCCATCATCGAGGACTTCGTGGCCAAAGGCTACTATGCCGGCGGCGACGTCAATGGTAACCACTGGCTGTTCGTCGATCGCGAGGGCGTTGTCCTCGAGGTGTGCAACAACTCGCGCCACGTGGCCTCGAAGATACACGCGCAGAAGGTGTACTTCAGCCGGCTCAACGAGTGCGAGGCCGTCCAGCGTCTGCGCGAGGCCGAGGCGGTCGACTTTCACATGTTCCACAACGTCTCCCGTGTCCGGCCCCTGCTCGTCAAGAAGTCCATCGCGGGGATGACCGTCGAGATCGACC
>JAFGLZ010000241.1 GCA_016927755.1 Phycisphaerae bacterium
GACGGTCTCGGTCCGGCAATACGGCGCCGGCGAGGCCCTGGGGGTCGCCCAAGTGGAGTCTTGATAAGTAATACCAGAACAGGAAAGCGATTACGCATGAACCTACACCCACTCGACATCCTCATGCTGCTCGTCTATCTCGGCGGCATGGCTGCCATGGGCTTCTACTTCTCGCGGAAGAACGTTAACACGGAGGAGTACTTCGTCGGCGGACGGTCCTTTAGCGGCTGGATCATCGGGCTGAGCATGGTGGGCACCTCCATCAGCTCCATCACCTTCCTCGCCTATCCCGGTGACGCCTTCAAGACCGCCTGGCTCCGCTTTACCCCCAACTTCATGCTCCCGCTCGGCGTCCTCATCGCGGCCTTCGTCTTCCTCCCGTTCTTCCGCCGCGGGAAGGTCACCTCCGCCTATCAGTACCTCGAGGGACGCTTCGGCCCGTCCATTCGCGTCTACGCATCCTCCGCCTTCATCATCGGCCAGTTGACCCGCGTCAGCATGATCCTCTACCTCCTCTCCCTCGTCATCTACGAGATCACCGGACTCAGCCCCATCATGTGCATCGTCGTCGGCGGAGGCTTCGTCGCCCTCTACACCGTCCTCGGCGGAATCGACGCCGTCATCTGGACCGACGTCATCCAGACCATCGTCCTCGTTGTCGGCGGGGCGATGGCCCTCTTCGTCATCATCGACAAGCTGCCTGGTGGCCTCGGGCAGATCCTCTCCGTCGCGACCGCCGAGAACAAGCTCTCCCTGGCCGAATGGGAGGACGGCGTCGTCAAGCCCGCCTCATGGGCCCTCTCCTTCGAGAACAAGACCGCGATGATGATGCTCATCCTCGGCCTGACCGGCTGGCTCGGAGAGTACAGCAGCAACCAGAACGTCATCCAGCGTTACTGTGCATCGCGAAGCGCCAACGAAGCCCGCAAGGCCATGTTCGTCTGCGCCTTCGCCAGCGTCCCCATCTGGGCCTTTTTCATGTTCATCGGAACCAGCCTCTACGTCTTCTATAAGGTCTTCCCTTGCCCCGAGGCCGCTCAGATGCTCTCCGGAGAGCTCAAGGCCGAACAGGTGCTACCCTTCTTCATCATCAACGAGCTGCCCCCCGGCATCACCGGCCTCGTCATCGCCGCCGCGCTCGCCGCCGCCATGTCCTCCCTCGACTCCAGCATCAACGCCATCGCCACGATCGGCATCGTCGACATCTACCGCCGCCATCTCGTCAAGAATCGAGACGACCGGCACTACCTCAAAGTCGCCAAGATCCTCGCCTGCGCCGCCGGAGCGATCATGATCGGCGGCGCCGTGGCCCTGACCGAGACGGAGGGCAAGACGCTTCAAGACACCGGAACGATCCTCGCCTCCCTGCTCGGAGGCGGTGTCTTCGGAATGTACATGCTCGGATTCTTCACCAGACGCGGTGACGCCCGCGCCGTCGGCGTCGGCATCGTCTGCTCGCTCCTGTTCACGGTCTGGACCATTCTGGTCGAGAAGAACATGCTCCCCGGCCCCGCCCATGTGCCCTTCGATCTTTATTACACCGGGCTGATCGGCAACATCATCAGCTTCGCCGTCGGGTTCCTGATCGGATCGCTCTTCCCGGCCAAGCCGCGATCCCTGACCAACCTCACCGTCTGGGACCAGGACGGAAAACCACTGGACTGACCCGCTGGGAGACAAGCGCACGGACAAGGCTACAGACATGCGTTCCGGGCGGCCTATCGCTTCCGCGGCACGGGCACCTTGCCCGCGCTCCGCAACAAGGGCGGGGCCCCATCGTAAGCACGAATTCGATCGGCAGCTTTCCCTACGCCCCGTTGACCTCGCGAGCCGCCGAGCCGGTGATGCAAGAGGGTAGCTCGTTCTCGGCGGCATTGAGGGGCATTACGGCGCGGGGGTCCAGAAGGACAGAGTGATGGGTCCGGCCAGTTTGGGCGGGGCGGGGCGATAGTACCAGGGATCCAGAAAGGGCTGAGGCTTATGTCGGACGACGACCTTGAGCGCGTTGGGGCCGGGCTTGAGGCGTCCGGTGAGGATGAATCGGTAGGGCGGCCAGTGATCCTGGAGGGCGGGGGCGCCGTTGATGGTTACTTCGCAGAGGTTCTCGACGGTTCCGAGATCGAGGAGGGCGGCCTGGCCGGCCTGGGTGGGGGAGACGTCGAACGTGTGTTCGTAGGTTCGCACATCGGCGGGGCCGTAGACGGCCTCGTGGAGGCTCTTGACGGTGCGGGGCCCATCGATTCGCCAGTCGCCGTCGAGTATGCGGGTTGATGGGGACTTGGGGATCATCCGGGCGACGGCGGCAAGGAGCATCGGGGCAGGGGTGTCCTCCTCGTTAGGATCGAGGACGAGGACGTCGGCTTGGCCGTCGGCGCGCGCGATCTGGGCGATAGCGGCGCGGGCGTCGGGGGAGAGGGCGGGATCCGGCAGGAGGGCGATGACGCGGAAGTCCATTTCGGCGAGCACGTCGATCACTTGCTTAACGGCCTTGACGTAGACTTCGATGGAGAGGAAGGCGGTCTCGGCGTTCTTGGCGGGGGCGTACGAAAGGGGGGGGAACACCATGCCGCCGGACTGCGTGGCCCAGCGCTCGGCGAGTCCGGTGAGTCTCTCGGCGGGGGTACGGGCCGTGAGTAGCGGCAGGAACACGATCGGGGCCTGCTCGAACCGATGGATCCACTGTGAGGGCCTGAGGAAGTCATAGCGGACTTCAGGTTGGTTTTCGTGGTCGGGGGTGGGCCATTGGATGGGTGGTCTGCTCTGTCCGTAGGAGGGGTCTTCGAGTGCCTTGCCCACCTCCTTTGCGAGTCCGTCGAGGATTGCCTCAACGCCGCGTCGACCGAAGTGGGGGTTGGCCCAGACGCGGGGATCGGAGCCGTAGACCCCGTAGTACTCGGCGCGCTGTCGAAACTTCCACGCCGGCGGCATCACGTCGCCGGCATGCTCGACGTTGGGCGGGAGGGGTGGCAGTTGGCCTAGATCGACGAGTCCTGGGCGGAGGACCTGGAGCAGGGAGGTCTCCCAGGTGGCGGCATGGTCACCGGCGGGCATTCCCTGGACGACCTGGTTCTCGGAGACGGAGATGACCTTCATCTTGCCGCGTTTGTTGAAGCGTTCGGCGACGGTAGGCACGGTGCCGGGGTAGTGGCCTGAGAGATGGACGGCGACGCGAAAGCCCATGGACTCGACCCGGCTCAGCAACTGCTCAACCATTGTCAGATAGAGGGCCTTGTCGATGGTGACGGTTCCGCGCGGGTACTTGGTGGGATCGAAGGGCGTGGAGGTGTCGGGGCCGGGCCAGACGTGAGGGAAGCAGACGCCGCCGAGGTGGTCGGCGGCGAGGCGGCACAAGGATTCGGCCTTGAGGCCGTCGAGTCCGCAGGCGGACTGCTCACCATGCCACTCGACGATGCCCGCCGAGATGTAGGCGACGGGACAGCGTTTGGCTGCCGGGATGACGTCTTGGGGCTCGATGAGTTCGTAGCGGGTCATGAGGGAATGCCGCGTGCTGGGGGTGCCGGTCTTCGACCCGAGAGCGATCGGGGGGGCATCCGGGGCGGCCGGGACAGGCGTCGGGCTGATGGCGGCGGACAGCAGGACGGTGGACGCGGCCACACTTCGTAGAGGGCCCCAACGGGATAGGCTCGGTCTCATCCGCTTGTCTCCCGAGAGTGATACGGACAGTTGCACACGGCCAGTAGAGCAGATGATGACCGGACTGGGCCGTGGCGTCCAGGGGCTTGGTATCAGAATGCGAGTGTCTTCTGGCATCATGCGTGTGGCTGCAGTACGCTGGCTATTAGGTTGGAAGCCTTGAACTCCTCCTGGCGTCAAACTCTGCGAGACGAATGGCTTTGGCTTCCATCATCGGGCAAGCATGAGCGACACGGAGAAACCTCGCCTTGATACTCTGTCGGAGCTTGCGGAGCTTCGAGATCGCGTTGTGAGACTCGAAGATGCCGAGGTGGAACGACAGCAGGCGGCCGACGCGCTCAGGGAGTCTAGAGAGAAGCTCCTGAGCATCGTCGAGAACGTCGGTGTCGGCATCGTCGTCATCAGTCCGGAGATGGAGGTCTTGGAACTGAACCGGACCGTGCGTTCCTGGCTGCCGGACATCCGGCTGGGGGAGAAGCTGAGTTGTCATCATGCGTTCTGTGATCCTCCTCGCGATGATCCGTGCGCGGGGTGCCCCGTGCTTCAAACGCTGGAGGACGGCCTCGTTCACGAGGTCGAGCTGGAACGAACGACACCTGTGGGGCCGAGGGTCCATCGGATCATTGCATCTCCGATTCGGGGCGCCGACGGGCAGGTGTCGGCGGTGGCAGAGATCGTCGAGGACGTCACGGATCGGCGGCGAGTCGAGCGCGAGCGATCTGAGCTCGAGAGGCAACTCTATCAAGTTCAGAGGTTGGAGGCTGTCGGTCAGCTTTCAGCAGGTCTAGCCCATGAGTTTCAGAACTTGCTGACGGCAATTCTGGGTCACGCGGAGGTGTTGCGGCGCCGGCTCGAATCGGATCCCGTGAAGGCACGGGAGGGACTGGAGATGATCGAGCAGGTTGGCCAGCGGGCGATCGGTCTGGCCAAGTCGCTGCTGACGTTCAGCCGCGAGGTCCCAGCGGAGATCAGGCCGGTGAATCTGACGGCGCTGGTCCATCAGTCGGTCCGGTTCGTGCGTCGGATGATGCCGGCATCGATCGAGGTGAGTACGGAGCTTCCGGATTCGGCGGCAGTCTGGGTGGAGGGGGATTCGAGCCAGCTACAGCAGGCGATCGTGAACCTGGCGATCAACGCGCGGGACGCGATGCCTGAAGGAGGGCGTCTGCGGATCGCGCTGGGCGAGGCGGCCTGCGGCGAGAGTCGTGACGGCGTCGAGACGAGTGGCGGCTTCGCCCGACTGGTCGTGGAGGACGTGGGCACGGGAATCGCCCCGGAAGCGCTGCCGAGAGTGTTTGATCCGTTCTTCACTACTAAGGCGCGAGGTCAGGGCACGGGGCTGGGTCTGTCGATCGTGCATGGGATCGTGGAGCGACACCACGGGCGCGTGGATGTTCGATCTGAACCGGGGAAGGGCTCGGCTTTCGAGATTGTCCTTCCACGCATCCCGCCGGCTTCGGAGTCTGGCCCGGCCAGATCGTCGCCGGCGCCGCCGAGGGGGGCGGGAGAGCTGGTACTGGTGGGCGAGGACAACCGCTTCGTTCGCGGGACGATCGTCAGCGTGCTCGCGGAGTACGGGTACGAGGTGTTGGCGGTCGGCGACGGGGCGTCGTTGATGGAGGCGTTTGAGCAGCGGAAGTCTGACGTCCGCGTGGTGATCGTGGATGTGGACCTTCCGAGGCGAAGCGGGCTTGCCTTTCTGGCCGGCTTGCGGGAGCGGGGAGACAGGATTCCGGTGATCGCCTTAACAGGGGACCCGGAGCTGGATCTGCCGGCGGGGCATGGTCCCCAGACGGTTCTCGTGAGGAAGCCTTTCGGCGTGGCCGAACTTGCCGGCAAGGTGGCGACGATGCTCGGATCGGTCGGGTTCTCGGAGAGGGGCGCTTGAGCGAAAGGATAACGATCCTGCTTGCGGACGATCACGCGCTGGTTCGCGCGGCTCTGCGTAGTCGTCTGGAGGCGGAGCCCGACATGTCGGTGGTGTCGGAGGTCGGGACGGCGGATGAGGCAGTATCGGCGGCGGCGAGGTTGCAGCCTCGCGTCGTTCTGATGGACATCGACATGCCGGGTCGATTCACGTTCGAGGCCGGTCGGACGATCGGCACTCGATGCCCTGATACGGCGATCGTGTTCGTGAGCGCTTTCTCGCACGATCGGTACATCGAGCAGGCCATCGCGATCGAGGCGATGGGATACGTGACCAAGGACGAACCTCTGGACAAGCTGATCGAGGCGATCCGACGGGTGGCCAGAGGCGTGGCGTACTACTCGCCGGAGATTCAGTCGCGGATCGTCGTCGACCCGCAGGGGGCTCGCCTGGCCAACCAGGGACAGACGCGCCTCTCGCGGCTCAGCCCGCGTGAGACCGAGGTGCTCCGGTACCTGGCCCGGGGGCTGTCGAAGAAGCAGATCGCCGGTACGATGCACCTGAGCGTCAACACGGTCGTGGTTCATACGACGAACATCATGAAGAAGCTGGATATCCACGACCGGGTCGAACTGGCTCGGTTCGCGATCCGTGAAGGGCTGGCCGAGGCCTGAGGGGCGAGTTTAACGCGAACGCATTACACTGGGGCTGAATGATTTTCCCGATAGGTAATGTGCCTGACATGTTTTTCTCTGGACTCGGGCCCGTGCGTAGCGGGCCCATTTTTTTGGGACGAGGAGAGAGGCATCCGGCTGGGGAGGTCGGGCCTCTTGCCGGGACGTTTATTGATGCACTCCAAGGGACTAGATGCTCATCCGCCGCGGTGGCATGGACGCGATCCACTCTTCATCATCCACTGGGCCCTGGGGAGCGAGGCGATCTGATCTTGTGCGGTCGGGGGGGCCGGCAGGGGCTAAACGCGCTTTCTGATGTTGACGATGAGTCTTGAGCTAGTGCGTAGGAACGGGTTCTGGTGATCGGGCCGCCTCACGCGTCCGGAGGTCCGATAAGGGCTGGCGAGCACCTCCAGATCCAGCGGCATTCTCAGGAAGACCAGGCGGGTTGGCCCAGAATTCGTCGGCTGACTTTGCGAGCGGAGCTGGATCCTTTGCGCGACGGTCGTTTCTCCGAGCGAAATGGGGGCGCTGCGGCTTCGGGCGGTCTGCCTGGGGGGCGGAAGCTCCGCAGGTGGTTGTCCTGGACGACAGCCGCCGTCTGCGGCGTGTGCGTTGGGCTGCTGGTCTACGGGGCCGGCATGGGTTTGGGGGCCTTACGCGAGGAGAACGGCCATCAGGCTCAGCATGCCCGGACGCTCGAGTTGGCGGATGACGTGGAAGACGTCGTCTTCAGTCGCTTCAAGGACGTGGTCCAGGCGTTGGCGGGTTGTCGGGAGATCGTTCGGGCGGCCTCGGGGTCGGTGGAGGCGGACAGCCCCGATACGCTGATCGCACTCGAGACAGCCAGACGTACGTTCGGCGCGTCACTGGTGTACGTCATGGATCGCCAGGGGACGGTGGTGGCGTGCACGCCGTTTGAAGGCGGCGAGACGTTGACCTCGCAAAACTACGCGTTCCGCCCGTATTTCACGGAGGCGATGAGCGGACGCGACTGCGTCTACCCGGCGTTGGGGGTTACGACTCACAGGCGGGGGCTCTACTTCAGCTCGCCGGTGACGGCTCCGCCGTCCTCGGGCCCGGTGGGGGTGGTCGTCGCCAAGGCGGGTTTCGACCTTGTGGATGCACTTCTGGAGAGCCAATCACATCCGGCGGCGCTCGTCTCACCCGATGGGATCGTGTTATCGAGCAACGTGGAGGGATGGCTCTACGGTTGCATGCGTCCGCTCTCGGCCGAGAGGCGGGAGGAACTGCTCAGGAGCCGGCAGTTCGGCTCGCAGAAGCTGCTTCCCGTGGGTCCGACGCTGGACGGGGAGACGGCGGAATGGGACGGCGTGGCATATAGGACAGCGTGGAGTCCGGTTCTCGTGGCGGGATGGCGGATCCTCACTCTGGCTCGCGCGGATGCTACGTCACCTCTGACGACGTCTCAACGTCGGGTTCTTCTCTACGCATGCGGGTTTCTGGGCGTTTGCTTGTTCTTCATCCTGTTGCTCGTAGCGAACGTGGTCAAGCGTCGTCGGGCGGAGCTTGCGTTAAGGCAGGCACACGACCATCTCGAGGCGCGGGTCGACGAGCGGACGCGGGAGCTGGCCAAGGCCAATACGGATCTGAAGAGCGAGGTCGCCGAGCGGAAGCGAATCGAGACGATGCTTCGGGGATCTGAAGAGCGATTGTCCGACATCATCAGCTTCTTGCCCGACGCGACGTTCGTCATCGACTGCCAGGGACGGGTCACCGCCTGGAACCGTGCCATGGAGGGGATGACGGGGGTCAAGTCGCAGGACATGCTGGGAAAGGCGAATCACGAATACGCACTCCCCTTCTACGGCGATCGCAGACCCATGCTGATCGACCACGTTTTGGAGCCGCGGGACGTCGTTGCCGAAAACTACAGCTTCATTGAGTCTCAAGGGGACGTTCTCACGATCGAGGCGAGGATCAGAGGCGGCAGCGACGAGCCTCGCGTGGTCTGGGCGACGGCCAAGCGACTGGTGGATGCGGACGGCAACGTGGTCGGCGCGATCGAGTCGGTGCGAGACATCACGGATCGGAAGCGAGCCGAAGAGGAGTCGCGCAGGCACACGGAGGTGCTTCGGTCGAAGAACCTCCAGCTCGAAGCGCAGCGACAGGAGATGAAGGCCCAGCAATTGGAGCTCGTGGAAGTGAACCGGGCGCTCAAGGAGGCGAAGGCGTCCGCGGAGGATGCCAGCCGCGCCAAGAGCGAGTTCCTGGCGAACATGAGCCACGAGATCCGGACGCCGATGACGGCGATCCTGGGCTTCGCGGACATTCTTCGGGAGGAGGTGATCTGCTGCGATCGGTGTTCGGAGCACGTTGCTTGCCGGCCGCGCGCTCGGGGGGCGCAGGCGGTGGAGACGATTCAGCGGAACGGCGAGTACTTGATGCGGATTCTGAACGACATCCTCGATCTGTCGAAGATCGAGGCCGGTCGATTCGAGGTGCGACGTGAGGCGTGCTCGCCCGTGGCAATCGTTCGGGAGGTGGAGTCGCTGATGCGCGTCCGGGCCGAAGGGCTCGGGCTGAGCTTCGGAATCGAGTTCGAGGGCGCGCAGCCTGGGCGTGTTTTGACGGATGCGACGCGGCTACGCCAAATCCTGATCAATCTGGTGGGTAACGCGATCAAGTTCACGAGCAAGGGCGGCGTCGTGTTGACGGTCCGGTATGTGGGCGCGGACGCCTGTGGGGGGAGGACGTCCGGCAAGGGTGAGATGTCGTTCGAGGTCAAGGACAGCGGCATCGGGATGTCGCGGGATCAGGTTTCGGGGCTGTTCCAGCCGTTTCAGCAAGCGGATACGTCAATGACGCGGGAGCACGGGGGCACGGGCCTGGGCCTGGCGATCAGCAAGCGACTGGCGGATCTGCTGGGCGGCGACATCGTGGTGGACAGCGCGTTGGGGGAAGGGAGTACTTTCACGCTGACGATCTCGGCGGACATTCCCAAGGGGGGGACGAGATGGCTGACTCGGGAGGAGTGTCTGCGGACCGAGGGCGAGAATGGCGGCTCGAGTGGGGAAGGGCACCCTCTGGGCTGTCGCCTGCTGTTGGCCGAAGACGGGTTCGACAACCAGCGTCTCTTGTCCATGATGCTGAGCAAGGCGGGGGCCGACGTGACGCTCGTGGAGAACGGGAAGGAGGCTCTCGATCGGGCGCTGGCGGCGGCTCGGACCTCCGAGCCGTTTGACGTGATTCTGATGGACATGCAGATGCCCGTGATGGACGGGTACGAGGCGACGCGTGCGCTCCGGGAGCGCGGGTACACCGGCCCGGTGATTGCGCTAACGGCGCACGCGATGTCGTTTGATCGGCGGAGGTGCCTGGAGGCGGGCTGTGACGATTACGCGAGCAAGCCGATCGGGCGAAGGGAACTCGTCGAGAAGATCAGCAAGCATTTGCCGCGGAGGCCGGGGGAGGCAAGGGGGGGCTCAGCGGGGCCCGCGTTGCTTTTCAGCGATCTGTCCAACGACCCTGACATGGTGGAGCTGTTGGAGTCGTTCGTGGCGGGACTGCCTGGGAAAGCGGCCGACTTGGAGGCGCTCGTGTCGCGGGGAGACGTGAGTGCCCTGGCTGAACTGGCCCACCAGCTCAAAGGCGCGGGGGGCGGTTATGGGTTTCCGTCGATCACGGAGGCGGCACGAGAGGTGGAGGCGACGGCTCGGGGCCTCGATACGACGTCTCCCGCGGAGGACGATCTAAGACGTTTGCGGGGGGACGTGGCCTCTCTGGTCGATCTGTGCATCCGTGCGAGCGAGGCGCGCCAGGGCAATCCCGAGTTCTGAGGTGATCTGATCGGAGGCGTCACCCCAATAGTTGCTTGACAGCGGCGAGCAGCTCCTGCTGGTCGATCGGCTTGGGGACGAAGCCGTCGGGGGGTGGCACCTGCTTGCGGGTGCTGATGAACTTCTTGAATTCGTCGGGGTTCCCACCGAAGCCGGTGACGGCGGTGACGATGACGACGGGCGTCTTGGCGAGATCTGGGTCTTCCTTCATATCGCGGTAGAAACGAACACCGGATTTCTCGGGCATGGAGATGTCGAGGGTGACCAAGTCGGGGCGTTCGGTCCTGAGCTTGTCAAGGGCCTTTCTGATGGCCTCCGGACTGGCGTCTTTCATGCATTCCTGCAGGGCCTCTTGCCCGAACGTCTCGGCATCATGATGTCGAGGGTGATCAGATCAGGGGACTCCTTGCGAGCGGCGGTCAAGGCCTGCTCTGCGTCGGTGACGGGACAGACGTCGTGTACTTCGGCCGACGGGAAGCGATTCTTGCCCGTCGGGCCGCACTGAAAACCAAAACGCTCGCCCGACGTCGGGCGAGCAACAGGATGATCCCAGGAAAGGTCACTCAGCAGCCGAATCCCTGACTTAATTCAACCTCCCTCGATTGCCACTCTCGCTGACGATCTACACTCGGAGATTAGGTCGCGGGATTGGAGGGGGAGGTGATCGAGGGTGGGGTAGCTGCTTGCGAGGCTCGCATCCGAGTTGGAACCATGAGGAGAGTCGGTCCGAGAGTGGACAAGTCCGCATCGCAGGCGGTATCATCACTGGGGGCGAGGTTTGAGCGCGAGGCCCGTGATCGCATTGCTTGGGTCACGCCGAGTGCGCAACCTGCCACAAGTGCGACATCGCGGGTGCTGGGACGACTGAGTTCGTGTTGGGAGACGCCGTGCTATCCGGCCGGCAACCCGAGTAGCCTCAGACCGACGGGGGGATTCGAGGGCTCCACTCTTGATGACGACGCGGACGAGTGTGTATGAGTGAACCATCCTGCTCGAATAGGAAGACGATCGTGGTGGTCGACGACGAGTCGTCGATCATCGCCTATCTGACGACGTTGCTCGAGGACAACGGGTACGAGACGTTTTCGGCCATGGACGCCGAGCAGGCGCTGGCCGTCATTGGCGATCAGCGGCCGGATCTCATCACGCTGGACATCATGATGCCGAAACACTCGGGTATCGCACTATACCGCGATCTCAAGCTCGACCCGGGACTTCGAGGAATTCCGGTGGTCTTCGTCACCGCCTTCAACCGGTTGAGCGACGTTGGGCCAGCATCGTTCCACAGAATGATCAAGGATGAAGGGGTCCCGTCGCCCGAAGCCTATATCGAAAAGCCGGTCGTCGTGGTGGAGTTCCTGGAGACCGTGGCTCGACTGATTGAGCTGGCGGACTCCGAACCCACGCCGGGGGGAGGGCCATCGTCATGATCTCCGAGCGGATCAAAAGCTGGATCCGGACGGAACTGTTCGACCAGGTGCCCGTGAGCATCTGTGTGATCGACCGGGACCTCCGGATCGTCGAGGCCAACCGGACCTTCACCGAGACGTTCGGTCCGTGGCACGATCAGCATTGCTTTGCCGTCTACAAGAATCGAACGGAGCGTTGCGAGGACTGTGCGGCCGCGACGACGTTTTCCGACGGCAAGACGCGGAATCGCGAGGAACAAGGGCCGGACGCGTCCGAGGGAAAGCCGACGCACTACTTGGTGCACATGGTGCCGCTGATTCGCGAAGATGGAGAGGTCCGCTATATCATCGAGATGTCGACCGACATCAGCGAGATGAAGCGGCTGCAGCAAGAGAAGTTGACAGCCGAGCGATTGGCCGCGGTGGGGCAGACGGTGGCTGGTCTTGCCCACGGCATCAAGAACGTCACCATGGGATTAGAGGGGGGGATGTATGTTCTCAACTCCGGTATCAAGCGCAATAGCGGAGATCGGATGCAGCAGGGATTGGAGATGCTGGACAGCAACATCGCTCGCATATCGTCCTTCGTAAAGGAGTTCCTAGACTTCGCGAAAGGACGGACACCGCACGTCGCGCTCGTGGACCCTAACCGGATCGCCCGAGAGGTCACCGAGCTCTTCCGCGGCACGGCTGCGCGGTCGGGCATCAGGGTACAGGCCAAGTTCGACGAAAGCATCGCCAAAGCCCCATTGGACGAGGAAGGCATCCATACGTGCCTGACCAATCTGGTCTCGAACGCCCTGGACGCGTGCGAGATGAGCAACAAGGAGGACCGTTGCGTCACAGTGACCACGCGTGAGGCAGACGGCACGTTGGTATATGAGGTAGCTGACGACGGCTGCGGTATGGAGTACGATGTCAAGCAGAAGGTCTTCACCGGCTTCTTCTCGACGAAGGAATCGGGCAAGGGGACGGGACTGGGGTTGCTGACGACGCGAAAGATCGTCCAGGAGCACGGTGGCAAGATCTCGTTCGAGTCTGCCGAGGAAGAAGGTTCTGTGTTTCGTCTGGAGTTTCCGCGGAGTCGCCTTCCCGAGCCGACGGGCAAGGTGGATGCGGAAAAGGACGCGTGATCCACGCGTCAATGCCCGACCCACTGAGGAGGACAACACATGGCACGCGCGGAGGACATGACCGTTCTCGTGGTGGACGACGAGCCGAACGTGCGGCTGTTTCTCCAGACAGCTCTCGAGGACGCCGGCTTCAGCGTGGTGACGGCGGCAGACGGGGACGAGGCCCTCGAGATGATCAAGGCCAGGAAGCCCGACTTCATTTCCACGGACTTGGTCATGCCCAACCGATCGGGCCCGAGGCTTCTGTACGAGCTGAAACGAGACAAGGCGCTGTCGCGGATTCCCGTGCTCATCGTGACCGCCCACGCCAAGACCGACATGGGGAAAACGGATCTCGAGGACATCATGGCCGACAGCGTCATGTCGGGCCTGGGAATCTACTTGGAGAAGCCCGTCAAGCCCGCCGCCTACGTGCGACACGTCAAGGAGGCGCTGGGCATCGACCTGACCGAGAACGAGACCGACAGGATGGATCTGAGGGACGAGTTGCAGGAGCGCATGCGGAATGCCAGTTCCGATGAAATAAGAAGGGCCCTCGACGCGCTGAAGAGGGAGTAAGGGCTGGGACGAAGCGACATCGAGTTGGACGAGGAAACGCCAGGTGGCGTTCGCACGTTCCGGAAGCGGGGCTGCCGCGATCTCAAGCCACCGTGTGCCGCAAAGCGAAAGGGAGACCCATGGCCAATGCGAAGCGGATTCTCATCGTTGACGATGACGCGGACATTCGGGCTTATCTCTCCAGCTTGCTCGAGGACAAAGGGTACACCACGTCAACGGCTGAGGACGGCGCGGAGGCCCTCAAGAAGGTCCGTCAGGAGAAGCCCGACCTGGTGATTCTCGATCTCATGATGCCCCATCAAACAGGAACGGATTTCTATCGCAAGATCGTGAGGGACAAGGGACTCAGCGACACGCCAGTTATTGTCGTCAGCGGACTGGCCGGGCGCGAACTGGCCCTCAAGGAGCCCGCCGCGGTGTTCGACAAACCCATCGATCCCGATGAGTTCATTGCCGCCGTCGAGAAGTGCCTCGGGTGAATCAGCGTGCGGCAAGATGACGTTGGCGTGGCACATGCCGACGCCTGCCAATCTTGACGCCTGTGAGACGAGTAGCGAGAATGATTGTCTCAGACCCACCACTCACGAACAGCAGGGCGCGTTGGCCCATCCCTCAGACATAGACAGCGAGGAGCAGAGACGTGTTGGACAGAACCGGCTGGGATTGGGAGACCCACAAGAAGCCCATCGCGGACGTGCGGGAGATTCGGTCGACCTATGAGGAAGTCCGTGAGTTTGTCGTCAGTGATGATGGCGAGAAGATCGCTGCGCCGGTCAAAGGGGACGAGGGCTTCACGCCCTGCGTGAACGGCACCCTCTGGGATGTGGTTTTCGATAAGGCCTGGTCGTTGAGGTTCCTGCCGGACCAGCGGCTGTTTGCCATCGTGATGAAGGACGACAAGTGGTCGGTGGGGGTGGACGGACAGGTTTGGGACGAGAAGTTCGAATACGCGTGGAACCCCCAATTCAGTGCCGACGGCAGGCACATTGCCATTCAGATCAAGAAGGGGATGGACTACTCGCTGATGGTGGACGGCAAGCCCTGGGAGAACTGGTTCCGGTCGATACGGGAGTTCGCGATCAGCCCGGACGGCGGAACCGTGGCTGCGGCCGTCCAGGTCGAACCGCTTAAAGAGCCGGATACCGAGAAATTCCTCGAAGGTGTCTGGGGCGTCGCGGTAAACGACGAGGTGTGGGACGGGAAGTACCTCAACGTGTGGGGACCGGCCGCGATGGACGGCGGGAAGGTTGCCGCGGAGGTGCGGCTCGGCATCAATGAGTTCTCCGTGATCCAGGACGGGACCGTCTGGCCGGGCCGCTACGGCATGATCTGGGAGCCCTGCTTCACCCCCTCGGGCTCCGTGCTCGTCCCGGTCAAGCTGCCTGGGGGATGGACGCTGGCCAAGGACAGTCAGACCATCTGGAATGGGAGATTCGCGCAGCTCTTTCGGGTCAAGCTCAGCCCCGATGCCTCCCGTGTCGCGGCCGTTGCCTCTCCCGAGTTTGGCAGGTGGACGGTCGTGGTGGACGACTGCCCCTGGCCGGTCACATGGGGTGACGCGGTGCTCGACCCGGTCTTCAGCGCGGACGGCAAACGGGTGGCTGCGGTGGTTCGAGACAATGGCGCGTGGACCATCGCGGTCGACGGTCAGCCGTGGAGCGCAACGTTCGACATGGTCTGGGACCCCGTCTTCAGCCCGGGTGGCGACCGGGTAGTGGCAAAGGTCGAGAAGGATGGTGTTTACGGTCTTGTGATGGGCGGTCGGGTTTGGCAACACGGCTATGAGATGCTCTGGGATCCGGTCTTCAGCCCCGACGGGAAGAAGCTCTTGATTCGGGGCGTCCAAGCCGGTATGTACGTTCGGTCCGTGGTTTCCCTAGGCGCCTCTTGAGCCCGACGGTAGGCTACGGGGAGCGAAAGATGTACGAATTTGCGCGTGGCCCGCTAGTATGGATAGCTTTTGCCGTTTTTTTTGCGGGTGCTGCCTACAAGCTGTGGCGGATGTTCGCCCTGGCCAAGAAGGAACGGGTCGTATTCCCGTATATGGACCTGAAGTTCGCCGCGCGCTCCGTCGCTCACTGGCTGGTTCCGTTTGGCAGTCGCAACATGCGGCTGCATCCGGGAATGACGCTGGCGACGTTCGCGTTCCACATCTGCCTGGTGGTGACGCCGATCTTCCTGATGGCCCATAACGTGCTGTGGCATGAGTCGTGGGGCGTCAGGTTGCCGGCCCTACCCGAGCACGTGGCGGACGCGATGACGTTCGTGGTCATTCTCGTTGCCCTGTTTCTGGTGGCGCGTCGGATGTTCACGCCTGCGGTGGCCTACGTGACGTACTGGTCCGATTGGGTCGTTCTGCTGATCGCGGTCGGTCCCTTCATCACCGGTTTTCTGGCCACACAGGGCTGGTTCCCTTACGACGCAATGCTCCTCCTGCATATCTTCAGCGGGGCGTTGTGGCTTGCGGCGATTCCGTTCACGCGGCTCAGCCACATGCTGTACTTCGTTTTCACGCGGGCCTACATGGGATGTGAGTTCGGGGGCGTTCGGAACGCGAAAGACTGGTAGCCGTAGGGAAAAGGTGGCCCATGGATGAAGTTCAGCGGCCCGATGTGGTTGATCCGGGTCTCGATGAGACGATCAAGAAGATCACGCCGGAGCTCATAGAGAAGACGGTCAACGAAGTCTTGACGAAGGAGTGCGCCGCGCGGCTGAAGACCTACATCGAGACCTGCGTGCACTGCGGGCTCTGCGCGGACGCGTGTCATTTCTGCCTCTCCCACGACGGGGATCCGAGCTACTCACCGGTCGGCAAGGTGAAGAACACGCTGTGGGAGATCCTCCGGCGTAAGGGCAGGGTCAGCCCAGAGTTCATCAAGCAGGCCGCACGGATCGCCTACACCGAATGCAACGCCTGCCGCCGCTGCAGCATGTACTGTCCGTTCGGCATCGACATCGCCTATCTCCTCATGACGGTGCGTCGCATCTGCAGCCTGATGTACGTGGTCCCTCAGTACCTTCAGGACACCGTGAACAGCCATGCGGCGACTATGAATCAGATGTGGGTTCAGACCGACGAGTGGATCGATACGCTGATGTGGCAGGAAGAGGAAGCGGCGATGGAGGTCAAGCAGTCCCGAATCCCGCTTGAGGTCGAGGGTGCGGGCTTCATGTACTCGGTCATCGGACCTGAGCCGAAGATCCTCGCCCAGCTTCTGGGGTACTTCGCCCAGATCATGGCGGTGGTGAATTACAACTGCCGAAAGAACGGGGAGCCTGAGCTGACCTGGACCATGCCCGCCACCGACGGATGGGACAACAGCAACATGGCGATGTACTCGGGCGACTTCGAGACGATGGGGCGGGTGGAGCGTTTGCACTGGGACACGGCCATGCGGCTCAAGGTCAAGCGCGTGGTGATGGGGGAATGCGGGCACGCGTTCCGCGGCGCGGTCTATGACGGCCCGAAGTGGGTGGGATGGCATCACACCCCCATCCCGATGGTCCACGCGGTCGATTTCTACCACGAGATCATCTCGAGCGGAAAGATCAAGATCGCCAAAAAATACGAGAAGCCCATTACGGTTCAGGACCCGTGCAACATCGTTCGCGGGCGCGGGCTTGGGAAGAAGCTGCGGTACATCATGGAAGCCGCGTGCGCGGATTTCCGGGACGTAGAGCCTCGCTTCGAGCACAACTACTGCTGCGGCGCGGGCGGAGACGCGGTCAATTGTGGGCCCCCGTGGACGCGCACCAGAGTCCGGGGAAACCGCGTCAAGGCCGAACAGCTCGAGGCCACCCGCGCTGAGATCGTCGTGACCCCTTGCCACAACTGCCACAGCGGCATCGAGGACATCATCAAGGGGTACAAGCTCGGCATGCACGTCAAGTTCTTTAGTGAGATCCTGGTGGAAGTGATGGAAATCCCCGAGGAACTCAAGGTCTAGCTGGACGGGACAGGGATATGGCTCGGAGATCTGGTCCGCTGTTCGCGGTGGGAATCCTAGGGTTGCTTCTGGTCGGTTGGGTGGGGCAATTCCAGCCCGACGGGCCCGAGGTCGTCCTGAAAGGCCCGGGCCTGATCGTCATTGCCCGGACGGAGATCTACGGAGAGCTGGAGCGTCCGCCCGTTCCCTTTGAGCATGAGCAACACGTCAAGGCCCTGCAGGGCGAGGGATGTACCGCCTGCCACGTGCAAGAGGACGGCAACTTGGTCATGGCGTTCGTCCGTGCCGAGGACACCACGGACGACGTTCTGGATGCGTATCACGCCAAGTGCACGACATGTCACACGGAACGGTCGCAGGCGGGTCAAACCGCCGGTCCGGTCACATGCGGCGGCTGCCACGTTCGTGGCGTGACTCACGTCTCTTCGCGCCGCCCGGCCGGGCTCGATCTGGTCTTGCACAAGCGACATGCCGACGCCTACGGTGGCGAAGAGAAGTGCGACGATTGCCACAAGGCCAAGGACAAGAAGGCAGTGCGTCTGATCTATGAGATGGGCGCCAAACTGAAGGGCCTGCCGCTGAAGGATGCCGCGCACATGGCCTGTGTGGGCTGTCACTATCGGCGTGCACAAGCCGGCGAGAACACCGGGCCGCTGGCCTGCTCGGACTGTCATCACAAGCACGCCGAGTCGGATTGGCTGGAACGCCCGAAGGCCCTGCCCGAAGGCTATCGCTTGATGCGGGATCAGAAGGATGTCGTGACGATTTACGTCGGCAAAGAGGCCGCCCGTTTCGATCCGGTGACCTTCGACCACAAGACGCACGAGGGGGTCGTGGGGACCTGTCGCGGGTGCCATCACAACACGGTACAGGGCTGTGGAACCTGTCACACACTTCGCGGCAGCGCCGAGGGCGGCAACGTGAAGCTGGCCAAGGCGCACCACGAGCCCTTCTCGGCTCGGAGCTGTGTCGGATGCCACGAGACCCAGCAGATCCGGTCGTTGGCCTGCGCGGGCTGTCACGGCGCGGACCCGATTGGCTTCGCACCGCCTGAGGGCTCCTGCCTGGACTGTCACGGGGAACGTCCGCCCGTGATCGAGAACGTGCCGAAGCCCCCCGAGACGGACGTGGCGATCGAAAACGTCTTTCCCCGGCGCGGGAACGACGTATATGGCCCGGTCGCCTTCAGCCACAGCAAACATGTTGCCGCGCTCCGGAAGCACATGAAGGAAGATCAAAGCCACCGGTTGGCCGCGCGCTTCCACCACGCCCAACCGGTTCTCTGCACGGCGTGCCACCATCACAGCCCAGAGGCCCGGGCAGACGCCAAGCCGCCCCGTTGCACAACGTGTCACGGCACGTCCTTCGATCTGGAGCACCTCGAGCGCCCCACCACCCCCGGGGCGTACCACCAGCAGTGCATCGGCTGTCACGAGCGGATGGACGCGAGAAAGGACGGCAAGCGGCTGGTCTGCACGGACTGCCACGCAAAGCTCACTGACAGCACGAAGGAGGCCCCATGAGCGTTTCCAGGCGAGAGTTCTTCCGGAAGAGTCTGGCGGCCACGGGAGTGGGAGCGGGGGTCGTGGCCGCCACCGCGACCAAGGGCACCGCGGCCGAGCAGTTTGCCGGATACCCGGACCGCTACGGTGTCCTGGTCGACCTGACGCTTTGTACCGGTTGCCGCACGTGTGAGGCCGCCTGTTACGCCGAAAACCACGACAAGGACTCGAACCGCGCGGTGAACAACGAGTACAAAGGGAATCTCCCGAAGCCCGAGGTCCCCTTCGACGACGTCACAGTGACCCATCAGCGCCGCCGGACCTCCCCGGGGGCCTACACGGTGGTGAACCGCTACGAGGGGAAAGGCGCGGTGGTCCAGAAAGAAGGCATCTTCAAGAAACTGCAGTGCTTCCACTGCAACGAGCCGGCCTGCGCGTCGGCGTGTCTGGTTGGCGCGCTGCGGAAGACCAAAGAGGGCGCGGTCGTCTATGACGTCGACACCTGCATCGGCTGTCGCTACTGCATGACCGCCTGCCCGTTCTACATCCCCACCTACGAGTACGAAAAGGCCTTCACGCCCCGGGTCATGAAGTGCACCTTCTGTTACCACCGGCTCGCGGAGGGTCGGGCCCCGGCGTGCGTGGCATCCTGCCCGTTCGGCGTGATGACGTTCGGCAAGCGGAGCGAACTGCTGGAGGCGGCCAAAGAGCGGATCGCGCGGCATCCCGATCGGTACGTCCACCACGTCTACGGCGAAGAGGAGGTCGGCGGCACGAGTTGGTTGTACCTCTCACCGGTTCCGTTCGAGGAGGTCGGATTCCAGACGAATCTGCCGACGGTCCCCTTGGGTGAGTTCACCCACACCGCGCTGTCGGTGGTCCCCATGGTGGTCCTCCTGTGGCCGACGTTGTTGGGCGGGCTCTACGCACTGAACCGCCGTAGGGACGACATCGCCGAGCAAGAAAAGGACACCGCCGTTGATGCCGCCGTGACCGACGCGGTTGCCCAGGCCGATGCCAAGGCCGAAACCAAGCTCGCCGGCGCGCTGAAGAAGG
This sequence comes from Phycisphaerae bacterium, assembly GCA_016927755.1. Lineage (GTDB taxonomy): Bacteria > Planctomycetota > Phycisphaerae > UBA1845 > JAFGLZ01 > JAFGLZ01. The sequence continues at coordinate 19,601 of JAFGLZ010000241.1, forward strand.
CTGAAAAGGACAAGGAAAAGGCCGTCAAGGAGGCCAGGGAAGAGGCGAGCAAGACGACCGCCTCAGAGGAGGAATCCAAGTGAGCGCACCCACGGCCGAGACGAGCTCGCCTTGGAAGAGGTATGTGACACCCTTCAACGTCGTCGCCGCGGCCATTATTGCGGTGGGCATTCCGGTTACGGTCGTCCGCTTCACCATGGGCCTCGGGGCCTGCACGAACCTGACAGACAACAACCCGTGGGGGCTCTGGATCGGCTTCGACGTTCTGGTGGGTGTGGCGTTGGCGGCCGGCGGCTACGTCACCTCCTGCGCGGTCTATGTCTTCGGCATGAAGAAATACCACCCCATCGTCCGCCCGGCCGTGCTGACCGGATTCCTCGGATACGTTCTCGTGGCGGTCGGGTTGCTGTTCGACATCGGACGATCGTGGCGCTTGCCGTACCCGTTCATCATGTCGCAGGGGTGGACGTCGGTGATGTTCGAGGTGGCCGCGTGCGTCGCTCTCTACCTGACGGTCCTGTTCCTCGAGTTCCTGCCCGTTCCGCTCGAGTGGTTGCGGTTCAGAAAGCTGCGGAACTTCTTGGTCGCCCTGACGATTCCCCTGACGATCGCCGGCGTGATCCTCTCCACGCTGCACCAGTCATCACTTGGGGCGCTGTTCGTCATCGCACCTGGAAAGCTCCACCCGCTCTGGTATTCGCCGTACCTGGCGGTCTTCTTCTTCGTATCGAGCATCGTGGCGGGGTTGTCGATGGTTATCTTCGAAAGTGGCCTGTCACACCGGGTCTTCCGCGACAAGCTCGACCCGGACCACCCGGTCGACCATGACGGGCTCACGCTGGGCCTTGCGAAGGCATCGGCGCTGGTGCTGTTTGCTTATTTCGGCATGAAGATCATCGGGCTGGCACACGGAAATCACTGGCGTCTGCTCAACACCGGTTACGGCTACTGGTTCCTTGCCGAAGCGATCGGCTTCGTCTTGCTGCCGTGCATCCTGTTCACGTCGGCCGTCAGACGAAGGAACGCAACGCTTGCCCGGTTCGCGGCCGCCTTGGCGGTGATTGGGATCATCGTCAACCGTCTCAACGTGTCAATCATCGCCTTTAACTGGCAGCTTCCCCCGGAGGAACGCTACTTCCCTCATTGGATGGAGTTCGCTGTTACGATCACTCTTGTCACCATCGGCGTGTTGGCGTTCATATGGATCGTGGAACACATGCCTGTCTTGCGGGAACACCCCGAATACAAGGGCGCACACTGAGGACACGGGCACCTATGAACACGTTTCAGGAGTTCATGCAGCATACCAAGGGCGTCGAGTACTTTTTGGCGATCACATTCCTGATCGGTCTTTGCTTCTTCTGGCGGATCCTGGATCAGAAGGAGGATCGCTAACCTGATGTCCTCTTCATGCCGACGTCTGGTCCGCCGGGCGATGGGTAAACGGAAGGGCCGATCTGGGGGGCTCAGTCCTCGGACGTCAACTGTGCGGGAAGCTTGCCGAAGTCTTCTACCCGAACTCGCTTCTTGGGGCCCTTAGCACCCACCTGCTTCCGCGCGGTCTTGGCGCTGTCGCCTGCCTTCTGATTGGCCGCCGATTCCATCGATGTCTCCTAGCCCGCCGACTGCTGTGAAATCCCTAAGCGATACTGGGATGAACCCGAGGCCCATTCTAGCGAACACGGGGCGCATGGCAAAGGGCATCTGTCGCCCGAACCTCGCTGATGTTCATGAGATTTGATGCGTGGCTTTGTCATCAGGGTCCTGCAATTCTCCGAAGAACAGGGGATCAGCCTTGCTTTAGAATGTACTGCACGGCTTGATCAGTTCCGCGATGGCGAGTCCTACGAAGCCGCTGGTCCGAAGCAGCTCCTTGACGCCGTATGCCTTGCCGTGGCTCGGATTCAGCAGGAATCCGCAGTATTTGCGTATGGCTCCGCTGATTTCTGGGGTGGGCTCCACGCGGTCGTGCCACCAGCTCAGAAGGGTGAGTGAGCGAGGGCTGCGCTGCTGGTCGGCACTGCGAAGCTTTCCCCAAGAGCCATCAGGATTCTGTCGCCCGAGATACCAGCGGACCGTGGGCTCGAGGCGATCGAGGAGTCGTGCCCTCAATTCAGGGTCCTTTAGGTGCAAATCGGCGGCTACGAAGGCCTCGGTGCAGTAGCTAAGCGTATCGAGCGGCCAGGAGTTGAGCGTTTTGCCGGCGAGCGTGTAGGGTAGCTCGCCGTCTGCCTTGCGAATCTCAAGAAGCCAACGTGTCGCATCGGCCGCAACGCGCTTGTGCTCGGGGTTGCCGGTGATGGCGAAGAGCTCGGAGAAGAACGCCCCGCCCGTGGTAGCCGTCGAGATGGTGTATGGTTCGAGGCTCAGCTTGCCGCGGTAGTATCCGCACCCGAGCGCTCCGGCATCGGGCCCTTCCTTGATGACCCATGTCGTGGCGGACTTGCGGCCTTGGCTCTGTGGATCCTGCTTGCAGCCTTCGGTGACGAACCGGACGTATTGGTCCATGGCCTCTCGATAGACCTGTTGCCTGTCCGAGTCAGCGAATCTGCAGGCGATGGCCAGGGCGGTGGCGGCGGTTCCGGCGTCTCCGAAGTAGATGTTGCCGGTGGGTCCGCAGTCGGGCCAGTAGCCGGCGTCCTTGCCGGTGGAGGACTTGGTCTTCTGCTGCTGCTTGCAGAAGGTGTCGCACCATCGGAGGGTTTCGGCGAGATGGGCCCGGCTACCGGTGATCCTGTGAGAGGCGAGCAGGACGCGCGCGAGATTTCCGTTGATGAAGATCGAGGTGCTGGTGTCCTTGGTGTTCTTGAGCTTGCCGCTGCCGACGTCGAGGGTGAGAATCCAGCGGTTAATGTCCTCGAGATAGTCCAGGAGCCGCTTTCGCAGGTCAGCGTCGACGGGGGATGGCTTGGGTTTCTCGTCAGCCTGGGCCGCGGAGCCCGACATGGTCAGGGCGGCGGCCGCGAGGCCAGTGGTGCTCGTCAAGATGAACTCACGTCTGTTCATGCGATGCTCCGCAATTGGTGTGGATTCCGCGGCAGCGGCGATCGCCGCCGCGGACGTCACTCGTCAGCGAACCAGAACGAATAGAGCTTGGCGTTCTTCAGATGGAATCGGATGGACACGGGCTTGCCGGCGACATCGGCGGCGGTGCCAGGCTTCCACCGTAAGGTCGCGTCGGTCGAGTCTCTCTTGAAGGGGATGGAGGACGGGATGTCTCTTCCGGGAAGCGGCGCTAGGGTCGCGTCCAGGATTTCGGCCTGGATCTGGCCTTGGGGGGCCTCGGCATTGACGTGGAGGACGTTTCCGGAGCACGCCATCTGTCGGGTCAGGAGCGTTCCGCCGCGGGGGCCGGCGTCGGCGGACACGAATCCGTCGAGCCTCAGATGTGCCAGTCCGATGCCGTTGAGCTTGGGGCCCTTGCCGCGAATCCGGCCGGCGTGGTCCGTGTTGTAGCCGCAGTAGTAGATCCAGATCTTGCCGTCACGGACGACGAGGCCGCTGGCGCCAGCGTAGAGTGATCCGGCGTCGAAGCTACCCTCCGGGCCGACGGGGATGAAGGGGACACGCTGACGGTAACGATGCCAGCGGCGGCCATCCCTGCTGTGACAGAGCTGGACGTCGACCTGCTCGGTCTTATCATTGAAGATCGAGATGTACCCGAGCCGCAGGCCCTCGTACATGTAGGCGACATGGGAGTAGATGTGTGCGCCGGGGGGATCCTTCTCGTCTGGGATGAGGGCCCAATCGGGAACGGACCAGGAGGTGAAATCGTCGCTGAAGGACACGAGTCGGGCGCGGCGTTTCTCGGGCTTGCCGTTCTTTCCTTCGAGGACCCATCGACGCTTGAGCAGTGCGACGTACTGGTTGAGCCCGGTGTCCTTGTACATGCTGACGACATCGCCGGTATCGTGGGCGGCGACGTCGTTGATCGGGCCGGTCCAGCGTAGTCCGTCGGGAGAGACCATGCAGGCGAAGTGCCGGTTGCCACAGTAGGTGAGCATCTTGTAGCGTCGCCTTGGGTCGGGGTCGTTTGGCTCCTTGATGACGGCGAAGCCATCGAGGTAGAACTTCGGTTCGAGCCCGCCCAGGACGATGTTGTTTTCGGTGGACCCCTTGTGCGGCTTGAGGTTGAGCGTGGGCTTTGTCCAGCGGATGCCATCGTCGCTGGTGGCGTAGCAGGCGTAGCACGTGTCGTCGATCGCGCGGTACCACATTTTGAAGCACTTGTCCTGCTCGTCGTATAGGACGGTGCCGTAGATGGCGACGGAGCCGACCTCCCAGGGGCGATCGGGCAGGAGGACGGGGTTACTGGCGACCTTCTTGGGCTGATGAAGCGTGAGCGTGACGCCCACCTTGATCGCGATGATCTGGTCGTCGACGAAGATCTGGCGATGTGTTCCGACTTGGATGGGCTGCGTCACCGATCCGGTGCTGACACAGCATGAGGTGACGAGGGCAAGGAACGCGTGTGGGGTCATCATCTCTGCCTCGCTCAACCGGGACCGGCGAAGGGCTTCGGCAACGCATGCCACTGTATAGAGACCGCGGGGAAGGTCAAGACGGGTAGGCGGATTTGTGCTCGGCGGGTGTCGTCCGAGCGGGGGGTGGAGTATGATTTCTCGCACGTGCGGGGAGGACGACGTCAAGGAGTCGGGGTGCGATGAGAGTATGGATCACGACCGATCTGGAGGGTGTGTGCGGCGTCTATCGATGGGAACAGACGCGCGACTATGACAGCCGGGCGAATCTCGAGGCGCGGCAGCTTCTGATGGGCGAGGTGAACGCGGCGGTGGCCGGGGCTTTCGACGGCGGGGCGAAGCGGGTGGTGGTGTGGGACGGTCACGACGGCTCGAAGAGCTTCTTCCCGGAGGAGCTGGACTCGCGGGCCGAGATGATCATGGGTCAGGTCGGCGATCGGAAGGCGCTTCTGAGGCAGGGGTTCGACTGCGGGATTCTGCTGGGCTACCACTCGATGAGTCACACGGCGGGCGGCGTGCTCTGCCATACACAGAACTCGGTCGCGTGGAACCATTTATGGATCAACGGGCGACGGGCCGGCGAGATCGCCCAGTGCGCGATTTCGCTGGGAGGCTTTGACATTCCGGTGGTCATGGTGACGGGGGATGACGGGGCGTGTGCTGAGGCCCGCGATTGGCTTGGTGAGGAGATCGTGACGGTGCAGGTCAAGCAAGGTCTGTCGCGGGAGGGGGCGCTGATGCTCTCGCCGAAGCGGGCTCGTGAGCTGATCCGACAAGGCGTTATGGAGGCCTTGGGCAAGGCGTCCGTCGTGAAGCCGCTCAAGCCCGATTTCCCGCTAACGCTGCGCTTCCAGTTCAAGGACAGCAAGATCGTCGATACGTATCGGGGAGAGGCGAGGACGATCGACGCTTGCACGATCGAGAAAGAGATTAGCGATCCGGACGACGTTTTCGGGCCGTGAGAGGGCGGCGGATGGCTGGGGGGCCAGGGCCTGTTGTCGTCTTGGCAAGGCCGCGCGCGACTCAGGCGAAGCGGCGACGGTGTTCCTGGCCATATCGCAGGGCCTCGTCCAGGTATGCCTCGATGTTCTCGAACGGCGTGCCGCTGACGATCCCGTTTCCGGCGGCGAGGCACATGCCGCCGTCGGGCCTATCGAAGGTGTCGATCAGGAAGCGGACCTCCTGGCGGACGCCGTCGGGATCCTTCTCCTGGAGCGCGTGCTGCACGTCGATGCCGGCGAGAAAGGTCATTCGATCACCATACTCGCGCGCGACGGCGACTTCGTCCATGGTGTGCTTTTGCACCGGGTGGAAGACGTCGACGCCCGCGTCGGCCAGGTCGCCGAGGATGTCTGTGTTGTTGCCACAACTATGCAGCCAGAAATGGATGCCGTGTTTCCGCAGGAGGCGCCCAATGCGTTCGTAGTAGGGCTTGATCATCTCGCGAAACATCTCGGGGCTCATCATGAGCTGGGTCTGGTGTCCCAGGTCGTCGCTTGTCCAGAATCCGTCGGGGCGAACGTCGCGGGCGATGCGGTCAATGTATCGACGATAGAGGTCCGCGAGGGCGTCGTGCAGGCGGTGAACGCATTCGGGCTCGACATAGTAGTCGAGCAGGAGGTTCTCCATTCCGCGGAGCGACCAGGGCTTCTCGAAGAAGAGACTCCACCATCCGCAGAGGAGGTATCTGTCCTGCTTTCGGCAGTCCTCGGCCATGCCCGCGGCGATCTCGAACGGCTCGTCGTCCCGGTCTGGGTCCGGAAGCTTGTCGATGAACTCATCGAGCTTGGACCAATCGTCGATGACGACGTTGCTGTCGTGACCGGCGCCCGCCCGCGCCTGCCACGAGAGCCCCATTCCGTTGACGTCGAGCGGGCAGATATGGATGAAGGCCGTGTCTTCGGTGAAGCGGTCGAGTTCCTGGAGTCGCTTTCCGTACTGCTCGTGGAGTCCCTCTCCCCACCATTTGGCGAAGGCCAGGGGGACCCGACTGGGCTTTCGTCGCTCGATGGTCTTGACGACCTCCTCTCGAGGAAGCGGCTGCCAGCGAACGGCATCCTTGTAGGCCATGGGGACCTCCTTTCAGCGAGGATGCGTTACACAGTGGACGCCGAGAACTCGGCCGGCGTGTCGACGCACCGGCGGTCGGCGCCTGGATCCAGGCCAGTTGTCCAGCATACAAAGGTTATGGTAGAAAGGCAGTCAAGCCAAGCAGGTCGAATCATCCTGGGATTACCGACCTTCGGGGAGCACCATGGACCGCGACAAGGCTTCCGCCTCAATGCTCGGTCGGAGATTTCTCCTGTTGTCTCGCTCGCTTATTCGCATCGGGTTGTGCTGGGTCGTAGGGTTGGCGTTGCCGACATTGGGCGAGCCGGTCCACGGCACGGAGGTCACCTGGACGTCGCCGGGAACCGTTCGGCTTCGGGTGCTCAGCTACAACATCCGGCACGGCGAGGGGATGGACGGGAAGCTGGACTTGGCACGGATCGCGAAGGTCATCAGGTCGCTCAAGCCGGACCTCGTCGCGCTGCAGGAGGAGGACAGGAAGACTCGACGGACCCGTCAGGTCGACCAGGCGGCCGAGCTGGGACGGTTGACTGGGATGCACGCGGTGTTCGGTAAGGCGATCGATCACGATGGGGGGGAGTACGGGGAGGCCGTTCTGAGTCGGTGGCCGATCAAGGCATCCTCCGTTCATTCGCTGCCGATTCCGAAGGGGGGTGAGGTGCGGGCGCTGCTGGTCGTCGAGCCGGACGCGCGGGCGCGGCTGCGATTCTGTGGGACGCACCTGTGCCACCAGAGCGAGGAGAACCGGTCGGCACAGGTGAGGGAGATCAACAAGATTCTGGTGAAGGACGACGAGGTGCCGACGATCCTCGTGGGGGACCTGAACGCCCGGCCGAATGAGGCTCCGTTCAGGGAGTTGGCGCGGCATTGGACGGATCCGACGGCGGGGAAGGACAACCCGACATTTCCGTCGGGCAAGCCGTCGATGGAGATCGACTACATCCTACTGCGGCCCGGGCGACGGTTTTGCGTCAGGGAGGCGCGCGTGGTCGAGGAGCCGGCCGCGTCCGATCACAGGCCGATTCTGGCGGTCGTGGAGATACTGCCCGATTCTGGCAGACCGGCGGACCCATGATGTCAAAGGGCGAGCAACGGATGATCGGGACGGCGCCAGGCGCTGCGGTCCTCGTGGGATGGCTGACCGCGTGTGGGGTATCGGTGCAGGGCTACCAGGAGGCGCCGATGCTGGCGGAGCGCGTCGCTCGGGGTGAGCTTCCGCCGGTGGCCGAGCGCCTGCCTGAGAAGCCGGTCGTCGTGATGCCGGTCGAGTCGATCGGGAAGTACGGAGGGACGTGGCGGCGCTTGTCGCTGGGCGGTCGAGACATCCAGCTCGACTATCGGATGGGGTATGAGCCGCTTGTGCGTTGGGACCTTTCGGGGAAGAAGGCAATACCGGGGCTTGCCGAGAGCTGGGAGATCCAGGACGGTGGTAAGACGTATGTGTTCCGTCTCCGCAAGGGGCTCAAGTGGTCTGACGGGGAGCCGCTGACGTCGGCGGACTTCCTGTTCACCCATCAGGACGTGTTGGGCAACAAGGAGCTGTATCCGGTCTTTCCGGCGTGGTTGACGGTTGGCGGGGTGGCGGCGGCGATGACGGCGCCAGATCCGCAGACGATCGTGTACCGTTTCGCGAAGCCTTACGGCGTATTCCTGGAGGTGCTGGCGTACCGGGGGGCCTTGATCCTCGGGCCGGAGCACTACCTCAAGCGGTTTCATCCGAAGTACGTGGACAAGAGGAAACTTGAGAAGCAGGTTCACGAAGCGGGCTTCGATTTGTGGAACCAGCTCTTCCTGCGTCAGTTCAACCCGAACGAGAACCCGGATCTGCCGACGTGGAAGCCGTTCAAGATCGTCGTTCCGCCGCCGGGGAGCCGGATGATCGCGGAGCGGAACCCCTACTACTGGAAGGTGGACCCGGCGGGGAATCAGCTTCCTTACATTGATCGCGTGGCCTTTACGGACGTGCAGAACAACGAGATTGTCACGATGAAGGCGATGGCGGGGGAGGTGGACTTTCAGGCCAGGCGGATCGACGCGGGGAACTACGGGCTGTTCATGGAGAATCGGGAGGCGGGCAATTATCGCGTGCTGCGCGACGCCAATCCGAGCACGACGTGCCTGTACCTGAACCAGTACAGCAAAGACCCGGTGATGCGGAAGCTGCTTCAGGACCGGCGATTCAGGGTGGCTCTTTCGCTGGCGGTTGATCGTCGGGAGTTGATTTTTCTGATGTACTCGGGGATGGCGGTTCCGGCGCGTGGGGTGGCGTCGCCGTATGACCCGTATTACCTGCCCGAGTTCGACGCGAAGTATCTGGAGTACGATCCGGTCGAGGCGAACCGGTTGCTCGACGAGGTGGGGCTTCGGCGGGGCCGAACGGGGGAGCGGTATCTGCCGGACGGTCGGCCGTTCCGCCAGATTCTGCACGTGTATCCCTCTGAGGCGGGGACGAGCACGGACCTTTGGCAGCTCGTGGCGGAGTACTACCGGGAGGTCGGGCTGGACTTCGTGGTGAAGGTTGACGCGGGGACGTTGAGCGTGATGCAGATCAGCAACGGTAACCTCGACTTCTGGGCGTACGCGGAGACGGGGATGCATTGGGTGCTGGACCCGCGGTGGTACGTACCCACGGTGAGCACGGCCTATTTCGCGCCGCTTTACGGGCAATACTATGCGTCGGGGGGAAAGAAGGGGGTCAAGCCTCCCGAGGAGTGGCAACGGATTCTGGATTGGTATGCGGAGTTGACGACCGTTGTGGGCGACGATCGGCGGAAGTTGGAGCTCGGGAGGAATATCCTCCGACAGTGGGCGGAGGAATGCTACGTGATCGGCATCTGTCGGAACGACCTTCTGACGATCGTGTCCAATGACTTCAAGAATGTGCCGGAGCGGATCATCCACGATTGGCGGGTGATGACGCCGGGATACATCGGGATCGAGCAGTTCTACATCGACAGCGACAGGACGACGGACTGCGTGGGCAGGAAGGCGCGGTGACCGCGGAGACGGGACCGGAGAGAGACATGTTTATCGACATTCACGGGCACGTTCAGAAATGGCCTGGCGTGATGCGCGGCGGTAAGCCTTGCTTCGCCTCGCCGGAGCATCTGATCGAGCGGCACGACGCGGTGGGTATCGAGCGGGGCGTTCTCCTGCCGATGGTCCACGTGGAGTGCAACTACGTGTCGCAGTCGAACGAGGAGGTCCTCGAGATTGGCGAGGCGTATCCGGGGCGATTCATTCCGTTCTGCAACCTCGATCCGCGGGCGATGTCCAACTCGTCAGACGCTCCGCTGGGGGATTTGCTGCGATACTACCGCGACCAGGGGTGCAAGGGGGTCGGGGAGTTGTGCGCGAACCTGCCGTTCGGCGATCCGCTGGTGCAGAACCTGTTCAAGCACGTTGAGGACGTGGGTCTTCCTCTGACGTTCCACGTGGCGCACCGGATCGGCGGGGTTTACGGGCTGTACGATGACGCGGGCCTGCCGCAGCTCGAGGCCTGCTTGCAGCGTTTCGGGCGGCTGAGGTTCCTGGGACACTCGCAGTCGTTCTGGGCGGAGATGGCGAGGCTACGGACGCCTGGGGATCGAGCGGGGTACCCGGACTACCCGATCGATGAGGAGGGGGTTGTGCCGAAGCTCCTGCGACGATACGAGAACCTGTACGGGGATCTGTCGGCGGGGAGCGGGCACAACGCGCTGGTACGCGATCCGGAGTACGCGGTTCAGTTTCTCAACGAGTTCCAGGACCGGTTGCTGTTCGGGACGGACATCTGCGCGCCGGACACTCCGACGCCGCTCGTGGATTTCCTGATCGGGCTGCGAGATTCGGGTCGGATCAGCGAGTCGGTGTTCGGCAAGGTGGCTCGGGAGAACGCGGTGAAGCTGTTGGGGCTGTGACAGGCGCGACCGGTGCATTTCCCGGCTTGGGGTGGCAAGATCGTCAGGGCTTGCCTAGTATTTGCACTTCCGTGGATTCCGCATAGAGGAACGGCGCTACTCGCCGCCGCGGCGACGGGCTTGGGAGTCTCCCTGGATGCACTACTCGGACTACGCCGTGATGCTCGTGTACCTAGCCTTCGTGGTGGGGCTGGGGGTGGTCTTCTCGCGGAAGGAGAAGGACACGGACGAGTACCTGCTGGGCGGGCGTCGGATGCCGTGGTGGGTGATCGGCGTGTCATACATGATCTCGCTGATGAGCACGATATCGCTGGTAGCGGTTCCGGGTGAGGCGTACAAGAACGGGCTGACGCGATCGCTGATGTCGATGCTGTCGCCGCCGGCGGCGATCCTGAGCTTCTATCTGTTCGTCCGGTTCTACTTCCGCGTGAAGATGTTCACGCCGTTTACGTACCTGGAGCAGCGATTCGATCGTCGTGTTCGACTGCTGGGGAGCTTGGTGTTCTGGTGGACTCGGCTGGCGTATCTGGCGATCGTTCTATACTCATCTTCGAAGGTCTTTCAGGGGGCGGCGAACTGGCCGGTGGAGCTGACGATCTGTCTGGTGGGCATGGTGGGGATCGTCTATACGACGCTTGGGGGGATGAAGGCAGTGGTGTGGACGGATTTCACGCAGTTTGTGATCCTGGTCGTTGGGCTGGCGCTGATTACGGTGAAGTGCGCGGGGTTCGTCGACGGCGGAATGTCCGGCATTGTGAGCTACTCCTTCTCGCACGGCCGAGGGTTCGAGGGCTTCAAGGACGCGGGATTCTTCTCGTTGAATCCGTACGTGCGGCTCACGTTCTGGGCGATGGTCATCGCGATCTTGACGGAGCACCTCTTCTACAACAGCTCGGACCAGATATCGGTTCAGCGTCTGCTGAGCACGTCATCGTATCAAGAGGCGAAGAAATCGCTGTTCACGTTCGTGGTGCTCGGACTTCCGTTCTCTATCGTTCTGTGGTTCCTGGGACTGGCGGTATTCACCTACTACGGGCAACACCCGGGGGAGGCGGAGGGGGTGACGGGCGATACGGCGTTATTTCGGTTCATCTCGAGCAAGCTGCCCTCGCCGATGCCGGGACTGATGCTGTCGGCGATGCTGGCGGCGGTGATGTCGACGTTGGACTCGGGCATGAACAGCCTGGCGGCGGTTGCGACGAAGGACATCTACATCCTGTTCGTGCGGAAGGACGCCAGCGAGCGGCAGCAAGTTCGGTTTTCGCGGATCATGACGGTACTGGTAGGGGTCTTCGCGATCATCACGGCCCTGGTGATCGCGTTGGTGGCCGAGTCGATCGAGGAGACGATCCTGGAGGCGAGCACGATTTGGATCTCGTTCTCGATCGTCCTTGCGCCGACGTTCCTGATGGGCGTGACGACTCGTAGGGTTCGGGGCAACCACGTCATCTTCGCGATGATCTGCGCGTGGATCGTGACGGCGTGCATGGTGGCGTGGTATGTGTCGAGCAAGGGCGGGGCGAGAGAGCTGAGCTTCATGTACGTTCCGCTGCCGGGGTTCTTGGCGATGCTCGTGTTGGGGTACATCCCGGCGTTGTTGCCCGGGGAGGTGGATCGCGGGAAGACGGACGGGCTGACGTTGTGGACGCTCGACAAGAAGGGATAGGAGTGAGGATGGTCCGGCACGTTGTGGCCGGAGAAGGAGAGTTGATGCCATGAGACTACGTTCTTGCGCTGGTGTGGGGTCCCGTATCGGACGGGTTGGCTTTCTTGCGTGCATCTTCGGTTTCATCGGGATCGTGGCGGCGGATCCTGGCGTATCGAGTACGGGCGCGTCGGGTCTGTGGGACCTGAAGCGGCTGTATCAGGCGCCGAAGTTCGAGGTTGCGGGTCAGCGGGACGGCTTGGAGATGATCTATTACGAGGGGGAGCCGTTCCGAGGGAAGCCGACACGGGTCTTCGCATATTACGGTCATCCAAAGGGGGTGGCGGGGAAGGTGCCGGCGATGGCGCTCGTTCACGGAGGGGGAGGTGAGGCGTTCCCACAGTGGGTCCAGTTATGGGTGGACCGAGGGTACGCGGCGCTGGCGATGGATCTCGCGGGGTGCGGGCCTAGCGGGGCCAAGGGCGAGCGGATGCCTGACGGGGGCCCGGGGCAGAGCGACGTGTTCAAGTTCCGTCAGATGAATCTCGGCCTGCGAGAGCAGTGGACGTATCACGCGGTCGCGGCGGTGATTCGGGGCGTTTCATTTCTGGCGAGCCGTCCGGAGGTGGATGCGGATCGGATCGGGATAACGGGCATCTCGTGGGGGGGCTATCTGACGTGCATCGTTTCGGGGGTGGACGGTCGTCTGAAGGTGTCGGTGCCGGTTTATGGGTGCGGGTTCCTGAACGACAATAGTGCGTGGGTAAAGATCCTGGGTGAGCTGCCGGCCGACGAGCGCAAAAGCTGGATCAAGCACTTCGATCCTAGCAGGTACCTTTCCGGTTGCCGGATGCCGATGCTTTTCGTGAATGGGACGAACGATTTCGCGTATCCACTGGACAGCTACCAGAAGAGCTATCGGCTGGTTCACAGTCCGAGGACGCTCTGTGTCACGGTGAAGATGCCGCATAGCCACCCGGCCGGCTGGGCGCCGAAGGAGATCGGGTTGTTCGTGGATCAGCATCTGAAGAGGGGGACGGCGTTGGCGCGATTCACGAAGGTCCAACGCGAGGGCTCGACGATCAACGCGTTGTTCTCAGCGTCCGAGCCGATCGTGAAGGCTCAGCTTCACACGACGACGGATCAAGGGGCCTGGCAGAAGCGAGAGTGGGTCTCCGTGCCGCTGGAGATCGTGGGGGATCGTGTGGAGGGGAAGCTTCCCGAGAAGCGTCCGATCGTATGGTTCGTGACGATCCAGGACGGACGGGGCGCGACGGTGAGCACGGAGCATGAGGTGGTGTCAGAGTAGAGACGCTCGAGGGCGGCGTTGCGTTCGTGCGGGATAGGGCCGGTTGCGGCACGACGAAGAGTCTCAGAGCCAGCCGGTGACCTCAGCCAGCAGGCGACATGTCTCGACGAAGTGTGGCCAGGACACGTCCGGGGGGATGCCGTGGTCGCAGCCGGGGATGTAGCCACCGGCTTGGACGGCGGGGCGGAGGCGTTCGAACTCGGCTCGGAGGGCGTCGCCGCCTTTGGCCATCTTGCGTTTGTCGATTCCGCCGCGGTAGGCCATCTGGGTGCCGAACTGTCGTCGATAGGCGGGGAGGTCGTTACCGGCGGCGACTTCCTGGGGTGAGTTGACGTTGAGTCCGGCCTCGATCCAGACGGGGATGAGGTGTCCGGCGTGGCCGTCGGAGTCGACTTCGTAGATGGGCACGCCGGCCTGCTTCGACAGCTCGCCCCACCTGCGCCAGCACTTCAGGAGGAACTGACGGCACATGTCGGGGCCGATCATGGGCTTTTCCTTGAAGGCCATGTCCTCGCAGATGAGGATGTAATCCGGGACGTAGTGATCGTAGATGCGCTCGACGAGCCGGACGACGAAGTCCTCCCAGAAGTCGACCATTTCCTGGGTGAGGTCGGGGTCGTCGAGGAAGAGCATGCAGAGGTTCTCGAATCCGAGCCACTCGCGGAGCTGCCAGAAGGGTCCGTGGAAGACCAGTCCGGAGGGGTAGGTTCGGTTCTTCAGCTTCTTGGCTCGCTCGGCGAGGTCGTCCGGGAAGCGGCTGGGCGCGTCGACGACGTATCGCCGCTTCATGTCTTCCCAGTCCGCGCGAGACTCGACGGGGCACTTGACCCATCGGCGGGTGACAAAGTCGATGGCGTCGCGGAGATATGAGGTGTCGAATTCCTTCGAGATCTCACAGACGTTGCCTTTCCAGTCCTGGACGATCCATGTGTCGCCGAGGTCTTCGATGACCTTCTCCTCGAACTGAGGGATCATTCGGAAGTCCACGCCAATGCTGACCTGCTCGACGGGCGGGGGCAGGGCGACTCCGATTTGCTCGGCAGCGTAGCGGACGTAGTCGTCGACGCTCTCGGGTAGGCCCTGCTTGTGCCATGCCTGGCGAGTGGACTTGCGTCCTCCTCCGGGTGCGAAGGGGATGCGGTCCGGGGTCTGAAAGAGGAGTGTGGCCAAGTAGCGTTCACGTTCGTTCATGGTGTCCTTCTCTCGGCACGGCGGTTGGAAGGGCTGGCGGGAACAAAGATACCCGCTTGGGGTGGAGATTGCACGGGTGTCGGGGAAGGGGTTGAGGGCGTGGCGCTGTACGATCGTCAATGGCCATTCCGCGATGGTGTTGCGGCGCTGAGAGGGTGCGGGTGGGGTGTGGGCGAGATCTTCCGGGGCAGCGAATTCTTCGGAAATGCCCTTGACATAGAACTCCGATCGGGCTAGTAGTACATTGTAGATACGCCACTTCAAGGATTGCCACCTTTGTTCAGGCGGCTTAGGAGCCGAATAGGCCGATGAAACTCACCACGAGAGCGCGATACGCCTTGCGGTCGATGGTGGAGATCGCCCGCCATGCCGATGAGGCCGAACCCATCAGCCTCGAGAACGTTGCCAACGCCACACAGATCTCGAGACGGTATCTGGAGCAGTTGGCGATTGCGTTGCGGGGGGCGTCTCTGCTGAGATCGGTGAGCGGACGGCGGGGGGGGTATTACCTGTCCAGGCCGCCGGATGAGATCATGATCGGCGAGATCGTCGCGGCCGCCATCGGGAGCATTAACGTTGTGGATTGCGTTGGGCTTCCGGAGACCTGTCTGAAGGCCGACACGTGCGAGTGTCGGTTGGTGTATATGTTGATCAACCGGGGAATCAAGGAGGTCTTGAACCGCTACTCACTGGCCGACCTGTCGGACAGGGAGTGGCTGAAGACCGTGGGCAAGGAGTTGGGCTTGGACATTTGCGGGGTGGACACGGGCGTCGAATCGCGTCGAAGACGCCGGAACCCTTGCCCCTCATCATAAGGGAAATCGCGCCGACCGGCGCCAGGTTGGGAGGACCGCACGGTGGATCACTTGAAGACCGACGGGCGTATTCTGCGCCTTGTCAAGGGCGACATCACGGATCTGGAGATCGAGGCCTTCGTCTATTACGCCCGTGAGGATCTTGTCCTGGGTTCCGGCTGGGGCACGTCGATCGCGACGCGTGGGGGACCGAAGGTCCAGGAGGAGCTGAAGCAACTCGGCCCGATCAAGACGACGGAGGCCGTCGTCACGGGGGCCGGGAAGATGAAGGCCAAGTTCATCGTCCACGCGGCGGGGCCCAAGTTCCAGGAGCCCGACACCGAGCGCAAGCTGCATGAGACGACGATGAACGCACTTCAAGCGGCGGAGGCGAAGGGCATCAAGCATATCGCGTTTCCGCAGATGGGCGCGGGCTTCTACGGGATCCCGTTGGCTGCCTGCGCGGACATCACAATCGACGCGGCGATCGAATACCTGCAGGGCCCGACAGAGATCGAGGAGATCGTCTTCTGTCTCCTGGATACTCGCGACTACACACCGTTCAAGGACAAGCTTGAGGCCGTCAGACGCGGCGGTCTGAAGGTCGTTGCCCAATAGGGAGAACCGTCCATGCCGACTGAACCGAGTGCATTTCTGCATTTCGCCTCTCACCGGCTGCAAGAGATCGCGCTGGTCTTCATGGCCGTCGTTTACGTCCTGCGGATCCGCTGGCTTCTGCGATTCAAAGCGGGCAGGGAGCGACAGGCTCCGACGGGGATCGGCACGGTCAAGCCGCTCAAGGGGATCCTTTACTCGTGGCTCAACATCGCGATGCCCTGGGCGATGGAGAGCACGCGGACGAAGATTCTCCTGTACGCGCAGTTCGTGGTGTTTCACCTGGGCGTGGTGGCGGCGATCACATTGTCGTTTATCATCCCGTACGGCCCGGGGCTGCTCGAGCAGAATCCTTGGCTGGTAACGCTGATGCAGGCGTTAACGGGCGGGGCGTTCATCGTCGGGGTGATGCGGATGGTCCGTCGATTCGGCAGCAAGACGATGCGTGCGATCAGCACGCCGGACGATTACTTCTCGCTGACGCTTCTGACGGTATGGTTCGTCTTCGCGACGCTGGCGGCACCGAATGACACGAGCGGCGGTGAGGGGGTTCTGCTGACATACTTCTTGATGACGGCGTTCTTCCTGATGTACGTGCCGTTCAGCAAGATCTCGCACTATTTGTACTACCCGTTCACGCGTTACTACTTCGGTAAGACCATGGGACGTCGGGGCGTGTACCCGATGCGCCGCCCGGCGACGCCCGTGGGGGGATGATGGAAGGCTGACGCTCGACGAGGGCGTCAGGGGAGCATCGTCGAGGCCCGCGTCAGGGCAGAGGGCGCGGGGCATGGAGATGACCACATGGCCGAGCAGGAGCGTTCGCATAAGGCCCAGAAGGTTCTGGAGCGGTTGGGTAAGAAGCTGAATCGGCAGATCGCGGGGTCGATGGCGGGGTGCGTTCACTGCGGCAACTGCACGCAGTCGTGCCACTACGTTCTGACGAACCCGGACGACCCGACATACGCGCCGGCGTACAAGGCCGACCAGATTCGCAAGCTGTTCAAGCGTCACCACGACTGGACGGGGCGGGTAGTGCCGTGGTGGGTCAAGGCCAAGAGCATCTACACGGACGAGGAACTGGAGGCGCTGAAGGACACGGTCTTCGGCAAGTGTACGAACTGCCGTCGGTGCTCGGTGAACTGCCCGATGGGGGTGGACTTCGCGACGTTCAACCGGATGGCGCGGGGGCTGCTGGTGTCGGTGGGGATCATGCCGGAGGGCGTGGCCGTGGTGAGCAAGGACCAATGGGAGATCGGCAACCAGATGGGGGTGCTGAAGGAGGACTACATCGACACGCTGGAGTGGATGTCGGAGGAGCTGCAGGAGGAGTTGGGGGATGCCGAGGCGGTGATTCCCATCGACAAGATGGACGCGGACGTCGTGTACTCGATCAATCCGCGGGAGGTGAAGTACGACCCACGGACGATCGCCGACGCGGCGAAGATCTTCTACGTGGCGGGGGAGAACTGGACGATGCCCAGCGAGGGCTGGGACATGACGAATTTCGGGCTGTTTAGCGGGGACGACGATCTGGGTGGCGCGGTTGCACGTCGATTGTACGAGAAGGTCGAGGAGCTCCGCGGCAAGAAGCTGGTCATCTCGGAATGCGGACACGGGTATCGCTCGACCCGGTGTGAGGGACAGAACTGGGCGGGATACGACATCAACTTCGTGATGGAGAGCTCGGTCACGACGATGTTGCGCTACATCAAGGAGGGGAAGATCCAGGTGGACAGGACGAGGAACGCCGTCCCCGTGACGTTCCACGACTCGTGCAACAACGCGCGTAGCTGCGGGCTGACCGAAGAACCTCGTGAGCTGCTCAACCTGGTTTGCATGGATTTTCGGGACATGGTGCCGAACCGCGCCGAGAATTATTGCTGCACCGGCGGCGGGGGCGCGATGTCGATGTCGGAGTACACGCCTCGGCGGCTAAGATCGGCGAAGATCAAGGCCGATCAGCTTGTGGCGACGGGGGCGAAGATTGTCGTGACGAGCTGCCACAACTGCGTGGATGGGCTGAGCGACCTGATCAAGCACTACAAGCTTGGCATGGAGGTCGCGCAGCTCGTGAACCTGGTTTCGAACGCGCTGGTTCTGCCGGAGAGGCCGGTGGTGCCGGAAGAAGTCTCCGGGAAGGTTCCGGTCGCGGCTGGGGACGGCGTACTGTCCGGTCGGCGAATTCTCGTTGTGGACGACGAACCGGACATTCGCGAGTTCATCACGGCGGTGTTGGAGGACCGCGGCGCCACGACGGTCCAGGCGGCGGACGGCGACGAGGCGATCGCGGCACTGCGCTCGCAGGCGCCGGATCTGGTGACCTTGGACCTGAACATGCCAGGGCGGGACGGGGGCGAGTTCTTCGAGTCGATGCGAGGAGACGCGTCACTGCCGAACGTTCCGGTGCTGATCATCTCCGGGCATCCTGAACTGCGTCGGCTGATCTACGATCGACACGTGCCGCCGCCGGAAGGATTCCTCGACAAACCGATCGATGAGGAAGACCTGCTGCTAAACGTGCGGAAGGTTCTGGAACTCGTGCATGAGCGATAGCGGCAGCGGACAGGGGGACGGTCGTTCGGGTGAGGAGCAGGCGATGCAGGAGCCGCAGGCCCGCTACTTCGAGGCGCTTCCCGGTTACGTGACCGTTCAGGATCGGGAGTTCCACATCATCGACTCGAACCGAAGGTTCCGCAGCCATTTCGGGGACTGGGAGGGCCGGCGCTGCTATCAGGTGTACAAACGGCGGTCGGAGGAGTGCGAGTCGTGTCCGGTGGCACGTACGTTCCGCGACGGCGAGTGTCACCGCAGCGAACAGCAAGTCACGCCCCTGGACGGGCCGGAAACCACGGTGCTTGTCTACACGATGCCGATCCGCGACGCGTCGGGGGAGATCACGGCGGTCGTTGAGATGTCGACGGACATCACGGACATCAAGCGCCTGGAGCGGAAGCTCCGGGAGAGCCAAGAACGCTATCGCACGATGTTCGAGGAGGTGCCGTGCTACATCTCGGTCCTGGACCGGGATCTGGGGATCATCGAGGCGAACCGGCGGTTCCGCGAGGACTTCGGGGACGCGCCCGGCTGCAAGTGCTACGAGCTGTACAAGCATCGGAAGAAGCCATGTGAGCCGTGCGTGGTGCAGGAGACGTTCAAGGACGGGCAGGTGCGGGAGTGCGAGGAGGTGGTGACCGCGCGGGACGGCCGGCAGATCAACGTCCTTGTTCACACAGCGCCGATCCATGACTCGAAGGGCGGGATCAAGTACGTGATGGAGATGAGCACGAACATCACGCAGATCCGAGATCTCCAGGACCAGCTCGCATCGCTGGGGCTGCTGATCGGGTCGATTTCGCACGGGATCAAGGGCTTGCTGACGGGGATGGACGGGGGCATCTACCTGGTCAACACGGCCATGGAGCGGGACGACAAGACGCGGCTGGCCAAGGGTTGGGAGATGGTGCGGCGGAACGTGAGCCGCGTCAAGAACATGGTCATGGACATCCTGTACTACGCGAAGGGGCGAGATCCGCAGTGGGAGGCGATCAGTCCACAGGTGTTGCTGGACGAGGCGTGCGGGCTGATCGAGCGGAAGGCGCACGACCATGAGATCGAGATCCAACGTCCCGAGATCGAGGCAGACGGGACGTTCGACGGGGACTACAAGGCGATGCGCTCGATGTTGGTGGACGTGATCGAGAACGCCATCGACGCATGTCGGATCGACAAGAAGAAGGAGGAGCACCATATCACGGTCGGCTGTCGGGGCGACAAGGACCAGGTGTGCTTCGAGATCGCGGACAACGGCATCGGCATGGATCGCGAGGCTCGAGAGAAGGCCTTTACGCTGTTCTTCTCATCAAAGGGGCTAGAGGGGACCGGCCTGGGGATGTTCATCGCGAACCGCGTGGCGCAGTCGCACGGGGGGAGCATTGAGCTAGAATCCGACCTGGACGTCGGGACCCGATTCCTCGTGACCATTCCTCGGCGACACAGCCAACCGCCGGATGGGGGCGTCGACTCGACGGAGACGGCGCTGATGGCGTTGGACGCGGATCGAGACGGGCTGTGAGGGGGCGCGCGGGCGTCGGGTCGGTTCCGAATCACTTCGCTAGCTTTCCGGCCGCCGCTGCATGAGGATCTCTCGCCTGGCCTGTATGGGCCGGAGGCCTGTGTTCAATCTTTGCCGGTAGCTCACCTTTGAACTCATTCCCATAGTGACATCTCGGTCGCGCATCATTCTGGCATTGTCGCTCGCTGGTGCGCGGCCGCGCCGTGACATATAAGAGATGGGGCGGTCAAGGCGGGTGGGCGGGGCAGAGCCAGCCGCGCGAGAAGGCCCAGTTCCCGCGACGGGGATCGAATGTCCTATCGGGTCATCAGCATTGTATCGGGCATGCTGTGGGCTTCCGGCACCGCGGTTTCGGCGGCGCCGTATCACGAAGCTCCGATGCTTGCGGAGCGGGTGGGGGAGGGTCGCTTGCCGACGGTGAGGGAGCGGATACCTGAGCGTCCGCTGGTGATTCGGCCGGTGAGGGCGATTGGGAAGTACGGGGGGAGCTGGCGACGACTTGCCATCAGTCCGGCGGACGTGGGGCTGTCAAGCAGGTTGGGGTACGAGTCACTGGCGGTCTGGGATCGAACGGGACGGAAGGTCACGCCCGGGGTGGCCGAGGGTTGGGAGATTAAGGACGGGGGACGGACGTACGTCTTTCACCTTCGCAAGGGGATGAGGTGGTCGGACGGGCATCCGTTCACGTCGGAGGACGTTCTGTTCTACTACGAAGACGTGTTCCTCAACCAGGAACTGACGCCGGTCTTTCCGTCGTGGCTGATGATCGACAAGCGGCCTTGCGTGATGGTCGCGCCGGATGCGGAGACGATCGAGTTTCGGTTCGCTGAACCCTACGGGTTGTTCCTGGAGATGATGGCCTACAGGGGGTCGTGGCTTCTGACGCCGAAACACTACTTGCGGCAGTATCACGCGCACTATGTCGAGCCGGAGTCGTTGCGGCAGCAACTGGACGAACGGGGATTGGATCACTGGTTCCAGCTCTACTGGCTGAGGAGCAACGTTGACCTGAACCCGGAGCTGCCTACGGTTCGGGCGTTTCAGATCAAGGTCCCGCCGCATGAGACGCGGGCGATCGCGGAGCGGAATCCGTACTACTGGAAGGTCGATCCGGCGGGGAACCAGTTGCCGTACATCGACCGGATCGTGTACGCCATGGTGCAGAACACGGAGATCGCGAACTTCAAGGCGATGACGGGGGACGTTGATTACCAGCTCCGGTACATGGATCCGGCGAACTTCTCGCTGTTCATGGAGAACCGGGCACAGGGGGGATATCGCGTGCAGACGGACGTGAGTCCGACGTCGATCGTGCTGTACGTGAACCCTCACAGCAAGGACGAGGTCTTGCGGCCGATTCTGGCGGACCGGCGGTTCCGGATCGCGCTCTCCCTGGCGATCGACCGCGAGGAACTCATCGACCTGCTCTACTGTGGGATGGCGGTGGCGTCGAATGGCGTGGCTTCGCCATTGGATCCGTTCCATGAGGCGGGGTTCGGGGAGAAGCATCTGGCGTACGATCCGGAGGAGGCGAGCCGGTTGCTGGACGAGATGGGGCTGGCGCGGGGGCGCGGGGGCGTGCGGCGTCTGCCTAACGGGAAGCCATTCCGCCAGATCATGCACTACTTTCCGGCGGAAACGGGGGTCGGGGCGGACCTGTGGCAGCTCGTGGCGGACTACTTTCGGGAGGTGGGGCTCGACTTCATCGTGAAGATCGACGCGAGGGCGCTGTGCACGTTGCAAGCGATGAACGGCAACACGGACTTCCTGGCTTACGCGACGGCGGGCATGCACTGGTCGGTTCATCCGGATTGGTACGTGCCGTGGTCGTCGAGCAGCTACTTCGCGCCGCTGTATGGGCGATATCAGGCGAGCGGGGGAAAGGACAGGTCGGGCGTGAGGCCGCCGCCGGAGTATCAGCGTCTGATCGACTGGTACCTGGAGATGCTCGGGGTGGCGAACGACGAGGGACGCAGACTGGAGCTTGGGCGGAACATCCTGAAGCAGTGGTCGGAGGAGTGCTACACGGTGGGGATCGTCCGGCAGAAGGTCGTGACGATCATCTCGAACCGGTTCAAGAACGTGCCGGGCGAGATCATCGACGACTATCGCGTGATGTCTCCGGGGTACATCGGCATCGAGCAGTTCTATCTGGATGAGGAATGAGTTGGTCCATATTCACTGCCAGTCGGGAGGGGACTGTCCAAGCGACGGTGGCACTAGGTCTTGAGGAGTCGGGCGGCGGCTTCGCGGAGGTTGCGGACGGAGTCGGGTGTGAAGGGGGCGTTGGTCCATTCGTATCCGCGCTGGGCGAAGTCGGCGGGGGGCATGAGGTAGCCGGTGACGCCGTCGGCGAAGGAGGTGACGACGAGGGGGCCGTCGTGGGGGGCGGGCAGGTCGGCGGTCAGCGTCGAGAAGAGCTCACCGGGGAAGTTCAAGAGCCGGACGTTGCCGAGGCGGACGAGGGAGACGGAGAGATCGGCGCGCTTGCTTTCGGCTTCGCCGGGCAGGAGGTAGGGGTAGCCGTGCAGCATGTTCACGGCCGCCTGGCAGAAGCCTAGATCCTCGGCGATTTCCTTGCGTTGCTTCAGGTGCTCGGGGCCGTGGGGTAGGGCGTCGAGACGGGCGCGGGCCTTGTCGGCCTCGGTCCGGGCTTGGTCAACGGTTCGGGGGAGATCCTCGCGGACGGCACAGGTCACGGTGTCGACGACGTTTTGCAGGCGGTCGAAGGGGTGGGCGGTCATCTGGCCTAGCCGTGAGACGAGGGCGTCGGCGAGGGCGGAGGCGATACGGTCTCTTGCGGTGGGGCCGACGTCCCGGTGGCGCGGGCGATGATCGCCGCAGGGGCCTTGTAGGAAGAGGATGGGACAGCCGAAGTGGCGGCTCAGCCGGTCGCAGAGGGAGCCGGGGTAGTCGCGTCCGAGGTTGGGGCGCCAGTATCCGGCGCTGCAGACGACGGCGTGGGCTGTGAACCGGACGAGCCCGCCGGCGTATCCTCCGGAAGCGCGTGGGAAGAGGACGAGGTCGAGGTGCGAGTCGTTGGGCCTGGTTGCGGGGAAGGGGCCCTGAATCCCCGCGATCTCGCGCGGGGTGGCGCCGAAAGCGGCCATCTTCTGGCGGACCCACTCGGTTCCGTCCACGATGTTTCCGTCGTCGGTGCATCCGCGAGATTGCATGAGGCACCACGTGCCGAGGGGGCCGTCGAGGGTCCTTCGATTGATGTTGTAGGAGGTTCCGGTGTCGACGCGGAGGAAGTGGACGCCGCTGGCGGGGGTGGCGGCGGCGCGTGCGGCAAGGGCGACTTCTCGCGATCTTGCTTGCAGCAGACCGATGTCGTGTTCCCGGCCGCAACTGCTGCTGTGCGTGTGGGTGCAGAAGAGGTGTACGTGATTGGGCTGGACGCCCAGGGCTTCGGCCACGGGCTGGGCGAGGAGGGGGACTTCGCGTCGTGTGATTTCGCAGACGTCGTAGGACAGGAGGCAGACCGCCTGGGCGTCATGTTCGGCCCAAAGGGCGGTGACGCGGAGGTCGTCAAGGAGGTCCCACGAGCGACAGTCGGGCTTGGCGATTCGAACGGCGTCGGTGATGACGGCGGGGGCGGCTCCGACACGGGCTGCCTTGTAGTGCTCCTTGCCATGAGGATCGTGCATGGCGAATCCCGTCCGGACGTTCGCGGCTGACGCATCGATTGGTCAGTTGAGCGTCAAGGCGATGTTGTTCGGCAGACTAAACGTGATTGTCAGCGTTTGTCCGCATGCGTAGTCGGTGCCGCGGTCGAGCACGACGGGGCCTTGCTGGTCGGTGCCACCGGTTCCGGACGTAAAGACGACGGTGCCGAGGGAGATCTGCTCGGGACAGGTCGCGAAGTTGAGCGTGGACTCGCCGCCGGGCTGGAGGGTGATCGTCGTCTGGCCGATTCCGGGGATGTCGGGGTGTACGGCGACGGACCCGATCGCGCCGGGTAAGCGGAGGATCACCGTGACTGGGCCGGTGCCCTGGCCGGGGTTGGTGTCGAGTCCGGTGAGGTCGCCGGTCGCGTTGGGGTCGGTGCCGCTGGACGGAGGCACGCAGGCGAAGACGACGGGGAGCAGGATCGAGGACAGAGCGATACGAGCGAGTGATGCTGGACGAGCAGGACGTTTCATCGTAGGACTCCTTGAACCAACGACATCGGAGGATTGTACCGGACCTCGTTACCGTCGCAATGGCGGTGGTCTACCGCTACGTCGGTGGCCGCGGGTCGAGGGCTTGTCAGGGGATATCGAGCGCGATTCCGCAGGGGGGCTCGAACGTCAGCGTGATCGATTGCCCGCATGCGTAGTCTATGCCTCGTTGCAGGACGAGGTCGTCGGCGACGGCGGTCTCGTTTGAGCCGGCCACGAAGACGACGGCGCCAAGACTGATCTGGTCCGGACTGTTCGAGAAGGTGATGGTATTTTCGCCATCGAGGCCGAGGGCCACCTCGACGTTGTCAAAACCCGGAATGGTCGGATGGCATTTGACCTGGCCGCTGGCACCGACGTAGCGGAGCGTGATCGTGACGGGGCCCGTGCCCGGGCCGGGGTTGGTGCCGAATCCTGTGAGGACGGGGCACGCTGGGTCGTCGTTGGCGCCGGTGTCGTCGCCGGTGTCGCCATCATCATTCTTGTCGTCGTCGGGACAGGTCGCGTCATTGGTATCGCTGGGTGCGTCGGAGCCGGTCGTGTCGGCTGTGCAATCGGACGGTGTGTTCGATTGGGGCGCCGTCGAGGTGGTTATGGAGGGGACGAGGTCGGTAGCGTCACTGTTTGACACCGCCGGTTGGTCGGTGTCGGACTGGGTTTTGGCGCTGGGCTCGGCATCTCCGAGCAGGGGGGGCGAATAGCCGCAGCCGGGCATCATTCCGACGCTGACGAGGACGAAGAGAACGGGTAGAACGCTCTGTGTACCTGCTAACCGCGCCATGGTTTATCTCCTTTCAGAACAGAGACACGTCGCGTCGGCGGTGGGTTAGTGAACGATGGTCCGAAAAAGACGCGGATTGTGCGTCTGTGGTCGGCTCGTGGTGTGGGCGACGGTTCCGATGTTCGGCTATGGCTTTGGCGAGTATTGTGTTGCGGTGTCGAGTGTTCTCGATCAGTCCCTGTAGTCCGGCCTGATCGGGCATGAGGGGCAGACATTCCCTAGATGCTCTCTCCTGACGTGCCAGAGATCGATGGCTTTGACGAGTGTGGCTCGAGTGAGGCCGACGTCGCCGTGCCGCTGGAGGCGACGGCGATCAAGGGTCTTGTCGAGGCGTTCGGTCGGGACGGGACAGGTGCGCGAACGCCATGCGAGCCCGGGGACGTCGTGGACTTTGCCGTCAGGCATGACGAGGCGGTCGGTGTTGCCGAACATGTCGATGCAGGGGCAGGGCAGGGAGATCTCAGCGACGTGGTAAGCGGTGGTTCGTGTGTGCGTGACGCCGAGGCAGAGGATGTATCCGCCGCCGTGGACGAGCCGTCCGATGGGGCTGTCGGGGGCCCAGATGCCGACTTCCAGGTGATGGCGGCAATAGGTCTCTGCCTTCGGGCCGATGGCGGCGATGGAATGGGACGGGTGGAGGCTTCGGACGGCGTCGGGGCGACGCCACATTGCCTCGGGGATGGCCCCGTTGTTGGTAGGGGTAGCGGCGGGGTTGAAGACGCGTGCCGAACCGTGATTGAAGGAAGGCATCAAGAGGGTTCCGCCGGGGGTGAGGACATCGAGGAGTGCGTCGACGACGGTCTCGGGTCCGCCGACTACGGGTCCGATCTTGGAGAGCGAGCTGTGGACCATCAAGTCCATTCCGCGACGGACGCCGAGTCGTCTTAGATCGCGTACGAGTCGCCGGCGAGTGATCATCCGCCGGGGGTCCATCAGCTCGACGTATCCGATCGAGGCGCAGGCCTCGGCGAATCGATCAACCTGCTCGACGGTCACGCTTCGGCCGAGCTGGTTGCTCAGGGCGTCGGCGATGTCGGTGAGGTCCCGGTTGCCGTCGGCCCAGAGCATTGACCACTCGACGAGACCCGACTGGCGGATCCGGGCCGGGACGGGCTCGGGGACGTTCTCGAGACATACGGTGAGGGGGGCGGTGCGTCGAGGAATCGATCGGGGTTTTGTGGGGCGTTCTCTTCGGATGCGCTTGGGGCCACAGGCGTGCTCGATTCGTTGTTGGCACTTTTGGAGGTGGGATAGCACGGCGGAGCGATTTCCGCCCCAGATCCAGCGCTGCAGGCGCCGGAGGGACACTCGGTGTTGATCGTGGAGGTAGCGGCGCTCACTGACGGATGAGGCATTTTGGATCTGTCGTTCGGAGTGGGTCGTCTCAGCGTCGGCGATCTCGATGACGTCGTCAGAGGCGGCATCGGCGAGGTAGTAGAGGTAGGCGGCCATCGCGGCGGCGCAGGTCCTCAATCCGGCGGCGCTCAGGAGACTGGGGATGTCGGCCGAGCTGTGATATGCGTCGTATTGGGGCGGGGCGGCGCGTCGGGAAGAGGTTAGCCAGGGGCACGGGAAGCCGTAGATAGGGTCGCCGATGAGCGTGTCGCTGGTCGAGACGAAGGGGGCGTCGACGCAGCGGTAGCCCGGATTGTGAATCCGGAGGGCGGCGTTGAGAATGGTCCGTCCGATCCTGTTGACGAAGCCCGCTGACATCGGGATGGTCCCGTGCCATTCGAGTCGGTCACACAGCGTCGGGCGGACGCCGACCGAATCGATGACGACGCCCGCGAGAGGCGCCTGGAATCGAGGCACTTGTTCGAGGTAGGCGAAGAAGCCGTAGCACTCGAAGGCATTGACCAGGCGGATGGATCTCCGCGGTCGAGGGAGCTTTCCGGAATCGATCAAGCCGTTGATCACGTGAGCGATCTCGAGGGAAACGGCGACGCCCGAGGCGTTGTCGACGGCGCCGGGCTCGGCGGTGTGGGCGAGGGCCCAGACCTCGTCCTGGGGATCGTCGCGTCCGAGGATAACGGCGGAGACGACGTCGTGTGTGCCGACGTACGGGCGGATGTCGACCTTGGCTCGTAGAGCCACGACGGGGTGCTTTTCGTAGAGGCGGCGCAGCTCGCCTCCCTGGTTCGCGGACATTGCCAGGGCGACGAGGCGGCGGGAGGCATCCGGGAGGGGAAGGCCGCCCCAGCCGAGCCGGGTCCAGGCGACGGCGTCGGGATGGTTCGGCACGCGTTGATCCGTCAGGGCCGCGGCGATGCCCAGCTTGGCCAGCGCGCGGAGGAGGGGGCGGGGGTTGAGTCTCGTGAGGAGGATTCGGCCGGCAAGCGAGCCGGGTGCGGACTCGTGGATCATGCTCAGGTCGTCGATGACGACGAGACGTCCGGAGAGCCCGGCAGGCGGCGTGGCCGCGCTCCACATCACGGCGTGCCAGGGGTTCTGTCGCCAGTCGAGGAGGCGCTTCCGGATTGGACGGAGGATGTCCAGCGTGGCGGAGCGGACGTCGGTGGCTTCGGGGATGACCCAGCGCCCGGAGCCGACGGCGCCGCCGGTGGGGACGGGATGGATCTGGACGGTTGCGCCAGCTTCTTCGTAACGCCGGGCGAGGGATTGCGTCGTCAGGTGGAAACGGTCGAAGGAGTTCCAGCGATCTGTTTCGACGACTGTCTTGACGGTGTCGAGGAGACGCTTGCCTTGCGTCGATCGGTGCAGGAGAGGCAAGGCGTCGCGGCAGAAGCGTCGGAGCTGTCTGGGTGCGCGATGAGCCATGGCGTCCGGTTCCGGGGGGGATCGTCTGTTCCTACTTCTGCGTGGCGACGTGCATTCCGGCGGTGATCTCGCGCGAGGGTCGGGCCACCACGATGTCGTTTGCCTTCAAACCGTCGAGGATCTGAGCGAGGTCGTCGTTGGTCAGGCCGACTTTGACCGTGGCGAGACTCGTGCGATCGTTGCGGACGGTCATGACCTGCCACTGGCCTTGCTCGCTGCGGAACAGGGCGGTCCGGGGCAGGGTCATGGCGTCTTTGGCCCGGGCGTAGTTGATGCGGACGTAGACACGGAAGTCGACGCCGAGACGCTCGGGGCGTTTGTCCATCTTGACGGCGACCTTGACGCGCTGCTGCTCGACGCCGAGCGAGCTGATCTTCTTGAAGCCGGCGGGGTAGACGCGGAGGACCTTGCCGGGGATGCTCTCGGTGCCGATGGCCTCGCCGAAGATTTCGACGGGATCGCCGGGCGAAATACGCGTGGCACGCTGGGTAAGGACGTCGGCGATGACCTCCATGTCGTCGAGGCGTCCGATGGTGAGTAGGGGCGTGCCGGCGGGGAGGAACTGGCGTCGCGTTTGGTGCCGCTGGAGCACGACGCCATCGACGGGGGATTTGATCTCGGCCCTGGCCAGGTTCCGCTTCTCCATATCGAGCTGAGCACGCGCCTCCTCGAGCTGCCGCTCGAGGCTTTCCACGTCGAAGTCCTTCCGGGCGATGTAGTCGCTGATGAACTTGGGTCCGATGTAGCTGACGGCGGCGATGGTCTTGAGTGCTGCGAGCTGGAGCTTGTCGCTCTGATAGTCGGCCTCGGACTTTCGGGCGTCGGTCTCGGCAAGCCTTAGCTCCCGGGCGGTGGCGGCATCCTGCTCGGCGATCTTGCGGACGCGCTGGGCTTCGCTCTTGGCGAATTGGGCGACAGCGAGGGAGGCCACGAGCTTCGCCTCGGCGGCCTTGACGGTTTCGTCGATGGCCTTGACGGTCGCCTTGGTCTCGACCATGGCGTTGTTCTCGAGGCGGTGGTCCTTAGTCTGTCTGATCTTGGTTTCGAGGACGGCGATGCGCTGTTGGGCCTGGAGTGCGTGGTCCTTCAGATCGTCGGTATCGAGACGCGCGGCTACCTGGTCCTTCTTGACGGGATCGCCTTCGCGCAGGGTGATCGGTTCGAGCCATCCTGAGATCGGCATGGAGATCAGGTAGTCGTGGGGGAGCTCGGTGACGGCCTGCTCCTCGACGTAGGCTGTGATCGTCTGGATGGTGGGGCGGATGACCTCGACGGTGGCCTCGGGCCTGGTGGCAGACCAGATCCCGACGGCGGCGGCGACGATCAGCACGACGGCGATGATGATCCAGGACTTCTTGACGGTTTTCATGGGTCGCCTCACTACTCCTTGACCTTGATGCCTTCCTGCCAGTCGAGCTTGTTGATCTGGCGGCGGACGAAGAACTGAGAGATGAGCACGAACACCAGTGAGATGGCGGCCGTGATGAGGACGGTTCTGGGTCGAATGAAAACGGGCATTCGGAAGAGCTCGGAATCGTAGGCGGACGCGAGGCCCAGGACCATCCAATAGCCGATGGGGATGGACGCGGCGAGTCCGACCACGAAGGTGACGAGCGTCTGCCGGAAGAAGATGCCGGATATCTCGCGGGGGCCGTAGCCGAGGACTCGGAAGGTGGCGATGTCTCGGATTCGGTCGCTGATCTCGACCATCGAGTGGTTCAGCGTGCTGCCGAAGGAGATCGTTCCGGCGAAGATGACGCACATGCCGAGGGTGGCGAGCATCGTGGCGACGAAGGTCGATTCGATGGCGGCGCGGGCGTTGGCGGTGACGCTGACGCCCTGGGCGTTGGGCATGGTCTTGATTGCGTGGAAGAGCCGATCGGTGTCGACGGGGTCCGCGGCAAGCTGGACGGAATTGACGGCGCGGTCCTCGCCGACGATGCGGCTGAGGTATTCGAGATTGGCGTAGCACTCGAGACCCAGGAAGCTCTCGATGACCGATGATAGGTGGACGGTGACGGTTCGTCGACGGCCTCTGACGGGCGTCAGCTCGATGGGATCACCCACGCGCACGCCAAGGATGTCGGCGAGCTTGGCCGACATGACCAGTCCCTCGTCGGGGATGCGGACGGGCTGGAGATCGGCGGACATAGGGGTCGTCAGCCGGTGGTGGTGCTCGAAGCCGGAGATGGTCATGCGTCTGGACTGCCTGCCGTTTCGCAGGTCGCATCGGAGGCCGAGGACGGGCTCGGCGTAGTCGACCCCGGGCAAGCGACGGGCCTCAAAGAGGGCGGCGATCGACTTCTCGTCTCGCATGCCGATGTCGACGTCGCTGTGCATGACTCGGTCGAACTGGAAGTAGACGAGGAAGACCATCGAGTCGTACATGACCAGCGATGCGAGGACGATCGCGGTGGCCAGGGCTGAGGAGAAGATCGCTGATAGGGTGCGAACGCGATTGCGGAATAGGCTTCGCAGGGCGATGTGCGTTCGAAAGCTGAGCCGGCGCCAGAGCATGGGGAAGCGCTCGAGGAGGATTCGACCGCCACGCTCTGGGGGTTTGAGGCGCATCGCCTCGGCTGGCTGGAGCTTGAGTACGGAGAGGGCGCCCTTGGCACAGCCGGCGACAGAGAAGCCCACGCTGATGGTCATTCCGATGAGGAGCAGATCGGGGTAGGTTCGGTAGAGGAAGGTGGGGAACTGGAAGAACATCTTGTACATCTCGATCATGCCGTAGGTGACGGCGACGCCTAGAGCGCCGCCGGCTGCGCCACCGGCGACGCCGACGACGATGCCGAACGAGAGGAAGTGCAGCAGGACGGTCCTGTCGGAGTAGCCGAGGGCCTTGAGCGTGCCGACGATGACGCGCTGTCGTTCGGCGAATCGGCTCATGAGGATGTTGAGCACAAGGGCGGCGACCATCAGGAAGATGGCGGGCATGAAGGTGGCGGAGATTCCCAGGCCTTCGATCTCGTCGGAGAGGAAGCGGTGTGAGGCCTGTCGGTCTCGGGGGGTCGTGGCGAGGACTCCGTAGGGGTCGAGCATTCGGTCGATGCGTTCGAGCGTCGCGTCGATCTTGTCCTCGGCGCCGGGGACCATGGCGCCGACGATCTGGTTGCAGGCGTCCTGGAAGTCGAGGACGTCACGGGCGTAGTGGTCCTTGACGTAGAGGATGGCGAAGTGCTCTGGGTCGGGCATGACGTCGCCCTCGCCGCGGACCATGTAGACGTACTCGGGGCTGATAGCGGTGCCAACGATGACGAAGGACTCTTGTTT
Organism: Phycisphaerae bacterium; assembly: GCA_016927755.1. Taxonomy (GTDB): domain Bacteria; phylum Planctomycetota; class Phycisphaerae; order UBA1845; family JAFGLZ01; genus JAFGLZ01. The sequence continues at coordinate 50,678 of JAFGLZ010000241.1, forward strand.
TCGGTTCAGGATGAGCTGGATTCGATCGCCGGGCTCGAGCCCGTGAGCCTTCGCGAAGGCGTCGCCTAGGATGACCTCTTCGGGTCGGTCGCTGGAGAATCCGGAGCCTCGGGTGAGGCAGATGGCGTTGAGGGTCTCGTCGAAGCCGCGCTCGGGGATGGAGATGAGACGGCCAGTCAGCGGCTGGCTGACGTCGGGGAGGTCGAGGATGACGTCGAAGCCCACGCGGGCGTTAATGCTCGCGACGCCGGGTAGCTTGGCGATCTGCTCGACGGCACTGAGCGGGGCTTTCTTCACGTCGACCCAGAAGTCGGCGAAGCGGTACTGGCGATAGTAGGCGGCCTGGCTGGCCTTGAGGATGCGCTGCGCCGAGCCGAAGCCGATGAATGAGCCGATGCCGACGGCAATGATGACGACGATGGTCAGGAGGACGCCGATACTGCGGCGGAGGTCTCTGGCGAGTTTGCGGTGCAGGGTTGCCACTGCGTCGGTCCTCGGGTTACCAGCTCACCTCTTCGGCGCGAATGGGGTGCTCGTTGACTCGCGACTCGGCGAGGCCTCCGCTGACGAGGCGGATCGTCCGTCGGGCGATGCCCGCGATGGCCGGGTTGTGCGTGATCAGCACGACGGTCAGATGCTGCTCGTCGTTGAGCCTTTGGAGGAGCGACAAGACGCGTCGGGCGGTCTTCAGATCCAACGCCCCGGTCGGTTCGTCGGCGAGAAGCAACTCCGGCCGTTTGGCCAGGGCTCGGGCGATGGCGACGCGCTGCTGCTCGCCGCCGGACATCTGTGATGGGAAGTGGTCGGCTCGCTCGGCGAGCTCGACCATCTCGAGCGCGGTGACGGGATCAATCGGGTCATCCACGAGCTCCGTGGCGACTTGGACGTTCTCGTGTGCGGTCAGCGTTGGCACGAGGTTGTAGAACTGGAAGATGAATCCGACCTGCTGTCGGCGGTAGGCGGTCATCGCCTGATCGTTGAGGGCGGCGAGGTCGGTCTGACCGTGCCAGACGTGGCCTGTGGTTGGACGGTCGATTCCTCCGATGAGGTTCAGTAGGGTGCTCTTGCCCGAACCGGAGGGTCCGAGGATGACGAGGAACTCGCCGGGATTGATGGTCAGGTCGACTTCGACGAGGGCACGGACCTCGATCTCGCCCATGCGAAAGACGCGGCTGACGTTTTCGAGCCGAAGGACGGGTGTGGCGGGTGTCTCGACGGTGGTCGTCATTGGCCTGGCTTCCTTTGTGTTCGACCAGCCTGCGCGGCCGAGGAGCTTGGCGATGCTCGTGCCAGGATCGCATTAGTCGGCGGTCAGGTCAAATGGCAGGGCGATCGAGATGCCATCGAGGGGATAGGTTCCGTGGTCGCGGAGGGTCTTGATGGCCAGTTCGTAGCTCTCGGGCGCTACGTCGCTGCTGACTGAGTGGTCGGACTGGAAGACCCATCCTCCGCCTCTGGCGGCCTGGAGCTTGTACAGGACCTCGCGGCGGATGGCGTCGGGGTCGTTCTTTTCGAGGACGCGGACGTCGATGTTGCCCACCATGGCGAGCTTGCCGGCGTACTTGGCCTTGAGCTTGACGACGTCGAGACCGGCCTTGGCCTCGAGCGGGTTGTAGCCGTCGAGTCCGATCTCGACCATGTCGTCGAAGACGTCGCTGGCGTCGCCGCATCCGTGATAGATGACCGGGAGGTCGTGCGCGTGGCAGAGCTCGATCAGGCGCTTGACGTGCGGCTTGAACATCTCGCGCCATCTGGGGGCTCCGAACATCATTCCGCGCACGTAGGCGACGTCGCCCCAGATGTACATGCCGGAGAGGCGGCCTTTGGCGGCCTGGATCTGGGCGGCAGTCAGGTCGTATAGGAAACCCCCAATGCGGTCTACGAAGACCTTTAGCGGCTCGGGGTCGGAGGCCATCCAGAAGAGGGCGTTTTCGCTGCCGACGATGCGCCAGAGGTACTCATGGCATTCGCAGATGGAACCGAAGACGGGGAGATCATCGACGTAGGCGTCGACGCGGTCGGTCCAGGGGGGCAGGTTTCGGGCGAGGGCGTCACCGACACCGTTGATCTGGTCGTCGCCGCCTTCGAGGAAGCGTCTGGGGTCGTCCGGGGCGTCGAACTGGAAATCGGCCATCTGTTCGGGGGCGGTGACGCTGAAGGACTCGTAGTGCGGCATCGGCAGGTCGCCTCGCCGGCGGATGGTTGCGCCGAAGCCGGTGCGGACAACGACGTCGTCGCCGCTTTCATCGAGGATCTCGAACGGGCGGATGCGGGGGTCCATGTTTGGGTTGACGACGACGTAATCGAGATCGAAGTGACGATACGGGTCGAAGGCATCTCCCCACTTGGCGCGGCAGCGCTTGTGGAAGCCGGTCCAGAAGAAGTCACCGGCGGGGACGCGGTCGCCCTCACGGTGATGCAGGGCGTCGAGCAGTCGCTTGAGCTTGGCCTGTTTGTCGTTCATCTCGGACGTCCTTTCTTCATGAGGACTGGAGGGTGTTGGGGATCACGCAGAGCCGGATTCCAGCTCCTCGCGGTGCCGCTCGAAGAGCTCGCGACAATCGTCGCCGAGGAAGGCGCCGATGTCGGCCTCGAGCATGCGGGTTCCGATGTCGACGATGTCGCGCGCTTTGGCGGCGACGATTCTAGCGTGGCTGACGCGCGTCGTTCGCAGGATTCCCTGTTGCTCGAAGACGGGTGCCATCTTCGCCAGATCCGAATGATAGGGCGGTCGGCAGAGAAACTCTATCGACTTCGAGGGGGCGGCGGTGCCGTCGGCTCGGATTACGGTCGAGCCTCGGAAGTCGCGATACGCACGATAGGGGACCTGCATCAACTCCTCGCAGGTGTGCAGGGCGGTGCAGGAGTTGAAGCCGCACCCGAGAAATACGTACCAGAAATCCATCTCATAGAGGCGGTACATGCCGCTGCCCCACGCGAAGGGGCGGACGCCGTCGCCGGTTACGGCAGAGGCGTCGGCGCCGATGGCGGCGATGGAGTGGCAGACGTGCTCGTCGCGAAGGGCTTCCGGGCGGCGACGGAACGTCTCGGGGACGATGCCCAACTCCGTGGGGGTCTGGCGGACGTCGAAGACGACGGTGTCGGCGTTGTGGTTTGCGCGCCAGGTGAACGTCGGGACGGCGGCGGTGCCCGCGGGTCCGACGGTCTCGATGAGGGCGTCGACGACGGCGTCGGCCCCGCCGATGACATGGCCAAAGGCGCTCAGGGAGGAATGGACAAACATGCGATGGCCCTGGTTGATCCCCAGGGCGCGGAGACCGGCGATGATGTCGTCTCTGGTGACGGTCGGCTTGCCGGATGGGTCGTGTGGCATCGGCTACTTCCGCGCTAGCAGGTTGATCCGACGGAACGTCTCGAAGTAGGTTCCGTCGGGTTGATGCGTTTGGCGGATCATCCGCTCGACGACGGCGTCGCGAAAGGCCTGCTCGTGGTTGCCGGCGAGGTGTTGGCGAAACGGCACGATGCTCGGCTGATCGATCCAGCGGACGAGGGCGTCGGCGTCGGGGAAGTATCGATCGGCATTCTCGCCCCAGACGCGGGATTCGGCGAAGGGTACCCCGGCGACGAGGTCCTGATACTCGTCGACGGCAGGCATGTACCAGGGCCAGCGAAAGTCGGCGAGGTGATCTCGGAAGGGGGCGAGGGCCATTACTTCCTTGACGACGTTGTAGAACGTGGCGCAGTTGCCATCACCGGCGAAGTTGAATCTGGCGACGCCGGATTCGGTCAGGAGCGAGGAGACGTTGGCCAGGAGTCGCTCGTGGTCGAGGACCCAGTGGAGGGCGGCATTGGAGAAGATGAGATCGAAGTGGCCGTCGAGGCGGATCTCGTTGATGTCCATGAGGTCGAAGCGGAGGTTGCCACCCTCGAGTTTTCGGGACGCTTCGATCATGCCGGCGGAGGCGTCGATGCCGATCACTTCGCCGTCGGGAACGAGCTTGGCGAGGCGGGCGGTGAGCACGCCGTCGCCGCAGCCGAGATCCAGGATACGCTCGTCGCCTCGGAAGGCGATTTCGGAGATGAGCTTGGCGCCCCATTCCTTCTGGTGCGTTGAGGCCTTGGTGTATCTGTCGCCGTCAAACTCGTGAGGCATGTGCGGAGATTCCTCTATCTTGCGGTCGGCCTTCGGTATTCCGCTCGGAACCGCCTGACCGGCGGGGTTTCGTGATCCATGTAATCCTCGAAGCTGGTTTCGGCGAGTCCGCTGTCTAGGAGCGGGGCAAGGTCCTCGCGGCAGACCGGCCAGGGGATCTCGGCGGCGCTTTGGTTGGCATCGCGACCGCGACAGACGATGAGCAGTCGGCCGCCGGGGGATACGGTGTCGGCCAGGGCGGTTACGGCGGCGGGCAACTCGTCGCGGGGAATCGATTGGAGGGTATAGGCCTCGAAGACGAAGTCGTAGGCGTGCCTCCAGTCGTTGGGGAAATCCAAGAGGTCGGCCACCTGGTAACGAACCTTCGAGTTGGGGAAACGCTCACGTGCCCAGTCGATGGCGGTCGGGGCGATGTCGAAGGCGACGACGTCGAAGCCGTGGCCCGCGAGGTACTCAGCGTCGTCGCCGAGGCCGCAGCCGATGACTAGGGCTCTGAGCGGGACCGCTCCGGAGCCTTCGAGATCCTCGCGGAGGCCTCTGGCCTCGGCCCAGGCGACGAGGTGAGGGTTGGGGACCATGTCGGCCCAGGGGATGATCTCGGGGTTGCCGTTGGCCTGGATGTAGAGGGCCTCGGCGAAGTCCTTCCAGCGGCCGCGGTCGATGTACTCCTTGGCGAGGGCCTTGGCCTTGGCTCTGTTCGATGCCATTTCGATTACACCTCCGGAGGGCGCCGTCTCTAGCGACGACCTCAGCGTTTCTCGACGATCGAGAAGTCGTACGTCGCGATGGGCGGGGTGCTGGCCACGGGGCCGGAATAGAGCTTGGCCTGGTAGTCTCCGAAGCCTTGTTTCTTGACGATGGGGTCGATGAGGAACTTGTGGCCGAACGAGCCGTGTCTACGCGTCCAGACGAAGGGCTTCTGTGCGACGGTCTCTCGCTCGCCCTTGGGGACGATCGTGATCTGGAAGTTGTTGCGATCGGCGGCGGCGGGGAGTCGGACGACGACATAGAACTGCTTATCGGGTGGGGTGAGGCGTCGCTGGTACTCCCACTTTCCTTCGTAGAGCGAGGTGGCGGTCTGGAGCACCTCTCCCTCGAGCTTGATTTGCGTGCGGGTGACGGCGACGCCGCGGACGAGTCGGTTGATCTGATCGTCTTCGGCCATTCTGAGGAGATCAGCGGGTCCGTACTTGGGGGGGCTACCGGCCGCATAGAGGTTCGACGGCTCGCTGACGGCGTAGATTTGTAGGCCGGTAACGCAGTCGATGACGACCATCTGACACTCGACGAATGCGTCGTGTCGGGTGTAGCGATAGGGGACCTGGCGGTATCCGGTGACGACGGGCATGCCCTGGGCATTCTTGCCCCAGATGGGGACGGCGTTGTATCGGGTCTCGCTTTTGGTGGTCGTCTCGCAGCGGTTGCAGACGCCACAGACGAGCGCCTGGACGGACTTGAGGCGTCCGATCTTCTTGGCCAGATCTCCGGAGATGATTCCGACGTTGGAGGCGTCCTGCTCGCGGAGGATGTCCTTCAGGTTCGTCCGGGTGTAGACCTCGTAGGTCCGGTTGTTAGTGAGGACGGCGGAGACCTTGTCGCTGATGCGCTCGCCGACGCCGCGCACGCGAGTGCGATTTCCGAACCGGAGCACGGCGATCCGTTTGAGGTCGTCCTTGAAGAAGGTCGGATATCGGTAGATCCAGATGGCGTCCTGCTTGGTGCTGCCGTGGCATCCGACGAGGATCGGGGCGATGACGATCGCTAGCAGGACTCGGCCGATGTTTCCGAATCTGGTGGTGGCACTCCTCACGATATGACTCCTCCTAGCCTGGCTGCCGGTCGCCGATAACGCAGGCGTCCAGGCATGCCATTGACGATGAGCCGCGCGGCAAGATCGACGGATCGCCAGGATAGCCCAAAACCTCTCCTTCTTGTAGCCCTGGCGCCCGGGATGGGGCGAGGGGGTTCGGCGGCGGCTCGGCCTTGCACGCGGGGCGGCAATCGGCCTATCCTGCTCGGCGCCGGCTCATTGGCTGGAGGGACGTGACCATGGCCTATCCAGGAATCATGAACGACGTTCGTCGCGCCGTGGCGATGGAGCGCCCGGACCGATTGCCCGTGTTCATCTGCAGCGAGGAGATGGACGTCCGGGTCTGCGGCAGTCGGTACGATCGGTATAACTCCGACGCCAAGGAAATGGCCCGGGTTCAGATCGAGGCCGTCGAGCGGTTCAACTACGACTGGGCCTGGCTGCAGGTGGACGACTGCATGGAGTTCGAGCCGCTCGGGGTGGGCGTCAGGGGCGAGGGCGACATTCTGCCGGCGACGTGCGATTACCTGCCGGCGACGGAGGCGTCGCTTGCGGGCCTGCGCGATCACGGGTATCGCGTGGAAGGGCGGATGAAGGTGCTGCTCGATGCGATCTCGGCGGTCAAGGGGCATTTTGGGGATCGCGTGTGCGTGACGGGGCGGACGGCGGCGCCGTTGAGCTCGGCGACATTGGCGTTCGGTATCAACGAGACGATGATGCTGCTGTACGACAACCCCGAGTTCATCGCCGAGGCGTGCACGTTCTTCGAGGAGTACCAGACGCGGTTCGGCCTGGACCAGATCGAGGCGGGGGCGGACGCGATCTGGTTTGGGGACTGCAATGCGTCGGGGCACCTGATCAGCCCGGACACCTACAGGGCGCTGGCGATGGAGCCGGCGCGGCGAGTGTGTGAGGCGTACAAGGGCGCCGGCGGGGTGGTCATCTACCACGCCAGCGAGGAGTTGCCGGCGATGGTGGACCTGCAGGCGGAGGTAGGGTTCAGCATCCTGAGCGTCGGGCCGGGGATCGATATCGAGGAGGCGCGGAAGATCGCGCGGGGGCGCGTTTGCCTGTCGGGCAACGTGGATCCGCTGCGGATTCTAGCGCGAGGTACGCCCGAGCAGGTGCGTGCCGAGGTGGAGCGAATCGTCCGGAGCGTCAGCCGCCACGGCGGTCACGTCATGAATTCGGGCGAGATGGTTCCGCGGGAAACGCCGGAGGAGAACGTGCGTGCGTTTGTAGACGCGGCGCGGCGTGCGTGGTTGGGGGTGAGCTGAACCGCACGCCGAGACAAACTGGGAACTCGCTCGTCTGGAGTTCTCAATGGGTGGTCTGCACTCGGGGCGCAGATGACGTCAAATCCCCACGGAACTCGCGCTACCCCACTGTGAAGAAATGGGCCCTCCAGGCTTGTTCACAAGACGATCAGACCGATGATCCACAGGGCAATCGCGGCGACGCCGCCTTCGACGAGCGTGCCGAGGGTCTGGAGCTTGTATCCGTCCTTTACGGTCATTTTGGAGAGCTGGGTGACGACCCAGAAGAAGCTGTCGTTGGCGTGGCTGACGACCATGGAACCGGCTCCGATGGCGACGACAACAAGGGCCTTGGCGGTGGGCGTGTCCAGGCCCAGCGAACCGAGCAGGGGCGCGACGATGCCAGCGGTGGTGATGATGGCCACGGTGGAAGAGCCTTGGGCGGTCTTGAGGGCGGCGGCGATGAGGAAGGGCAACCAGATGCTGAGGTTCGTTTCACCGAGGTGCTGTTTGACGACGTCGGCGATGCCCGAGTTCTGGAGGACCTTGCCGAAGGCGCCGCCGCAGCCGGTGATGATGATGATGGTTGCCGCGGCCAGGACCGCCTGGCCGACCCAGCCGGAGGCGGAGAGCATGTCCCTGGTGAGCTTCTTCGGCAGCGAGAAGGCCAGGAAGACGCCCAGCAGGAGGGCGACGACGGGTTGGCCGATGAAGCTGATGAAGGTGGCAGCCTTGCCGATGCCGAACGGGTGCGAGGGAAGCTCGCAGACCGAGCGGAGAAGGATGAGCAGGATGGGGAGGAAGATCGGGAGGATGGATCTGAAGGCCGACGGGGCCTGGGCGGAGGCGTGAGGGGCATCCGCCTGTTCGGCGTCCGCGTCGGGGTCGATCTGGACGCGCGCGGCGACCTTGACGGCAAACAGCCAGCCGGCGAGGAGGGCGACGACGCTGACGACCGCGCCCCAGAAGACGACGAGGCCGAGATCAGCGCCGATGATGCCGGCGGCGGCGACGGGGCCGGGTGTGGGGGGAACCATGGTGTGAGTGGCATAGAGGCCGAGACTGAGGGCGATGGCACTACTGGCCAAGGTGAGCCTTGCCTTGGAGGAGAGGGCTCTGGCCAGGGGGGATAGGATGACGAAGCCTGAGTCGCAGAAGACGGGGATGCTGACGACGTAGCCGACGATGGCCATGGCGAGGGGAACGTTCCGCTGGCCGACGCGTTTCAGGGCGGCCTCGGCGAGCTGCAGGGCGCCGCCTGACTTCTCGAGGAAGGTGCCAATGATCGTGCCGGCCAGGATGACGATCCCGATCGAGCCGATCGTTCCGCCGAAGCCCTGATTGACCGAGGTGACGACGTCGGCGAGGGACATGCTGCCGCAACCGATGCCGTAGCCGAAGGCGGCTATGAGCAGGGCGAGGAAGGGGTGAAGCCTCAGCTTCGTCGTTGCCAGAACGATGAAGACCACGCTGACCAGCAAGAGGACCACCATCTGCATGGGACTTGCTCCTTCAGAGCGCGCACAATTCGCCCCTGAGGACGGTCGACCCCCTCGGGGCGAGATGGGGTCTCAGTATAGCGGCGGCGACGTGAGAGTTAAGCGATTTCCACGAGTTCGATGTCGAAGACGAGGTCCTTTCCGGCTAGCGGATGGTTGGCGTCGAGGGTGACGGCAGCCTCGGTCACGTCGGTGACGGTCAGGACGATGACCTGTCCATCCTGCAAACGGCTTTGTAGCTGCTGGCCCACCTGCGGGTCGATGTTGGGGGGCAGGTCGCCTCGATCGACGTTCATGACCATTTCCGCCTGGTGGGGGCCGTAGGCGTCGTCCATTGGGATGGTGGCGGTCTTGGTATCTCCCGGCGCCATTCCGACAACGGCCTGCTCGAGACCTGGGATCACCTGGCCCTGGCCCAAGGTGAACTCGAGCGGATCGCGCCCGTCGGAGCTGTCGAAGACGGTTTCGTCGTCGAACTTGCCGGTGTAGTGTACGCGCACGGTGTCGCCCTGCTGTGCCTGTGGTCCTGCCTGTGCCATGACTGAATCCTTTCGCGTTGGGGGTGATCGGCGTAGAGTCCCGTGCGGACTACGGTGAGCAGTTTGCGTGGGGATGAGATGATAGTCAGTATCGTACACCAATCGGTCGGGCAAAGCACGCTCCACCTATGGGGTCTGACGCTCGAGGGGGCAGTGTTCTTTCCGCCGGTCTGTGCGCAGAGACGTTCCGCCGAGCTCATGCCGCTAATCAGTGTGGCCGGGCGGGATGAATCGCGCGGCTCGGACTGTTGGCTCGACTGGGCTCAAGACGTTACCACAACGGCGCGGAACCCCGCAGCGCGATCAGGGGGAGAGAGTTGATCGCGGGGGATGATGTGTTACACTTCTGGGTTCCGGTAGGTCGGCGGTCGGCCTTCGGAGCAACAACTGAAACAGAAGAACGGTCCTACTGGAGGAGTCATCATGGCGGGTCGTATGTCTCGACGCAGCGCAATGAAGGTTGGGGCGGCGGGCGCCCTTGCGGGCATGTCGGGCTGTGCCGGCACGGCGGGGGGGCTGGGCGCCGCGGGACAGGCGCATAAGGGCAAGGCCCCGAAGGCGGTGGCGGCCGGTGCGAAGATCCGTGTGGGGATGATTGGCTTGGGCGGTCGCGGTCGCGGGGCGCATCTGGCTAGCTTGCTGAAGATCCCGGACGTCGAGGTCGTGGCGATTTGCGATCCGAGCCAGGACAGCATCAAGAAGGCCCTGGACATGATGAAGGACCGCAAGAAGCCCGACGTCTACGACAAGGGCGATCTGGACTACAAGCGGATGCTGGAGCGGGACGACATTCATGCCGTGACGCAGGCGACGCCGTGCAACTGGCACGCTCAGATGTTCATCGACACGATGGTGGCAGGCAAGCATCACTATGCCGAGAAGCCGTTGGGCATCGCCGTCAAGGAGTTGGACGACTGCTGCGCGACGGCGAAGGCGAATCCGAAGCTGATCGTGACGATGGGCTTCCAGTGGATGTACAATCCGCGTTTTATCGAGGCGGTCGAGCGGACGCAGGCGGGTGAGATCGGCGATCTCGTCGAGTGTCGCATTGCGCGACACAACGGCGCGAGTCCGCTGATGGGGTGGTTCAGCCACCGGAAAACGTGCGGGGATTGGATGCTGGAGCAGGCGTGCCACGAGTTCAACGTTGTGAACTGGATCACGAAGGGTCATCCGCTGAAGGCGTTCGCAATCGGCCGGCGTGACATCTGGACGAGTAAGGACCCGGGCCGGAACGTGACGGACTTCTACTCGGCGGTGCTGGAGTACCCGAACCACGTCGTCATGAACTACAGCCACGACTGGCACAGCGTGGGCGGCTTGTGCGGCATGGACCTGAAGTTCGTCGGGTCCAAGGGCGGGATGGACATCTTCGGCGGCAACTTCTGGCAGCGCGGCAAGAAGGATGCAGACCCGATCAAGGCCCCGGGCGTCAACGACACGCAAGAGGCGTTCAACACGTGGGTCAAGTGCATCAAGGAAGGCAAGCAGCCGTTGGCGTCACCCGAGTACGGCCGGCTGGCGTCACAGCTTGGGCTGATGCTCCGCAAGTCGATCGACGAAAACGGCAAGGTCGTGACCTACGAAGAGATGCTAAAGACTTGCTAGCGGGTCTTGGAAGCAGGAATCCAGGAGACGGTCGTTGGCGCTGAGCGCTGGCGACCGTCTTTCTTATGGGGCATAGTGTTGGGGGCTCGGATGGAGGGATCGATCGGGAGGCAGGGCATGAACCGTCGAGAGTTCATCAGGGCGGGGGCGGGGGCCACGCTCATCGGGCCGTCCGCCTCGTCATCGAGCGCCGCGGCGACGAGCGGAGCCCAGATCCAGGTCATGGTGCGTGAAAGGGCGCGGATCATGGCGACGTACACGGCCGAGGACCACCGACGACGACTGGAGAACGTCGGGCGCTGCGAGCGAGGGGTCCGAAAGTGCCTGCGCAAGCACCTCATCACCAGCTACCTGTCCGGCCAGTGCGTGTACAACCTGGGGGAGTACCCATGCCGCAAGCCGTGGAACCCGGACGATTGGGACGAAGCCGAGCTGGACCGACTACGGGAACACGGCATCCGACTGATCCAACTGCACGAGGAGTGGAACGATTCGCAGCGGATGTTCGGCGGGCATAAGCTGGGGCCTCTGAACCCGGAGGGATTCCGCCGGTTCGTCGAGATGGTCCATCGCCGAGGCATGAAACTCATCGTGTATGCCTCAAGCGGCTTTTTCGAGCGGACCGATCCGGATTCTCGCGATGAGTGGGCCCGGCAACAGGATCTCGTGGAGATCTGCTTTCGCTACGCCCGATGCTCGCCAGCCAGCGCGGGGTGGCGAGCGTATCTGTTGCCGCGGCTGACGCGGATCCTGGACGAGTACGGCGTGGACGGACTGTACAACGACCTCGGCTACATTCCGCTGGCGGGCAACCCACGTCCCGCGACCAAAGACGAGGTGCTCGCGTTCGAGGAGCGAAATGACTGTGACGGCGCGCTGACGGACCTGCTGGCGCTGATCTACGCCGAGGTCAAGCGTCGCGGTGGGGTGGTGAAACTGCACTACAGCGCGACGAACTGCCCGCGGACGTCGATGAAGGTGTACGACTACCTGTGGGTGGGTGAGTCGGTTGGGAACGTGGACGAGCTGCGAGAGGCGGTGAAGAACCACGCGCCGTACGTCGTTCCGTGCCTGGACATGAGTCGGGCACGGATCGAGCGAGAGGACGACTTGTACCTGCACGCGATCCCTTACATGCAGTTTCCGCTGCTGCTGGCGGGTCGACCGTTTACGGGCGAGCGGGCGGTGATACCGGGCGTGAAGTATCCGGACGAGAAGCGCTGTTTCTGGACGCGACACTGCCGGGCGATTTGGAGGCAATATCAGGCCCATCCAGATGGGCCACACAGCTACGGTTGGTGGGATTCATGCCCGGGTCGGCCGGAAGCCAAGCCCACGCATGCGCTTTGGCTCAAGCGATACCTCCCGCTCGTGGAGGAGGGGACCTGGGCCTGGCTTGAGATCGGGGACAGCGACCTGTTCAAGGGAGCGCTGCCGGCGGGCGTCGTGGCGTCGGCATTTGCGAATCGCGACCTCTTCCTGGTTCTCGCGAATTACGGCAGCTCATCCGTGACGGTTCAGACCTCCGATGCGTTTGTGGCGGTGGAGGCGAAAGGGGCTGCTGCGAGCACGCAGTGGAAGCTGGGGCCACGATCGCTCGCGATCCTGAGCCGGTGCTGACGCGCTCTCACGCGGGCTCAAGGCAGTCCATTGCCACGCCGCCCTCGCTGTTCGCGGGCAACGGCCAGCGGAGGGCGGTGAGGGCCGTCGGCAGGACGTCGGAGATCCTGAGGGGGTAGCGTCGTTCGTATCCGGGGCGGACGCCGGGTCCGGCGAGGAAGCACATGGCGGTCTCGCTGCCGCGACCGAGGCGTGCCGTGGGCTCGCAGGAGCCGTGATCGCCGAGATAGGGGCCCTGCGCGTCGGTGACGGCTTGGCCATCCGGTGTGGGCTGGACGCTTCGGAAGACGCTGTATCCGGGCTGACAATAGAAGCGGATGTCGCCGTCGGTGGGCGCGCCCAGGCCATAGAAGGCGCCGTCTTCTCCGCGAAACACATGGGTCATGACGTGCTTGCCGGTCAGCGGGTCCTTCCAGTCTCGCAGGGCGGCGATGACCTCATCTCTCGCGCGTTCGTATTCCGCGCCACGTTCGACGATTCCATCGGGGTCGCAGCACTTCTTGTTGATCCAGATCTGCGAGAAGGGGTGTGCGACGGCGCATGTCTTGGACCAATCGATCTCGATCTTGCGGCCTTCGGTAGCGCTGTGCTTCGTGGCGAGGAATCCGTTGTCGGCGAGGTAGTTGTTGACGTTGACGCTTCGCCGCGAGGGCATGAGTCCGTGGTCGGAGAGGACCGCGAGGAGGGTGTCGTCATCGACGGCGTCGAGCACGATTCCGACCATCTCGTCGGCGATGCGAAGGATGGACTGATGGATTCGCTCGTAGTAGTCGAAGGTGTCAGGCTGGAAGAGCGGGCTGTCGGGATCGATCCTTTGAAAGAAGAAGTGGTAGAACTTGTCGAAGGCATGCCACTTGCTGAAGACGGCGGCGTAGCCCATCCGTTGGGTCAACTCGACTGCGGCACGAGCCTGCCAGACGGCCTGCTGGCGGAACTCGTCCATGAGGCCGTCAGGGTCGATCCATCCGGTGAGCAGGGCCGAGATGTTCAATGGCTCGGTATATGGTCCGAGCTTCTTGCGAAGACCGGCGGTCAAATCCGTCGGGTCGCCAAAGGCGTCTCTGAGTTGTAACGCCCCGACGTAGAGGGCAAGCCGTCGGGCGGCGGTCTCGACGACGGTGGGGCGGACGCGAAACTCGCATGCTACCTCGCGGTCTTCCCAGTGCCCTGAACACTCGATCCAGGGGGTCCACTGTCCTGCGGAGATCTCGGGCAACGTCCGGCCGGTGTCTGAGCAGGTGATGCGGACTCGGTTGCCTTCGATGAGCTCGAGGCCGAGGGTCAGCCAGGGGGAGTCGAGCTCGTCCAAGGGGCCGACGGCGATTGTTACGCGTCCGGCTTGGTCGACGGGAAGGAGCTCATGCTCGGCCCAGCGGTAGGGGTCAGCGGGGGTTACACGGTTGCTGAAGAGTCCTCGTGATCGGCAGACGGTCGTGTAGGGGGCGGACTCGCCGGGTGCGCCGTGTCCGCCGATAGCGGCGTGATGGCGGTCGCTGCGCGGACGTCCGTGGGGGTAGCTGATCGTGGCGGATCGGCGGCCATGGCGGGCGAGTGTCTCCCAGAGCGTTTCAGCGGCGCACTCTGGGCGTTGGAAGGCGTCGATGTAATCGGTGTAAGGCGAGCCGATGCGGTGCAGGGCGAACTCGCTGATTCCGGTGGTCCACGGTAGGGCGCCTGTCGAGACGTGGGCCCAGTTCCCGGGGGTCACGCCGGAGGGGTGCGGCAGCACCTTGGCGAAGACGCCTCGGGCGGCAAGGCGCGCGAAGTTCGGCAGGGCGCCGGAGGCCATGCCCTCGGCGACGAGGTAGGGTATGGCGCCATCCTGGCCAAGTACGATCAGCTTTCCGGTGTGGGTCATGATCTATCCCAGGTTGTCATGTCACAGTTGCAGGTAGTATCGCTGAAAGCCAATGATGGGCTTGAAGCCCGCACGCTCGTACATCTTACGCGCGGGGGCGTGTCCATCGTTGAGAGCGGTCTGGACCTCGGCGGTGCTCATGCCGCGTCGGCGAAGCTCATCGAGGATGAACTCGATCTGGCGGGGGCCGTATCCCTGGCCGCGAACGTCGGGATGCACGCCGTTGTGGCCGATCTCGCCGATTCCGGTTGCGGTGTCGACGTGGAGGCAGCAGAAGGCGAGGACGCGTCCATCGACCTCGGTGACGAAGCTGTTGGCCGGTTCGGCGAACAGCTCCTGGCGGACCTCGGCCGTCTTGTGCTCCTGCCAGGGCTTTCCGCCGATGAGGCGGTCGTATGTCCGCTCGCGGAGGCAGGCCAGCCCGATGCTCCAGATTCGTCGGATGATGTCGTCGACGGCCGGCCAGTCTTCCGGGCGGATGGGTCGGATGTTTCCGTGCTGGGTCATGTACGGACTACCTGTCGACCGCGGCAGAGGGTTTGGGCAGACCGCCGGGGGGGCGGTGCCGTCCTCGCCCTACTGTTTCCAGAAGGACTGTCCCTTGACGGCGATCTCGGCGATGTCGTCGAGGTTGCCGGAGGCCACGACGGGCTTGCCCTTGTCGTCGAAGCGGAGTTCGACGTAGTCGGTCAGCTTCTTGAGACGAACCGTGACGTCCCCGACGGCAAGGGCTGCGCCTCGGCAGATCGCGATCCGGTCGATCTTTCCGTCCGGTGACGTCCGGACGACGCAGAGATCGCCGTCGTACTTCAGATTCCACGCCTTCTGGATCAGTTCGGCGCCCATCGCCCATGCGGGACGGAGGCCGGCGGCGTTCTCGACGTCCGCGGCGACGATGAGGTCCCGGCGACCATTGTTGAGCTGGAGTTCCACTGCGACGTTGTTGTCCGGATACGCCTTGCCGGAGGCATCCTCCAGGGGGAGTCGGCGTATGCGGGCGAGGTTGGGGGTTTTCTCATACGGCTCGATGACGGCGAGGAAGGTCGAGGCGAGGGGGGCCTTTTCGGCGGCGCGTCGGATCATGATTCTGGGGATCCAGGCCTCCTGGGTGGAATCGAAGATGCCCTGCATGACCCATGCCTCGGCGGTGGATGCGGCCGCGTCGTTGGTGAGGTCGGTGTATCGGAGATGGACCTGGGCGTCCTTTGGCAGGTAGCCGTAGCGGTCTTCGATGGCCCAGTCGACGCTCCATCCCGGTTTTGCGGCGCGGTCGCACTGGAAGTTCCGCATGAGCGTGGCGTGGCCGTAGGGTTCGCCCGGTTGGAGCGAGAGCCCCGTGGGTGTGATCTTGCCGAAGTGGCTGTGGACAAACTTGGCGTGGTCCGTGCCGCCGACGACGCGAAAGACGTCGAAGACGTAGAAGTCGTTGTCGGAGAGGTCGACGGACAGGACGGTGCGCTCGTACTGTTTTCCGCCGATGAGGGCGGGATCGGAGGCGCGGATGGCTCGGAACTGCTTGCCGTCGGCCCAGAGGGTCGTTCGACCGGCGGAGACGGCCTGCGAGTTGCCGTCGACGACTACGGTGTTGTGGGATGCGGTCATGACATACCAGCCGAACTTCTCACCGCCCCAACCGCCGAATTGGACGGGGGGGTAGCCAAAGTCGGGCATGAGGTCGAGCCCCTTGGCGAAGAGGCCAAGGTTCATGCCGTCGCGATGGGCATGGCTTCCTCCGGCGTCGTAGTCGAGCCACACGGCACGGGCGTGGTTGCCCTGGCCCGAGCGGAGGACCGCGATGCGCCATTCCTGCTTGTTGACGCCGTCGAGCTTGGGGGTGGGTCCTTCGCGTTGAATGACCTGGGCGACGCGTTTCTGAAAAGCCTGCGCGTCAGTGGCCAGGATGTCGTAGGGAAGCCCGTCGAGTTTGTTGTCGTTGGCGTGATAGAGGACCTGAACGAACGCCGGATCGTTCGTGAGCTCGTAGAGCTTCCAGAAGAAGGTGAAACTGGAGGGCTGGAGGGAGCCGGGGCGGTCGAAGCTCGTGCCCGCATAGTGCGTTACTTGGCCCGCGAAATACCCTGAGTCGCCGGACTGCGGGTAGTACTTGCCGAGGCACCACGTGTCGATGTGGAACCGGAAGGCTCGATGTAGGCGGGGGTGGCGGCTGTAAACGTCGGCCAGGAAGCCGGGCTCGAGTCTGGAGAGGCGGCCGAGGAATTCCGCCAGGGACCTTGGGCCGATGGTGGTGTAGCCGGCCAGGCCCTTCTCACCGGTCATTCCGTCAACGCGGGTCGCCTTCGTGACGATACCGTCGATGAGGGCGTGGATCTCCTTGCGGTTCTTGGGCCAGGCGAGGACGGCCTGGATGACGGTCAGCGCGACGTCGGTTCTAGGGTAGTTCGAGAGGATCTTGTCGCGGTGCTGGATGGTGTCCCGTAGGATGCAATCCTCAATATTGCGCTGGATGTCGGCGAAGGTGGCCTTTGGATTGGGGAGCTTGTACTGCTCGGCCTTGCTGGCCAAGAACTGGACGAGGAACTTGTCTGTTCTGATGGCGTCGAAGATCTGGTCGTAGGCGAGGGCCAGGAGTCGGACCTCCTCGCAGGCGTCGTGCCAGGTGGAGACGTATCCGCGATCGCCTCGGCGCTCGTAGACCCATCCCTGCTTGTGAAAGTCGTGCGTCGGGTAGAGGTCGGCCACGCGGTCGAGGAGGATGCCCGCGCGGTGGGCGTAGCCCTCGTCACCGGTGACGACGTAAGCCTGGGCGAGCTTGACGACGCCGTCGACGATGGCTTGCTTCCACTGGCCGTAGATCAGGTAGGTTCCGATGAACCGCCAGCGATTCTTGCCCTCGACGTATCCATTGCCGTCGTCGACGCCGAAGAGATGCTTGGGGTCGGCGGCGTCGGGGTGCTTTGCGCTAACCAGGAGGGATCGATCGGCCTTCTTCGGGTCGAATGCGCCGTGATCGTCGAGGCCGGACTTGTAGAACTTGGCGAAGTCATTGGTTGGGAAGAGCTGGCCGCAGTGAGGGCAACGGACCTTCCAGGGGCGATTGAGGGCGTCGATCTCCCAGTTGTACATCGGGACGCGTTTCTTGCAGGCGGGGCAGAAGCCGCTGGACCAGACCATCCAGGAGCGGTCGATGGTGCTGGCGAACATGAGATCCCAAAGCTCGTCGTGGGTGTACTTCATCCAGGGTTCGGCGGCGCGGATGATGTCCTTGCGGACTGCTTGGGCCCAGTCGTACTTCTTAGCGTTGGCCCGGGCGTTGGCGATTAACTCGGCGGGGAACAGGGCGCTGGCCTCCTTTGACGGGGGCCGGCTGGTCGAGGAGGAATCGGCGAGGAGATGCGTGCAGAGACAGAAGGTGGCCAAGACCACGGTCCAGAAGGCGTTCATCCGTGAGACCTCCCAATACGTCGGGCACCGGGGCAGCAGACGGTGCGGCTCGATCGCCGCGTGCCCAAGAGTATCCGCCACCGGAGCGAACCGATCAAGCGTGATTAGCCAGGCGTGCGGGCCGCATGGCTGCGTCCGGTGACACCGCGCTTGACGCGGCAGCATGACGACGGTGTAGTAGTGGCCCGAAACCACCCATGTTCAAGCGACGTGATCTGACAGGCTGGCTGTTCGCATCCCCAATCCTCATCGGACTGGTCGTGTTTACGATCTATCCGTTCATCGCATCACTGTATCTGAGCTTCTGCGACTACGACATCTTTACGCCGCCGCGGTGGGTCGGGCTGACGAACTACGTCACGCTTTTCACGGAGGATCCGCTGTTCTGGAAGTCGCTTCAGAACGTGCTGTACTACACGGCTTTCGCGGTACCGCTGAGTATCGTGTTTGGCGTGGTTCTGGCGCTTCTGCTGGACGCCAACATCCGGGGATTGAGCGTCTATCGGACGATCTTCTTCTTGCCGTCCATCGTGCCGATCGTGGCGAGCAGCGTTCTGTGGCTGTGGCTGCTGAACCCGAAGATCGGGCTCGTGAACCTGATGCTGAAGACGGTCGGGGTGGAGGGGCCCGGGTGGCTGAACGACCCGGATTGGTCGAAGCCGTCGCTGATCATCATGGCGGTGTGGGGCGTCGGGCATTTCATGATCATCTATCTGGCGGGGCTGAAGGATATTCCTGTATCGCTGTATGAGGCGTCGATGGTGGACGGGGCGAGCGCGTGGCAGCGGGTTCGGCACATCACGCTTCCGATGCTGACGCCGGTGATCTTCTTTCACCTGGTGATGGGGCTGATCGCCTCGTTTCAGTACTTCACGCAGGCCTTCGTGATGACGGCGGGGGGGCCGTTGGATTCGACGCTCTTCTATGCGCTTCATCTCTTCTTCGAGGCGTTCGCGTATCTCAAGATGGGATATGCGTCGGCGATGGCGTGGGTGTTGTTTCTGATCGTGGTGTGCGTGACGGCGCTGGTTTTCAGGAGCCAGGGCCGGTGGGTGCACTATGGGCGGTGACATGCTCGACGGATCGGCGAAGACGGGGCGCGTGCTTCGCGGGGTTCAGGTGATCGCCGCGATGGCGGCGACGGTCTTCGTTGGCTGGCTGTTCGTGGCGTATTCGGCTCCTAGTCGGCAGACGTATCCGGAGCGCGAGAAGGTCGTGTTCTGGCATATGTGGACGAGCAACTGGGCGGACGTGATCAACCAGATCGTGGATCGGTACAACCGGAGCCAAGACCGGTATGAGGTGGTGCCGCTGATTATCACCGGTGGCGGGGCGGTTCAGGGAGGGGCGGTGGGGGCGGATCTGAAGACGATGATCGCGGCGGCGGGGGGAGATCCTCCAGACTGCATGGGTCAGTGGGAGATGGTGATTCCGGCGTGGGCGGAACGGGGGGTGCTGACGCCGCTGGACACGCTGATGAAGCCCGGTGAGTGGGAGGACCTGAAGAAGCGGCTGTACCCGGCGGTGCTGAACATCGGGTTGTACAAGGGCCACTTCTACGGCCTGTCGACGGGGATGAACACGTGGGCGATGTACTACCGTCCGAGTCACTTCATCAAGGCGGGTCTGGATCCGAACCGATTCCCGACGACGCTGGAGGAGCTGGACGAGGTCGCGGACAAGCTCTACACGTACGATGACGAGGGGAACATCTCGCGGATCGGCTTCGCGCCGGAGTGGCTGAATCAGTGGATCGCGGTGTTTGGGGGGAGCCTGTACGACTATGGCAAGTCGGAGCTGACCATCACGAATCCGCGAAACGTCGACGCGCTGCAGTACATCGTGAGTTACAGCAACCGATACACGTTCGACGCGCTGCTCAAGTTCAAGAGCGGCTTGCCGAGCACGTTCGCGGCGAGTTGGCCGTTCATCAGCGGGGCGTTCTCGATTTGCGTGGACGGGCAGTGGCGGATCGAGCAGTTGCGGCAGTACGCTCCGGAGCTGGACTACAAGACGGCGCCGATTCCTCCGCCGAAGGGCGGCAAGAAGCTGGCGTGCTGGTCGAACGGCAACTTCATGATCGTTCCGACGGAGGCGAAGAACAAGGCGGGGGCGATGGACTTCATCCGCTTCTGGTCGGGGATGGACGACCCGGTTCGGGCGGCGGAGTTCTACACATGGGGCGGATGGCTGCCGATCGTGCCGGAGATTGCACGGGCGCCGGTCTACCAGGCGTACCTGAAGAAGTACCCGGAGTTCCGTACGTTCGTGGAGGTGATGGCGTCGCCCAACGTGCAGGTCACGCCGCCGACGCCGGTGCAGGCGTTCCTGAATCAGCGGCTGGGCTGGGTCGAGGATGCGGCTTGCCGAGGGGTGCTGACGCCGCAGGCAGCGTTGGAGCAGTTGGACAGGGATGTCCGGCGGGAATTGAAGAATATGCGGTTGCCGGGACGCTCGGTTTCGGGCGATTCACGCGCGGAGAAGTGATGCAGCGGTTGCCCTGGTATTCGAGACTCGCGGTCCATGCGGTGCTCATCGCGCTG
The DNA here is from genome assembly GCA_016927755.1 of Phycisphaerae bacterium. GTDB lineage: Bacteria > Planctomycetota > Phycisphaerae > UBA1845 > JAFGLZ01 > JAFGLZ01. Next base: position 70,927 of record JAFGLZ010000241.1, read on the forward strand.
GCTGTGCCGTTCACGCTGCCGCTCGTGTGGATGGTGAGCACGAGCTTGAAGGGCAAGGAGCAGGTATTCGCGAGGGAGGTCCACACGTCGGTGTCGGGTTTGGCGAAGGAGCTGTGGCCGAGCCCGATTCGATTGAGGAACTACTCGGAGGGGCTCCAGTACGTGCCATTCCCGCTGTATCTCCGGAACACGCTGTTGTTGTGCTTCCTGAACGTGCTGGGAGCGGTGGCGTCGAGCGCGATCGCGGCGTACGCGTTCGCGAAGCTGGAATGGCGGGGTCGCAGCGTGGTGTTCGGGATCGTGATCGCCACGATGATCCTTCCGAACGAGGTTAGGCTGATACCGACATTCGCTCTGTTCAGGTGGCTGGGCTGGTATGGGACGTACCTGCCGCTGTTCATTCCGGCGTTTTTCGGGAACGCGTTCTACATCTTTTTACTGAGGCAGTTCTTCCGGACGATCCCGGACGAGATGTGCGACGCAGCGCGGATCGACGGTTGCAGCGAGTGGGGGATTCTGTGGCGGATGGTGCTGCCGCTGGGCAAGCCGGCGCTGGCAACGTGCGCGTTGTTTCAGTTCCTCTACACGTGGAACGACTTCAACGGTCCGCTGATCTACCTGACCGACCAGAGCAAGTACACGCTGGCATACGGTTTGCAGCAGTTCCTGGGCGCGTTCGGCAGCGAGTGGGCCCTATTGATGGCGGCAACCACGGTCTTCACGGTGCCGATCATCATCCTGTTCTTCCTGGCGCAGCGGACGTTCATCCAGGGCATCGCCACGACGGGGGCGAAGGGGTAGTCCGCTTCGCCCCCGGTTGGGGCGCGGCATTCCCTTAGCGACGGCGCCGCCTGCGCCGTTTCATGCCTCCCATCAGGCAGCACGTGATCAGCAGCAAGATGGACGGCGGCGCGGCGCCGCAACACGCGGCCGACGGCACTTCCTGTCCCGTTGTGTCCGAGGGATCCTTGTTGGGATTGGCACCGGCACCGGCGGGACCGTCCGTGATCACGGGCTTGACGTCGCTGCGATCGGTGGTGAACTCGAGCGTTTCGGTCTGACCCTCGGCGATCGTGCTCGAGTAGTCGTACAGGTCGAAGGTGCCTTGGGCGCCGTTGTCGATCCAGATCTGGACGCGGTAGCTGCCGGAGCCCACGCCGGTGACGATCAGCTTGAAGGTCTCGGTCATCTGGTCAAAGGGGACGATGATCTGCTCTTCGAGGAAGACGCGATCATTCGGGTCGTTGGAGCGTGTCATGGGCGTGTTGGGCGCGATGTAGACGCCGCCCGGCACCTCCCAGACGCTTCCGCCGCCCTTGACGGGCTCGACGTCATCGGTCTCGGTGATGGTTCGCAGGTCGAGCGGGTTCAGCGGGCCGGCCGCTCCGAGCCGTCGTCCTTGTGCGTCGACGTAGAGCGTCGTCACCGGCGAGTGCAGGACGATGTGCAGGTTGGTGCCGTTGTTGATGATGTTCTGCGCCTCGCTGGTGTCCCGCGCCCAGCGCTTGTACAACTGCCACAGCCCCGAGTCCACGGGGTCGCCGGTACCGTTCGGGTCCAGGTCGTACATGTCCTTGTTGAGCTGGCCGGTCGCGTAGTACGTCTTCATCTCCAGATAGGTGCTGACGACCGAGCCGTTCTGGAAGTAGAAGCCGGGGTATCCGGTGTCCGTGACCGGCACGTTGCCGTTCCGCATGTCGTAGTACAGGTCGAACCAGTGCCACGTGCCGGCGTACCAGACCTGACACGCGGCGTGCTGGGTCCAAGTCGGACTGCCGCCGAAGATGCCTTGGGCATGTCGGAGGGCGTTGTTGACCTCTCGTGCGGGCAGTCCGATCGTCCTGGCGAACGAGCCCATGAGCTGCGCCTGACCGACTGAGGACATCGGGGGCAGCTGCGCGCCGTTCTTGAGCCAGGTCGACGCCGTGGTGGTCCGAGATACCGCGCCATCCTGCTGGCTGGTCAACTTGGACGCGAGATACTTGGCGAGGTTCTCGACCGCGACGCTCGGATTATCCGGGGTATTGGCGTCGTCGCCCTCGCCGCGGATCGCCTTTAGCGCGACGTACCGGACGTGCGTGCTTTTGTAGTACGGCACGGGATCGCTGCCGAGCGCATCGGCCATGTTCGGGTCGGTGCTTCCGTAGCGGTAATAGTTCGCCTCGTCGCCGGACGGCGCCGGATCGCCCGTCAGTTGTCCGGCCTGGGCGGCGTAGTTGGGGAACTCAATCGCCTTCCCGTTGAGCGTTCCGAACAGTTGAAGGAGTCGCTGCTCGCCGTTGTGCTTGTACTCGGCGTCGAAGAAGCGATGATTCGCCAGGTTGATCTTACCGGGGAGGTACGCAACGACCTTGGTATAGATCTGCTGATGGTCCTCGTCGGCGACCTTTGCCTTGGCGAGTACGTCAATTTCACCCGTAACGTCCGCGCGAATCACGCCGTTGACAAGCGTCTCCGACTGATTCAGCCCTACCTCCATCTCGAGCGAATCGGCGGTGAAGAACTGCTGCGGTGACAGGACGAGCGTGATCTTCTCGTCAAGGTGCTTGATGAACTTGAAGCGGAAGCTCAGTTGCTCCCCGGGATTAATCTGATCCTCCGACTCCTCGAGCGAGACACTGACCAGCGTGATGACCTTCACCCCGCTGACGGTCTCGGTCGCCAGACCTGCCGTCACGTCCTCGGGCGTGCCGGACTGGCTGCAGGTTCCCTCGGCGCCCAAGGCGAACGTCGCCGTGGTTTCCTCCTTCATCTTGTATTCGTACTCGATCTCGGCGGAGGTCCCGGCAGGCAGGCTCGCGACGGACGCGGGGCTGGGCCCGCTGACGATCTCGACGCTGTTGTCCGGCGCGATGATCCGAGGCACGTTCTGGCCGTAGGCGAGCGGCTTGACGTCGGTCAGCTCGTATTGCCCGTTGTTGATCAGCTTCAGCTTCAGGGTGAAGGGCTCGTCGACCGCGACGTCGTCGGGCTCGGCAAGCAGCTCTGCCTTGAGCGATGGCCCGCCCTTGAGGGCGACGTTGGTAACCGCCGCGTCCGTCCAGCCGAGGTAGCCGATGTTTCCCGAATAGGTGGCATAGATCTTCTTCCATTTGTCCCAGGCGTACATCGGGAAGTCGGTGCTGTTCGGATCCCTCACCTTCAGCTTCACGGTGAAGGTGGTTCCCGCGCCGAAGCGAGGCGGCGCGGCAGCGGGGGGCGGTACGGCGCTTGGAGTGCTGCCGGCGGGGGCGGTATGCGGCGGCGGGGCCTCCCACGTAATCGAGTTCGTGTCGGGGGTGACGTTCGGGCCCGCCGCGCTGGAGTAGTAGTCCACGACGTCAACGGCATCGTTGAGTTGGGTCCAGTCGATGGTCACGCGATCGGTGCCGGATGCCTTGTAGATACCTGCGTCTACCCACGTCCAGGAGGGAGCTCCGACGCCGCCTTCCTGGGCGGTTGCCGTGATGACGAAGGTGTCGCCCGGCCTGATCTCGCTCGTGTCTGAAGAGACCTGGCCCCAGACCTCGCCCCACCACTCGGCGTCGTCGTCGCTGGGCCGGGGGTCTAACGCCGACGCCGGGGCGGCAAGACTCACCGCGATGAGAATGGTCGCAAGTTCGCGGGGGCCTCGACGGGATCGTGGGGTCACTGTGATAGAGATCATCGAATGCTCCTTCATGGTGGACAACGGAGGTTAGGATTTCACTGGTGGACATCGGTTCGCGTGCAAAGGTTTGTGACATCTTCGGGAAATGAACAGGGAAACCCCGTCGCACGCTGCCGCTGGGGACAGTCCGTTGCTGAAAGGGGTCGTGTTGCCGTCTGGGGGTCTCGGCTCGAATCGCTCTTCCCCCTAAGCCATCGAGTAGAGCCTGAAAGGCTGCCTTTCCTCGGGATTCGCGAGGGGTTGCCTCCCAACCGGAGTCCCGAATGCCCGGACCCCTGAGCTTCTCGGGCACAGCCTTCCATAGGAGGTACTAATCCAAAAGTAGCAAAGACACATATTCATGTCAAGCACATCTTGTTCCTTTCTTCTTGCAGACGAGCACTTTGCGGCGGAAGAGGGGCCCGGCTGTGGAGGAATGGTGCGTTTGCGCTTCCGGTTCGTGTTACGGGCGCGGGAGAGCGTCGTTGCGACGGTCCGAGCCGGAATCTGCAACCGGCGATTCGGTTTCCGCGCGGAGCCCTGTTGATTCCTGTTCGCGGATGTCGATTCCTGTCGGCTTGCCCGGCGCGGGATTTGCGGACGGTGCATGACCTGCTAACCTGCCGCAGGACACCTACCAAGTTCCTCGGTATCGCGCAATTCTGGTGTAAGGAGAACGAATGATGCTGTTGCGACTCGCTCAAATGGGAACACTGTTGCTGGCCGTGGCTACCTTCGGTTGTCAGGGGCCGAAGTGGACGATCCAGCAGTCGGTCACGCCGGATCCGGTGCAGTACGGTGCCGAGTACACTGCCACGTGTAAGGTGGGGGGGGACCTGAAGAAGGTCGACCATGTGAAGGTCCAGATCCAGGGGGCGCCGGGCGAGGAGGCCGTAGTCCTGCGTGATGACGGGAAGCAGGGCGACCAGAAGGCGGGCGACGGGGTGTTTACGCTGACGGAGAAGCCTCCAGTGGAAGCGGTGCGGGGCAAGTACGATCTGGAGTTCATCGCGTGTGACGCCGAGGGCAATCCCGTCATGGTGCCCTCGTTCAGGGTTCTCGATGAGAAGGGGGAGGTGCTGAAGGAGGTCGGGGCCCCGGCGGAGAAGGGGAAAGAGTCCGCGATGCTGCCGCTGTCGACGATGTGCAGCATCATGCTGGAGAAGTGGGAAGTCCAGGTCGTGGTGAGCCCGAATCCCCTCCTGATCGGCAAGAAGTTCAAGGCGACGTGCAAGGTTAGCGGCGATTTGTCGAAGGTGGGCAGCGTGAGTGCGGTACCCGTCGTCGCCTCGGAGGGTGTGGATCTGCACGATGACGGTCAGAACGGTGACGAGACGGCCGGTGACGGCGTCTTCACGATCGCAGGGGTGTTGCCTGACGTTATCGAGGCCGAGGATTATGACATCGAGTTCATCGTGTACGACAAGCAGAACGAGATGATCTCGGTGCCGTATTTCGCGGTCTTGGACAAGAGCGGCGCGGTCGTCAAGGAAGTCACGGCCAAGGCGGAAGCAGGCAAGGCGGCCAAGGCGGTCGATCTCGTGGCACCGATCACGGTGACGGCCAAGCGGCCTGCGCCGGAGAAGAAGGTCGCCAAGTGGAGCGTCCAGTACAGCGCCAAGCCGGATCCGATCAAGATCGGCAAGAAGTTCGAGGTTCGCTGTAAGTTGACGGGCGACTTGTCGAAGATCGGCTGGGTCAGCGCGGTGCCGATCGTGGCGCCCGAGTTCAGCATGGAGCTGAAGGACGACGGCAAGGCGGGTGACGCAAAGGCGGGCGACGGCATCTTCACGATCGTCAGTACGCCTCCAGGCGAGGCCGAACCAGGCCAGTACGAGATCGAGTGCATTGTGTACGACAAGAACGGCGATCCGCTGCAGGTGCCGAGCTTCACGATCCTGGACAAGGACGGCAAGACGGTGCTGAAGGAGATCTTGCCGAAGTCTGAGGGCGGGAAGAAGGCGGCGACGGTCGAGGCCTCTTCAATCATTACGGTCAATCTGGAATAGGCGCGTACCGGTTCGGCGCGTCGGGGTTGAGGCGCTCGGAGATGAGATCGGGCTCCCGCCCCTGTCGCGGCGGGTCCGTGGCTTGGGGTTCAGGCGTTGTCCTTGCGGGCGCTTCGGGTTTGGATTTGACGTGAGGGGCGAAGTGGGCTACCTTGCACGTCCTGTCTATCCGCGAACGTGGGATTTCGCGGGCACGTTCTAGCTGAAGTGAGGAGAGATACTGATGTTAGCAAAGCTAAGTCGAGTGGGAGTGTTGTTGGTGGCGTTGGCGGCCTTCGGTTGTGAGCAGCCCGTGAAGTGGACGATCCAGCAGAAGATCGATCCGGATCCGGTGAAGATCGGCAAGCCGTTCACGGCCTCGTGCAAGGTTACTGGCGAGTTAGAGAAGGTCGGCTGGGTCAGTTCGGTGCCTATCGTGGCTCCTGAGTTCACGATGGAGTTGAAGGACGACGGCAAGGAAGGCGACGCCAAGGCCGGCGACGGCGTTTACAGCGTCAAGGGAACCCCTCCCGGCGAGGCCGAGCCCGGCATGTATGAGATCGAGTTCGTGGTGTACGACAAGAACGGCGATCCGCTGCAGGTGCCGTGCTTCACCGTCCTCGACAAGGACGGCAAGGTCGTGAAAGAGGTGACTCCGAAGGAAGAAGGCGGCAAAAAGGCAGCGACGGTGGAGTTTTCGTCGATCATTACCGTCAACCTCGAGTAGGGCGGTGTTTTCCCTGAGTCGTGCCAGCGGCAGGACGGGCCGCCCGCGGCCCGCGCTGCCGGTATGGATAGGATTTAGATCGTACTTGTGGTGGGAGTCTTTGTTGCATGGGCAGTGTGAGGCCAAAGACCGCGCTCATTAGCGTGTTTGACAAGACGGGCATCGCCGAGTTCGCCCGCAGCCTCTCTGAGGAGTTCGGCATTCGGATCATCAGTAGTGGGGGCACCGCCAAGGTCCTGGCCGAGGCGGGGATCGAGGTGCAGGACGTCAAGGATCTGACGGGGACGCCGGCGATGCTTGGGCATCGGGTGGTGACTCTGCATCCGAAGGTCCACGGCGGGATCCTGGCGATCCGGGACGACGCCGAGCACCAAGCGGACATGGGCACGTACGGCATCACGCCGATCGACGTGGTGGTCACGGGCCTGTATCCGTTCGAGCAGGCGATCGCGAAGCCGGACTGTACGTTCGAGCAGGCGATCGAGATGATCGATATCGGCGGGCCGGCGCTGGTCCGCGCGGCTGCCAAGAACCACAAGTACGTCGCCATTCTTACGCAGCGGGAGCATCAGCAGCTCGTTCTGGAGGAGCTGCGAAGAGAGGGTGGGATCAGTGATGCGACCCGCCTGTCGCTGGCGCGCCAGGCATTTGAGCTGACCTGCGGTTACGACACCGCGGTTAGCAGCTACTTCCAGAAGCAGGAGGGCCTGAAGTGGCCGGACGTGATGACAATCGGCTGCCGCAAGGTCCATGAATGCAAGTACGGCGAGAATCCGCACCAGCCTGGGGCGGTCTACTCCCTGCCGCGGCACCAGAGCGAACCGTCGCTCGTTCGCGCGACGTTGCCGGGCGGGAACCCGATGTCGTTCAACAACTACGTGGACGCCGAGTCGGCGTTCCAGTACATGCGTGACCTGCATAGGCTCGGCGGCGGGAAGCCGTGCGTAAGCTGGATCAAGCACACCAACCCGTGTGGTGCGGCGATCGCGGACACGGCGGCGGAGGCGTACCGCCTGGCGTATCTCGGCGATCCGATCGCCGCGGCGGGCGGCATCATCGCGATGAATTTCCCAATCACCGCCGAGATCGCCCGGATGGCGATGAACACGTACCAAAGCTGGGGCAAGGCGGCGGGGGCGGCGTTCTTCAAGCTGGACGTCTGGGTGGCGCCTTCGTTTGACGACGCCGCGCTCAAGATCATCACGACGCCCACTGAGAAGCGGAAGTGGGGGGCGAGCTGCCGACTGGTGGCGGTGGGCGACGTGAGCGGACCGGCCGACGAGACGGAGTTGGATGTCAAGAAGATCGCGGGGGGAATGCTGATTCAGGCCCGAGACCTTATCGGGCTGAACGAGCCGGACTGGAAGGTGGTTACGAAGCGCAAGCCCACCGAGGCGGAGATGGTGGGGCTGCGATTTGCGTGGTTGACGGCCAAGCACACCAAGAGCAATACGATCATCGTTGCGCGAGGTCAGAAGCTTCTGGGCACGGGCGCGGGTCAGATGTCGCGGGTGATGTCGGCCAAGATCGCGGTCGAGCTGGCGACGGAGCACGGTCACTTGGTCGAGGACAAGCAATTCGTTGCGGCCTCGGACGCGATGTTTCCGGTGCCGGACGGCCCGACGTGGCTGATGGAGGCCGGGGCCACGGCCATCATTCAGCCGGGCGGGAGCAACCGAGACGCCGACGTCATCGCCGCTGCCGACGAACGGAATGTGGCGATGGTCCTGACGGGCATGCGGCATTTCAAGCACTAGCAGAGGCGCAGAGGGGCAAGGGAAGTCTGCGATGCGTCTAGCGAAGCCGCAGACGCCACGTGTCGTTCTTGTCGGCCTCATCCTCTGCCTTAGCTACGATTCACTTCTCGCTGCCGAGCGATCCGGCAAGAGCTGGCCGGTCGGTGAGGTGCATTTCCGATCATGTGGCGACGGTGATTACGCCGCGTACGTGCCCAGGGGCATTCGGCGTCCGATTCGCGCCTTGGTGATTGTGCACGGTTCAATTGGGGAGAAGGAAACGGCGATCAACCTGGCGGAGAAGTTCATCAAGCGATGGACGGACGTTGCCGAGCGTGAAGGCGTCGTCCTCGTCGCCCCGGGGTTCGATCGGGCGAGGTTCGGGGGGTACCGACAGCTCAAGGGCAAGCAGATTGGCGCCGACGAGTTCGTGTTTCGGATTCTCGAGCAGCTCGGGGGGGACCTGGGGGGTATGGACCGGCGGATGTATCTCTATGGGCATTCGGCGGGTGGGCAGTGCGCGAATCGATTCGTCGTAACCCATCCGGAGAGAGTGTGTGCCGCAGTCATCAGCGCGGCGGGCAACTACGCGTATCCGAACGACGCGGTCCGGTGGCCTTACGGACGCAAGGACAGCCCGAATCCACAAGGGTTCATCGAAGCCGCCACGCTTCCGGTGACCGTCGTCGTGGGATCGAAGGACGTGGTGCCGGAGGGGATGGGCGGGAAGCTGCAGAAGGGCGAGAATCGCCTGGAGAGGGCCCGACACTGGGTCGAGAGCATGTGCGAGTTGGCGAGGAAGCACAGCAAGAGACCCCGGATTTCGCTCCACATCGTTGACGGGGTCGGGCACAATAGCAGCAAGTTGACACCAGCCTGTAAAGAGTCGCTGTTTATGGGGCGAGGCCGTTGAGGCGGGCCGTCCCGTGCAGGGAGAATACATGCCGAGCAGAGGAATCGACCCTCCGCCGATGGAAGATGTGGGCCGTCTCGTGGACTGGGCCTTGGTCGAGGACGGGGATGGTCTGGACATCACGAGCGAGGTGGCGGTTCCATCGAACGAGAGCGGCGACTACGTACTGATCGCGCGCGAGGCGGGGGTCTTCGCGGGTCGGATCGTGCTTGATGTGTTTGCGGCGCGGTTTGGCGATCGTGGGGTCATCATCCAGGCAGAGGCACAGGACGGCCAGACGTTCGATGGTGGGGAGCGTCTTGCAGTTCTGTCGGGATCGCGACGGGACATCCTTCGACTGGAGCGGCCGCTGTTGAACTTTCTACAGCGGTTATGCGGCGTGGCGAGCATCACGCATCGGTTCGTCGACGAGGTCGCCGGGACAGAGGCCAGGATTCTAGACACGCGGAAGACGATTCCGGGATGGCGACAGCTCGACAAGTACGCAGTTCGCTGCGGGGGCGGCATGAATCATCGCATGGGGCTGCACGACGCCGTACTGGTCAAAGACAATCACCTGATCGGCGTACCCACGGAAGGACTGACACAACTCACGAGGGACCTGGTCAGGCGAGCGCGACGGGCCGAGCCTCGGCCGGATTTCGTCGAGATCGAGGTCGACTCGCTTGCGCAACTGCGGGAGGTCCTGACGGCGGGTGGTCCGCCTGGCGGGGCGGATCGGGTCCTCCTGGACAACTTCAGCGTTCGGCACTTGCGGGAGGCAGTGGAAATGCGTGACGCCGGTCCGGGTGCGGCGGTGAAGCTGGAAGCCAGCGGGAGCGTTGCGTTGAGATCGGTTCGTGCCATCGCCGAGACGGGGGTGGATTTCATCTCGGTCGGGGCGCTGACGCATTCGGCTCCGTGCCTGGATCTGGCGCTCGACGTCGAATCGTCTTGAGGCGAGAAGCGGGGCGCATCCGTCGGAGACGTGATGGTCGAGGCGAGTTTCGCCCTGGGTGGTCGCTGGTGTCGTGGACGCTGCCGCCGCTGTTGAGTAACATCGCTCTGCACCAGCTCGACATGGAACTGAAGGCCCGAGGGCATCGGTTCGTGCGATATGCCGACGACTTCCAGGTATTCAAGACGACATGGCGAGCGGCGTATCGTGTGATGGACCGGTTGGTACAGTTCCTGGAGAAACGGATGCACCTGACGGTGCACCGTGATGAGCCGGGAAAGACGGCGCCAACGCTGCCGCGGGCCGCTCACAACTTGGCGAGCAATTGTCTCAGGTAGCCCTTTATCACGGCGGGGGGGATGCTGGTCAGGGCCTCGGGCGGCGGGGATTGGCTCAGCAGGCGCTTGGCCTTGCTGGCGACTTCGTCCTGACGCCCGACGAGGGAGGCGGCGATGCTCTCGCAGTCCGCGATCTGACCGTCGCTCATGCCTCTGACGTATCGCACGAGCATGGCGGTCACTCCTTCCGTCTTGCCGGTCGGTTCCGGCGCGGTGGGGGGGCTCCCCAGGCCGGTGTCGGAGATGTCCACCGTTCCGTCCAGGATGCGGCGCTCGATGGCCCTGTCCTGGGCGTGTCGACGGCGCGCCCGTTCCTCCTCGTCCTCGTCGACGGGGGCCAGGTCGATTTCCGGGATCTCGTCCTCGGGAGGTCCCGCGTAGACCTTCTGGCCGCAGTTGGAGCATTCCACCCAGTGCTCCTCGCGATCCGTGGGCGCCGCCATCTTCTGACCGCAACGAGTGCAACGGAGTATCGTCGCCATGACACGGCTCCTCCGCGGCTACGACTGTTGAGCGTTACCGTCGATGCGTTGTCTCTCGCTCGCCGGCTCCCTCGCGTCGGCGAGCACGGAACAGCAGTCGGATCGGGATCTCCTTGAAGGGGAGATGTTCCCGCATGCGATTCAGAAGGAACCGCCGGTACCCTTCGTCGATCAGGGACGGGTTGTTCACGAACAGGACGAGGGTCGGCGGGAGGATGCCCACCTGCGTGGCGTAGTAGATCCTGGGCGGCTTGGCGCCTCGCTTGGACGACGGACCCCGCACGTCCAATGCGTGCCGAAGGGCCTCGTTGAGCCGGCCCGTTCCGACGCGCATCAGCGACTGATTGAAGAGCGACTGGGCCACGTCGATGGTGGCTTGAACGTTCTTGGTCTTCTTGGCGGTGACGAACGTGATCGGGGCGTAGCGGAGCTCGGGCAGTACCTTGTCGAGGTACTCGCCGTAGTCCTCGCTGGAGGCTCGCCCCTTTGCCAGGTCCCACTTGTTGATGACCACCACGACGGGCTTGTCGTACTCGGCGATGTAGGCGCCCAACTTCTTGTCGACCTGGCTGACCGGTTCCGTCGCGTCGATCAGGAACAGCACGACGTCCGCTCGCCGGATGGACCATGTCGCCCGGCTGTAGCTGTAGAACTCGACGTCGCTCGAGATCTTGCTCTTCTTTCGGACGCCGGCCGTGTCGATGGCCACGAACGACCTTCCGTCGATCTCGAACTGGACGTCGATTGCGTCGCGCGTGGTGCCCGGGACCTCGCTGACGATCACTCGCTCCTGACCGGCCAGGGCGTTGACGAAGGTGCTCTTGCCGACGTTCCGCCGCCCGACCAGGGCGATTCTCATCACCGGCTCGGACGGACGGTCCCCGCCGGCCGATCGAGCGCTCTCGAGGATCCGCTGGATGAGCTCGTCCCGCCCTCGACCGTGCTTGGCCGAGACGCACATCGGCTCACCGAAGCCCAGCGAGTAGAACTCGGCGGACGCCGTCTCGTGCTTCTCCGTGTCGGCCTTGTTGGCCACCAGGACCACGTCCAGCTCGAAGCGCCGAAGGAGCTGGGCGACCTCCTTGTCCAGCGGCGCGACCCCCGCGCGGACGTCGACGACGAACAGCACCAGGCTGGCCTGGCTCACGGCGTACATGATCTGCTGCTCGACGTGTTCGGTCAGTTGGTCGCTGTCCTCGATGCCATAGCCGCCGGTGTCCACGAGCTCGAAATAGGTCTCATCGATCTCACAGATCGCGCTGACGCGGTCGCGGGTCACGCCCGCGGTGGGGTCGACGATCGAGATCAACCTGCCCGCCAGTGAGTTGAGCAGCGAGCTCTTGCCCACGTTCGGACGACCCACGATGGCTACAACGGGAAGCGCCATAACGCCCACCATTGTAGCAGGAGGCGTGAGGAAGTACGAAGAGGCAAGGAAGAAGAGGCAAGTGTGAACCGCTGACGCGTCAGGCGAGAGGTCCGGACGCTCTCTGCCGGGGGGATCGTGCCTAGAGGGTCGGCACCAGATTGAATTCCAACCTCGGGGCGCCGGTCAGCTCGGTCCTTGTCTTGAGCCAGCGCCGGAGGGCCTCGTGGGTTATCGGAACGTTGCCGAGACTGGCCAGTTCCAGGGCGGAGGCTCCGTTGGCGAGGTATGCGGCTTGGGTCAGGCTCCCGCCGGCGGCCAGGCCCAGGGAGATCGCGGCCAGCAGTGCGTCGCCGCAACCGAGTCGGTCGGTCGTCCGATGCGCCAGGCTGGGCAGGTGCTCGCTGCGGAGGCGCCCGGCCCACTGACGCGAGGCGCGATCCTGGCTTGGCCGATCGAACAGGACGAGCCCGTCCTTGCCGAGCGTGACGCAAAGGTGGCGTGTCTGGGTCTTCTGCATGACGTTGTAGGCCACGTGGCTCAGGCCGCTGTCGAAGTCGTGGATCGAGGCCCGGAGCTCTCGCTCCGTCGGGCATAGCAGGTCGACGTTCTCCATGGCCACCAGGTCGGCCCGGTGCCCGCTCACGTCGCCGGTGATGATGGCCTGGCCGCGGCGGAGCTCTCCCATGACCAGCTTCAACAAGGCGCCGCTGATCATGCCGTAGCCGAAGTCACAGAAGATGACGGCGTCGGCGCGGAGACCTTGATCGATGATAGCCTGCGCGGCCCGCCGTAGCGAGACCGAGTCGAGGGGTTCGGCCTTTCCCTCCTCCACCTTGAAGAGCTTGCTCTCCTCGACGAGATACCGCGTCTTCTGGACGATCGTTTGACGGCAGTCAAGCAGCATGCCGTCGATGTCTTCCTCGACGAAGGTTTGCTTGACGTGCTCACTGACGTCGTCGCGCCCGATCGCGCTGACGATCAGGGGGACCCCGCCGAGCGCCGCGACGTGTCGCGCGACGATGGCGGCTCCGCCCACGTAGCACTGCTCGTCGAGCTTGGCCAGCGACATCATCGGCGACTCGCTGGCCACGTCGATCGCGTCGCACAGGACGTATCGATCGAGCACGACGTCGCCGACGACCACGACGCGCTTGCCGGCCATCCGTCCGAGCAGCCGTTCGCTGCTTTCGGCGTCGAGATCGTGCCGGCGGCAGATGGCCCGCAGGCGGTGCCACTGAAGCTCGGCCTCATGGCCGATCAGGTCGATCAACTGCGTGCTGGAGAAGACGACCTCGCCGCTCGAGAAGACCACGCGTCCGCCGTATCGCTCGACGATCTCGCGTTCGGCGACGAATCCGGGCGAGGTGCTCGACTGGTACTCGCGTCCCTTGACGTACAGGTCGGGTCGGACGTGCTCGAGGACGTTGCAGGACGTCGGGTTGGCGTCGATGGTCACGTAGTCGACGAACTCCAGGGCGGCCAGGTTCTCGGCGCGGAGCTCCTCGGGAATGTGGGGGCGGGTCGGGCCCTTGTCGATGCAGGCATCGCCGGTGATGCTGACGACGAGGACGTCGCCCTGCTCCTTGGCGAACCGGAGGTATCGGATGTGGCCCGGGTGCACGATGTCGAAGCAGCCGTGGCATTGGACGATGACCTTGCCCGCCTTGCGGAGACTAGCGACGGTCTGCACCAGCGACGGCAGGTCCAGGATCTTGGGGCTAACGCGTTCGGGCATAAGGGTTCCGCTGAAAGTAGCTACCGGCGCACACCGAGTCCCTGAATTAGTTATCGGTCACTCGACGGGCGGACCTGAATCACTTCCGCGCGTCGCGGCGGCGTAATTATGCCATTGCGGCGACTTAATGTTCGTACTTAGCGATCGGGCATGGTGCCCGTTGCGGGTTTGGCGGGGTGGGGGCAAGACCAGGGAAGGCGGAGTGTCTCGGGCTAGGGGGTCTTGCCGAGGAACGGGCAGATGATGTAATCCACGACGAAGGAGCCGACCGTGTCGCCGCAGGCTCCCAGGCCGAAGGCACAGCACACGCCCATGAACGAGAGGAACAACCAGCTATAGAAGCGTCGCATCGCTGCGTCTCCACGATCAGGATCGGACCGCCGTCTCGCCGACAGTTACGGCCGGCGGGACGGGTCGCAACGGGCTCCGTCCTCGTGACGGCGTTGTGGGTAGGTTACCCGGGCGCCGCGTGCAACACAACCACCCCGGGGCCTTACACCTTGGCCGCTCCCTGGCGGACGCACTTGGTCAGCGCCTCGGTGATTCGCTGGAAGTGCTCCTCGGTGTGATAGGCGTGCGGGGCGAGTCGCAGCTTCCCAGCGCGGACGGTCGCGATGACGGAGTCCTTCTTGAGTCGCTCGGCCAGATCGTCCGAGTCGATCTCCGGGTGCGTGAGGGCGACGATGCCCGACCATTCGTCGTCCGCTCGGCTGCTGTGGATCGTGAACCCCAGGTCGGCAACGACGGCGGCGAGTCGGTCCGTGGCCTTGTGGATCTCCTGCTCCACTCGCTCGCGACCGAACGCTTGGACGACCTCGAGGGCGGCACGCGCGCCAGCGATTCCGGGGAAATTGACCATGGCGTTCTCGAACCGCCGGGCGTCGCCGAGCAGCTCGAACCGGTAGTCGAGGTAGTTGCTGGCGTCGACGACCGAGTTGGCACCGACCCAGGTGAACTCGAGCTTATCTCTCAGCTCGGGCGTCGTATAGAAGAGGGCGACGCCCGTCGGCCCGCAGAGCCACTTCTGACAACCCGTGGATAGCGCGTCGATGTGGTCTGTCTGGACGTCGATCGGGAAGACGCCGAATGACTGGATCGCATCGACCAGGAAGATCACCCCTGCCTGTTTGCAGACCGCGCCGAGCCTCGTCAGGTCGTGCCGGTAGCCCGAGGCAAATTGCACGTGCGAGACGGTGAGGAGCCGCGTCCGGTCGGTGATCTTCTCGGCGTAGGCCTCCACGGGAATGCGTCCCTGCTCGTCGGGATGGATCCAGACGATCTCGACCCCCCGGGCCTCCTGCTGTGCCCACCAGGGGTAGACGTTGGCCGGGTACTCCTTGCTGCCGACGATGACCTGATCGCCCGGCCGCCACCGCAGCCCATGCGCGATCAGATTGATGCCGTGCGTCGTGTTCGGCGTAACCGCCAAGTCGCTCGGGGCGGCGTTGAGCAGCGATCCGGCCAGGAGCTTGAGTTCCTTGATGTTGCCCACCCAGTCGCAAAGGTGCATGGCGGCATTCTCCTGGACGTCCTGGACGAACGCCTGCATCGCCTCGGCTACGGGTCGGCTCATCGGGCTGACGCCGGAGTGTGCCACCCATACGAGCGGTTCCAGTGCGGAGAAGAGCTCCTGGTACTCCGCATGGTCAATCGACTTCATCGGTTCCTCCTGTCTCTGATGCCGCCTTCGGATCGGACGGGCCCCGCCAGGGCCGGCCCGCGCCGGCGGGCTTCAGGATCACATGCAATGGTATGGGGCGTAAGGCTTGGCGCTTGTCCGTCATCGCGGTCTTCGTCGCGGGCGCCGTCGAGATTGTCACGGTGCCGCCTCTGCCCATTCCGGCGACGGTTCCCCCCTCGGCGCAATGCTCCTTGCTTCAGGAAGGGCGGTGACTAAACTAACCCCCGTGCTCGGCCGGCCAAAGCCACCTTGTGCCCTTGGTCGGCGGCACGGGACTCGTGGCAGTTTAGCATGGACCGACCCTCCAGGGGTACCCCAGCAGGGAGCCAAGGAATGGGCGAACCGACGCATCGCGAACGTTTCACTATGGCCCTCAATGGCAAGCAGCCGCCCGGGCTGGTGCCGCACTTCGAGCTGGTCTTCTACCTGACCATGGAGGCCTTCGGGAAGGTCCATCCGTCCCACCGCCATTTCCACCAGTGGGATCAGATGTCCAAGGCGGAGAAGCGGGCCCAGCTCGAGGACGCCGCTCGCGTGTACCTGATGACAGCCGAACGGTATGGGCACTCGGCCATCTTTCTCCACGGGGCGGGCAGCGGCGGCGAGGAGCATGAGGAGGAGTTCATCAACCTGGTCGACGAGTTGGGGGGCGGGCAGTATTTCCTGATGATCCACGGCGACGCGACGTACAGCATCCCCAACGGGACCGAGATGATGGCCTGGTGCGGGCGGATCGCCGACGACCCTCAGGGCCTCAAGGACGAGGCGCGGCGGATGGTGGATGACGCGATCGCCCGGGCCGAGCGGCTGAAGAAGAATACGGCCCTCGACGGGTTCGCGATGTGCGCGGACTACTGCCTGAACGACGGACCCTTTCTCTCGCCGGGCATGTTCGCGGAGTTCGTCACGCCGTATCTGAAGCAGCTCTGTGGGGCGTATCGCGAGATGGGCCTTTACGCCATCAAACACACCGACGGGAACATCATGCCCATCGTCGAGGACTTGGTGGACGCTGGGCCGCACGCACTGCACTCGCTCGACCCCCAGGGCGGCGTGGACATCGCTGAGATCAAGCGGCGCTTCGGCGACCGGCTCTGTCTGATCGGCAACGTGAACTGCGGTCTGTTGGACACGGGGACGGAGGCCCAGTGCGTCGAGTCGGCCCGGTACTGTCTCGAGCACGGGATGCCCGGGGGGGGCTACATCTTCAGCACGAGCAACTGCGTGTACACCGGAATGGACCTGAAGCGGTACGAGTTGATCCTGGACGTCTGGCGCCGGGAGGGCAACTACGATCGGCAGGGCTGAGCGTCCGATATTCACGCCGTCGGCGGGGCCCGAGGGCTCCTTCGAGCATGGGGGGATCTTCCGGCCTGATTTTGGCTGGATTGGCGGTTCCGCGGCGCTATGCTCTTAGAAACGCAAGAGGAGGAGGGAAGAATGCCCCAGCAGCCGCTTGGCACCGACGCGGGAATGTCGCCGCTTGGCCCGGACGCCGCCACCCCGACACGATACACGCCGATCGAGTTCGAGGAGATCTATCAACGCATGGTCGCCGACGAGCTGGCACGGGGCCCGCTGCCGTATCGCCGTCGGCGGAAGCTGATGCGCTACGCGACACAGATCGGCATCAAGCCGTTCAGGGCAAGCCTGCTGATCGCCGAGGCCCAGCGTCAGGCCGGTCACGTGGACGATCCGGAACTGCAACACCCCGACCCCATCACGCCCCTCGTTCATCCCGAGCGATGGCCGATCTGGTTTAAGCTGACGGCGGCGATGATCGTGGCTACGCTTGTCGACCTGATGATCATTCGCGCTGTCGGGTGGTAATCGCCGAGACTCAGCGTTTGACGAACGCGCCCACGAGCGCTTCATGAGGCTGTCCGTTACGAACGGAGTGCCGGGTCGCGATCGCGCCCTCGAGTACCATGCCGGCTTCGCTCATCACGGAGACGAGCTCATCTCGGTCGAGTCGACACTTGTTCTCGCCTGGCTTGGCGGCGTAGATGAACCGCTGCCCGGCGACGCGTCGCGTGTCGGGCGGGAGCGTCTGAGTGGACCACTGGGTCACGAATACCCGCCCGGACGGACGGAGGACGCGATGCGTCTCGGTGAGTCCGGCGCGGAGCTCCGCGTCGGTATCCGCCTGGATGTAGATGCCCACGGCCACGACCAGATCGAACGACTCGCTTGCCAGCGGCAGGACGTTGAACTCTCCGAGGATTACTTTGGGCGGGGTCTTGGCTACCGAGGAGAGTCCTGACAGACGTTGCCGAGTATGCCGGACCATGGCCGTCGAGAGGTCCATGGCGCATACGTCGCAGCCTCGGCGAACCAGGGCCTCGCTGTTTCTGCCTCCCGCGCATCCGAGATCGAGCACGCGGATCGGTCTGTCCTGATAATGCTCGGATAGCAGGGCGAGCAACTTGTCGTCGGGCTCCAGATCGGCGAACCACTTGACCGTATCGGCATCTTCCCAGAATGGCGGATCGTTCGGCATGGCATCCACGACGGTAGCATGGGCCGGCTCGGTTTCAAGTGGTTGCGTCTCCAAGGGTGACGGCGGCGTTGTCGGCTTCGTGTTGGCCGACTATGCTGCAGGCCCTTTCATGTCACGGAGGTCCGAGGCCATGACGGCAGCGATGGCGTATCTGGCGCTGATGTGCGGCGCGACGGATGGCGGGATTATCGACGTCCAATGCGCGCCGACCGGCGTCTTTGACGTCAAGGTAGACGGGCGGACGGTGATGCGGGGCGAGTTGAGCTGCCACGGGCCGCAGTGGCAGGGCGTGGACCAGACCGAGGCGAGGGACCTCACGGGTCCGGAGGCGGGGCGGGTCAGCGGCGCGATGGCCATGCCCCCCGGCAACAAAGGTTTGTGGCGGTTCGACGAGACGGTGCGACAGGTCGAGGGCGGCAATCAGATCGACTACGCCGTGACGTTCGAGCAGGACAACGAGATCAAGCTACAGGCCCTGACGCTGCGTCTGCCGGAGGAGGTCTTCGCGGGGCGGTCGGTCACGTTCTTCCCGGCCGAGTCGCGGATCGAGCTGCCGCGCGCCAAGAGCGGCTTGCGCTCGGAGCATTTCGGCTGGGCGGCGGCTGTCGAGCTTGATTCGCATCGCGTGCTCCTGATCCGAACCGATCAGGCCACGCTGCTGAGCCTCATGGACTACCGGCAGTGGAACGGCAAGGGCTTCGGCCTCAACATCAGGATGGTCGGCGAGGGCAAGGTTCCAGCCGGGGCGTCGACGCGGCGGAGGATCACGCTCTCTGTCGTCTCGCCGTCGGAGGCCAAGCGAGTGTCCGCCCGGTGGTGGCCCGACTTCGACCGGACTCAGCCGAGCCTGCTGTTGGACGCCAACGGTCGCGTGTGGATGCGCGATCGGCAGCGGGACTACGTCACGGGCGTCATCGAGCCGCAAGGGATCCATTGGGCCTACAGCTCGCAGGACGAGATGGTCGGCTGGAGCGATGACTGGGAGGGCGGTCAGACGATCACGGGTACGATTCCGGTTCGTGGTCCCGGGGGGACGTCGTTGTGGTTTCGCCAGACGGCGCGAGCGAGAGAGGATGGGGTGGATCTGGCGTATGCGTTTCGATTTCCGCGAGACTGTCGGCTCAACACGTATCAGGTGACGTGGGCGCTTCGCACGGAGGCATTCCTGGGGCGGCAGATCATCCTGACCGAGCCGCTGCCGGTGACGACAAGCGCTTCGCGTCCCACATCGTCGCCCCGTGTTGCGACGTCTCAGCGAGCGCTCGTGATCGGGCTCGACCCGCCGGAGAAGCCCGACGTCGGGACGTTCACCGTGAGTCGGGTCACGGTGGCGCCGGGGCATCCGCTCGGCTTCGTCCTCGAGTTGGATCGTCCGACCAAGCTGTTCGTCGAGGACCGGCGCGCGGAGGACGGCCAGGAATACATGCTGAAGATCCACTCTGTGAGGGACAAGGAAGGCACGGAGGTGAGGGCGGGTGCGTCTTGGGAGGTGGGGGTCCGCGTTCGGCCGAACCGGAGGCATCAGATCGTCCTGGATGACGCGGCGTTCGCCCACCGGACGGACACGTCGGATTGGATTCCGTTCACGCTGCCGTGGGACACGACGGCGGTGGACCTGTCGTTCCTGAACGCCGGGCCAGCGGGTCGACACGGGTTCCTACAGGTTCGGGACGATCGGTTCGTCTTCGCCGACGGGACGCCGGGGCGTTTCTGGGGCACGTGCTTCACGGCCGAGCAGAACCTTCCGCCGCACCGAGACGCCGAGGTGACGGCACGCCGGCTTGCGAGATACGGCGCGAACATGGTGCGGATTCATCAGGCCGACGCGGGATACGCCGGCGACAACCTGTTTCGCAAAGGGCGCAAACACAATCGCACGCGCTCGCTCGATCCGAAGATGATGGACCGGCTGGACTACTTGATCGCGCAGCTCGAGGCGAATGGGATCTACGTGTACTTCGACTTGCTGAGCACGCGGACGTTCGACGCGTCAGACGGCGTGGCCTCGGCGGAGAAGCTGGACCTCGGGGGCAAGCCGTACACGAACTTCGACGAGCACTTGATCGCGCTCCAGGAGGAGTTCGCCCGCCAGTTCCTGACGCACGTGAATCCCTACACCAAGCTGGCCTACAAGGACGACCCGGGCGTGGCGATGGTCGCCCTGGTCAACGAGAACGACGTCTTCAGCAGGGAGATCAAGATCGAGCCCTACCGCACCGCGTTCGAGGATCGCTACCGTGCGTGGGCGGGACTGCGGGAGGTCGACCTTCCGGACGGGACGGTCGATCTGCGTCACATGACGCCCCGGCTCATGGAGTACCTCATTGAGGTCCAGCGGTCGTACAACGAGCGGATGATGCGTTTCCTGCGGTCCTTGGGCGTGCGCGTTCCGATCACGGGATCGAACTGGACGGCAAACGCGGGTCTGGTTCGCGCGCTGGGGCCGGTCGACTTCACGGACAGCCACGCCTACTGGGATCACTGCTGGGACAACTACACGCGGATCCGCAACCGCGTGATGGTGCTCAGTCGACGGACGATCTTCGGGCAGCTCGCCTTTCAGCGCGTATGCGACAAGCCGTTCTTTTGCAGCGAGTGGGGCCAGCCGTGGCCGAACGAGTTTCGCTCGGAGATGCCGCTGTCCGTGGCGTCGGTCACGGGGCTGCAGGGCTGGGACGGGGCGTTGATCTACACGTACGCGCATTACTCGGACCCGAACGTTGACTGCCTGTCCGGCCCGTTCGACACACTGAACGATCCCACGCTATTCGGGTTGTTCTATCACGCCGCGCTGATCGTCCGGCGAGCGGACGTGTCGGTTGCGAAGGGGCGGCTGGCCGTGCGGATTCCGGAGAAGGAGATCTTCGCGGAGAAGCCCGCCTGGCCGGGTAAATGCCCTGCCTATGACGTGGCCGCTGAGCGGAGCGTCGTGGCCACGGCGGCCGACGGCGAGGTCCCGAGCGGGTGGCGCACGATTCCGTGCAGGAAGTCGCTGCTCGGTCCGACGGAACATGTGATCGTCAGCGATACCGGTGAGTACCGGCGGGACTGGGAGACGGGCGTTGCGCGTCTGGACACGCCTCGGACGCAGGCTGCCTGGGGGTTCCTCGGTCGAGTGAAAGGGCCGATCGTGCTGGGCGACGTCGAGCTGCGGGTGACGTCGCCGTTCGCGGCGGTGGCGGTCAGCTCGCTCGCGGACTCGCCGATCGCCACGAGCGATCGCCTGCTCGTTACGGCGGTGGCCCGCGCCGAGAACACGGGCATGGTGTACGACCTGTTCCACACGCGGCGGATCGCGGCGGGGCACGGGCCGATACTCATCGAGCCGGTGCGGGGGCGGGTGTCGATACGCACGTCTCGGAATGACCTTCGTGTGCGAGGCCTGGATCCGCGGGGCCGCGAGACGATTGAGCTGCCGGTTCGGAGAGAGGGAGATCGTGTGTCGTTCGAGATCGGTCCGGGGGCAAGGACGATGTACTACGAGATCAGAGCGGGTGGTTTACGTTGATCGCCAGTCGGCTCCTGCCAGGAGGCCGGCGACAGAGAGGTCCTCGTCGACGTCGGGCCAGTGGAGGCTGATGCCGCCCCCGCTGATCTCGTACCGCGCTCGCTGCTCCGAGGTAGCGCTTCGTAGCAGGGGAAACCAGACTACCGGCACGCAGATGACTCGCCCGTCCGTAAGCGTGACTCGCACCATTTCGTCCGCGAAATCAACGGACTTGGCCAAGGCCGTGGTGGGAACGTAAGCTCGCTGGGATTCTGGGTTGTCACCAGCTTCAGCTCTCATACCGGTCTCCTGCTCGCTGCGATAGGATGGCTGACTACGGCCCCCGTCTTGTCACCTCTACCCCGTGCTCCGGAGCGCCAGTCGCTTGAGCAGCAGCATGAGCAGGGCCCAGAGGTTGTCCTTGTCGGGCAGGTCGCGGACGACGCGGTAGGCGCGGCGGGGGCTGAGGAAGAAGCGGCGGACGGTTCGCTTGCGGATTCGGTTCAGCTCGGCGTCGGGCACGTCGGTGAGGTTGACGAACTCCTTGCTGAAGTAGTTCCGCTCGAATTGGCTGAGCACGGGCTTGCCGATCTCCTTGGCCCAATCGGCCAAGCCCGTTCCCTCGAACGGATTGACGACGAAGATGTTCGCCGTGTGCAGGTCGGAGTGGATGGCGAAATCGCTCGTGGCCAGCAGCTCGGCTCGGGTCTCCGTGGGGAAGCCCAGCATGAAGAAGCCGTGGCAGAAGATGCCGTGCTTGAGGGCCAGCGAGATGTTGTGGCGGATCCTCTCGAGGTTGATGTTCTTCTGGAGCTTGCGCTGCAGCCTGGGCGAGGCGGTCTCGACGGCGAAGGCCATGAAGACGACGCCGGCTCGCTTGGCCTTGACGAAGAACTCCTCGTCGAGGTGATCGCCCCGCACGCCGTTGGGGAACGTCAGGCGAAGCTTCATGCCGGACTCGACGATCATGTCGAAGATCCGCTTGGCTCGAGGCAGGTCGAGGTTGAAGATGTCGTCGATGATCTCGAAGTGGCGGATGCCGTACGTGTCGTGCAGCGCTCGGATTTCGGCCAGGACGTTCTCCGGGCTCCGCGTGCGGAAGCCCTTGCCGAAGACCTGATGGCAGTAGAGGCACTTGTAGGGGCACGATCGCGTGGTGAAGATCACCATGTAGTCGTTCGTGCCGCAGCGCGACATTCGGATGAACTTCTTGTAGACCGGCAGCGGGATGAGGTCCCAGGCGGGGAAGGGGATGCTGTCGAGGTCGTCGATGTAGCGCGTGCGCGGGTTGATGCGAACCGCTCCATTCTCGCGGAAGGCCAGTCCGTCGATGCCGGCCACGTCGGGACGTCCGTTTGTGCCGGCTTCGCGCAGCACGCGAACCAGATCGTCGAACGTCAGTTCGCCCTCACCCGTTACGGCGTAGTCGATGTCGGCGTTCTCCATGACCCGCTGCGTGTAGGCCGAGGGATGCGGGCCGCCGACGACCACGGGCAGGTCGGCGCGGACGCTCTTGGCGATGCTCGCCACCCGGTCCATGCCGCTTGATTCGTAGGTCAGCGCGCTGATGCCGACGACGTGCGGGTCATAGGCGCGGATCGCCTCGGCCAGCCGACCGTAGGGCAACTGCTCGGCCGTCATATCCATGATGCGGACGTCGACGTCGCTCTGTCTGCGCACAAATGCTGCGAGGTACATGCACCCGAGCGGCGGCATCAGCGTCGGCTGCTCTTCGTTGCGCCGCGGCTTGATCAGCAGGATTCGATACGGTTCCGCCATTGCACCCATCCGGGTCGGATGTCTTACAGAGCCTACACCTTGAGTAGCAGCCGTTTGACCAGGATCGTCACGAGATACGGCAACTGCGACTTGCACGGATAGTCTCTAACGATGGACCAGACACGAGACGGCTTCAGCCAGAAACGGATCAGCCCATTCCGCCGGATGCGGTCCAGCTCCTTGTCGGGCAGGTCGGTCAGGTTCGTGAACCCCTCGCTGAGGTAGTTGTTGTCGAACCGGCTGAAGACCGGCTTGCCCATCGACTCGGCGAGCTCGGCCATCTCGGTTCCCTCGTACGCGTTGACGATGAACAGGTGGGCCGCGTGGAGCTTCGATCGCACGGCGAAGTCCACCGTCGCCTGGATCTCCTCGCGGGTCTCGCTGGGGAAGCCCAGCATGAAGAAGCCGAGGCAGAAGATGCCGTGTTTGCGCGCCAGGACGATGTTCCTCTCGATCCGCTCGAGATTGATGTTCTTTCGGAGCATTTTCTGGAGCCGCGGCGTGGCCGTCTCCACCGCGAAGGCCATGAACACCACGCCTGCCCGTCGGGCCTTGACGAAGAACTCCTCGTCCAGCCGGTCACCCCGCACGCCGTTGGGGAACGTGAGCCGCAGCTTCATCCCGGAATCGGCGATCATGTCGAAGATCTGCTTGGCCCTCGGCAGGTCGAGGTTGAAGATGTCGTCGATGATCTCGAACTCGCGAACGCCGTACTGGTCGTGCAGCGAGCGGATCTCGGCCAGGACGTTCTCCGGAGAGCGTTTTCGCAGCCCCTTGCCGAACATCTTGTGGCAGTAAAGGCACTTGTAGGGGCACGCGCGGGTCGTGAACAGCACCATGTAGTCGCCCACGCCGCTGCGGCTCATCCGATCGAATCGCTTGTACGCGGGAATGTCGATCAGGTCCCAGGCCGGGAAGGGCAGGGCGTCCAGGTCCTCGATGTAGCGTTGTCGCGGATTGATGCGGACGTTGCCGCCGTCTCGCCAGGCCAGCCCATCGATCTTCTCGACGGGGCCGCCGTTTCGCAGAGCGGCGCTGAGTTCGTCGGCGGTGACCTCGCCCTCGCCGATCACGGCGTAGTCGATATGGGTATCCTCCATGACCTGGGTGACGTACGCGGATGGGTGCGGGCCGCCCACGACCACCGGAAGGTCGGGGTGACGTTCCTTGATGATGGCGGCGAGTTTGTGCATCCCGTCGGATTCGAACGTCAAGGCGCTGATGCCGACCCAGTCGGGCCGGAAGTCGCGAATCCGGTCGGGGACTTCTTCATACCGAATCTTGGCGGGGGCCATGTCGATGATGCGGACGTCGACGTCGCCGCGCCGGCGCAGATATCCCGCCAGGTATGTCATGCCCAGCGGGGGCATGAGGGACATCGTGTCGTTGTTTCGATAGGGCCTGACGAGCAGGACCTTCTGCGACGCACTCATGGGTCAACCCAGCTCACCTGTTGGATGGTTCCACGCTTGCCGTCCTTCACGGGCTAAGGCGCCGGCTCGCGGGAGGGCAGGCGACGATCGTGACGTTGCTGACTCCAGGACGCTATCCTCTCTGCATCAATCGCTTCACGAGAATCGAGAGCAGCACCGGGAACCGGTCTCGATCGGGGTAGTCTCTGAGAATGGCCCAGATGCGCGACGGCTTCAGCCAGAACCGCCGGATGCCACGGCTGCGGATCGCGGCCAGCTCCTTGTCACTTAGATCCGTGAGATTGTTGAAGCCGTGACTCATGTAGGTGTCCTCGAAGTCCGAGTGCACGCGCTTGCCGAGATTCCTGGCGAGCGTGGCCAGCGCGGTTCCTTCATAGGCGTTGACGACGAACAGGTGCGCGGCGTGCAGGTCGGAGTCGACCGCGAAGTCCACGGTCCTCTGCAACTCCTCACGGGTTTCCGTAGGGAAACCGAGCATGAAGAAGCCCTGGCACAAGATCCCCGCCTTGCGGGCGAGCGAGATGTTCTTCTTGATCTTGTCGAGCTTGACGTTCTTCTTGAGCATCTTCTGGAGGCGCGGCGTGGCCGTCTCGACCGCGAACGCCATGAAGATGCATCCGGCCTGTCGCAGCTTCGTGATGAACTCCTCGTCCATGTGGTCGCCGCGGATGCCGTTGGGAAACGTGAATCGGATCTTCATCCCGGATTCTATGATCAAATCGCAGATTCGCTTGGCCCGTTCGAGGTCGCAGTTGAAGATGTCGTCGATGATCTCGAATTCTCGGATTCCGTAGTCGTCGTAGAGCTTTCGGATCTCCTCGAGAACGTTTTCCGGTGATCGCTTGCGGAACTTCTTGCCGAACAGACCGTGACAGTAGATGCACTTGAACGGGCAGGCCCGGGACGTGAAGAGCGCCATGAAGTCGCCGCGCCCGGTGTTGGACATCCGGACGAAGTTCTTGTATTTGCGGATCGGGATGAGGTCCCAGGCCGGGAAGGGCATGGCGTCCAGATCCTCGATAAACCGTGTCTGCGGATTGGCCTGGGTCCGCCCGTTCGTTCGGTAGACGAGCCGGTCAATGTCCTGGACCGGCTCGCCGTTGCGAATGGCGGTCACCAGTTCGTCAAACGCCAACTCGCCCTCCCCGATAATCAGGTAGTCGAAATTCGCGTCCCCCATGACCTTCTCGGGGTATGCGGAAGGGTGGGGGCCGCCGCCGACGACGACCGTGTCGGGGCCCAACCGCTTGGCGATCGCCGCGGTTCGGTGGAACCCTCGAGACTCCACCGTCAGGGCCGTCACTCCGACCATGTCAGGTTTGAAGGCCCGTATCTGGTCGGTCAGGCGGGCGTAGCTCATGTTCTTCGGCGTCATGTCGATGATGCGGAGTTCGATGCCGGGTTGTTGCTGCCTGAGATAGTTGGCGAGATACATAATCCCCAATGGGGGCTCTACCGCGTAGGGCACGATGTTCTGCCGTGGTTTGATCAATAGGATGCGGTAAGTCTTCGACATCAAGACGCGCTCCACAACATATTGCTTAACAAACCGATGCGAGGCTGGGTACAGGTTGCCTCATCCGAGGATGATTGAGGGGGATACACCCTTGTGCTGAGGACCCGCCCGCCCGGATTGTGTCTTCGTTGGCAGCCCCTCCGAAGTGTACGGCCGCGATCGTGCAAGGCCTGTGCGGCGTCAAAGTTCTCATTATATCCCGTTCATCGGCTTGGCGGCAACTCCAGGTTGACATTCTCAGCCTGTCAGCGATGGCATTTCCTGCGACGTAGCCACGGACATTAGACCTTATCCATGTCGTGTAATCCCTCCTCAGGGCCGGCTTACTCTTTCGGTGCACGGAGCGGGGCCACGCTCGTCTCGAACTGTCGGCATCGCAGGCATCTTGCCGGCGGGCGGCCGTTCGTCATCCCCGACAGCATCTTTCGCATCGCGGGGCCGTTGACGATCTCGGGCATGTCCGTTTCCAGGACGTTCCCGACAATCAGCTCGGCGTTGGGATCGAAGCAGCACAGAGACACGTCGCCGCTGGTCAAGATGTTGAAGTTGCCTCGCCACATCTCCAGACACATGGTCGGCGGCTCGTCTCCGAACTCGTAGAAGCAGGGCGCGAACTTGAACTGGGAGATCAGCCCATCCCAGTACGCTCGAATCTTGGGCAGATGCTTGACGTTCTCAGGCGTTACGACACAGCTCGCTCGGATCTGCGTTTCCGGTCGCTTGAGTCTCTGGAACTCGCTCACGTTGGTGCGGATCTCGTCGAGGTCGGCGCCACGGATCTCGCGGCACGTCTCGGCGTCGGGCTCGATGCTGATATTGACCACGCTCACGGGCGATTCGGCGACCATCCGCAGACGCTCGCCGGATAGCTTGGTTCCGTTCGTGAAGATGAGAACCCGCCTGCCCTTTCGGTGGGCGTAATCGATCATGTCCCCGAGGTTCGGATTGAGCAGCGGTTCTCCGACCAGCGAGAAGGTGACACTCTCGACCGTGCGTGGAAGATGATCGATCGCCCGGCGAAAGACGTCCTCGCTCATCAGATGCGGGCGCTTGGCCTGAATCGCGCCGCTTCCCCAGCAGTATCGGCATCGGAGGTTGCAGCCGAAGACGGGTTCGATCAGGACGCTGACGAGTCCCCAGACGCGGGGGATCTTCAGCTTGTAGTAGACGACGTTCATGGCCGCTGTCGCGATGGTTCTCGGACGTCGGATTTTCTCGAAGATCCACTCGCCCTGGTCCGGATTTCCGAACACGACGCGTGCGCCGAGACGGTAGGCCGCCAAGACCGAACGCTCCATCAGGTTAACGCGTTCCCGCTGCATCAGGGATCCCATGGGGATTGATCTAATCGCGGTGTCGCCGCCGCCGACGCACCGGCCCGATCACCGCGCGGCTTCCGAGAGACCGCAGAGGGCGAGCCGCGCTCGAACGTCCTCTATGCACGTATTCTAGGCGCGTTTGGATGCCGGGTCACGCTGATGGTGCGAGCACGAGGTCCGATCGCGGTGGCGAAGAGGAGTCGTGCAGGCCGAAGGCGCTTGTTAGCGGAATCTCGCGGACGGGGGCTACCGCGATCCTGGCGGGGCCGGCGGATGCGTGGTGGCGTTCATTGCGGGTTTAGTTGACGCACGTGATTCGGGACGTCTAGAATGAGTGGGTAGGGTGGGATTGAGACGTCCACATCCTCAAGCACGTCTTTGGGAGAGAGGGGCCTCGACCCTCGCGATGTTACGTGAACAGAGGGCCTCGCGAGGCGGGCTTGATTCATCCGTTCCGTCCGAAGAGGGTGCTCCAGTGCTGTCGTTCTACGTTAGGAAAGTGGCTTCAGTCATCAAGACCGCGGGGCCGATCTTCGCGCTTCGGGCCGCCAAGTACAAGGTTCTGTCGCGCCTGGGCGTCGCGCAGTTGATGAGCCTGTTCCTGTGCCCGTCCCATCGGTGCAACGCGAACTGCATCCACTGCTACGAGAAGTTCGCGGCAAATAAGGGCGCGGGACTCTCCACGGCAGAGGTCAAGGACGTTCTCGATCAGTTCAAGCGGCTCGGCGGGCTGGTGGTTCATCTCTGCAGCGGAGAGTTCCTGTTGCGAGAGGACCGTATGGAGATCATCCGGTACATCAGTGACAACCACATGTACGCGAGCGTGACCTCGAACGGTTTGCTGCTGGACGACGCGTTGTTGGATGAGCTCAAGGACGCCGGGTTGAGGGAACTGGTGGTCTCGATCGACAGCTCCGACGGGAGCCGGCATGACGAGTTCAGGGGCGTCAAGGGTTGTTTCGAGAAGGCGACGAACGGCCTGCGGCTTGCACGAGCCAAGAGGATCAACACCGCCGTTTGGACCTACGTGAGCAAGACCAACTTCGATGCGCTCGAAGGCGTGGTCAACCTCGGCAAGGAGCTTGGCGTGGAGTACACGTGGGTGTTCTTCCCGCTGCTCTCTGGTCACATGTTCGACAAGCCCGAGGAGAACCTGACATTCGAGGAGCGGGAAGCATTTCGTAGACAGTTCAACGGGCGACCCGAGGTCCGTCTGGAGTTCGCCAAGGAATCAGACATCTGTGTCGGGGGCGGATGGAACCACGTCTGTGTCATGCCGTCGGGCGACGTGACGTTCTGCCCTCCCGTTCCCTATTCCTACGGCAACATCCGATCGAGATCACTCAGGGCTTGTCTCAAGGACATCGTTCGGGACCACAAGCGGTTCTGCCGATCCAAGTGCACCGGCCAGTGCATCGTGAACTTCCCCGAGTACCGAGAGAACTGCAACGCCACCTTCATGTATGACCAGCAGTCGACGTAGGTCGGTCCGCGCGGCGCTGTCGTTCGGACTCGCCATTCCCCGGTAGAAACACGTGCTACTGCCCCTCTGATCCTCGCCGCGAGCGGCGTTCTCAATCGAAACGGACTTCTCGATACGTGGGAAGTCCCAGCGAGCGGCTACCCTCGATGGGCCCGGGGTGAGGCGATCGTCGTCTGGAACTGTCGGCATCCTAGACATCGCTGCGGTACT
The DNA here is from genome assembly GCA_016927755.1 of Phycisphaerae bacterium. Lineage (GTDB taxonomy): Bacteria > Planctomycetota > Phycisphaerae > UBA1845 > JAFGLZ01 > JAFGLZ01. Next base: position 100,188 of record JAFGLZ010000241.1, read on the forward strand.
TGGCCATTGATCATTGCACCCAGGAGTTGCCGCATCTGCGCTCCGTTGGTCATGGCCGCCACGCCGGTTTCCCGAACATTGCCGATGACAAGCTCTGGTTCAGGGTCGAAGCAGCATAGCGTAACGTCCCCGCTGGTCAGCAGGTTGAAGTTGCCTCGCCACATCTCCAGGCAGGTGCTGATGTGCGGGATGTCGGTCTGGTAGAGACAAGGGGCGAATTTGAACTCCGAGACGATCCCGCTCCAGTACTCCCGGACTTGTGCGAGGCGATCGAGGTTGTTCTCCGTGATGACGCACGACGCCTTGATCTGGAGGCGGTCCGGTTTGACGCGTTTGAATTCGCGAACGTTCTCGCGGATCTGGTCGAGATCCACGCCACGGTTCTCTCGAGCCGTTTCCAGATCCGGTTCTATGCTGATATTGACGACGTCGAGCTTCGACCCGGCCAGCATCGGCACTCGGTCACCGGTGAGTTTGGTGCCGTTTGTGTACATGATTGTCCTGCGTCCTGCCCTATGGGCATAGTCGATCATCTTGGCGATGTCGGGGTGCAGCAGGGGCTCGCCCATCAGGGAGAAGATGATGCTTTCGACGGTGGCCGGCAGCGAATCGATTGCCGAGTGAAAGACCTCCCAATCCATCAGCCGCGGCCGGTTGTTGTGCGTCTCCGGCTCGCCCCACCAGCAGTACTTACATCGGAGATTGCAGCCGTAGACGGGCTCCACCTGTACGCTGATCGGGCTCCAAATCCGCGGATTCTTGAGCTTGAAGTAGGCGAGGTTCATGACCGCGGCCAGGATCGTCCGAGGATGCCGGATCCGTTCATAGATCCACTCGCCCTGGTCGCCGCCGCCGAGGAATGCGCGGGCACCCAGCCGGTACATTCTCTTCATGAACTGGTGATAGGCTGATTCGCTCATCGGGCGCCTTCTCTCGCGGCTCCGTGAGCCGCATGCCGCTCACGCCAAACACCCTAATTGTAGGCCCTTGCCGGGCCCAGGTCACGCCGTCAAGGCGGTCTTGCAGTCTCATCGTCGGGCCGCGCTGCGCATCGCGCGAGCGGCAGGTGCCTCGATCGGTTCCAGATGTCCTCCGTCGACGTCGTCGCGTATGAACCGATAACCCTTCCTGCCCGAGAAGTGGCCGAGCACGCGGAGGTTCGTATTCGGTGGGAATCTTCGACTCATGTCATGATCCAGGTCCCGGGCGAAGATGACGGGGTCATCCAACGTCGGCGAGTTCATCCAGAAGGCCGCGCCGTAGTAGTCCGGCAGGACTTGGCCGCCCTTGATGGAGCGATAGTGGGTCGATTCGACGAAGACGATCGCGTCGGTGCACTGCTCCTTATGGACGGCGTTTCGGACGGCCGGGTCGGTCGTCCAATAGGAATTGCCGTATTCCGCGACGAGATCCGGGACGAAGCCCACCAGGCATCCGAGGGTTGCCAGGCTGATCAGCGCCCATGTTCCAGCCTGGGCGTATCGCGCGGGGTGGCACAGGTGCCGCGCCTTCATCCGACGCTGTAACGCGCGACGGAGCTTGCCGAGACCTAGCGCCACCAGCATCAGATACGCGGGCATTGCCGCCGCGTAGTAGCGCGGGCCGTAGCAGGAGTCGCCGAAATGGTAGAGGAGGTAGCCAATCGGCAGCGACGCCCCGACGGCGAGGATCAGCCTCGCCCGCCAGCGTCTCGCCGAGCACAGTCCGCCGATCAGCATGAGCAGCAACGTGCCCCGCGGCCAGCCCAGCAGCTTCCACGCGAGCGATTCCAGTTGCCGCGTCATCTTGGCGATGCCTCGCATCGGCGTGTGGTATCGGCCGTGGTCTGGCCAGTACGGCATGCCGACGTCGTCGCCGAACCCCAATCGATCGGACGGCGCCCACTTGGCGTAGGCGGTTTCGAGGGCGTGACCGGTCAAGGCCTTGTTGTAAGCCAGCAAGGGTAAGACGCCGATGATCGCGCCGACCAGGAACGCTGGGATCATCGCAATGCCGGCGCGTCGCTGGATGATTCGGAGCAGGACGTAGACCGCATAGGGCACGGCCAGAAGCAGGGCGGTATAGGGCCGAAACCACGTGCCGCATCCCCACGCCAGGCCGGCGAGCAAGGCGTGATACCACCGGCCGGACGGACCGGTTCCCATCATCGCCAGCACGGCGAAAACGAGCAGGACCGTTACCGAGCCCGGGTGAGACATGTTCGAGGCGAACGTCAGCACCCAGAACGGGGAGACGACCGCCAACAGCACGGTCAGCCTGCCGACGCGATCGCCGAAGAGCCGATCGGCCAGCAGGAACAAGAGGACGATGGCCACCGCGGACAGCAGGGGATGGATCACCCACGGCGCCCCGACCAGCACGCCCATCGCCAGCAGCACGGACGGACCGGGGAAGTATTTGCCGTACCAGCGATCGCCGTCGATGACCACGTATTCGTAGTCGAAGGCTTCCGGCATCGGAGGGGCCGGGGCGCAGACCCGTCCGGCGGCGAGGTTCTTGGCCTGGAACAGAAAGGCGATTTCGTCTTGGACGTGAGGCATGTGGTCGAGCACGAAGTAGGCGAAGGCCCCGGAGAAGGCCACTGACAGGCCCGCACACGTCGCCAGAAGCCACCGCTTCGGCACCTTCATGACGAACCATCGGGCGCGGGCCAGCGCACGGGGCGCTGCCAGGCCGATTGCCACGGCCACGCCGATCAGTCCACCCAGGCGGATCGTGCCGTAGACAATGGCGGTTGTGTATTCCTTGATGCTCAACTCGATGATGTTTCGGGGGTAAGGCAGGAGTGGCAGCAAGGCCAGCAGGATCAGCCCGCCGCCGGCCCATCGAAACGCGAACCGAGCCTCGGCGGATCGAGGCTCGGCAGGGGGTTGGCTTCCATCGGCCAGCACGCATCGAGCGACGGACATGAGCAACAGCACGCCGATCGACCAGGGCAGCATCAGCGTCACGGGGATCGTCTGGTGGAGGTCCAAGCCTCGGGCGAGTTGTGGGGACAAGGCGGTGAGGATCACCGGCCAGAGGAGCCGACCGACGGCCGTGCCGAAGTTCGCGCTGCCTCGACGCGACAATCCTCTGTCGAGTCGGGCACACGTCAGCCAGCACGCCGCCAGCAGGGCCGCCCAGGCCAGATGGCCTGCCCAACCGGGCAGGTCATCGATGGGGGCCATCTGATGACGGATTGCCAGCAGGGGCAGCCACACCAGAACGATAATGATGAGATCGACGGCGAGCATCACGGTTGCGGTCTCACTGGGTTCGTCTTGCCCTAATCCTGATCTCGATCTGGCGCACGGTTCGCTAGGCCATGGTCTCGAGCCGCCAGCGCGTTATCTCGTTGGCCAGAGGCTTGCCGCGCGCGAACCGAAGGATCTCGTCCACGGCGTACTGGCCCTGGCGGAATCGCCCGTTGTTTTTGTGACCGGCGATGTGGTTGGTCACGATCACGTTGGGCAGCGAGAAGAACGGATGGTCGTCCGGCGGCGGCTCGGGATCGGTCACGTCGATCATCGCGAAGAGCCGCCCCTTGGCGAGCTCGGCGGCCAGGGCTGCTTCATCGAGGTTCTGACCACGCGACGTGTTGATGAAGATCGCGTGATCCTTCATCATCCGGAACTCCGCCGCCCCCATCATGTGCCGGGTCGTCGGCAGGGCCGGCGCGCACAGGCTGACCATGTCGCTTCGGCGGAGGAGCGTCTCAAGGTCGACCTTCTCGGCGCCGAGTTCGGCCGCCTCGGCGTCCGTGACGTAGGGATCGTACAGGAGCGTGCGGACCTCAAAGCTCCGCAGGAGCTTGCAGAGCTCGCGTCCCACGAGGCTGGCCGAGATGACGCCGACATCGATGTCGAACATTTCGATGACCTTCGCGCCCGACTCCTCCGCCAGTTCCTCGCTCCGTCGCGACCAGTGCCCCGCGCGGGTCAGAGGGGGAATCGTCCATCCTCGCTTGCCCGCCACGATGAGGAATCCCAGGATCATGTGCGCCACCCCGACGGCCAGGGCGTGATTGCAGCTTGCCAGCCGGACTCCGCGATCGAACAGTGCCTCATCGACCAGGTGGTGAACCGACCCGGCCGAGTGCATGACGAGCTTGAGACGCTTGGCCGCCTCGAGGATCGCGCCCTTGACGGGCGGAGAGCCCCAGCAGGTCAGCATGATATCCGCTCGGCTGAGCAGGTCTTCAGGCGGGACATCCTCGGTGCTCTTCATCGGCCCGCCGATCGGCCTCACCTCGGCTTCGAGGCGTTCGATGTCTTGCGGGCGGAAGCACGCCGAGAGCATCTCCTCGGTGAGCAGATAGCAGATCGTCGGCTTGTCGGGCACGGCATGGTCTCCAGAGTGGTGCGCCGAACGGGACGCGATCCCGGAATGCGGGGATTATAGAAGGTGGGCGCCGAATGCTCCACTCGCCGCCAGCCGCGCCGGGACTCCAGATCGTTTGACATTCACCGGGGCCGGCGATAGTAGTGCCGTTTTCGGTGAGTGGGTTTCGCATCGCATTCGGGGTGGCATGGGTCAGCGCCGGACGGGCCCTCTGACATGGAACGAAACACGGGTCTGCGGAACGCCGCGATGATTCAGAACGGTGCATCCCGCTGACCCGTGGCTTGTTCAGTCGGACTGGTCCCCCTGTGCGGACCCATGCCACCCGCCACGAGACTGTCTAACCGAAAACGGCATTAGTGCGGGACCGGCACCAGCGAGGATGGGGATGACCGCCGACCATTCGATTGACATCACCAAGGCCCTCAAGCAGGTCCTGGAGACCGAGGCCTTCCTGGGGGCGAAGTACGTCCCGGTCTCGCCCGGTCGGATCGCGGAGATCCGGGCCGCGGGCGCCCGTGGGGTCACGGCGTCCGAGGGTGCCGCGGCGCGTCACGTCGAGAGCAGACCGACGGAGGGAACCGCCATTCGCATGAAAGAGAAGGCTGAAGCGCTTCGCAAGATCGATGAGGATGAGGTCCGCGGCTGCGTCAAGTGTCACCTGTCGGCGACGCGGACCCAGACCGTCTTCGGGCAGGGCGACTCGGACGCCCGGATCGTCTTTGTCGGCGAGGCCCCGGGATTCGAGGAGGATCGGCAGGGCGTGGCCTTCATCGGCAAGGCCGGGCAGCTCCTGACCGCGATGATCGAGAAGGGCATGGGGCTTAAACGCGAGGACGTCTTCATCTGCAACGTCCTCAAGTGTCGCCCGCCCAACAACCGCACCCCCTCCACGGACGAGATTGCCGCCTGTTCGCCTTACCTCTTCCGGCAATTGCAGCTCATCCAGCCGGAGGTGATCATCGCGCTCGGCGCCCCGGCCGCCCAGACGTTGCTGGGCACCAAGGAGTCGATCGGGCGGCTCCGTGGGCGGTTCCATGACTTCTATCCCTCGGGCGCGGCGGGAATGGGTGATCCGGTGCCGCTCATGCCCACGTATCATCCGGCGTACCTGCTCCGGTCTCCGGGCGAGAAGCGCAAGGCCTGGGAGGACCTGAAGATGGTCATGGATCGGTTGGGGCTGCCCGTCCCGGGACAATACCGCTAGCCCGAGGCGTGAGGAGGCCGTAGTGATGAGATGCCTGCCATTGGCCGTTTTGTTGTCGGTGTTTGTCTGGTACCTGACGCCGTCGACGGTCACCGCGGACGAGCGAAAGACGCTCATCTTCGAGGTCGAGGATTACACGACGCCCAAGGACGCTTGGGAGACGAACAAGTTCTCCGAGACGAAGTGGAACCTGTGGAGCACCGACAAGGAGGCGGACAAGAAGTGGTCCGGCGGCGTCGTGCTCCAGTCCCCCCGGGTGTTGAAGGATCGCGACAAGCCCGAGGACGGGGCTCCTCCTCTGCATACGCACATTACGGGTATTCCGAAGGGGCGCTGGGACGTCTCTCTCGGGAACGTCGGGCGCGTGCTAGCCGTGTCGATGGACGGCAAGCAGTGGCGGCCCGTTAGCGGACGGGACGCCTACTTGGGCGCCTTCGACATCGTCGGCGGCACGTTCGACGTGTGGGTCGACGATCGTTACGCGTCGCCGGCAAACGCCGGCTCGAGTTACTATGACTACCTGATCTTCGAGCCGCTGCGGCCACGGGTGGTCAGGCCGAAGGTTGCCGGGTGGGCCAAGCAGCGAGTGATCGAGCGTATCGACCGTGGCTTGGTCGCATTGCCGGTTGAGGGTGGCGTCTACGTTGGCTGGCGACTGCTCGCCTCGGACCCGAAGGATACCACGTTCAACGTCTACCGATGCGCCGGCGGCTCTCAGCCGGTCAAGCTCAACGAAGAGCCAATCGGCAAGACGACGGATTTCGTGGATCGGAGCGCGCCGCGAGATGCGGCGCTGACCTACACCGTTCGCCCGATCGCCGACGGCAAGGAGGCTGGGCCCTCCTCACCGGGGACGGTGGCTCGCGACGCCAAGCCTGCCGGCTATGTGTCCATCAAGCTGAAGGGCGATCACACGTTCCAGAAGGTCGGCATCGCGGACCTCAACGGCGACGGCAAGTACGACTTCGTCCTCAAGCAGCCCAACACGAACATCGATCCATGGATCAAGTACTACCATCCCAGCAAGGGCACGTACAAGATCGAGGCCTATCTCGGCGACGGCACGTTCCTCTGGCAGAACGATCTCGGCTGGTCGATCGAGCAGGGGATCTGGTACTCGCCCTATCTGGTCTGGGACTTCGACGGCGACGGCAAGGCCGAGGTGGCCGTCAAGACCGGCCAGGGTGATCCTCGGGATCCCGACGGGCTGGTCACGTCCGGGCCCGAGTACCTGTCGATCAGGGACGGCATGACCGGCAAGGAGACCGCGCGCGTCGACTGGCCCTCGCGAGAAGGGTATCGCGGCGATCGCGCGCACGCGTACAACTACTACTGCCGCAACCAGCTCGGTGTGGCATACCTCGACGGCAAGACGCCTTGTCTGATCGTCGAGCGCGGCACTTACGGATTGATCAAGGTCGTCGCGTATCAGTACCGCGGCGGCAAGCTGAGCGAGCTGTGGCGATGGGACAACCGGCAGGAGGGGCGTAACTTCCGCGGGCAGGGCGCGCACTTCCTGCACTGCGTCGATATCGATGCCGACGGGCGGGACGAGGTGCTGATCGGCAGCGCCGTGATTGACGACGACGGGGCTTCCTTGTGGACGACCGGGCTCGGCCATCCGGACCACTTCTACGTTGGCGACATCGACCCGTCGCGACCGGGGTTGGAGATCTACTACGGCATGGAAAGCCGGCAGCCCAAGAACGGGATGTGCCTGGTCGACGCCAGGACGGGCAAGCTCGTCTGGGGGCTCGGCGATCGGACCTTCCATATTCATGCCTCGGGCATGTGCGCGGACATCGATCCGAACCACCCGGGCATGGAATGCTACGGCGGCGAGGCCGCGAAGGCTCCTGAGGGGAAGAACCGCCGCTGGCTCTTCACCGCTCAGGGCGAACTGCTCGCCAGGGAGAAGACGTTCGACCACGGGTGTTCGATACGGACCGTCTACTGGGACGCCGATCCATACCGCGAGATGCTGCTCGGCAACAAGATCCAGAAGCACGGGGGCAAGACGTTGACCGAATCGATCGCCGGCGGCCATGCCGCCTGGGCCGACATCCTCGGCGACTGGCGCGAGGAGGTGATCACGTCCGTCGCGGGCGAGCTTCGGATCTACACGACGACGATCCCGGCGACCGATCGCCGCGTCTGCCTGATGCAGGACCCGATCCATCGTATCGACGTGGCCCATCTGTCCATGGGCTATCCGCAGCCGCCGATGACGACTTTCTGTCCGTCGGCGACGGTGAGCGCATCGAGATAGGAGCGGGGGGGGCTCAAGTCTATTGCCTTTGCGGCGGTCGCGACGCGCCGAGCAGTCCGCCGGACTTGAAGCTCGCCAGCCGGACCTCGTTCGTGTTGTTCGGTCGGGCTGCCTCGAAGTAGACGAAGACCTCATCGCCGACCGTCAGCCAGTGCGAGTATCGCCACGTGTGGTAGTCCCCGGGTGTCGTGCTCTTGAACACGGGCTTGTTCGGCGTCAGATCGATGAAGGTCTCGAGGTCCGGCGAGTATGCCAGTCCGGTGGCGATGTTGTAGACGGGGTCGCGCCACTCGATGTCCGAGCCTTCGTAGACGAACAGGTATCCCACCGCCATCGGCAGCACGCTGGCGGGACGTGTGTAGCAGTTGTGCCACCCTGCGTTCTCCAGCACCGTCCGGCCCGGCGCGGGTTGCCAGGCCTCGCCGTCTCCGCTGACGAAGTGATGGATACGCTCGATCCGGTCGCAGCCGATGACGAAGAGGTGCCATCGCTCGCCATCCCAGAACACCACGGGGTCCTTATAGCCGGTCACGTGGAAGAACCCGTCGTCAAGGTAGTTCGCCACGAGCACGGGCCTGGCCGTCGTCGGGTCGAAATCCGCCGGGTCGTCGGCGTCGTCGAACTTCAGGATGACCCATCCCCGCTCGAATCCGCTGCAACCGTAGAGCTTGAACTTGCCTGTCTTCGGATCTCGGACCAGCGCCGGACGCTCGAAGCCTGAGACCTTGGCGTCCTCGCGTCGGATCCGGTGGAACGGCTCGAACCGGCGGCCGTCGGTGCTCCTAAGGATGCGGATCTCGTAGCCCCTCAGCCCGCGTGGCGAGTCGCCCTCGCGCATCCGAGCGGCCAGGTAGAAGGTGCCGTTTTCCGTCAGCAATACGGACGGGGCACCGGCCCACCATTCGGGCGTGTCCTGATCCGGCTCCAGAATGACGTCGTAGTCGGCGGCGGCGGAAACGATTCGGTCGAACATCGTGTCGGGTCCTTTCGCGTGGCGGACGTGTCGTCGAACAGCGGGTTGTCAGGATAGCATCCGGCGGGATTCCTGCACAGCGCGAGGCGGGCCGGGTTGTCGGAAGCCGATGGGCTTCGCGTTCATCGAAGGTGACGGTACACTATCGGTGGCAGTGCACGCCTCTGGGGGCGGTGATTCCAAGCGACAAGACATCGGAGACGCAGATGAGCGGCGGGATGAAGCGGCGGGATTTCCTCAGGCAGATTGGCGGCGGCGCGGCGACGCTGGGTCTGGGTGTGTTGTCGGCGCGGGCCGGGGAGGTCGTGGCGGGACAGGTCGCGAGCGCCCCTGCCGGTCTGGGGGGATTGACGATCAAGGACCTGCCGCGCCGAATGCTCGGACGGACCGGCGTCGAGGTCCCGCCCCTGTCGATCGGGCTGGCGCCGATGGGGCATGCATTCTTCACGTCCGAGCGGTACGAGCCGGTGGCAAACGCCGCCATCGACGCCGGCCTGACGTACCTCGACATCGCGCCGATGTACGACGTGTCCGAGGAGCGGCTGGGCCCCGTCATGGCCAAGCGCCGCAAAGAGGTCTTTCTGGTCGGCAAGACGCACGCCACGACTCGGGATGGCGCACTTCAAATGATCGAGCAGAGCCTCCGCAAGATGCGGACCGACCATTTGGACGTGTGTCACCTGCACAACGTCGGCCGGTTCAAGACCGAGCAGGTGTTGGGCAAGGGCGGCATGCTCGATGGGCTTCAGGCGGCCAAGGATCGCGGCCTGATCCGCTTCATCGGGGCCAGCGGCCACCAGAATGGGAATCAGTTTCTTCCCGTGCTCGAGACCGGGCAGATCGACGTCCTGATGGTCGCGATGAACTTCGTCGATCGGTACATCTACAACTTCGAGGAGCGCGTCCTGCCTACCGCCCGCAAGCACCAGATGGGCATCGTGGCGATGAAGGTCCTCGGCGGCGTGACCGGCGGGTGGGGCGGCTATCGAAAGGCCAACCCGGGCCAGTTGATCGGCAAGCACCATTCGCTGGCGATCCGTTACGCGATGGAGATTCCGGGGGTGGACACGCTCGTCGTCGGGATCAAGTCGGTGGAGGAGCTTCGCCTGGCCGTACGGGCCGTCAGGGACTACAAGCCGCTGACGGAGGAGGAGAAGACGATGCTCTCCAAGGAAGGCCGGGCCCTGGCCGCCAAGTGGGGGAACCACTTCGGTCCTGTGTAGGAATGGTTCGGCGGAGTGGACAGCGAGTTCTATCACAGCTAGGTCTGGCTGGTGGTGGTGTGGGTCGTCTGGCGGCGGGAATCGTCAGCGATGCCTACGACGAGGTCGCTGGGCGATTGGCCATCACTTCGTCAAAGCATCGCCTGATACGTCCTGCAACTCTGGGCCAAGTGTAGAAGCCTGCCACGATCTCGTGGCCTCGATCGCCGAAGTCCTTGCAGCGCGCTGGGTCGGAAAGAAGGCTGAGCAGCGCCGCTGCAAGACCCTCGACATCGCCTGGATCGACGGAGAAGCCGACGTCTTGCGAGACGAGTTCGGGCACATGCCCGACCGGTGCTCCGACGATCGGCAGGCGATAGTGAAGCGCTTCAAGGTAGACATTGCCGGCGCAGTCGACCCTCGATGGCATGCAGAAGACGCTCGCTCGCCTGTAGTAGTGGTCCAGCTCTGCCAACGGCACCGGGCCCATCGTCGTGCAGTTCGGAACTCTGATTCGGGGCCTGACGCCGACGATCGTCAGCTTGGCATCGGGCATCTGCCGCAAGACCACCTCAAAAGCTCGCTCGAGTTCTGGCCCCCCCTTGCCTTCCCACAGGTGTCTTGCCACGAATAGGATTTCCCTTGATGCATAGTCTTCCACACGTCGGGGAGGCGAGTTGCCGGTGACATTCGCGCCGGCGCCCACATGTTCGGCCTTTGAGGGCTGGAACCCATACAGCTCGATCAAGGATCGCTCGACGTGTTTCGAACAGACGAATACTCTGTCCGCTCTCTCGTAAGTCTGGGCCTCAAGCTCTAGCCACCTTCCGGAAGGAAGTCTACGTTTGTCGAAGTGTGCATAGTATGTATTGGCGAGTGCGGTGTTATCTGTGAATATGAAAAAAGGTTTGCCGGGAAGACTGGCGTCGAAGAGGGTCTGGGTCTGAAAGACGCCATCGTAAGGGTACTGCCTCAGTGCATCGGCCGCAGTACGGCTGAACTCTTGGTACATCTTCGTCGAGGCCAGCGATCTCCCAGCGAGCTCCTTCTTGCTTCGAAAGATGGTCGGCCCATACTCCGCTAGAGTCCAGGGCACGAGGGCCAGAGTAGTTCGTCGAAAGGAGAGGATCTCTAGGAGGTCGATGACGTCGAGTTGATGCTCCGGAAAGGCATCTCGCATTGCCTCGACTAGGATCGTGTTGACATGCGATAATGTACCCATCTGGACGAAGGCAAAACGTCCCATCCGTGCCTCCCTTGGCGCAGCTTCGCTCTGATCGAGCGTTCTCGAACCCCTTGAGGTTATCAGGCCCCTCGCGGACAGGCAAGAGGGGTGCATCCCGAGAGGGTACCCCGGCAGCCAGGCTGCCGGGCCTTTCGTGGTCCACGGGAAGTTGACCTGAACAATGACCTCGAATTAGCATGCTTCCTGACGAGTGGGCTGCGGGCTGGGGAAGGTTCGTTGGGAGGATGAGATCGTGCTCCGTGTTGCTCCGCATTGCGGCGAAACGAACACGATGACGCGGCGGCGTTTCCTGAGCGCCACTGGGACGGTGGCGTGCTTGGCCTCGACGGGGCGAGCCGGCACCAGCGCCGCCCTATCGACCGACGTTCGCGGCGCCAATGACCGGATCGGCGTCGGCCTCATCGGCTGCGGTGGGCGGGGCAACTCGCTGATGGCGAGCCTATTGAAGCTCCAGCAAACCGGCACGCCGGTCGAGATCGTCGCCGTGTGCGACGTCTACCGACCCCGGCTGGACAAGGCCGCCAAGCAGTACAACGCAAAGTCTTACATGCGACATCAGGATCTGCTCGTTGATAAGCGGGTGGATGCCGTCTGCATCGCCACGCCGGACCACCATCATGCCCCGCAACTGCTCGATGCCGCCGAGGCCGGCAAGGATGCCTATTGCGAGAAGCCGCTGAGCCACTGGAGCCAGTTCGACCTGACCAAGCGCGCGGTCCAAGCCGTTAGGAAACGCGAGCGGATCGTCCAGGTCGGCACGCAATGCATGTCGGATTCCGCGTGGCATCAGGCAGCCGAACGGGTCAAAGCCGGCGACATCGGCAAGCCCATCCATGCCGAATGCGGGTATTTCCGTGTGGGTGACTGGGGTGAGCGGGGCATGCCCATCGACGACGCCAACGCACGTCCCGGCAAGGACCTGCTCTGGGACGTGTTCCTGGGCGACCGCCCGAAGCGTCCCTTCGACGTCAGCCGCTTCTTCCGATGGCGGATGTACGAGGACTACTCAGGAGGTCCCGTGACGGACCTGTATCCGCACGTCCTGACCCCCGTGGTCAACGTTTTGGGCGTCGGTATGCCGGGTGTCGCTGTCGCCACGGGCGGCAAGTTTCGCTATCAGGAGCGCGAGGTCCCCGATACGTTCAACATGATCTTGGACTATCCTGAGCAGCTCAGCATTGCGGTCCTGGGAACGCAAGGAAACGACTATCCACCGAACGAGAAGCGCCGCGACGGCTTGCCCACGCCCGTCTTCAGGGGGTGGGAGGGCACGGTCGCGATCGAGGGCGGCGAGCTCGTCATTCTGCCCAACTCGGGCAGCAAGAAGTCCGCCAAACGCGTGCCCATTCAGCACGGGTCGAGCCAGGAGCGCTACTGGACGAACTTCCTGGAGTGTTGCCGAACGCGCCGCCGGCCCTGGGGGCACCTGGAATTGGCTTACCGCGTCCAGACGGCCCTGCAGATGGCGATGCTCGCGTTCCGCAACGGCAGGACGGCGCGATTCGACGCGGCCAACGAGCGCATTGTCCTCTGAAGCAGCGGGCCCTGGCTACTGATGGTGGGCCAGGGCCCTTGAGTGCTTCCTCGGACAAGCGGCCACGACACCTGCAAGTACGACAGCTTGGAGCCGAAGGTGATGCGACGGAAGTGCAAGACAGGGATCATCGTGGCTTTGCTGACGTCTGTGGCGGTCGCGGAGACTCCGCCGCCCAATGCCGCCTTCTATGTCGCCCCCCACGGTAACGACGCCTGGTCCGGCAAGCTGCCGGCGCCCAGCGTCGACAAGACCAACGGCCCGTTCGCTACGCTCGCGCGGGCCCGAGACGCGATCCGGCCGCTGCTCCCCGAAATGAAGACCGACCTGATCGTCATGCTGCGGGGTGGGGCGTACTACGTCGAGCAGACCGTCGTCTTCGGGCCGGAGGACTCAGGCCGCAACGGCAAGAAGGTCGTGTACACGAACTTCCCCGGAGAGCAGCCCCGTCTCATCGGCGGCAGGGCGATCACGGGTTGGCAGAAGCACGACGACAACGTGTATCGCGTCAAGCTCGACCCTGCCTGGAAGTTCCACCAACTCTTTGCCGGCGGCGTCAGGCAAACCAGCGCCCGTCACCCCGACGAGGGCTACCTCCGCGTGGCCCAGGGCGTCAAGGAGCACCCGAAGTCGCAGTTCGTCTACAAGAAGGGCGATCTCCCGGAGTGGAAGGACTGGCGCGGCGCGCAGGTCTACCTGTGGGCCGGTCACGATTGGTTCAGCAACGTCCTGCCGATCAAACAGGTCGACGCCAAGACCTGCACGATCTCCCTGGCCGTCCCGGCGCTGCAGGACGTCGTCAAGAACGAGGATCGCCGGTACTTCGTCCAGGGCGTCCGCGAGGCCCTGGACCGCGCGGGAGAGTTCTGGCGCGATCCGGAGACGGGCGACCTTTTCTTCTGGCCCGGTAAGTTACCCATCGAGTCCCTGGGCGTGGTCGCCCCGACCGTCACTCGGATCCTCGCCGTCGTCGGGCCCAAGTGCGAAACGCCCGTGCACGACCTCGTGTTCCGCGGGCTCGACTTGGCGATCTCCAAGTTCGGCGACACCTTCGTCGAGACTCAGGGCACCCACGGCCAGACCCCGTGGAACGAGCCGGCCAACAAGGAAGCCGCCGTCTATCTCGAGCACGCCGAGCGCTGCGCGGTCGAGTTCTGTGAGATCAGCAACGCCGGCTACAGCGGCATCAGTCTCGTCTGGCTCGGACGGCAGAATCGCATCTACGGCAACCACCTCCGTGACTGCGGCTTCCACGGCGTATTGCTCAGCGGCTATCGCGCCGAGTTCGGCACCAAGATGGACCTGAACCGGGACAACGAAGTCTCCAACAACTGGATCCATCACTGCGGACGGTTGGTCGGCCAGGGCTCCGGCATCTTCGTCTGGGCCAGCGGGCACAACAAGCTCGAGCACAATCTGATCCACAACAGCCCGCGATACGGAATCTGCGTCAAGGGCCAGCGGTGGGGCGGCGAGTTCCCCAAGGCCATCGGCGCCGAGGCCATCAACTGGGACAACCACTGGGACTTCCTGCACTCCCGCGAGAATCTCATCGCGCACAATGACGTCCACCACGTGAGCGAGGACTCCGAGGACAACGGATTCATCTCCTTCTGGGGCGTCGGCAAGGGCAACGTGGTGGACCACAACCTGATTCACGACAGCCATCGAACGCTCGGCGGGCTGGGCATGGCCGTGTATCTCGACGACGCCGCCGACTACCTGACCGTGACCAACAACGTCATATACGGCATCGAGGGCGGATCGGTCCTGAGGCTGATCTTCGCCAAGGGCGTCCAGAATCGGATCGAGAACAACGTGCTGATCGGCGGGAAGCGAACCACATCCGGCATCGCTTCATTCTTCATGGCCGGCGAGCGCGTGGACCATCACGTCTACCGCCGGAACATCATCTGTCTTCCCAACGGGGCGCCCGTCTACGAGTTCATGAACTGGACCGCCAATCGCGTTATTGAGTCGGACGACAACGTCTTCAACGTGCCCAACGGCAAGGTCCAGATGAAGGGCGCCCCACAGGGGGATACGTGGGAGCGGTGGAAGTCGCAGAACGGCGCCAAGCCGTTCGACGCCCACTCGATCTGTGGCGATCCGCTCTTCGTGGACGCGGCCAAGCACGATTACGGCTTGAAGCCGGAATCACCGGCCCTCAAGCTGGGCATCAAATCGATAGACACCGCCGGCATCGGCCTGAGACCCGATTTCCCGAAGCGCTTCGGGGCGGAAGCAATCACGACCCGGCCGTCAACCAGGAAGACCGATGAACGTTGATCCGAACATCACACCGGAGAGTCTGACCGAATCTCTCGAGCGCGTCGTTGGCCTCGCCGCCGCCAAGATCCGCGACCTCGATGCCGCGTGGGATCCCGGCAAAGGCGCGCCCGTGTTCACCGTCGGGGGCAAGTACACCGCTCGCGGCTGGACCGAGTGGACCCAGGGCTTCCAGTTCGGGATGCCGCTGCTCGTGTTCGACGCGGCCGACGACAAGGCCTTGCTCGAATTGGGCCGGCAGCGGACGATGGAGCGAATGGCCCCGCACGTGACCCACCGGGGCGTCCACGACCACGGCTTCAACAACGTTTCGACCTACGGCGCTCTGAGACGCTTGATGAAGGCCGGCCGCATCCCGCATGACGACTGGGAACTGACCACCTACGAGATGGCGCTCAAGTGCTCGGCCGCTGTTCAGGCCATGCGTTGGTCCAGCACGGCGTACGGGCACGGTTACGTCTGCTCCTTCAACGGGCCGCACTCGCTGTTCTCCGACACGTTACGCTCGATGCGCGTTCTGTCGATTGGCCATGAGCTCGGTCACGTGCTGCAGTCCGAGCATGACGAGCGGATATCCCTGCTGGACCGCCTGATCCAGCACACGCGAACGACGGCGCGGTTCAACGTCTACTACGGCGAGGGCCGAGACGCGTACGACCGCCCGGGGCGGGTCGTGCACGAGTCGATCTTCAACATGAACGACGGACAGTATCGGTGCCCGTCGTCGCAGCAGGGGTTTAGCCCGTTCTCGACGTGGACTCGGGGTCACGCCTGGATTGTGTGCGGGGCCGCCGAGCAACTCGAATGGATCGCCGGTCGCCCGGAAGCGGAGTTCGAGCCCTTCGGCGGGAAGGCGGACGTCTTGCAGGTTCTCGAGCGGATGGCCCGCGCGACGGCCGACTTCTGCATCGATGGCCTAACCTCCTCCGACGGGATCACCTACTGGGACGACGGCGCGCCGGGCCTGGCGAGCATGCCGGATTGGCGCGACCGACGGGCCGAGCCCTTCAACGATCACGAGCCCGTCGACGCCAGCGCCTCGGCGATCGCCGCGCAGGGCCTGATCATCCTGGGGCGGTATCTCAAGGACGACCACTACACCAAAGCCGGGTTGACCGTCGTCAGGACGTTATGCAACGAGCCGTATCTTTCCACGGACGCTTCGCATCAGGGGCTGTTGCTCCATTCGGTCTATCACCGCCCCAACGGGTGGGATCACGTGCCGACAGGGCGGTCGGTGCCGTGCGGCGAGTCGTCGATGTGGGGCGACTATCATCTGCTCGAGCTGGCGGTTCAGGTCCTCCGAATGTGCCGACGGGAGGCGCCATATCGTTTCTTCGGATAGAGGAGGACGGACATGCGGATCGCCGACCTCAGCGCCATGCAAGGACGTCGGTACCCGGCGCGTCGATGGACGAGAAGCTTCGTGGGCCCGGGGCTGCCCATCGAGGCCAAGGGCTTCAGCATGGGCTATGTCGTGCTCGAGCCTAAGGGCGGGCAGGTGCCGTGGCACGATCACGAGCAGGAGGAGGTCTATGTCCTGCTCGAGGGCACCTTCGAGTTCTGCCTCGGCACCGAGCGCCGAATCCTCAGCGCGCCCCAAGCCGTGTACGTGACGTCGGGTGAGTTCCACCAGTTGACCAACATCGGCGACGAGCCGGCAACGATGATCTACTGCTACGCGCCGGTAGGCGAGGTCGCTCACTGGCGCCAGGAGCTGTCGGGCGCGCTCCCCAAGGCGGGCCAAGACGCGCCGCCGCTGCCGGTGGGCGCGTGGCCGCAATGTACCGAGAAGCCGGCGGACGCTTAGCACGCACCTGAAGGCGAGCCGAAGGAGTCGACCATGAGCACGCGCGTTGGCGTCATCATGAACGGGGTGACCGGTCGGATGGGGACCAACCAGCATCTCATCCGCTCGATCTGCGCGATCCGAGACCACGGCGGAGTGGTCGCTACCGGCCATCGGATCGTGCCCGAGCCGATGCTCGTCGGACGCAGCGGCGACCGGCTCAAGGCTCTCGCCGCGCACACTCGCGTCGAGAAGTGGTCGACCGACGTCGAGGCGGCTCTCGGCGATCCGGACTACCCCATCTACTTCGACGCCCAGACCACTGCTCAGAGATACCTGGCGGTCAGGGCGGCTATCGCCGCGGGAAAGCACATCTACTGCGAGAAGCCGGTCGCCCAGTCGTCGGCCGAGGGGGTGGAACTGCACCGACTGGCGAGCGAGGCGGGCGTCAAGAGCGGCGTCGTTCAGAACATGCTTTGGTTGCCGGGCCTGGTCAAGCTGAAGCGCCTGATCGACGACGGTTTCTTCGGGAAGATCCTCTCGGTCCGCGGCGAGTTCGGCTACTGGGTCTTTTCGGGTCACAACGTCTCCGCCCAGCGCCCGAGCTGGAACTATCGCAAGGAAGACGGCGGCGGAATCATCCTCGACATGTTCTGCCATTTCAGCTACGTGCTCGAGAACCTTTTCGGCGAGGTCGAGGCCGTCTCCTGCTTCGCCACGACCCACGTCCCCGAACGAATCGCCGAGTCGAATCGCCCCTACATGGCCACCGCGGAAGACGCCGCCTACGCCCTGTTCGAGCTGGAGGGCGGCATCGTCGCCCAGATCAACGCATCGTGGTGTACGCGCGTCCGGCGTGACGATCTCCTCACCCTCCACGTCGACGGCACGCAGGGCTCGGCCGTAGCGGGCCTGAGACGCTGCTGGGCCCAGCACGCCGGCGTGACGCCGAGGGTCGTGTGGAACCCCGATATCGAGAGCCCCCTGGACTACTTCGACGATTGGCAGGAAGTCCCCGGCACGCAGGACTATGACAACGCTTTCAGGGTCCAGTGGGAGCTGTTCCTCAGGCACGTCGTGCTCGACGAGCCGTTCCCCTGGACGCTCCTCCAGGGGGCGAAGAACGTCTTGCTCGCCGAGAAGGCCGCCGAGTCCTGGGAACAACGCGCGACCGTCGAGGTGCCCGATCTGGCCTCATAGGGGGCTACAACTTCTGCGCGGGCGCCGACGGCACACCCCGTCCGGCCTACTACCTCCTTCCGCTCCGCGCGTCGACCACGACATCCTCGGCTCGATAGGCTAGATTACCTCCCAGGGATGAGGAGGAATCATGATGCGCTTCCGATGGCTTGGCTTGTCGATGACCGTAATTGTGTCCTGGCACATGGCGGCCCACGTCCTCGCGGACGAGTCCACGCCCGACGGCTTCGGCCATCCCCCGCGCGAGTTCAGTTCGGTGCCCCTCTGGTCGTGGAACGGCCGGCTGGAGCCCGATCAGCTTCGCTGGCAGATCGACCAGATGGTGGATAAGGGCGTCTATGGCGGCTTCATGCACGCCAGGGCGGGCATCAACCTCGACACCACCCCGTACTTTTCCGACGGTTGGTGGCGGGCAGTCGAGGCGTGCGTGGAGCACGGCGCGAAGGTCGGGTTCGCCACGTGGATCTACGACGAGGATAAGTGGCCCAGCGGCGCCGCCGGGGGGCGGACCATCAAGGCCAACCCGCAGCGCAATCGCAGAAAGGGTCTGCGACGGGTCGAGCTCCGCGTCTCCGGCCCCAAGGACGTCCCCATCCGCATCCCCGAGGCCAGATACGTCATTGCCGGCCGGCTGGCAACCAAGACGTCGATCGATCCCGACTCGCTCGTCGACGTCTCGACCTACAACATCGGGCAGGGCAGGGCGGTGGATTCCGCCCCGACAAAGGACCTCCGTGTCGCCATCGTTACCCAGTGGGACCAGCAACTGCTCGCCGAGCACTGCCAGGCCCTCGGCTGCAAGGTCAGCACGCTTCCCAAGAAACGGGCTCAGGAAATTCAGCTTGACGGCGTGGACGTGCTGATCTCGGAGATCGGCGCCGAGGGCGCCGGCCTGCCGAACGACAAGGTCCTTTCGTGGATCCGAAAGGGCGGTGGCTGCGTCGACTTCAGCCACAGCGAGCCGACCGCGCCGCTCTACGATCTCGAGATGGTTGTCGAGCAGGACGCGGCCGGCCACGAGTGGCTCATGCCGGAACACCCCATCGCCTCGATTCCCAACCCGAATCCGGACGCTGCATACTCCGGCCGACGTTGGTCCGATCAGTGGTGGCGCGGAGGCAAGGACTTCGACGCGTTCGATCACGTCCTGGCCGATCCGCGCCACAGCCCACCGGGCATCACGATCCTCGCTCGCAAAGAGGGCAAGGGCCACGTGGTCTACTCCGGGGCGACACAGGCCTCGCGGGAGGGCGGCCGGTACGTCGAACTGCTGCAGAACATCCTCGTCTACGCCTCGGGCCGATACGGGAAGACGGCCAAACGGCCCGCCGCCGCGCCACCCGAAAAGCCACCGTGGAAGTGCCCCGAGGGAGACTGGGTGCTTTTCGGTTTCATACCGCAGGTCGTCGACGACGGGATCAACTACCTCAACAAGCAGACGGTCCGCGATTTCATGGACATCACGCACGAGGCATACGCCCGCCGCGTCGGCAAGCACTTCGGAAAGACGATCCCCGGCGTGTTCTACGACGAGATCCACAACTCCGCCGTCCAGATCGTCTGGTGCGAGGGCTTCGCCGAACGATTCAGGCAGATGAAGGGCTACGACCTGATCCCGCTGCTGCCGGCGCTCTCGGTCGACGTCGGCAGGAAGACGCCCAAGATCCGCTGCGACTACTACGACGTCTACACGACCCTCTACGAGGAGGCATGGTTCAAGCAGCTCGCCGAGTGGTGCCAGGCCCGAAACCTCGACCTCACCGGCCACACGGTGGAGGAGCTCAGCGGGTACAGAACGCAAGGCAGCTACTTCCGGACCATCCGCCACATGCAGATCCCCGGCACGGACAACGAGGACTTCCGTTATCGCTGGCCCCGCTGGATCGATCCCTGGAAGCCGAAGCAACTCGCCAGCATCTCCCACCTCTACGGCTGGGACCGCGCCGGCGTCGAGGCCATGGGCGGCGCCGGCTGGGCCTTCACGATGGATATGGCCCGGTACGGCTACAACCTCCTGGCCGCTTACGGAATCAACTTCTTCATGCCGCACCTGTTCCACTATGCCCAGGACAAGCCGACGAACGTCGACGATTGGCCCAACAGTTGGTTCTTTAGAAACCCCTTCTGGAAGTACTTCAAGACGTTCGCCGACCACGGCAGCCGGCTGAGCTACATGCTCACGGGCGGCACGCACGTCGCCGACGTGGCCGTGCTGTACCCGATCACGAACCTCTGGGCCGGCGATGGCGAGGGCACGACCCGAGACACGGTCGCGAGGCTCGCGGCCGGTCAGATCGACTGCGACGTCGTGGACCCCGACTCGCTGGTCCGCGCGAAGGTCGAGCAGGGGCGATTGTGCATCGGCAATCAGCGGTACCGCGTCCTGATCGTCCCCGGCGTTCGCTGCATGCGGCGCGATACCGCTGAGAAGGTCCGTGAGTTCGTGCGAGGCCGGGGGCTGCTTGTCGTGCATGGCCGCTGGCCGACCGATTCGCCCGACGAGGGCAGGGGGGATCCCACGATCTCGCGATTGTCCGCTGACCTCAAGGGGATTCGACCGTCCTCGCCCCGACAGACGGTCGAGTGGATCGGCAAGCACATCGACCGCGATGTGATCATCGGCGGCGAGCAGTCGGACACGCTCCGCTACCACCATGTCCGGCGCGGGGCCAAGGACGTCTACTGGCTCGCAAACGACTCGCGAGAGAGACGGACGTGGCGAGTCAGCTTCCGCGCCACCGGCGCTGCCTCGTTGTGGCAGCCTGAGGATGGGTCCATCTGTCCGGTTGATCTGGTCGTGCGAACTGCCGGTCGGACCGAGTGCGATGTTCGCCTGGACGGTTGGCAGGGGGCCTTCATCGTCTTCGACTCGGCGGTCGAGAGACCGCCCGGCGGCGTTCGGATCACCTCGACCAACTTGCGGGACGCGCGGCTCGTTCGGAGGAGTGGTGCCGAAGTCACCGTCTCGGGACTGCTCGCCCCCGGCGCACGCAGCGCAAGCGTTGAGGCGACCGTCCACACCGACAAGGACCAGCGTTCCGCGAGCGGTTCTCTCGCCGCGGCGCCCGCCCCGGCGACGATCGCGCTGGACAGACCATGGCGGTTTCTGCCTGTCGGCAATCTGTTGGACTACGAATGGAGGATCGATCTCGACCAGGCTGAGCTGGATCTCCCCGTGATGCGGATGCACTGGGAGCGCGGCGTGGACGGTCGGACGCTCGGGTGGCAGGGGCCCTCACACGACGACGTCCGATGGCGGAAGATCAAGGTCTTCGACGCTCTTCACGCCGCCGAGGGCGCCGACCGCTATCGCACGCGCTGGGAAGGGCGGTTCGTCTCCTTCTATGACTACGGCAATTTCAAGACTAGCATCGGCGGCAAGGGGCTCCGATGCCGAAAGCGCGTCAAGCTGCCCTCCGCGGCATCGAGCGGCTGGCTCGCTGTCGTGTGCGAAAGCCCGTTCACCGCGACCGTCGGCGGCAAGACGTACTCGGGAAACGTCGGGGGCCAGCCGCAGCGCTTCGAGTTGCCAGCGCACCCTTCCGGAGAGATGGAGATAGCGATCCGGGCCGACAACGCCCGCGCGATACTTGTCGAGGGGCGGCTTGCCACGGCCGACGGTCGAACGATCGAGATCTTCAGCGATCAGACGTGGGAGGCCTCCCTCAACGGCAAGGACTGGCAACCCGCCTGGGAATACGTCGCCCCGCCCGAGAAGCCCTTCGCCGAGCCGGACTATCCCGAGCAGGGGCCCGCGCCCAGCGTCGTCTGGTATCGGCAGGACCTGCCGCCGTGCGTCGTCGAGATCTACGAGCCGAAGATCGAGGGCCGATGGCAGGCCTGGGTCGATGGTCGAGAGCTGTCCTTCGAGAAGGGCCGCGCGACCGTGGCGGCAGCGTCCGGCGATCGCATGCTCGGGATCCGCGTGGATCTGGGGGAGAAGGGCCACGGACTGCTCGAGCCGATCCGGCTGATCAATCAGCCTGTCGAGAGGCCGCTGGGCTCCTGGACACGGGACCATCTGGCCTGGTACAGCGGACGCGCGATCTACGCCACGACGTTCCGCCTCGACGCGGGGCACAAGCGAGGCGACATCCGACTGAGGCTGGATCTGGGGCAGGTCTGCTACTGTGCCGAGATCTGGCTGAACGGCAAGCTCGTCGGTACACGAATCTGGCCGCCCTATGAGCTGGACATCACGGATCGCGCGATCGAGGGCGAGAACCGACTCACCGTCGTCGTTGCGAATCTGCTGGCCAACCGGGAGCTATGGGACATCTTCGACGACGTCAAGGGCCAGGAGTGGGACCGAAAGTGGCACGACGGCAATATCCGCCGCGACGGGTGGAGTCTCGAGTCTGGGCTGCTTGGGCCGGTGACGGTCATCCCGTTGCGGAGGATTGAGCTTCCCCTGCGGCCGCACCCCTAGCGCGGAGGGGGAAATGGACCAGGGGGGCAGCTACTTGGCCGGTCTGCTCGCCGGCGCCGCCGGCGGCGCCTTTCCCAGCTCCTTGAAGTACCGCAGGAAATCGGTGTCTGTGGTCAGGATGAGCTGCGTGTCCCGGCCGAGCGCCTCCCTGTACACGTCTAGCGTCCGCACGAACGTGTAGAAGGGGCCCGCCTCCGTGATGGCCTTGGCGTACATTGTGATGATCTCGGCGTCCACCCGGCCGCGGATCTCGTTGGACTGCTGCTTGCCCTCGCCCTCGATCTTCTGCACCTCGGCCTTCGTGCGGTTGAGGATCTCCTGCTTCTCGCGCTGACCTTCGTTTTCGTACAAGGCGGCGATGGAGTCCATGAAGGCGATAAGTCGGTCGAACGCCGCCTCGCGGACCGTCGGTACGAAGTCGATCTGCGAGATCCCCACGTCGATCAGCTCGATGCCGCGACCGCTGCTGCCGCCCTTGTCGCCCTCGCCCGTGTCCGAGGCGAGCCGGTGCATCGCGTCGTCCTTGATCTGCTGCAGGATCTTGGCGCGCCCGACGGCGATCTTCGCCTTGGCTTCGCGAGGCCGATCCTGAACCTGATCCGGCGCGACTTTGGTCAGCATCCGCTCGGGCGTGAACGAGTACGTCAGCGTCCGGTCCGTGCTACGGACGAGTTCCGTTAGGTCGTATTGCGTGATGACGTCCCGAACGGCCCCGCGGACGAACTCGCCCACGCGGCGATCGGCGTTTTCGATCTCTCGCAGGCGCTGGACGAATGCCTTCGGTTCCTTGATCCGCCAGACCGCCCACGGCGTGACGTCCACCTTCTTGCCGTCCTTCGTGGGCAGATCGGGCAGCACGTGGCTTACGCCACCCCCCCAGAACTGACGCGTGCTCGGCAGCTTCCGAACGTGCTGAATCCAGGGGACCTTCAGGTACAGGCCCGGCTCGGTCCGCTCGGCCACGGGTTTGCCGAATTGCAGCACCACCGCCAACTCGCGCTGATCCACCACGTAGAACACGCCTCGGCCCAGCAGCACTACGACTACGAGCAAGATGACGGCAAGCGCTGTCCTTCGTCGCTGTCTCGGCGTCATGGCTTGCCTCCTTTCTTGGCCGGGGCGGCGGCAGGAAGGGGCGTCTTGCCCCCCAACTGGAGGAGCGGCAGCATGCCCCGCAACTCCTGATCGACGATATACAGCGGCCCGGCGTTGCGGATGACCTCCTCCATCGCCTCGAGGTACAGCCGCTGACGCGTCACCTCCGGCGCCTCCAGGTAGGCCTGGTATTTGGCCATCAGGGCCGTGATCTCGCCCTGGGCCTCGGCCTTACGGCGGGACGCATAGCCCTCGGCGTCACGGATCAGCCCGTCCCGGCTGGCCTGCGCCTGCGGGATCATCTGGTTCCGCTCTCGGTTCGCCTCGTTGACGAGTTTGTCGCGGAGCTGGATGGATGCGTTCACCGTGTCGAACGCGGGCTTGACGC
This sequence comes from Phycisphaerae bacterium, assembly GCA_016927755.1. Taxonomy (GTDB): domain Bacteria; phylum Planctomycetota; class Phycisphaerae; order UBA1845; family JAFGLZ01; genus JAFGLZ01. The sequence continues at coordinate 124,132 of JAFGLZ010000241.1, forward strand.
GTTCGGGCGGCGTGACCCGCTGCATCTGCAGGCCGGTGATCTGGATCCCGCAGTCGTAGCCGTCCAGCATCGCCTGCGTGGCCTTGAGGGCCTCGAGCCCGACCTCCTCGCGCTTGCCCGTCAGGATCTCGTCGATCGAGTAGTCGCCGATCAGCCGGTGCATGACGCTCTGGGCGACGGCGTGGATCGTCTCCTCGATGTGGTCCGCGGAGATGCTGAAGAGGAACTTGTCCGGGGCGTCCACGCGCCACTGCACGGTCCATTCGACCACCGCCGCGTTGAGATCCCCCGTGAGCATCAACGGCTCTTCCTGACGCTGCCGGGCCGATTGGCGGGTGAGCTTGGCCGTCTGCTCCTCCGGCGGGCGCTGCAGGGGCAGGCGTAGGCTGTGCTCCTCGATGCTCACGCGGATCGCCTCGTCCACCTCCGGGACCATGAAGTGCAGTCCCGGTTCGGCCACCGTGTGGAGCTTACCGAAGCGAAGGACGACCGCTCGCTCGTACGGTTGGACGGTATAGAACCCGTTCCACAGCAAATGGGCGAGGATATACAGTCCGATCAGAACGGGCAGCCACGTCAGGATCTTGCCCCAGGGCAGGTCCTGCAGATCGAACTGTTCCGGTTGGTACACGCGGCCAGGCATGCTGGGGTCCTCCCGACACTGCCGATTGCGTTCGCGGATCTCACGCACTATAGCGCCCGCGACGCCCATCGGCAAGGTTGGAGCGTGCATGGCGGCACGGCCTCGTCACGAGGTCGCGCGTCTTCGTGGCCGCTGCCTTCCGCATTTCCTGTCGACAAGGCGCTGGACTCCGCTCCTCGTTCGTGGTGTCATTGCAGCCAGTATTCAACGGAGGAACCGCAATGACGGCGAGCGATGCGACTGACAGGGCAGTATGGCGTGGGCTGGCGGCGGCATGTGTGACGCTGGGCCTGATGGCCGGATCAGTGGCGGGTGCCGAGGGGGCCTCGGATCCCGCGGGTGAGACGCTCTACAACGGCATCCGCCTGCCGAAGCCGTGGCCGCCCAAGGACCGCGCGGTCAGCTACGATCCGATGACCTTGCCCTATCTGGCCTCCCCGCCGGACGTGATCCCCATCGACGTCGGTCGTCAGTTGTTCGTCGACGACTTCCTCGTCGAGCAGCGGACGCTCGAGCGGACGCACTACGAAGCGCCGTACTACCCCGAGAACCCCGTCGTCAAACCCGACCGTCCGTGGGAGATCAAGCCCGGACGCCAGGACTGCCCGACGGCCATGGTCTTTAGCGACGGGGTCTGGTACGACCCCGCCGATCGGCTCTTCAAGATGTGGTATATGGGCCGCTACGTCGTGACCACCTGCTACGCCACGAGCAAGGACGGCATCCATTGGGACAAGCCCTCGCTCGACGTCGTCAAGGGAACGAACATCGTCGATGAAGGTGTCCGCGATTCCAGCACCGTCTGGCTCGACCTCTTCGAGAAGGACGCCGCGAAACGCTACAAGATGTTCTACTACCCCCTCAAGTCGCAATACGACATCTTCTTCTCCGCCGACGGCATCCACTGGGGCAAGCCTGTGGGCAGCACCGGCCCGACCGGCGATCGCGCCACCGTCTTCTACAACCCGTTCCGATCGCTCTGGGTCTACAGCATTCGCGACTACGCCCCCGGCAAGATCGGCCGATGCCGTCGATACTGGGAATGCAAGGACCCCGTCGCCGGTTCGAAGTGGGCCAAGGGCGAGCCGGGATTCTGGGTCGGGGCCGATCGACTCGATCCCCGTCGCCCGGACCTCAAGGACGTGAAGCCCGAGCTCTACAACCTCGACTGCGTCGCCTACGAGAGCCTCATCATCGGGCTGTTCAGCATCTGGTACGGCCAGCCGAAGGACCGGGCCAAGCCCAACGAGCTCTACATCGGCTACAGCCGCGACGGATACCATTGGGATCGCCCGATGCGCCGGCCCCTCATCGGCGTGTCCGAACGGTACGGCGACTGGAATTGGGCCAACATCCAATCCGCGGGCGGATGCTGCCTGATCGTCGGCGACAAGCTGTACTTCTACGTCAGCGGCCGGGCTGGCGTGAAGGGCTCGGCGTCGTCGGGCGTCTGTAGCACGGGTCTGGCGACGATGCGCCGAGATGGGTTCGCCTCGATGGACGCCGGCCAGAAGGGCGGGACGCTGACGACGCGGAAGCTGTCGTTCAAGGGCAAGCACCTCTTCGTCAACGCCGATGCCCACCAGGGCGAGCTCCGCGTCGAGGTGCTCGACGCCGACGGAAAGGTCGTCGAGCCGTTCACGCGCGACAACTGCGAGCCGATCAAGGCCGACAGGACGCTGATCCCCGTCAAGTGGAAGGGGGCGGCGGACCTGTCTGCCGTGGCCGGCAAGCCCGTCCGCTTGCGATTCAGCCTGAAGATGGGACGCCTGTATGCGTTCTGGGTCAGCCCCGACGCGAGCGGCGCCAGCCACGGTCACGTCGCCGCCGGCGGCCCAGGATTCACCGGCGCCACCGACACCGTCGGTGCGGCGGGAACGCCTAGCCCTTGACCGCCCCGGCCGTCAGTCCGTCGATGAACCATCGCTGGAACACGGCGTACAGCGCGATCATCGGCACGGCGATCATCGTAATGGCCGAGAACGTCAGTCCGTAGTCGACCCGGTACTTCTCGCTGAAGGCCAGCAGCCCCCGCGGCAGCGTCTGCATCGTGTCCTCGTTGATGAAGAGCTGCACGAGCAGAAGCTCGTTCCACACGCCCAGCGCGCTGAAGACGGCGATGGTGGCGATCGCCGGCTTGGCGATCGGCAGCAGGATCCGCCAGTAGATGCCGAACAGCCCGCAGCCGTCGATCCGCGCCGCGTCCTCGAGATCGCGCGGCAGCGACAGGAAGAACGCTCGCATCACGTAGATCGCCAGCGGCAGCCCCCACGCCACGTACGACAGGATCAGCCCGGGGTACGTATAGAGCAGCCCCGCCTTCTTGAGCAGGAGGAACAGCGGCACGAGCACGCCCTGGATCGGGATGATCAACCCGATCAGGAACACGGCGAAGAGCACGTTTCGCCCGCGGAACCGCAGCCTGGCGAACGCGAACGCCGCCATGCTCGACAGGGCCAGGATCGCCACGACGCTGACGGACGTGATCCAGACGCTGTTGAACACGTACGTGCCGAGCCTGGCCACCGTCCACGCCTTGGCGAAGTTGCCGAAACGCAGTTCGGCCGGCGGGCTCCACGGCGAATTGAAGATCTCCGAGTTCGTCTTCATCGCCGACATCACGAGCCACGCCAGCGGCGCCAGCATCATCAGCGAGACCGCCGCCAAGATCAGCGTCACGGGTAGGTACGGCAGCGATCTCCGCCACGACGGCTTCCGCGGAGCGCCAGGGCCTTGCCGGCATCGAACATGGCTCGACGTGCCGCTCATCGGCTAGCCCACCTCCCGCGATTGAGCCCGTCGAACGATCAGCATGTACGCGAGCGTCAACGCCAGAACCAGCACCGTCATGATGGCGGCCAGCGCCGCCCCGTAGCCCATCTGTGCGGCCTCGGCGCTGAACGCGCTGCGCACCAGCCAGGTACTGACGATCTCCGTCGAGTGGTGCGGCACACCGTCCGGGGCCATCACGCGGAAGAGGTCATACGCCTTGAACGCCCCCGTCACGCAGATCAGTACGCTGACGAGCGTTGTCTCCCGCAGGAGCGGCAGCGAGACGTGCAGAATGCGCCGCAGCTCTCCGGCGCCGTCGATCATCGCCGCCTCGTACAGCTCGCGGGGTATCCCCTGTAGCGCCGCGTAGAAGAGCACCATGTAGAACCCGCAGTACGTCCACCCGCTCACGACGCACAGCGCGTAAAGCGCCGTGTCCTCGTGGGCCAGCGGGCTCCTCGGCAGCAGCCCGAACGCCGGGTGAAGGATGAAGTACCACATCAGACCGATGACCGTCAGCGACAGCGTCATCGGTGTGAAGATGACCACGCGGAACAGCTCGTAGCCCCGCCGCTTCAAATCGAGCATCAGGGCCAGGACCAGCCCCGCGCCGACCTCGAAGACCAGCGTGGCGAACATGTAGATGACGTTGTTCTCGAGCGACTTCACGAAGATCGCATCGCCCGTGAAGGCGATCCGATAGTTCCGCAGCCCGACGTACTCCGGCTCCCCGCCGCCGCTCCACTCGAACAGGCTGAGGACGAACGTCCCCGCCGTCGGGGCCAGGATGAACATGCCGAACAGGAGGAGCGCGGGTAGCACGAATCCGTAGGCCCCCCGGCGCTCGTCGTCGAGGCCGAGTCGCGCGGACAGCGATGGGGACGCACCTGACACCGGCCGGACCATCAACGTTTGTCCTTCGCGCCTGCCGCCGCCTGCCGCCAGGGCGCCACCTGCTCCTCGGCCTTGGTCAGGGCCGTCTTGGGATCCGCCTTCCCGTCGGCCACCAGCGCGATCGCGTCGTACAGCCGATTGGCCACGTCGATGCGATAGCCCGTGTCCGGCGGGGCGAGGATCGTCTTGGCGTTCTTCCACGCGTCCCAGCATCGTCGCAGATGCGGGTCGATCTTCTCCGGGTCGAAGACGCTCTTGATCGTGGAGATCGCTCCGGCCCCCACCATCCGCTCCTGCACGGACTCCGACATCATGTGTCGCAGGAACGCGATCGCCAGGTCGAAGTGCTTCGTCGTCTTGCTCACCATGTACCCCGTGTTCAGGGCCATGATGCTCGTCTGGTCGCCCTGGCCGTCCTTCATCGGCGGCAGGTTGAACCCGTCGTACTCGAAGCCCGGGGGCGCGTCCGTCTTGGCGTTCGAGATCACCCAGTTGCCCATCGCGTAGAGCGCGCCTTTGCCGTTGATGAAGCCGAGCTGAGCGTCGATGTCGGACGTCGCCATGACATTCTCGCTGAACAACCCCAACTTGGACCACTGTTGGATCATCTCCAGCGACTTCACGAACCCCGGATTCACGAAGCTCGTCCCCGGCCTCAGGCTCAGGACGTCGTCGTATAGCCTCGCGCCCACAACCCGCTGGATCAGGTGCGCCCCCCAATTGCCCAGCGGCCAGAGCTCTCGGTTGCCGCACAACATCGGTGTCTCGCCGGCCGCCTTCAGCTTCTTCAGCGTCTCCAACAGCCCCTCATATGTCCTCGGGACCACCAGGTCGTGTTTGGCCAGGATCTTCGGGTTGTACCAGTGCATCACCGTGACCATGATCGTGTTCGGGATCATGTAGTTCCGACCGTCCACCGTCGTGGCGTGCCACGCATTCTCGTCGAACTCCTCGCGCCACCCGTCCTTGTCCAGCGCCGCCGTCAGGTCCGCCGCGTACCCGTCGCGGACCTTGCTGGCCACGCGATGGCCCGCCCACTCGAAGAACACGTCCGGCGCATCGCCCCCTTGCAGCATGGACTGAAGTCCCTGCTTCTCATACGTCGACCCATCCAGAACGATCTGCTTGACCTTGATGCCGGGATGCAGCGCCTCGAACTCCGCGCACGCCGCGTCATACAACGGCTTGCTCGCCCCGCTCGTGACGCTGTGCGCAAACTTCAGCACCGCTTTCGGTTCGGCCTCCCTGCGGCAACCCGCCACGCCGACGCCGAGGACGACCAGACACGGAATCCATGAGTGATGACGCATGAGCAGCCCTCAATACGACGAACATCTCTGTCTTCTGTCAGACTAGACTACTCGCTGCTTTCCGGCAAGCCCAAGCTGCTTTCATGAAAGATCGAACAGTGCGTCAGAAGGGACCTCTGTGTGGGTGGCACATGGCTTCAGCCGTGGGGGACGCGAATCTCCGATCGAATTCGTGCCGGCCACCTCTCAAGAGGCGCACCACCCACGGTTCGCTAGCTGTCCAAACATTCTTGCAGGCAGCTTAGAGCCGGAGGCGCGCAGGCGCGCCGCCTCGTCGTCTCCTGCATCGGTCCGGCATCCGGGTGCCCGTCCGACAACAGTTGGCGTTGGGGCAGGGGTCTGCAATAATCGCTGTAGGCGAGGCTCGGAGGTCAGGCGATGACGTGCAGGTCCCCTCGTGTGGGGTGGTATCTCATCACCAGTTTGGCGGCGGCTACGTTCGCACCGACCGGTCTTCCCGGCGGCGTGGCGGCCGCCGGATCTGAAGCGGATTCGGGTCATGTTCGCGGCGCTCGCGGGGAAGGCCGCTTCGGCCAGGGGCTTGTCTCGCTGACGGATCCCAAGCATCGCGCCCAATTGCCCGGGCGGGACGTCTACCGCCGCCCGCCCCTGACGGTCGAATGCTGGGCCAAGCTCTACAGCAGCGACCGATTCAACATCCTCGTCGCCAGCGAGGAGAAATCCTCCCCCGCCCACTGGGAGATCTACAGCTACATCAACAGCGGACGCTTCAGCGCGTATCTGCCCGGCAACGATCCGCCCGAGATCGTCTCGGGGGTCGACATCACCGATGACAAGTGGCACCACGCCGCCATGGTCAACGACGGTAGCCATATCCGGCTCTACGTCGACGCCAAGCAGGTGGCCGTGGCCCCCTACAATCGAAAGCTCGGAACGTTGCCGCCGCCGGGCCCCCTCATCCTGGGCTACGTCGGCGGCAACGCCTGTGACGGCGTCATCGACGACGTCCGGGTCTCGAGCGCCGCCCGACCGATAGAGACCCTCCCCTCGGCCCCGCTGGCATGGGAGCCGGATACGCTCGCACTGTGTCACTTCGAGGGCAAGGCTTCCGCCAAGGCCCCGCCGCGGGACACAAACCGAAAGTCGAGACTCGTCATCGGCCCCCAAGGCCTGCCGTCCCAGAGGAGGATCTGGAGCGAGACCACCTGGCCCGAGGAGCTCGCCGTCAACGGCGTTCGCAAGGAAGTCGTCGACGACTGGAAGATGCAGTTCGACCTCCTCAACGATCAGATCCGGGGCCTTGGCATCTCCGCGCTGCCCCCCAAGGCCGCCGAGCAGGTCTACGACCGTCACGCACTCATCCACAAGACCGATCGCGATCCCGTCGACGTCGTCCTGCGAAGGACCGGCGCGCTGCTCGATCATATCGAGACGGACTTGAACGCGCCTGGCCTGAGCGACCTCCGCGGTCGATTCGACACGCTGAAGCGCGCCGCCGCGGCAACCGATCCGATGACGCTCGACCGCAAGACCGATCGCGTCCGCCAGGACCTCTATCTCAGAGCATGCGCGCTGCGGCGCGAGATCGCTTTCAAGAACCCGCTGCTCGACTTCGACAGCATCCTCTTTGTCGTCCGAGGCGTGATCCACGGCCCCAATGAGGAGAACACCGACTGGTTCGGCCAGCACCAGACCACGCAGTACTTCGCCTTCAACAGCGTCCCCGGCGGCGGGATCTACGCGATCAAGGACTGGAAGGCCCCACGCCCCGAGATCGTCGATGTCCTGAAGGACTCCGTCGTCCAGAGCGGCCGGCTCCAGGGCCGCAAGCTGGATCACGGCGCGTTCATCTCGCCGGACCTCTCCTGCGACGGGAAGACGATCCTCTTCTCGCACACCGAGAACGCCAAGCACCGCGAGCACGTCAAGGAGTCATGGACAAAGGAGTCCTGCTGGCACGTGTTCCGCGTCGACGCCGACGGTTCGAACCTCGTGCAGCTCACCGACGGGCCCTGGAACGACTTCGACGCCTGCTGGCTGCCCAACGGTCGGATCGCGCTCATCTCCGAACGGCGCGGCGGGTTCATCCGCTGCTTCGTGACGATGTGGGTGCCCAACTACGTGCTGCACTCGATGAAGGCCGACGGCAGCGACGTCATCCCCCTCAGCTACTTCGAGACGAGCGAGTGGACCCCGAGCGTCAGCAACGACGGCATGCTCGTCTACAGTCGGTGGGACTACGTCGACCGCAATGACTGCCTCGGCTCGAACTTCTGGATTTGCTATCCCGACGGGCGAGACGCCCGAGCGCCGCACGGGAACTACCCGCTGCCGTATCACACCTTCGGGCGAACGCGGGAAGAGAGCGCCAAGATCAGCACGCGCTTCGAGAGCCCCTTCACCGAAATGGGCATCCGCTCGATTCCCGGTTCGCACAGATACATCATGAGCGCCGTGCCCCATCACGGCGAGGCCTTCGGCAGCCTCGTCCTGCTCGACCTGAACGTCGAGGACGACGGCGCGATGTCCCAGCTCAAGCGTATCACCCCCTACGCCAAGTTCCCGGAGGTCGAGACGCCAGGCCGGCGCTACGACGTCCAGCAGTACGGCACCCCCTGGCCGCTCAGCGAGGACTACTACCTCTGCGTCTACTTCGAGAACATGTATCTCCTCGACCGCTTCGGCAACCAGGAGTTCATCGTCGCCCCGAGCGAGACCCCGGGCAGGCAGTACCAGTTTTTCCGTGCCATGGACCCCATCCCGCTCCGTTCCCGGCCCAAGCCGCCGGTCATCCCGATGCAGACCCATCAAGGCGACGACGCCCACCCCAGCGCGCCCAAGGCCACCGTCGCCGTTATCAACATCTACGAGGCCGACCTGCCCTGGCCCCAGGGCACGCGGATCAAGTGGCTCCGCGTCACGCAGAACATCGTCAAGCCCAATCACACGATGGATAATCCCCGGATCGGCTACGGCGACGAGAACTGCCCACGAATCCCGCTCGGCATCGTCCCCGTCGAGCCGGACGGCAGCGCCTACTTCGAGGCCCCCGTCGAGAAGGAGCTGATCTTCCAGGCCCTGGACGAGAACTTCATGGCGATCCAGTCGATGAAGTCGGTCGCCTACGTCCATCCAGGCGAGCAGCTCACGTGTGTCGGGTGTCACGAGCACAAGATGCGGACGCCTCCGGCGATCGATCATCCGCCGATGGCCCTTCGCCGCGAGCCCTCCAGGCTCATGGCCGAGGTCGAGCCCATCGAGCCCGTCAACTTCCATCGCCTCGTCAAACCGATCTTCGAGGGCAAGTGCGTCCAGTGTCATCGGAAAGAGAAGAAAGGCCCGACGGACATGAGCTACAAGGCGCTCGAGCCGTACGCCTTCTACTGGGCCGGCGGTTTCCTGGGCCACTGGATCGACCCCGAGCACAACGGCTCCCGTACGATCCCGGGGCGGTTCGGGGCCAGAAACTCGCGCATCGGCAAGGCCCTGCTCGACAAGGACCATTGGGCCAGGATCACGTCGGAGGAGTACCGCCGCATCGTCCTCTGGCTGGACTCCAATTCACCCGAACTGGGCGCCTTTCACGGCGCAGAGGCCCAGCGCCGCGGCGAACTGGTCTGGCCGAAGCTGGACGTCGACCCGCGGGACCCGCTGGGTGTGGGAAGGGCGAGTGGCGCCTCGGCAGAAATCGAGAGAGGCAGACTGAGTGGGCGATGATTCACGAGCAGGCGTTCCGGCATTGTCCGGCTGGTGCCTTGTGTTAGGCGGACTCCAGCGCTCCGGTCGACGACCGGGTGTTTCGGAACCATGCATTCATCGTGCGATCGTACAAGGAGGTAGGGTGAGCAACTGCATCTTCTGCGACATCGTCAACGGTAACTGCGACGCAGCTTTCGTGCACCGCGACGACAGCGTTTCCGTGTTCATGGATATCCAGCCTGTCAACGCAGGCCACATGCTAATCATCCCCAACACGCATGCCGCCTTTCTCGCGGATCTCGAGCCGAACACGGGAGCCAAGATGTTCCGTGTCGCCCAGAAGATGGCTGAGGCGCTCCGCGCGTCAGGACTCAAGTGCGAAGGAGTCAACCTGTTTCTTGCCGACGGCGAGGCGGCCATGCAGGAGGTATTCCACGTTCACCTCCACGTCTTCCCCCGGTTCGAGGGTGACGGATTCGGCCTGACGTTTGCGGACACCTACTTGACGAAGCCGCCGTGGTCGGAGTTGGAGGGTGCAGCCAAGATGATAAGCACGGCAATCGAGCGAAGCGCCCTAGCAGACGAGGATGAGCGGCAACGTTAGCCCAAGTCGGCGACTGTCCGCTATTGGTATCCAACATTGTCCTTCTCGCAAGATGGAGTGAAATCATGCCCCGCGGCCGCGCCCGTTCGTCCTGCTCTCCTCTCCTGTTCCTGTCTATCGGCGTTGCGCTGTTAGGATCCCTGTGCGCGCCGCTGCAGGCGGAAGCGGCCCCGCCCTCATCCGCGAAGGCCGAATCAAGGCGTCGCTGCTTCACGCCCAACGAGTTCGAGGGAACCGACGTCGAGCGGATCAACCAGGCGATCGCCGCCGCCGCGGCAGCCGGCTGTCGCGCCGTCATCCCTCAAATCAACCTGCGCGGCGGGAAGCGGCACGATCTGTGGCTGCTCGACTCGGCCATCCTCGTCCGCGGCAATACCACGCTGGAACTGGAGGGCTGCCACATCAAGCTCAGCGACCGATGCCGGGACAACTTCATCCGCAGCGCCAACTGCGGGCTGGGGATCACCGACATTAAGCCGATGCGGAACATCCACATCCGAGGAATCGGGGACGTGGTGCTGGAGGGGGCCGACCACCCGCGCGCTACCGGCGATGGCGGCAAGCAGATCGGCACCAGAACCTATGGCACGGACGCGGGCGTCGTCGGCGAAAGCCAGAACGGCGACTGGCGGAACATCGGCATCCTGCTGGCATTCGTGGAACGCTTCAGCATCGAGAACCTCACGATCAGGGATTCTCACGCATGGGCGATCTCGCTGGAGCGCTGCGCGCACGGGCGGCTCCGCGACCTCGACTTCGCCTCGAGCGGATTCAAGGTGATCGACGGAGCTCACAAGAAGATCCTGAACCAGGATGGGATCGATCTGCGGTTGGGATGCCATGACATCCTGATCGAGAACATCACGGGCTACACCGGCGACGACCTGATCGCCCTGACGGCCATCCCTCGGGCCGACAGCCGCGCGGGCGGAACGGCCTCGACCATGGTGAGCTGCAAGGCCGACCGCGGCGAAGGGCGCGACGACATCCGCCACGTCATCCTGAGAGACATCAAGGGATACTGCCGGGGCGGGCATCACATCGTGCGGCTGTTGAACACCTCGGGCGTTCGCATGTACGACATCCTGCTCGACGGCCTCGTCGATACGTCTCCCGAAGGGATGCAATGCAGGGCGGCGGTCAAGATCGGAGACAGCGCCTACGGTGGCGGGGTGGCGCCTCTGGGCGACACGCGCCGGATCATCATCAACAACGTGACCAGCAAGTCGAAATACACGATCCTGATCGGCGGCTCGCTCTGCGACTCGATCCTGACCAACATCATTCGCCACGGCGCCCAAGACGACGTAGTGACGGTCGCCTCGGGGCCGGAATACGTCCGGAACTTGAAGACCAGCAACCTACATGTCATGGGCAAGTGACCGACGCGCCGGCCAGCACGCTCGGATTCGGCGCCGCCTCTAGGCTTCATGCGCCAGCTTGGGCTCGAGCACGATGCCTTCGAGCTTGAATCCTATCGCGAGCGGTCAGGCGGTGCGGAGGGCGGTGAGGATTGTGACTGACGATCCAGGAACTCGCGGGGCGAGAGGATCGGATGGCCACTGAATTCCCCGAGTTCGAGCAGGTCCTTATCGCCAGTGACGAGACAATCCCCACCTGCGGCTGCGAGTGTGCCGAGAACAGGCAGGTCGTTGGGGTCGCGGCACGCCTGGGGATCAACCTTCTCGGGAATGACGATCATGCAGCGGTCACGGAGAAGGCCGGTGTTGGCCTCCACGTCCGCGTCGGGCATGCGAAACTTCTCCAGCAACTTCCGACGGAACTCCGAAAGGATGAACTCGGAAAGACGAATCTGGTGGACCAGCAGACAGGCCTCCAGGACCTCACGGCAGACGCCCCCACGCCCGTATGCTGCCAGGAGGACGTTTGAATCCAGCACGACCCTCACGAGGCGTCCTCGATGATGTCCTCCTCTGAAGAGTAGCCGGCCTGGCGGGCGTATTCTTCTGTCGTGCGGGCCAGTTCGCGGAACCGCTGGACGGCCAAACGGCGGCGAAGGATCTCACATACCGCGTCCTCCGCCGACATACCCTCCTGCTCGCAGAACTTGCGCAGCTCCACGTCGAGGTCGTCCGGAATGTGGATGGTCAGCCGGTTCATGGAAGTTAGTATACCTCCCGAGCCTTACTGGGCCAAGCTGCGTGATATGGTGCGGACACCGGTATCCGCTTCTGTTGCGCCCTTACCAGACCCTCAGTTCCAGGCCTCCCGTGCCGGCGTTCTCGAATGGGCCGGGCGTTGGCTTGGAGGCATCTCGTTTCGAGCCGGAGTAGTCCGTGTCTACGACCAGGGGCGAGCCGTCCGGATTCTCGTAGGGCAGGTCGGGGATCTTTGCCTTGCCAAGCAGGGCGGTCGTGACCGTCCGGGTGGCCGCCTTCTTCATTTCCGGGCCGAGGTCGAGATGGAGCAAGACGTGGTCGCCCTGCTCCGTGAGTTTCACCTTGGGATCACAGTCCGACAGCACGAGCGGATTCGCCTCCTTGGCGTAAGGCCGCGCGCCTCTGTAGTACACGTTGCCGCCGGTCTGTAGCGGAAACTCGCTGGCGTCGTACATCCACAGCCCGTATCCGGCGGCGTGCCGGGGGTTCTTGGGGTTGCGGGCGTTTCCGGACGACCCGGCGCTGCCGACGAAGAGGTTGTTGTAGAAGCGGTGGTCGCCTCCCTTGATGTGGCTGATGCCGGCCACGGCCGTCGAGTGTGGCCGATGGTAGGGGGTGCTGCGGCTCAGCTCCGGGTGGGTGTCGATCTTCCCGGTCATCAAGTTGTGCGCGAAGGCGCCGCCTTGAGACCAATCGCGCAGGCTGACGGCGGACAGAAGGATGTTGTTGTCCACGAGAAACGGCCCGTGGTCGACCTCCACGAAGAGATCGTCGGTGCTGTTGTCGTAGCACAGGTTGCCCGTAATGCGCGTGCCCTGCGCCATCCAATCCATCCACAGTCCGCGGCCTGCGTTGTGGATCCGGTTCCTCTTGATGAGCACGTCAATTGAAGCGTGGATCTTGATTCCCGCCATCTCGGCGCCGGTGAACAGTCGCTTCGTCCAGATGTCGTGGATGTGGTTGCCCGTGATCTGGCTAAAGACGGCGCCCAAGCTGCCGACGATGCCGGCCTGTTCACAGTGGGAGACGGTGTTATTGCGGACGATGTGGTGCCCGATGGTTTCCTTGTTCCAGCCGTTTGCCAGGGCCCGCTCGATCGTCTTGACGTAGCCTTCGGCGGTGTTGGCCGACGTGTTGTCATACTCGTCGCCGTATTTGCCCAGTGCGATGCCCGCGCAGATCGAGTGACGGATCACGTTGTTCTCGATGATCCAGCCCTTGCTCCAATGCGTGCCGATCAGGCCGACCTGCTCGGCCGTCGGCGGCGCCCAAGGCGTGGCGGCGTGGCACATCGCAAAGCCGCGCACCGTGATGTAGTTCCTGCCCGGCCTGTCCGGGTAGAAGACCGTGCGACGCACGTTGATCTCCACCCGTTGCTCGTTCGGGTTGGCGTCCTTGAACTGAGCCCAGATCGTGGTGTTGTCCTTGTCGACCTGGCCGAACCAGAGCGCGGCGGTGCCTACGGGTTTCAGCACGTCGTCCAGCTTGGGCGCCTCGGTCAGCCACTGGCCGTTGAGATAGACGGCGCCGGTGTGATGCTCGCGGCCCTTGGGATTGAACCAGTCGCCGCGGATGAGGTCGCCGTACGGGTTGAAGCCGCCGAAGAACGCGTTGGGCAGCGTCACCTTCCAGACATCGTCCTGGACCTTCGCCCAGTTCTTGATGACCTCCGATCCCTTGATCTCGACCTTCTCGCCCGGCGCGGCTTGATACACGATACGCTTCGTGTCTGACTCGCCGCCGCGCGGCGGATTGATGCGCTCGCGGTAAACGCCCTCGTGCACCGAAATCAGATCGCCCGGGAGTGCCCGATCGGCCGCGCGCTGAATGGTGCGGAGCGGGGCCGCGCGAGTGCCCGGGTTGGCGTCGCTGCCGTTGGAAGCGACATGGAGTTCCGTGGCGAGCGAAGCTTGCGCCGCCAGCGCCAACGCTACGGTTGTGACACAGATGATTGCGACCTTGTTCATGGTACGCACTCCACATACGCGCCGTATTGAGGCAATTGCGCCTCCCGTCTCCTGATGTATGGGGCTATGCCTTTCATCTGTCGGTCTGGCAGGAGATCGGGAACGGTCAGATGAAGCCACTGATTGAGATCTCGATCGAGCGCAACGATGCTGATGTTAGCGTTGGTGACGATCGCTGTCGAGATCGGCATCCAACCCGCCTGGGGGCTGTGATGAGCCTACGTTCGCTCTTCCTCGGGCTCGGCCCGTGCGGGCCGTCTTGGCAGGGCGTGTGGCGGCTGGCGTATGCCTCGCGAGTGTGGCAGAATGTCCTGCCTTCCGCCGCGAGATCCGGAGCGCGGCGCGACGATCTTGTACGGGGCAGGATGCGGAGACAGGCCCGATCGGGTAGCTGGCCAGCCTTGCGGGCTCCCTCCGCTGATCGGACAGGAGGAGGCGATGACGCTTCCGCGACACGTTTGGGTTCTCTTGATTCCCGTTGTGTGGTCTGCGTGTGGCAGCCGTGTGATAGCGTGCGACTTGATGGGCATCTTCTTTGATCGGGACGTGCGATCCGATCAGTTGTTCGAGCAGTTCCGCCGGATATCCGAAAAGCGAGACTTGGACGGATGGGGGGTGGGCTTCTACACGGACCGTTCGGTGACCATTTTCAAACAGCCCATCCCGGCCGCCAAGAGCGGGCTGGCACAGTGCCTGATCGACAAACGGCTGTTGAAGTCAAAGATCCTCATTGCCCATCTCCGCGCGGCCAGCGTGGGCAAGCCGTCGCATCGAAACACGCACCCGTGGACGCGCGAGCTGGGCGGTGTCGAGTACGTCATGGCCCATGTCGGCGGCGCGGACAAGCGAGTCTGGCCGTACGTCAAGTTCGGACGCTTCAAGCCCAGCGGGGAGAACTGCGCCGAGCACATATTCTGCCACATCCTGAGCGAGATCGACCGGCGTGGCGTCATTTCTTGGGATGCGGAGGCGTTTGCGTGGTTGCATCAGACGATCGCCAAGCTCAACGAGGTCCAGACCACCAGCCTCCTGCTTTCGGACGGGACACACCTGTTCGCCTACAGCAGCACGCGGACCAGTTGGCTTTCGTACGTGCGACGCGAGATGCCTGCGGCGGATGGCGACGCCAATGGCCCCCACACGGCCGTCGGCGTCATCGTCGCGCGCGAAACCCACAACCTCGCCAGGCCGGGCGAGCAGTGGACCAAGATCCCTCGCGGACACCTTGCCGTATTCAAGGACGGCCGGCTGATCTATCAATCGCAGCCCGCCCAGTAGCCCTCCGTCAAGGGGGAGACCACTCTCTAAGCAACCGCAGTGGCGTCTTCTCTGTTCGTACGCTCACCGATCGAGTCATCAGCGGTTGACAACCGTCTGCTCGGTGCCTCAGGATGTAGGGGTTCCATAGTGTTCCTGCGACATGGATAGCTCCGTCAGCCCCACGCACGGGGATCAAGAAGCCTCGGCCTACAACGGTCTCTTCGAATGTACGTGTCATCACCCGCTGTTCTGCTTCAACCAGGACGGCGACCTCGAACGCGTCCTGCTCCGCAACGGCAACGTCCACAGTGCCGACGACTGGCGTCTGCTCCTGAAGCCGGTGGTGGCCCGGTATCGTGATGAATCCATCCGCAAGTTCTTCCGGGCCGATGCGGCGTTCGCGAACCCGCAGGTCTACGCGTTTTGGAGGCCGAGGGCTTCTTCTACGCAATTCGTCTACCTGGCAACGACGTCCTGTACGACGGTATCGGCCACCTGCTGACCCGGCCTGTGGGCCGACCGCCGAAGAAGCCCATCGTCTGGTATCACAGCTTCCCGTATCAGGCGGGCAGTTGGGACAGACCTCGTCGGGTCGTGGCCAAGGTCGAGTGGCACCAAGAAGAGTTGTTCCCAAGAGTTGGCTTCGTGGTCACGAACTTGAAACGCTCGAGCGCTCAGGTTGTCAGGTTCCAGAACCTGCGGGGCAAAGCCGAGCAGACGATCAAGGAAGGCAAGTATGCGCTGAAGTGGACGCGGCTCTCGTGCCACGACTTCTCCGACAACCAGGTTCGGCTCCAGCTGTTCGCGTTGGCGTACAACCTCGGGAACTTCCTTCGGAGGCTGGCGCTACCGCATGGTGTGAAGCACTGGTCGCTGACGACGATACGAGAGAAGCTCATCAAGATCGATGCCAAGGTCGTGACCCACTCACGGTACGCGATCTTCCAGATGGCCGAGGTGGCGGTTCCACACAGGCTGTTCGCTGCCATCCTGGAACGCATCCATCGTGTTCGTGCCGTGGCCAGCATGGCCCCGTCGTGATAGCCCGACACGTCGCCAAAGGTCGCACGCGGTGCAGGCAACCAGGGAGACACTCTGTGCCCACAGGGAAGAACAGGGGTTGGCGGAGGCCAGATCAGGCCCTTGGGGACCGAAACAGGGCCCCGAAGTCCGCTGCACCGCGAAAGAAAGTCCGAAAGGTGATAGGCGCAACGGGGGGGGAGCGCTGTACAATGACCGAACACAGCCCGGCATCGTAGCCGGGCGAACCTTATGGGAGATCTCGGTCTAGAGCAGAGGACGCGGCGCTGGCGGATACTGATCGCCAATTGTGTGTCAAGGTATCAACTGCTTGACGTCATATTCACCTGGGCGGGCTATCCTGCTTCTATCCGAAGGCCCAGATCAGGGCTTCATGGGATTGGGGGAATGCCGACACCGACCTCTTGATGCGATTCTGATGGGCGGAGAGACCATCCAAGATGAGGAGCCGATTACGACGCGAGGCTCCATTGGGGAGGTTGGGTGATGTGGCAGGCCCATGAATGCTCCTTATGCGAGGGGAGCAATCCGAGGACGACATGGATACCGGCCCACAATTCGCTTCGGCAACTGTAGTGCTCACCAACAGCCACGGGTTGCATTCTCGCCCCGTCATGAAGTTCCTTAACGTCGCGCAGCGGTACACCGGATGCGCGATAAGGGTCACATGTCGCGACGAGGTATCCGACGGCAAAGACGTGATGGGACTGTCGATGTTGGGCGCCTATTGCGGCGAGGCGATACGGATAGAAGCTCGCGGCCAACGGGCATCGGAGGCTGTGGCCGAGCTACGCAGGCTTGTTGAGAGCCGCTTCGATGAAACGGGAATCGTCATTAACTTCTTGCATCCGTCCTGCATCAAGGTACCCCTACTCGCTCGAACCCGCGAAGAGGTGATACGTCAGCTCGTGGGGCTAATCGCGCGCCAACACAACATCACGGAATCAGAGCGGCTTGTGTCAGCATTGATAGACAAGGAGCGAGAAGAGCCATGGGGAACATCGCACGGACTCCGAATAGCGCTTCCCCATGTCAAAGACGAGGCGTGCCCCGGGCTGTTCACCGCCATGGCGCGGGTGAGTCCCCCCATCGATTGGCCCGCTATCGATCACCAGCCGGTGGATATCGTCTTCCTGACAATTGGGCGGGACGACTCCTACCAGAAGGCGATAATCGACATGTCACGTGTCCTGGCGTCCCCAAGCGTACGAGACCAGATTCGCTCAGCCTCTAGCGCGGAGGAACTCAGTGATTCGCTTAGAAAAGAAAGCAAACGACTCTCCATTGAGACCGCCAATAAGATACGCCTTCGCCAGTCGAACACTGGCAGTCCCTGAGAAGCTGTCCCATCTACGTGGGGTATGACATGAGCCTTGAGGACATCCTGCGGAATACGCTGGTAAAGGCCCCGCTGGTGGCGACCAGTCGGGACGAGGCGATTGACGAACTCTGTTCTCTGATCGCTAACAACCGCGGTTTGGATGAGCAGTCGGCCAGCTTGGCCGAGGCGGTACGGCGCCGAGAACAAGAAGGCGGCCCGCAAGAACTGCCTGGAATCGTGATCACTCACGCAAGGAGCCAGGTAATCGGAAGTCATACCCTCGCAATAGGAAAGTGCTCTCGCCCTATGGACTGGGAGGGCGAGAACACCCAGAACGTCAAGCTCGTGTGTATGCTGATCGTGCCAGAGAACGAGAGGCTCGAGCTGCTAGGCACTCAGTTGGGTCAGGTCTTCAACAATGGCGCTGTGCTCGACCGACTCCACCAATGCAACTCAGAAGCGGACTTCCGCAACTTCTTCCGGCGCATCGGAACTGACTTGGATGCGCCACGGGGGTTCATCTTGGAGAGGCTAATCGGGAAGCAACCCGATGTCGTTCGGGCCTTGGCTTGGGCGTCTCAAGGCAATGCCCTCGCATTCGCTACCGCTCACCGCGACCACGCCATCCGCGTCTGGAAAGACGATGGCGACTTCTCGCGCGAACTGAGAGGACATCAAGCTACCATTCTTCACCTGGCCTGGTCACGAAACGATGAGCAGATGGCGACCGGAGGCGAAGACATGACCGCGCGCGTTTGGCAGGTGGCCGACGGCGCGACAGTGCGAATCATCGAATCCGATCCATCAGCAGTCGTTCACGGCGTTGCCTGGTCGCCAGATGGGAGGATGCTTGCTCTGGCAGGCCACCTGGGAGTGCACCTAAGAGACACGCCGAACTGGCAGCAGGGAAAGACGCTGGCCGGGCCAAACATCATGCCGGCATTTTGCGTTGGTTGGTCTCCTGACGGGGAGCTTCTGGCTGCGGCCGGGGGACGAGGGTACGCTGCCGTTCAGCTTTGGGAAGGTCGGAGCCCCAAGATGGTCCATCGCCTGGAGCAGGGGCAGGAACCAATTGTCGCCATGGCTTGGTCGCCCGACAATAGATTCCTGGCCATTGGCGACGTCGAGGGGACGGTCTATGTGTGGAACCGCTCCAACTGGGGTGCGCTGACGACGACGATTAGGGCTCACCGTGGCCAAGTGACAAGCCTGTCCTTCTCTCATGATAGCGCCTATCTTGCGTCGAAGTCGGATGACGGAACGGTCAAGCTCTGGGAGACCCGAGATTGGAGCGAGGTCGCCCAACTGCTCGACCCTACCACGGGAGGTCTGTGGGCCCCGCTGTCCTTTCATCCCAAGCAGCTTCGTCTGGCGACGCTGGGAGGATTGAGCGGCAATTCCATCCGGATTTGGCGCATAGACCGGACGGAATTGCCAGTGCCGACTGTGTGCGGAAGACCGGTACCAGTGCAACCCCCTGCTGAGCAGATCGACGTGCCCCGACGCTTGGTCAAAGCTGTCTTGGGGGAAGAGGCCGTGCTTTTCGCCGGTGCAGGCATGTCTGCAGCGTGGCTCGGTGTCACGACGACCTACATCATGCGACAGCTCGCCGAGGAGATCGCCGACGAGTGCTCTGACTATGATGCCGGGGATCGCACTTTCGAAGTCATGGCGGAGGAATACGCAGCCCTCTTCGGCTTCGACATGCTGGCGAACAAGATTTCCGACCTCATTCCACGCGACCTGGACATAAGCCCGCACCACAACGCAGCAGCGGCAGTCTTCAAGACGACCATCACCACGAACTGGGACCTCCTCTTCGAGAACGCTTACGCAGAGGCGGGAAAGGAGTACCGTGTCGTGTCCTGCGACGATGAGGCCAACGCGATTCGACACGATCGCGAGATGGTAATCAAGATGCACGGTTCAGCAGACAGACCGACCACGCTCGTGGCGACATCACACCAATACGAACTCTACCACAAAACGCATGCCAAACTACTTGAACGCGTAGCCGAACTCCTGCGCGACAAGGTAGTCGTGTTTGCCGGCTACGGCCTGCGGGATGAGCACATCCGGCGTTTGGTATCATCCGTTCACGAGAATCAAGCTGCTTGGTCCAAAGCCGCATATGCAATTGGCCTGTTCGACGAGGTCCGCACCCGAGTTCTGGTACATCGCGGTATCACCGTTATCAACTGCGACGTGGCAGCGTTCTTCCCGGAATTGGCGCAGCGCGTGGCGGCTGACCGAAGAACGTAGCTCCTTCGCTTTGCGGACATCCATCCCGAGATTCTCTTGAGCCTGCAAGTGTGACCCGGCACGCCAAGTCGCCGTGACCTGCCCCCTGATGCTGCAGATTCTGCCTCAGAGGTCTCGTAACGACCGTCCGGCAGATCGGCGGCTGCGTAGAAGTCGTCCAAGATCCCTCGCGGACACCTTGCCGTATTCAAGGACGGCCGGCTGATCTATCAATCGCAGCCCGCCCAGTAGCCCTCCGGAAAGGGGAAAGGGGTTAGGCTACTTTCTTCACGAGCACAGTGGCACCTTTGTGATGGGTGCGCTCACCGATCGAGCGGTCAGCGGTTGACAACCGTTCCCCTACGCTTCAGGATAGGGAAATGTGACGATCTTCCCGCAAGATGGAGTGAAATCATGCCCTGTGGCAAGCACCGTTCCTCTTCCTCACGTTTCCTGTTCTGGTCCACCGGCGTTGTACTGCTTGGTGCCCTCTGCTCGCCGCTCCTGGCGGAAGCGGCTGCGCCGTCGAAAACCAAGCAGTTCCGGGCTGGCGTGGCTACCAGTAACATCACGCCCTGGCTTGGCGATGGGCTGATCGGCAACTTCGGCACGCCTCCGCCCGCCGAGTACGTCCACGACGAATTGCACGCCCGATGCTTCGTCCTTGATGATGGCTCGACGCGGATCGCTCTGGTCGTCAGCGACAGCCTCTACATGAGCCGCGAGGTACTGGACGAGGCCAAGCGGCAGGCCAGCGAGGCAACCGGCCTGCCGACGGACCGGATGCTGATGTCCTGCACCCACACGCATTCGTCGGTCAGCGCGCGTTGGGGCAACCCATTCAAACCCAAGAAGGAATTCACCGAATATCAGAAGTTTGTAGCGCATCGCATCGCGGACGGGATTCGTCGTGCGATCTACAACCTCCAGCCGGCGCGGATTGCGTGGGGCGTGGTGGACCAGCCCGACCACGTGTTCTGCCGCCGCTGGCTGATGAAGCCGGGCACGGAGCTGTTCAATCCCTTCGGCGAGCCGGACCGCGCGAAGATGAACCCAGGCTATCGCCCGAAGCAGCTCCTCAAGCCGGCCGGTCCGATCGATCCGCAGATCACTTTCCTCGCACTCCAACGAGAAGACGCCCGCCCGTTGGGCCTGCTGGCCAACTACTCGTTGCACTACGTGGGCGGCACGGGGCCGAAGCACATCTCGGCCGACTACTTCGGCATGTTTGCCGACCGAATTCAACAGTTGCTTCAAGCCGATCGGTTGGACCCGCCCTTTGTCGCGGCGATGAGCAACGGCACGAGCGGCAACATCAACAACATCAACTATGCAAAGCCGCCCGAGCGGAAGAAGCCTTACGAGAAGATGCGTTTCGTGGCCGATCAATGCGCCGAGGCCGTCTATCGGCAGTACCAGAATCTCACCTGGCACGACTGGGTGCCCCTGGCAATGCGGCAGCGAGAGCTGGAGTTGGGGGTCCGCAAGCCGACGGCCAAGCAGCTCGCTCGCTCCAAGAAGCTGCTCGCCGAGCCGGAGCGGCCCGACAAGTTCCCTCATGAGCGGGCGTACGCTGGCAACGCGATCCTACAGCACGAGTCGCCCAGTACGGTTCGCGTCATCCTCCAAGCGGTTCGAATCGGAGACGTGGGCATCGCGGCGATTCCCTTTGAGACCTTCACGGAAACGGGCCTGGAACTAAAGGCCCGCGGTCCCCTCAAGCCCACCTTCACCATGGAGCTGGCCAACGGCGGCTACGGCTACCTGCCCACCCCCGAACAGCACGAGCTGGGCGGCTACGAAACGTGGCTCGGCACGAGCAAGGTGGAGGTGCAGGCCTCGACGAAGATCACGAGCGCCCTGCTGGAGATGTTCTCGGAGTTGAAGTGACCCGCTGCGGGCGCGCGATCGGATGCCCGATCCGCTCCCGCCGGCCGTGTGAGACCCCGGCATGAATCGTCTCCGTGGGCCGTCATCTCAGATCGAGGGTCAATCCGACTGGTCTGCCCGGGGCGCTTGTACCATCAACGCATCCAACGTGTCGCGGAGTCGTGTGGCCCAATCGCGTCGGAGTTGGACAAGCCGGTGATTCGTTGCGGGCCCATCGCGCCACTGGTTGGTGCCGTTCTTGAAGATATGGTTGTGACCGCCAGTGTGAACCTTCCAGAAGTCAGCCTTGTCGCGGACGGCGAACAGCACGCAGATCGGATCCCAGCTCGCCCGCGTCTTCTTTCGCCCCAGATACAGCTCGTACGCCCGTCGTACCGGGTTGTCCGCCGGTGTCTCCTTCAACCGGCTCCCCGTGTGAATGTCGTCGCCCAAACCGCTGAAGTAAATCGGTCCGGGCCAGTCCCTGATCGCGATCACCGCCGACGACGGATCCGGTTTGAAGTTCCCGAATACGGCCGGATCCAAGTGCTCCGGATAGCGCCCACCCATGCACACCCAGCGCGCCGCCTTCCGTTGCACCAGCGCGCGGCCGTCCAGCGGACTGATCGCGTCCGGTGTGCTCGCCAGCAGATCGCGGAGGTTGGTCAGATATCCGACGGTCACGATCACGACGGCGCCGTCGTCCTGAGCGGCCAGCACCCGCCGATACACCTCTACGGCATCCGGCGCGTCGTCGTTGGATCTCAGGCGGGTTGGGAACCGCTCGGCGATCTGCCTGGCATATCGCGATCCGCGGCCCCCCGTATCGGCCCACGCCGTCTTGGGCGCGCCGATCGGCAGGCCCGCGCGGCCGTAGTACCGGTTGATCGCCTCGACGCAGGGCGCCGACCACGGAAACCGCGAACTGACCACCGTCGCCAGGATCTCCGCCTCGCCCCGATCCGCCAGCGCGTGCAGGACCGCCAGCCCGCCCGCGTCGTCGCAGTCCGTGTCCATATCGGTGTCGAAGATGATCCTCACCCGCGCGAGGGGTGGCGCGGGAAGGCAGAGCATGAACGCCAAGGGCAGGGCCAGCCGCATGTTGGACCTCTCGTCCTGTAATTGCCGATCGACAAGACGTCTCGACTGTGCGCGAGACTCCCCGGGTTGTCAATCGCTTCGCTTTGCCAGACCAGATCGCCGTCTGGTATCCTGGAGCCAAGCGGTAGGCAGAAGGAGTCGTCGAGTCCGGAGGCGAGCAGTCATGAGGCAGCGCGAAGCGACTTCGATGGTCTTGGTCCTGTCCGGATTCGTCGCAACAACTCTGGGCGGCGCTGCACGGGCGGGTGAGGCCATCCAACCGAAGGCTGCCCCCTCGGATCTCGTGGCCAAGGCCCTGCGGGCGATGGACGGCGC
>JAFGLZ010000242.1 GCA_016927755.1 Phycisphaerae bacterium
CATTTGAGTCTTTCTATAATCTTCCAACTCAAAGGATACGCCGCTCTTTTCTTGCATGCCATCCACAACTTTCGGTTATACCTCCGCTCGTCCGCGTTCAGGAAAGAGGCGTCACGCTGGGCGCGCAACGGCATGCTTGGCGATGGCCCGTAGATTGTCACTCGTAGTGCATCGAAGAGGGTCGGACGGGGACGTCCGACCTACGTTGTGGACCACGTCTAGTTGGCGGGTCGGCCGAAGCAGAGGAGGTGGTCGAAGGTGCGGAGGAAGACCTGGCCGTCGCTGATGGCCGGGGAGGCGTAGCAGGGCTCGCCCAGCTCGTATTGGGCGACGCGGTCAAACGTCGGGCCCGGTTTGATCACGTTGACCTGACCATCGTCGTTGATGAAGTAGACGAGCTTCTCGATCAGGACCGGTGAGGCGTGATGCTTGCCGAGTTTTTCCTGCCAGAAGACCTTTCCCGTAGCGGCCTCGTAGCAGAACCCCACGCCGGAATTGCTGATGGTCAGCAGAAAATCGTCGGCCACCATCATCGAAGGGACGTAGGGGGCGCCCTGCCGCGTCTGCCAGACGACGTGGGACTCGGTGACATCGCCGCTGCCGTCGGGTCGGATTGCCAGCACGACCTGCTTGGGCCAACTGCTGCTGATGAACACCAGCCCCGCCCGTTCGCTGTAGACCGGCGTCGCGACGAACTCCTGCGAAGGCCCGTTGACACGCCAAAGCTCGCGGCCGGTGTCGGGATCGAAACTGGTGACGCACCGGTCGCCGCACTGGATCATCTGCATGCGGCCGGCGATTTCGCGGATCAGCGGGGCGCTGTAGCTGATCCCCTGATTGGTCCGGCTCAGACGCCACCGCGTCGCGCCGTCTTTGCGGTCCAGCGCGATCAGGAAGGAATCGCCCTTGCTGTCGCCGTCGACGATGACCATGTCCTTGTACAGCACCGGCTCGTTGCTGAAGCCCCATTCGCCCTTGTGCGTGCCCGGCCTGGCCAGCCAGAGCGGCCGGCCGTCGGCGAAGTCGTGGGCCGCCACGACGACGTCGTCGCCGACGCGGAAGGTCACGTAAATCCGCTCGCCGTCGGTGGCCGGCGTGCCCGAGGCGTAACTGTTTTCTTTGTGAATTTTTTGCAGCGGCCCTTGTACGACGCTCTGTTGCCAGAGGATTTCTCCCGTGCCGCGATCCAGAGACAGCAGGACACGCTGCTGGGTTTCCGGCAGGGCGGTCACGGTCACGAGGCGGTCGCCCCAGACGATCGGCGAGGCGTGCCCGACGCCGGGCAGCTTCGTCTTCCAGACCGCCTCGGCCGGGTCCCAGCGCGTCGGGACGTTCCGCTCGACGCATGTCCCGTCGCCACGCGGGCCCCGCCAGCCGGGCCAGTTTTCCGCTTGGGCCAGAGGGGAGCCGCCCGCCAGAAAGACGGCGATCTGTATGACGAGGATAAAGTGCCGTTTCATAGGGCTGAGACCTCCCCCTTGGGCGAAGCGCCTTACCGCAGTGTAAGGCGCTGCCGCAGATCGAATGACGGGGTCCTGGGTGGTTTATCCACGCAGGATTCGAGGATTAGACCATATCCTTAAGGTTTTTGAGCGGACGAACCTTCACGACGTTCCGTGCCGGCTTGGCCTTGAACATGGTCTCTTCGCCGGTGAAGGGATTGATCCCCTTGCGGGCCTTGGTGGCCGGCTTGCGAATGACCGTCAGCTTCATCAGGCCGGGCACCGTATAGGCGCCGGGGCCGCGCTTGCCCAGGCTCTTCTTCATCTGGCCGCTCATCGCCTCGAAAACCGTACTGACCTGCTTTTTCGTCAGCCCCGTCTCCTCGGCGATTCCCGCCACGATCTCGCTCTTGGTCATCGGTTTTGCCGTCGTCGGTGTCGCTTTCGCCTTTGCCATACTACTATGTCTCCTTACATTCGCAGATAAGGGACCCGGAACACGCGCCGGAATCCACCCCATCGCGGCTGAAATCCGGCACATACTGATAAGTTTCCGGCATTCTGTCAAGTAGGAATAGGGAGGATCGCGAGGATCGTGAATCGCCGCACCGCCCGCCGGGCGTCCCCAAAACACCCCGCGGCAGAGCCCGATCCCTGTGTCCGCCCGAGTCGCCATCGGCGGTCCGGGGTCCTGCGGAGGCGGCGTCACGCCGGTTCTCAGGGTTTGCACGCCGCCGTCAGAATCTCCTGCGTACGCTGGTAAGACGCGGCGATCCGCTCGCGAGCGGGGCCGATCAACCGATCCCAGTGGTCTTCCACGCGCTGGCGATACCATTGCGTGCCGGCTTCGAAATCCCATCGGCGGACCACAAAGGCGTAGTAAAGCCAATAGGCCGGCTGGGTGATTTGCGCCATCGCGTCGGCGTTTGACAGGCAGACGGCCTCCGGCGTCCCGCCGCCCAGGGGGACGGGGCTTGAGTGACATGCGATGCCGTTCGCCACGCGTTCGATCCGCTCGGCGGGGTAGTTCTGCTCGGCCAGGAGGGTCCGGGCGATGGCCGCGCCGGCGGTGTGGTGCTCGGCCAGGGTGGCGAAGTCCCGGATGGCGGCGATGTCGTGCAGCTAGGCGGCCAGCGCGACGATCTCGACGTCGGCGCCCAGGGCATCGGCCAACGCGGCGGCGTAACCGGCCACTACCGCCAGATGTTGCTCGAAGAACGCCGGCCCAAAGGCATTGCCGTCCCCCTCGCACGCGTCGCACGCAATCTGTCTCATCGTTGTCACGAGCATCGTGTCGATTTTCTCCTGTGTCTGTTGTATCCCAATGTCATCTCATCTCAATTCGTCGTGTGGCGCATCGACCCCTCCGAACAAACCCACCACTACATGGCCTGCTCGGCCGGCATCACGAGAATGCGCGGGATGGTCACGTGGTCGGGTTGTTCGAGAATGAAGCGAATGATCCGGCCGATCTCCGCCGGCTGGACCAGATGCCGGATGTTCAGCGCGTCTTTGGGGTGGACGGGAAAATGGTCCTGCAGATGTGTCTCGACCAGGCCCGGCTCGAAGGCGCAGACGCGCACGCCCGTCCCGGCCGCCTGCATGCGCAGGTCTTCCGTCAGTGCTTCGACGGCGTATTTCGTCCCTGCATAGGCGCCGGCGGTCTGGCGCACCTTCGTGCCCAGCGAGCTCGACGTGTTGATCAGAAAGCCGGACCCCTGGCTCAGCATCCGGCGCATGGCGACGAAGGCCAGGCGATACACCGCCTCGACGTTGACCCGCACCATGCGGCACGCCGCCTCGATGTCGATCTCCTGCACCGGGCCGACCGTCATCATGCCGGCATTGTTGAAGACGACGTCACACGAGCCGAACTCGGCGACCGCCGTATCGATCAGCTTCTGAGCCAGCGCCGCGTCGGTGATGTCACCGGCGAGGATGGTGACGTCGGTCTTCAATTGGCCGGCGAGTTCCTCGAGCAACTCCTTCCGCCGGGCCGTGAGCACCAGCTTCATGCCGGCCTCGGCCAACTCCCGCGCTGTGCCGGCCCCGATCCCGCTCGACGCCCCCGTAATGACCGCGACTTTTCCCTTCAGTTCCATATATTCTACCTCCCACGCGCCAGCGCGTTTTCAGACTCATACCTATCGACCGCTGCCGGAGTTCATCCGGAGGCCACGCGCCGCGATTATACGGTCTCTGCGATCCCAGGCAAGGACGGCTCTCCCAAGCCCATCGTTCCGCTCGCTCCCGGCCCCCCTCGTTCAACCCCCGAAGGTTCGAGTTTTTCCGGGCGTATTCGATGGCCTCCTACTCGTACTGCAGGGCCTCTTTCGGATCGATCCGGAGCGCCCGGCGGGCGGGGAGATACGTGGCCAACAGTGACGTCGCTGCGAGCATCGCCACG
>JAFGLZ010000243.1 GCA_016927755.1 Phycisphaerae bacterium
TCGCCGTCAGCCATCGCGTAAGCGTCCCGATCCTGATCGGCTGGCTCAGGCCGATGATCCTCCTGCCGGAAACCCTCACCGATCGCCAAGGCGACCCCCACCGGGACGCCATCCTCGTCCACGAGCTGGCCCACGTCCGACGGCACGACTACGTCTGGCAGCTCATCCTGAGAACCGTCCAGGTCCTCTACTGGCCGCACCCCCTCACCTGGCTCACCGGCCGCCTCGTCATCGCCACCCGCGAACAAGCCTGCGACCAGCTCTGCGTACACGCCCTGGCCGATCCACTCCGATACCGCGCAACCCTCCTAGACGTCGCCGCCGGCCTCGTCCGCCGCCCGAGGCATCGACCCGCCTGGGTCGGCGCCCCAATGGCCCGAACCCCCCGCCTCGCGAGCCGGCTCCGCGGGATCGACCGCGCCGCCGGAATCGCTCGATGCCTCCCCCGCCTGCCCGTCCGAGCGTGCATCATCGCCCTGGCACTCGCCGCCATCGGCGTCATCGGACCCATCGAGCTCGCCCGCCGATCCGCCGAGGCAAAGCAGCCCGCCCGCGAAACCGCGACAAGCCAACCCGCCACCGCCTCGGCCGCAACCTCCGACCCGGCCGTCGCCACCGCCCCCACCGCGACGCGCCCCGCACCCGTCCCACTGCAACCGACCACCCAAAGTACGTGGCGCCCCGGCCGGACAATCAACATCAGCGTCGTCCAAGCCGAGACAGGCAAGCCCCTGCCCGACGTCCCGCTCGAGATCTACTTCGGCAAGGACAACGAATACACCGCCAAGACCGACCGCCAAGGCTGGTGCCTCGTCAAACTGCCGGACAAGGAGCCCTACTGGGCGACGATCACGGCAACACCCAAGGGCATGGTCCACCGCCAAGCCCATTTCCGAGGATACTCGAGGCGGTTCGACATACCCGAGCAATACACACTTAGGCTCACCCCCGGCACGGTCATCGGCGGCATCGTCCAAGACCCAGCCGGAAAGCCCATCAAGGGTGCGTCGGTCTGCATCGACATGTCCTGCGCCGACGAGATGGACCACGTCCACATCCACGATCAAGTCGCCAAGACCGACGCCGACGGAAAGTGGCAATGCGACGTCATCCCCCCCGACGCCTCCGAGGTCCGTCTCTCAGTCACTCACCCCAACTACGTCGCCAGAGACCGCGACTACGGTGCCTCCCCACCACCCATCGAACAGCTCCGCGACAAGACGTACACCGTGACGCTAGCCAAGGGCATCGTCATCCAGGGAACCGTCACCGACCTCGACGGCAAGCCCATCGAGGGCGCGCTCATCATCCTCGGACAGGAGTTGCCCGACGAGCTGCCGCAAACCAAGACCGACGCCAAGGGCCAATACCGCCTCGCCTGCGCCGCCGCCGGCGTCAACTTCGTCACCGTCTACGCCAAGGGCCACGTCCCCGACCAGAAGCGCCTCGTCGCCGCCGCCGACATCCCCCCCGTGGACTTCCGCCTCGGACCGCCGTACATCATCCACGGCCGCGTCCTCGATCCCCAAGGCCGTCCGCTCAAAGGTGCCCGCGTCTCGCCAAACCGCTGGCGAGGCCTCTGGATCAATGAGTTCCACTTCGACACCGACGACCAAGGCCGATTCCGTTGGGACAACGCCCCCCCGGACACCATCGCCTTCTACGTCGCCAAGAAGGGCTATCAGACGCTCCCCAACTACCCCCTCTCCCCGTCAACCGCCGACCACGTCATCCGCCTGCAACCAACCCCGATCGTCAAAGGCGCCGTCGTCGACGCCGAGACTGGCAGACCCATCCCCAAGTTCAAGGTCCTGCTGAGCGACGAGGACTCCGACCGGACCACCTGGAAGACCGACAAGACGTTCGGCACCGGCCGCTACGAGGTCGCCTTTGACGACCTTCAGAAGCGATACCGCGTCCGCATCGAAGCGGAGGGCTACAAACCCGCAATCTCGCAAGACATCCCCCCGGGCGCCAGCGAGCACACCTGCAACTTCCGACTGGTCAAATCGGACCTCACCGTCGCCGCCGCCACGAGCCCCACGACCACCCAACCCTCCGCCGCTACCGCCCAGCCGCCGATACCCCCCGCCGAGGCCCTGGGCACCATCGTCCGTTCCCTCTTCGGACGCTCCCCCGCCAAAAACCGCCGCCGCAAGGTGAGCGTCGAGGGCGTCATCACTGATTCCGACGCCCACCCGATCCCCAAGGCCGAGGTCTTCCTCTGCCAGCGAGTCATCGGCAGCAAGCTGCTGAAGACAACCACCGACGCCCAAGGCAAGTTCCAGATGGATCAGGCTCGCTTGGGAGAAGGCATCCTCGCCGCCCACGCACCAGGATACGCGCCCTCGCAAGGCAAGATCCGCCTCACCAAGGACAAGCTCACGATCCAGATGCGATTGGCACCAGGCGAGCTCCTCCAGGGCCGCGTCGTCGACAACAACCAACGCCCGCTGAACGCAGCCAGGCTGACCGCCACCAACTGGGGCGATGTGGAACTCACCGGGCTGGATACCTCGCTCGATCTCGATCTCAAAACCGATGCCGACGGCCGATTCCGCTACGATCACGCCCCGCCCGAAGGCGTCGTCTACACCATCTGCAAGGAGGGCTATCAGTCGGCCGAGGATCTACATCTCAAGCCCTCACCCTCGCCCCACCTCATCGCCCTTCACCCCGCGGCGATCGTCCACGGAAGCGTCACCGACGCCAAGACCGGCAAGGCCGTCTGGGAGTGCCAGATCGAACAAGGCCTCGTCCGCCAGGACGGCAAGATCGACTGGTCCGCTCGCGACGAGACTTTTACCGAAGGGCGTTACAAGATCCATTTCGACGGCCAAGCCCACGCCTACCGGTTCCGAGTCAGCGCCGACGGGTATCGCCCCGCCGTCTCGCCAAGCTTCAGCCCCGGTCAGCTCGACGCCATCCACGACGTCAAGCTCGAACCCACCGACGACCTCCGCGGCTCCGTCCTGCTCCCCGACGGCAAACCCCTCGCCGGCGGAATCGTGACGCTCCTGATGCCGTCGCAGTATTCCTTCGTCATCGACGGCAAGCCCCTCCACTTGCCCGACCTCCCGCTTCGGACGAGGGGCGACGGCTCCTTCACGCTCCACCCCCAAGCCGAGCCGTTCGGCCTCCTCGTCGTTGACGAACGTGGCTGGGCCGAGGTCCCCTCCGACCAGTTCGCCGCCAACCCCGAGATACGCCTACAACCCTGGGCCCGCGTCGAGGGCATCTACCGCGTCGGCGGCAAGCCCGTGTCTGATGTGAAGCTCGGTCTGCGCTGGCGCGAGCCCGATCGCAAGCGACTGCCGGAGGTCGACTACACGTACAACGCACGAACGGATGCCAACGGCCGCTTCGTCTTCCAGCGCGTGCGACCCGGCACGATCAAAATCGCCGAAGACTGGCGATCCGGAGAAGGTGAGCTCCCGTCCGGCTACGACGTCACGGTAACCGTCAAGCCGGGCGAGACCAAACAAGTGAACATCGGCGGCCCAGGCGACGCACCGATGGGACGCCTCGTGATCGGTCGAATCGTACCGCCCCCCGGCAGTGCCCGTGACATCGACTGGAACCAAGACCAGAGCGCCTATCTCTACCGTTCCGACGATGATCTGGACGAATCGCTCCTTTCCTTGGCATTGAAGTCGCCTCTGAAACGACTGCCGAAACTGCGAACTGACCGGGAAGTAGACCCGTCCCGACCCGAGTCTTACCACTTTCGCATCACGCCAGACGGCTCCTTCAGAATCGACGACGTCGTACACGGCTCGTACCGGATGCACGTCACCGTCAAGAAGGACGCGCCCGACGGCTGGGATGAGATGCGCGGCGAGCTGGAGCACAGCTTCACCGTGTCCGCGGCCTTCCGCGACGCCAGGAACAAGCCAACCGACCTCGGCGAACTGGTCATAACCCTGTACAACACGCCTCAGCCCGGCGACCAAGCACCCTTGATCGAAATCCCCCCGTCGCACGAGCAACTGCCCGGTCGTCGCGGCGCCCGCAAGACGTTCCGCCTCGCCGACTACGTCGGTCCCAAGAGCGCCCGAAAGGTCGTCCTCCTCACCTTCTGGACCAACCCCTTCCGCCCGCGACCGTGGCTCGATGCCTTCAAGGCGATCCACGACGCATTCGCAGGCGACGACCGCTTGGTCATGGTCGTTATCCTCGAGCCGAAGCGCGACCGAGGCGAGGCGAAGGACTTCTGGTCGAAGGATCTCGCCGAGGCAATTCGAGTCCCGGTAGGCGCATACGAGGCCAAGTCCACCCTCAACGCCTACGGCCTGCCCGGCATGATCGGCCAGCAGCCCCGCGTATTCCTGATCGCCACCGACGGAACCGTCTTGGCCGCCAATCTCCACCCCAACGCCATCAAACCCGCCATCGCCACGGCCCTCTCCTCTACACGGAAGTCCGCGAGCACCTCAGCGCCCACACCGACGGCGACCCAACCGGCGGCGCGCGAGCGGAAAGCCAATGACGTCCAACAAGCCGCGCTCGACTTCCGCGCCGTTCAGCGTCCAGACGGATCTCCCCTGCCCGGCGTTTCACTTCGCATCGCCGGAGCCAATGTCGCTACCGCCGAAACGAACGCTAAGGGCAAATGCACCATCCCCTTACCCGAGAACCGAGCCATCTCGCTCTTCATCACCGCCGACAAACCCGGCTTCGTCCCCGTGCAGGTCGTCTGGTCCAACGGCGATGACCCCGCCAAGAA
>JAFGLZ010000244.1 GCA_016927755.1 Phycisphaerae bacterium
CGCTGCGACAAGGGGAAAACGGCGCGCCGTCCGCGAAAGCCTCGTTCGGCGCCTTGTCGAAGTATGACTGGACCGAAGAGCGGCAGGCCAAGTGGGCCACGCGACGTCTGCTCGGGGATCTGGGTCGTGACATCCCGTCTTCCTACTTCGCGATCTGCGATATGGCCTATCGCGTCCGAGCCGGTGGCAGGGATTCCGACTTGCGCGACGATCAGGGCGAGCTGAAGGTGCACATCAACTCGAAGGGCCTCTTGGCGGCCAATCCCGACAGAACGATACACCATGTCAAGCACGCGTACCGAACCGTCCAGCACATCACGGCCCTGTTCGATAGCACGGTCAAGCGCATCCCGGACTTCCAGGCCAAGCTCTCGGGCGGATCACGGAAGGCAAGGTACGCAATCTTCGGCTATCGCGCCGCGAACGGCACGCCGCTCGTGACGCTATGGCGGAGTAGTGACAAGCCAGGCAGACGGCCCGACATGGAGAATATCGCGCTGACCGTCTCTGACGGCGTCTTCCGCAATCCCGTTTGGATCGATTTGCTGACCGGAGGCGTCTACGACATCGACGGTTCCCTCTGGAAACAGCAGTCCAAGAGCTGCACGTTCTCTCGTTTGCCCGTCTACGACTCGGTGGTAGTGCTCGCCGATCGCAGCGCGGTTGCCGACAAACTCGCGCCCGGGGCCGACTGCGTGCTCCGGTTTCGCGGAGTGCGGGGAGCGCTCATTAATGGCTGCCGATCGGAGGCAAACATCGATACGTTCCTGCGACTGCAAGGTGGTGCGTGTCGGGACATCAGCCTGACCGGCAATAGACTACCTGGCGCAAGACACCTGAAAGAAGGAGATTGAGTTGTGACTACTGTTGGGCGCTTACGAAACATCGTGCGACTGATCGTCTGTTGTCTCGGTCTTCATGCGGTCATGGCGGTTCTGCCCGGTCCGACCTGTCTGGCTGCGGACGCGGCCGACCCGCCGAAGGCGTCCAAGCCCACCGTCGCCCCCGGCCAGGGCTTCACGTATCTGGGTAAGATCGCGCCCCGGCATGCCCGCGACATCAAGGCATCGAACTGGTCGGTCGGCGCCGAGACGATGGGCCGCGATTACACGATCTACAAGAACTGGCGGAAGTACCTCGGCCCGCTCGGCGTCAAGAAGGCCAGAATCCAGTCCGGCTGGGCAAAGACCGAGAAGCAGAAGGGCAAATACGATTGGGCGTGGCTCGACGAGATCATCCTCGACATGGTGGACCAAGGGGTCGAGCCTTGGGTGTGCGTCTGCTACGGTAATCTGATCTACCCCGGCGGAGGCGGGACCGGGTTGAGCGGCGGACTCCCCTCTTCGCCCGAGGCGCTCGCGGCATGGGACGCCTACGTGGCGGCGCTCGTGAATCGGTACAAGAAGCACGTCGACGAATGGGAACTGTGGAACGAGCCGCGCACGGGTCGTGGGAAGGGCGCGGTGCAGTACGCCCAGTTCGCCGCACGGACGGCCCAGGTCGTTCGCCGGTGCCAGCCCGAGGCCAGACTGATCTTCGCCGCGGGCGGGTCCTTCGACGCCGTCTTCACGCAGCAGATGCTCACCTGGCTCCGCGATGAGGGCAAGCTCTCGCTGGTTAGCGAGATCGCCTACCACCCCTATGCATACAACCCCGACGACAGCTATCGCCGAGTGGACGAATTGCGCAAGATCCTCCGCTCGTTCTCCGGAGAGATCACGCTCCGGCAAGGCGAGAACGGCGCGCCTTCTCGGAACGGTACCTTCGGGGCCTTGTCGAAGTACGACTGGAACGAACAGCGGCAAGCCAAGTGGGCGACAAGACGCCTGCTCGGAGACCTGGGCCGCGACATCCCAACCTCATACTTCTCCATCTGCGATATGGCCTATCGCGTCCGGCCCGGCGGTAAGGATTCCGACTGGCGCGACGATCAGGACAAGCTCGAACAGCGAATCAACTACAAAGGTCTACTGGAGATCAACCCTGACAAGACCATAAACCACGCCAAGCAGTCGTACCGAGCCGTCCAGCACATCACGGCACTGTTCGATAGCACCGTCCGCCGCATCCCGGATTCTCGGGCGACGCTCTCCGGCGGGATGGAGAAGGCAAAGTACTCGATCTTCGGCTACCGTAGCGCCAACGGCAGTCCTCTCGTCACGGTGTGGCGAAGCAGCGACCCCCCAGGCAAACGACCCGATCTGGAACACGTCGTGCTGACCGTCCTTGGCGAGCGGTTCAGCGATCCCGTATGGATCGACCTGATGACCGGAGGGGTCTACGACGTCGACAACTCGCTCTGGAAACAAGAAGCCGACACCTGCACGTTCCGTCGCCTGCCCGTCTACGATTCGGTTGTGGTGCTCGCTGATCGCAGTGTGATCGCCGACAGACTCGCGTCCGGGTCCCAAGCGTTCCCAGTCGATGGCCTTACGCGTCTAAGCCCGACTCGGTGATGGACCAACATGAGAAGTGGTATCGTCGACCGGGACAGGCCAGCGGCGGCCTGGGTGCATCTACGGTGGGACTTACGATGACGCGATGGCTTGCAGCGGCCCTCTTGACGATTGGGTCGGCCTCCGTGGCCGCCGCATCGGCCGAGCCGCTGGTGCTCACCGGCGAAGTGACCGTCCGGTGCGAGGCGGACGAGCCGGCGCGTGTCGCCGAGGCCAAGGCGGCCCTCGAACAGTTCATGAAGCTGCGCCACCGGGCCGCGCAAGGTCGCTGGGAGAACTGGTACCGAGGCGACAAAAAGGTCGACGCGCCGCGCATGCTCCAGAGTCTGGGGTCAGAGCGCATTTAGTCGTTAGGCTCCCTCATCAGGCCCTGCCTTGGATGCCAGAAAGAGGGTTACTGCTTGATGGTCGCCCCCGATCACCGATCGACCCGCAACCGCCCCCCAAAGGTGAGAATCGTTCCTGAACCATCCCGAAACCGATGGCCAACTCGAACCACCACCCCGAAGCGACCCCCTTCTGCCTCCCCTTCTCTGCAGAGAAACCCGGAACGAGCGCTTCCGCCGTTGAACGGGTCACCGTGCCAGGATATGCTGTCGTCGCGATCTTGCTGAAGTCCGCGAGCCGCGTGCCCCTCACCCTTTGGTCAGAGAGAATCACCTTGAATCTCAGGTTTCGCCCAGCCCCTTGTGCCGTCATTCTTGCAGCCTGTCTCGCCGGATCGACCGCCGCCGAACGCCCCATCGCCATCGACGCGCGACGCGAACTGTTGGTCGACCGCTACATGATCGATCGAACCGACGGCCAGGCGGCGCTCCGCCTGCATTCACCCACGCCGCGAGAGATCGTTCTCGTCTTCGATAGACCGTGGGAAGGCAACTCGTCCGCCGCGTACAGCACCGTATTCCTCGACGGTGATCGCTACCGTATGTATTACATGGGCTATCAGGAGCCGCTGAACAGCAAGGTCGCTCCGCATCCGATCTTCACCTGCTACGCCGAGAGCAAGGACGGCATCCGATGGGTCAGACCCGAACTCGGTCAATTCGAGTTTGCCGGCTCGAAGAAGAACAACATCATCGTGTGGGACGGCTGGAACGAGAGCTCGGGAATGCTCGTCCCCTTCAAGGACGCCAATCCCCGCTGCAAGCCGGAGCAGCGCTACAAGGCTCTGGTCGCTCTCGCCCCCGGACTGGGGCTCATCAAGTCGCCCGATGGCATCCACTGGTCTCGCATGTCCGACAAGGCGGTGATCACCAAGGGCGCCTTCGACTCGCAGAACCTCGCGTTCTGGGACCCCGTCCGAAAAGAGTACCGAGCCTACGTCCGCGATTTCCGCGACAAGCTCCGCGACGTCCGCACCGCCACGTCCAACGACTGCATCCACTGGACCGAACCCGTGTGGCTCGAGTACCCCGAAGCACCGGCCCAACAGCTCTACACCAATCAGATCATGCCCTACGACCGAGCCCCGCACATGTTCTTCGGATTCCCCGCGCGGTACACGGAGCGCGGCTGGTGCGACTCCATGCGGGCGCTCCCCGGGCTCGAGCACCGCAAGCTCCGTTCGGCCGCCTCGGACCGGTTCGGCATGGCCCTGACCGACGGCCTGTTCATGTCCAGCCGCGACGGACGCACGTTCCACCGTTGGAGCGAGGCCTTCATCCGCCCCGGCTTGCGCGGCGCCGACAACTGGGCCTACGGTGACAACTATCAAGGCTGGGGCCTCGTGGAAACGAAATCGGCCATCCCCGACGCGCCGGACGAACTCTCACTCTACGCAAGCGAGGGCTACTGGCTGGGCAATGCCAATAAGCTGCGGCGCTTCACCATCCGAAAGGACGGCTTCGTCTCGATGAACGCCCCGTTCGCCGGAGGCGGCTTCACCACCAAGCCGATGACGTTTCAGGGCACGCGGCTCGTCCTGAACCTCTCGACCTCGGCGGCCGGCGCCATTCGAGTGGAGATTCAGGACGCCGACGAGAAGCCCATTGACGGATTCTCTCTGAGAGACTGCAGCGAGGTCTTCGGTGACGATCTCGATCGAACCGTCACGTGGAAGCAAGGCAGCGACGTGAGCAAGCTCGCCGGCCGGCCCGTCCGGCTCCATGTCACCCTGAGTGACGCGGACCTCTATTCGTTCCAGTTTCAAACCGCCGTGCCGTAAGCCAAGGTTCGCCCTCGCCTACGTCACACGCGGCGCCGCTGCTTGCGGCCGTGACGCTCGAGAAGTAGAAGGCCTGACCACCGATCGCGTGCATCCTTGGCTCTTGAAGCACTCCTTGCCCTGGAAGCTCTGGCTCGACGCGGATGTGATTGCCAGGCCGGTGCGGTATGACGGCCCCAACAGACAAGACAAGGGGTACTTCCTCCACGTCCCGCTGTGGCTGCCCTTCCTGTTGGTGTTCCTTACCGCCGCCGGCCCCGCGCGTATCCCCCCGCTGGCGTCCCTGTAGCCCACGGCGACGGAACGACCCTTGCAGAGCGATTGTGTGCTTTGTGCCTGCTCACCGCTTGTCCGCGCCACACCTAAGCCAGTGCAGCTACCTTGGCTGCTTCGGACTCCTGCGTCATGAAGGCTTGCCGGCCTGTCGGACCGGCATCGGAGGTGTTACCATGGCCGCGCCGGGCGGGAACACCGCGGCAGGTGATCGTCAACACTGCGTGAGCGTGGCGTCCCTTGGCCCCACACAGGTGGTGTGATGAAGCGAATCCGCGGAAACCGATGGCTGACATGCGCGGCCGTGACGTCGGGCATGATGGGCGCCGCCTTGGGTCAGGACCGCCTGGCAATCACCCACGGACCGTATCTCCAACAGCCGACCGACACCTCGATGACCGTCGTATGGTTCACCAATCGCAAGTGCGTATCGAAGGTCGAGTACGGCACGGGCGAAGCGATCGGCTCGACCGCCGTCAGCGCCCGTCACGGCCTGATCGACGCCAACACAACGCGCCACGCGATCCGCATCGCCGGGTTGAAGCCCGGCACAACATACCGATACCGGGTCGTCTCCAAGGAAATCGTCGCCTTTGAAGCCTACAAGGTAACCTACGGCCAGACGGTGATCGGCGACGTCCACCAATTCACGACGCTCGACCCGGCCAAAGGATCGTTCTCCTTCCTCACCGTCAACGACATCCACAACCATGACCGCCAGCTCAGGGCCATGCTCGAGGGCGCTTCGTGGGAGGGCGTCGATCTGGTCTTCCTCAACGGGGACATGATCAATCATTTCGACAGCGACGAACAGATCTTCAGCGGCTTCCTCGACGCTTGCGTCAACGTCTTCGCCAAGAACACGCCCTTCTTCTTCGTTCGCGGCAACCACGAAACGCGAGGCGTGGGCGCTCGCCGGCTCATGGACGTCTTCCCCGGTGCGGATGGGAAGTTCTACACCTCGTTCGATCATGGCGGCGTCCACTTCATCGTCCTGGATTCCGGCGAGGACAAGCCCGACGGCGACAAGGAGTACTCTGGCCTGGTCGCCTTCGATGCCTACCGGGCTCAGCAGGCGGCCTGGCTCGAGGCCGACGTGAGGGGCGAAGCTTGTCGCGAGGCGGACTTCCGAATCGCCGTGTTTCACATGCCGCCCTACGGCGGCAACAACTGGCACGGCGAAACGCACCTTCGCAAGCTGTGGGGTCCCATCCTGAACGAATCGGGCGTCGATCTCGTCCTCTGCGGACACACGCACAGGTTCCAACGGATCGATCCCGCCGAGGACAAGAATCACTACACGTTGCTGATCGGCGGGACGGATACGGTGATCCGGGGCCAGGTCGGCGGCAAGCGGCTGCGGGTCACGGTGACCCGCGGACCGGACAGCACGACGGTGGACGAGCTCTCGATCGCCGCGAAAAAGGACTGAGATCGCTATGAGAAGACTCAATCGCTTGGGCATCGTTCTGTTCGGATCGGGCCTCTTGGCCGTTCATACCGGTTGCGCGCAATCGGTCCGAGCCGGGGAGATGAAGACCCACAGCCATTGGATTGCGGAGCACCTGCTGAATCCGAAGGCGCCGCCACCGTTCTCTTTCGTCTTTGATGGCATGCCTTCGGATACCGCCTTGGCAGCCTGGCAAAGGACGACGGAGAAGAAGCCGCTCGACCAGAACCGGACGCAACACACGCTCGTATGGACTGACCCGAAGACCGGATTGCAGGTCCGATGCGTGGCCGTCGAGTATGCCGACTTCCCCGTCGTCGAGTGGACCGTCTACGTCGGCAATACCGGCACAAGCAACACGCCGATCCTGGAGAACCTCCAGGGCCTGGATGCACGCTTCGGCGGCGGCGGCGGCGAGTTCGTGCTCCATGGGATCAAGGGCGATTTCTGCTCCGCGGACAGCTATCAACCGTATGCGTTGACGCTCGGTGCAAAGCCGGTCGAGAAGTTCGCCCCGCCGGCGTCCGGAAAGTCGTGCGATGGTCCCAGGGGATGGCCCTACTTCAACCTGCAGATGCCCGGCGGCGGCGTCATCCTTGCCGTAGGCTGGCCCGGGCAATGGGCCGCTTCCTTCTCGCGCGACGACGGCAAAGGCGTGCGCGTCATGGCGGGCCAGGAGCTGACCCATCTCTATCTGAAGCCCGGCGAGGAGATCCGCACCCCGCTGATCGCCCTGTTGTTCTGGCAAGGAGCCGACGTCGTGTCGGCCCAGAACGTCTGGCGGCGATGGTACGTCGCCCACAACCTGCCCCGCATCAGCGGCCGGCCGCAACCGCCCCTCGCTCAGATCCAAGTCGGCGGCGCCGAGCAGGACATCCAGTACGCCGGCAAGTTCCTCCGGGCAGGCATCAAGGTCGACATCTGCTGGCGCGACGCGGGAGCCGGCGGAACAACCTGGTATCCCAGCGCCGCCGGCCCATACAAGGGCAAAGACGCCTGGCTGAACACCGGCACCTGGGAGATCGACCGGACGAAGTACCCTCACGGGTTCAAGCCGTTCAGCGATTGGGCCCACTCCAACGGAATGGGTTTCGTCCTGTGGTTCGAGCCCGAGCGAGTGGGCAGTCCCGAATCATGGCTGGGCAAGAACCATCCGGAATGGCTCCTCCCGGGCACGTCGCACGGCGCCCTGCTCGACGAAGGCAACCCCGAGGCCCGGAACTGGCTGATCAATCATCTGGACGAAATGATCAAGTCCCAGGGGCTCGACTGGTATCGCGAAGACATGAACGGCTGTGGCCCCCTCCCGGCCTGGCGCAAGAATGACGCCCCGGACCGCCAGGGGATCACGGAGAACCTCTATGTACAGGGGCACCTGGCCTTCTGGGACGAGTTGAGACGCCGCCACCCTGCGCTGCGCATCGACTCCTGTGCCTCCGGCGGACGTCGCAACGATCTCGAGACCATGCGACGGGCCGTCCCCTTGCTGCGAAGCGACTTCCAGTTCCCGAGCATGCCGGGTGTCGTGGAGGGCAATCAATGCCACACCTACGGCCTATCATTCTGGCTGCCGTTCCAGGGCTCCGGCGTGTACTTCTATGACCCGTATTCTGTCCGCGGCTTCTACATGGCCTCGTTCGGCATGGGCACGCTCACGCCCGAAAACACGGCAGCCCAGCAAAAGGCCTACGCCGAGTGCCGCCGGATCGCGCCCCTCATGCTCGCCGACTACTACCCACTGACCCCCTACACCCTTGAACACACGCAGTGGATCGCATGGCAGTTCAACCGCCCCGAGCGAGGAGACGGCGTCGTTCAGGCCTTCCGACGCCCCGAGTGCGCCGAGTCCACCAAGACCTTCCGCCTCAGAGGCCTCGATCCCTCAGCAGAATACGAGCTCACCGACTTCGACGCCGAAGCAACGCGCCGGTTCACCGGCAAACAGTTGATGGAAAACGGCCTGACCGTCGAACTCAAAAACAAACCCGCCGCGGCAGTCATCACCTACAAATAGGGACGCACCCCATTTTCGGCGCCTCCCTGCCCGTCGTCTCCGCATTATATAATAGGGACGCACCCTATTTTCCGTCGCGGTACTACCCTCCCCCGATAGAACGTCACGATCCACATCTAAGCTGCCTTCATGAAAGATTGAACAGTGCGTCAGAAGGAACCTCCATGCGGGCAGCCCATGGCTTTGGCCGTGGCCGGCGCGAATCTCCGATCGAATTCGTGCCGGCCACCTCTCAAGAGGTGCACCACCCAAGGTTCGCTAGCGGTCCAAACATTCTTGCGGGCAGCTCAGCACGGGTACTCTGCATGGGGGAGGGCATCCGCCAGAGACCGTGCCCCCCTGCAATGTGCCACGTAGCCCGATCCGTTTGCCCGAATGCTTCTGGTCCCGTAGGGACGACTACATTGCCACTTCCTTGATGTTCTCCGCTCATTTCTGACCTATAGGATTGACACGTGCTACGGGTCGGGTATCGTCGGGGGGACGGGGCGCATGAGGAGAACGGGCAATGGGTAGCAGACAGGACCAAACGAGAGTCATCGATATTGGTGCGACACGGTATCAGATCGAAACACACGTTTCCTGTAAGCAACCACTACAGTACAGTATCACGATTTCGGCCGGTCCGCCCCAGCGGCCGCTGGCCGAACTCCAGCGGCTATGCATTGACGGATACCTAGCCAATGCCTTTGTATACAACGAAGATTTGCTTGATTCATTCATAGACGTGATGGTCAGCATCATCAAAGCTGCTCCCCCTAGCATTCGAAAATAGGGACGCACCCCATTTTTCGTCGCGGCGCTACCCTTCATAGAACGTCACGATCCACATCCGGCTACCAGATCCACGCGCCCTTCGCCCCCCTCTATCCGCCCGAGAACTCCTCCGTACCGGCCTCCTGGCTGGCGATATCAACCGTCTGATCGTCAGGCCGCCGCAGGATCCGCCTCAATAGCACCGGCCAGATGGCCAGAACCGCCAGCGGACAGAGCGTAACCAACAGGCCGAAAACCAGGAACGGCTCGCCCCATTGACGCGTTGCCAGCGCCATGCCGGATGCCCCCGCAATGAACTGGTAACACACGATCCCCGATGCGGCGGCCCCGATGTCGCGATCCACCTGCTCGAGGATCAGGTGGTTGATCAGCGGCCGACTCATCCCGAAGCAGAACGCAAACATCCCCATGCCCCCGGCAAACAGGATCCAGATGGGTCGCCACGCAACCAGGAGAAGAACCACCCCCCCGGCCAGGCAACCGAGACAGGCAATCGTCACGAGCCGGTATTCGCTCTGCCGCTTGATGAGCTGCGTACAGGCCGCCGAGCCCGCGATCGCGCAGAGGGCGTTGGCCCCGAACAACAGGCCGAACGCCTGCTCACTCATCCCGAAATGGACGATGTAGGCCGTCCCCGAGAAGCCAATGAATCCAAAGAAGGGGGCCGACAGCAGCCCCGTCGCGCCATTCGTCAGAACGTAGTTCGTATTCCGCAGCAAGCGCCCGTAGCGGCTGACGATGCTGCCCAGCCCCCCCTCGTCCAACACCTTCGCCGTTTCACCATAGACCGCCACCGTGACCGACAGCGAAACCGTCGCCAGCACCGCCTGCGCCACGAAGATGAACCGCCAATCCGCGTACTTCAGGATCGCCGCCCCGATCGATGGCGCGACCATCGGCGCGATCCCCAGGATGATCCCGATCCACGCAAGCACCCTCTGGCGTTCCACGCCATCGTAATAGTCACGGGCAATCGCCATCACCATCGACGATGCCCCCGCCGCGGCGACGCCCTGGAGAATACGCGCTGCGATCAGGTGGTAAACGTTCCCCGAAAGGGCGCAAAGCCCCGAGGAGACGATGAAGCCGATCAGCCCGCTCAGCAGAATCGGGCGCCGGCCGTACCGGTCGGACAAGCTCCCCCACACGAGCAATGTCACGCTGAATGCCGCGAACCAGAGCACCAGCGACAGATTCACGGTCGATTCATCGATCTTCCAGTCGACCGCGATCCGAGGCAGCGCCGGCAGATACATGTCCGTCGCCAACGGCGGCACCGTCGCGATCAGCCCCAGAAGAAGCGTATATCGCTTTCGCTGCTTGGCTTGACCCATACGTCTTGTTCCGATGCCGTTCCCAGGTGAACGCCACGCCCGCATTACGCCAGTCCGCCAAGACAACGGGGGTCCCAGCCGATCCACGCCGGACGGCCGGCGCAAGAAGAAGCCAACGCCCCCCCACCTACTCGATCTCTATCCCTTGGAGAATCGCGCCGTTCTCCCCTACCGCCGTCAATCGGAGCTTGATCATCCCATCCTTGTCTGGCGCGATGTCCTCGACGCGGATGTCGGCGGCCATACCGAGCCGACCGGCGGCGCTGGCTGGGTCCCACGACTTCCACACACGCCGCCCGTTCACCTCGATGTCCATCGGGCGCCCGCCCTGCTCCTTCACCCACAATTCGGCGAACTTCAGGTGAACCGTATACAGCCCTGGCCTCACCGCGAACTGATAGCGGATGGCCTTGCCTGCCCTGGCCGTCTGGTATATCGCCTGGTCGTATAGGGTCGGTGATGCCTGGGCCACGGCGGAGTCTGAACGGATCGTCGTGCCGCCGTCAAATCCCATGTCGGCGGCCCAAACGAGACTGTTCCAGTCCACGAACGGCGCATCGGCCCCCGCGTTGACACGGATGAGTGACCTGTGCTCCGGCAGAACCTCGATGGCCTGCACGAGGGGATCTTCGGACACCTTTGCGGGGTCCCAGCCGCTCGTGAAACGCAGCACGAGTCGGCCCTCCGCGTCAGGCACGAGATAATGGAAGACCTTCTCATACGCTCGCCGGGACCCTCGGGCGGCATGGCAGATGTCGAAGTTGGTCAGTACCCGCCGGCCATTGATGTCCAGACTGGCGGGCCGTTCGAAGAACCACTCGTGTTGGGGTTCGGCGAACTTGAGCCGCAGCGAGTACAGCCCCGGCGGAACGGGAATCGAGTACGTGAAGTCCTTGCCCGACCGTCCGCTCTGATAGAGGGCCTGATCTTGCGGTGTCGGCGTCGCCCCGTCGATGGCGACCGTCGTTGAGACCGGTCTGCCGCCGCTGAAGCACCGATCCGCGGACCACACATTTCCGCGGCGATCAGTGTAGGGCTCTCGAGCCCCGCACCGAATGCGAACCACTTCCGCCGGGCGGCCGGCCGGCTCGGCCCCTGCGTAGATGATTTGAGGCATCCACGCGATGATCTCGTCCTCCGGAGAACTCCCTCGCTCCATCACAAAGCGGATGGCGTCGCCCGCTGCGACCGCCAACGTGAGGTCATGCGATGCGCCCACCAGATCGTTCGGGCGGACCATGGCCGAGCCTTCCTCGGGCCAGACCTGTCGAGTTCCCTGGAGGATTCGGACTCGTAGTGGCGCTCCCTTCTCCTGGCGATACCATTCCTTCATAGCGCGCCCGATGACGCGGACGCTGCCGACCTCCGGCGCGATCCAAGTCCGGACGCACGCCGCGCTCGTCGCGCTCTGCTGCCATCCTCGTCCGACACGGGCGGTGCCCGCCCCTTCCCAGTAGCCCTCGGCGCCCCCTTTCTGATTGGGGGTTCCTCCCAGATCACCGGCGGGGGTCTTCGCCGGGGGGACCCAGGCCATGGGCGCATAGGTCCGCCCGTCCGTCGTGGTTTCGGCGCGCCAGCCTTCGCGGTCGATCTCGGCGAAATGCCCGCCCAATGCGGAGAACGTCAGCGGCTCATGCGCCAGTGGCGTCGCCGTCGTCCACCCGCTGGTGTTCCCGTCGCCATCCACCGTCCGTACCGCATACGGCGCCTTCGGGTCCCAGCCGGGCGTGTGGTCGAAGAAGCTGCAGCCCCTGCTTGTCTTGCCCAGGATGCGGTCGCCACGACGGACT
Source organism: Phycisphaerae bacterium (assembly GCA_016927755.1). Taxonomy (GTDB): domain Bacteria; phylum Planctomycetota; class Phycisphaerae; order UBA1845; family JAFGLZ01; genus JAFGLZ01. The sequence goes on from JAFGLZ010000244.1 coordinate 12,262, forward strand.
TCGTAGTGACTGATCCAATGGTCGTCCCGCCCGGGCGACCAGTAGAGCGTGATTCCGGTATGCCCCAAGTTTGTTTCGCGACGGGCCATGACCCTCCCAGACGGCTCGGGCGCCGCGCGATCTCGACCGCCGCAGGGGCGACCCGGCAGGCCCAGGTACACCAACTCCCCGGGCTTCTGGTCTTTGATGGTGATCCCGCGGGCCATCAGGTCGGCGCCCTTTCGCGTGGTCGTTTCCTGGGTCGAGTCGAACCCGACCACATACTCATGTTCCGGCAGCAGTCCGCGCGGGAAGATCCTGACCTGACCGGGCGCCTTGTGCTTCAGGATGATACAGGCCCTGGTGAGATCGTGGCTCGTCCGCTGGAAATAGTAGAAGTCCGTGTCACCCTCGATCTTCGGGTGGAACACGTACGACCACCGGCCCGCCACGCCCTCTTGAAGGAGGTAGTGGTAGATCTCGATCAGACGCCGCAACAACTCCTCTTCCGCCGGCGTGACGTACAGGCCCCACATGGGCACCATCGTCAGAACCTGCCGAGCGGTATCCGGGCGGTACGTTCCGCGCGCGCCCCAGGGCTCGATGATGTCCAACCACCGGTCCGGCGGCTCGAGGTAGGAGAAGTAGTGATTGGTCTGCAGCCCACGGCCGAAGTCGGAGAAGTAGTTCGTATTGGCCAGGCGCTGGATGTCGAACGTGTGAGCGTAGGTGCTGCCCCCGCTGCACGTGTGGAAGGAGCAGCGAGGGTGGGCCGTCAGGAAGCGCGTGATCGCCGCGCGCCAATCACGGTCGGATTCGAGGCTCGGGAAGCCCACGCCGTCGCTCCGCCACTCGAAGTTGCCCCAGGAACCGACCTTCGTATCCAGGACCCCCGCCGAGGGCCGCCCGGCAAACCACAAAAGCCACCGCATGTCCATCTTGGGCAGGTAGCGGAGCGTGTGGGCGAAGTCCGGCCCCTCGTACGTGTTGCGGAACACCGAGCGGTAGTTGTCCTCCGGCCAGCCCGGATACGTCGACCACCCGGCATCGTCCCAGAGCATCTCGAACCCGATCGAACGCATCACATCGGCGCCGATCATGTCGAGCTGGGCCAGGCGGGCCGTGAACTGTTCCTGCAAGTTGCGGGAACAGTAGAACCACGGCACCGCCCACTTGGTGCGGGCAAAGTAGTCCGGGTTCGTAAAGTCCCACATGTACTCGTACTGCCAGTCGTACACCGAGCGGGCCATGTCGTCGAGGTCGTCGCGGAAGACGCCGATCGTCACCGGGGGGAGCGCCAACCGCTCGCCAGGGGCGAGGGCCCGCGACCGGAGATCGGCGATACCGGCCGACACGATGAGCGGGCCGCCCGCGTCGTGTTCGACACTCAGGCGCCAACGTCCCAGGTAGTCCAACTGCACGAAGAGACCGTCCTTGGGGCCGGTCGTGCGATGCAGCGCCGTCCAGGGCACGTAATTCGCCGTCATTGATCCGTTCAGCGCATGGTGGTACGGGGGCGCGACCGCCGCCTGCTCCATCAGGCCCTGGTTGGGCTTGCTGTTCCCACCGACCATCCAATACTGGGTGTACGAAGCGGCATCCTCGCCGCGCAGCGAAAGCGAGGCCGGCGCCGGTGACGAGAGCATCGCCTGGGATGGACCCACGTTCCGGAGTTCGACCCACTGCCGCAGGATGGGTGTGCCGGGAAAGGCGAGCACGTGGAAGTCCGCCTGCAGTCCGCCCTTCGCCAGGACGATATCCAACTGTGCGCCGGGGCGGCCACCGACCGCCACCTGCCGCCCCGCGCCACTCTTGAACGACCAGCCGTCGCCCGCACGTGATGTGGATGGCGCGGCGGCGGCCTTCGCGACGATCTTGAGAACGCTGACGTCTACGTCGCCCCCCAGGATGTGCTCGGCCCTGCCACGAACGATCACGGTTCCATCCTTCGGGGCCTTCCACACGCGAACGGCGTCGTATTCATTCGATGGGTGCAGCGCCTCCGTCCCGATCTGCGGCGTGGTGCCCGGTGAGCGGTAGCCGCTCTTCTCGCTCGGGATGCGGATCTTCTGCCCGATGCTGGCCATCGCCTCGACGGAGTCCATCGGTTCCATCCACCCCGTGCCCGGCGCGCGGACCATGTAGAACCACATCGGGCCCTGCTCGAGCGTCGTGTCGCTCCTGGAGGTGTAGCTCTCACCGTCGCCATAGTCGAACGTGCCCGGCCATCGTACATGGTCGCAGGTGAAGTCGCCTCGGGGCCCGACACTGAAGCCGATCATCTCGCCCTTCTTCACGGCGATCCGCAGGTTGTCCGCGGCCGGATCGAGCGTGACCGCCCCCACCATCGGCTTGCCCCACAAGGTCTCGATCGCGTATCGCTCGACGAAGTGCCGCGTGCAGGCCAGGAACGGCCCCGACGATGCCGTCGCCTCGACGTACTCCAGCGGCGGATTGACGAGCTTGTTCTGAAACCCAGCCACGAAAAACCCGCCGTCGCGAGCCTCGAACGACATCTCAACGCCCCGAGTCCCGATCGACCACCGCCACCCGTCACCGCTCCCCCGAGCATAAGCATCGCCGACCTCGACGTTCGTCTCCGCCGCCATCGCAAACGGAGCAATCGCCAACGCCAGATAGCACGAGCAAACGTTCACCGCCTGAAAGGTTGTTCCTGTACGCACGTTCGATCCCCAGTATGTGTCCGAACTGTCCCGTTGCCGACCCAATGCCAAGCCCCGTTCTAACAACGCGACAACATCCTACCCCGTCCAGCACCGATAGCCCAACTGCCCTCCCAAGCTGCCTTCATGAAAGATTGACCAGTTCGCCAGAAGGTGCCTCTATCCGGGTGGCCCATGGCTTTAGCCGTGGGGGACGCGAATCTGCGGTCGAACTTGCGTCCCTATCCGCCACAGGCGGAAAGAGGCGGGCCACCCAAGCTTCGCCGACTGTCCAAACATCCTTGAAGGTAGCTCAGCAATCGACGCACGAACCCTCCCCCGCCGACCGCGATGCCCCACGCAAACCACACGCGGCCGTATCGCCCGTATGCCGAGGAAGACCCGACGGCGCGCACCAACACGCCGCCTCGCCGCGAGCCCCAGGCCGGAGGTCCGCTGTCGTCCTGCCAGGGGCCACTGTGGGGGTGAGCACATTGCCCTTGGCCCGGGGTGCATCTCAGACTCCGTCGCAACGTGGGCACGCCTCTTCGGTCCCGGAGGGACCGTGTGAAAGTAGCCCAGGACTTCAGTCCTGTGGTATCGCCTCGCCCGCGGAGGCGCCAGTCGCGTAGCGACGGCTGAAGAGCGAGCCGCGTGAAGGCGTGCGTCAATCCGAATCGGAGGTGGCGCCGTCGCTTCGGTGGCAATCCGCTTGAGGTGTTTCCCCGATCTGTGAGATGCACCGCTTGGCCTGTTCGACGACGCCTGCCTCCTGACCGTCAACGTCACGGGCAAGGGAACCGTCGAGCCCAGCGGCGGCACCTACGAACCCAACACCCCCGTAACCCTGACGGCCACCCCGGCCGAAGGATGGTCCTTCATCGAATGGCAAGGCGACATGCCCGGCCCAGCCAACCCCGCCCTGCTCGTAATGAACACCGACAAAACCGTCACCGCCGTCTTCACCCAAAACACCGACCCAACAGCCCACGCCCTGCCCTGCTGCCTAACAGCCCCAGCCGCCGCCGCCCTCCCCCTCCTCCTAACAATCGCCAGCCTGATCCTGCTCCGACGGCGACGTTGAAGCACCAATCACCCAACGAGTTCGGCGTCACTTGGCGATGATCTGCTCCGGGGAATGCCGCTTCCGCTTTGTGACCGGCCTCCCGGTACAACTCCTGGGCAGTAGAGACTCCCATGGCGTCTGGATCATTGGGGAGGCAGGCCAGGAGTCTATCGCGCGGGCGATGCGTCGGTACCTGGAGACGGGCGAAGTGGGCGCGTTCTACATCGCGCCGGGGGCACCGTGACAGAACGGCTACGGCGAGAGCTTCTTCAGCCGGTTGCGTGACGAGTTGCTCAACCGGGAGCTGTTCGCCGATCTCTCGGGAGCCAAGGCCCTCGCGGCTTCATGGCAGAACGAGTACAACCACCGTCGTCCGCATTCGTCGCTGGGTTACCTGACGCCTGCGGTCTATGCACAGCAGTGTCGGCGGATGTCCGCCGACGAGTCCGGGGGCTCTGCCTCCAAACCGCCGGCTTCAAAGCCCCCCCCGGAAAGCACCGGGAAGGCAGAAGCCAGAAGCGGTTCTCCAAGACCAATCCAAGCGAGAATACATGGAGCCGGAGTGCCACCAACCTGATCGGGACGTCGCTAGAAAGATATGTTCGCCGCAAGAGCCTCCCGGAAATGCCACGATTCTCCATGCGCCTCACTCCGGCCTGCTGCTACAGGTCCCTCTCACACGGAGGCATCCTCCCATAGCAGCCGACGATACCGGAAAACCGCTAGCCCGAGGAAGACCGCGAAGCCCAAGCACGTAGGCTCTGGCACCGACGATACCACAAGATTGTCGATCAGGAGGTCGGATGACCCGGTGTTGCTTAATCTCATGGTGAGAGTGTAGTCTCCGGGAATGAGACCGAACTCGGCCAAGCTGAAAGACATACTGAAGAGACCAGGACTGTCGCGACCGATGCCAGAACCCGGCGCGATCACCGTGCAAAGCGTTTCGTCACCAAGCAAGAGGTCCAGTTGCCCGTCGGTCAAGAACCGGTAGTCAAATCCTATTTCCAGAAACGAATCAATAGCGAGGTCCTTCGCGATCGATATCGCGTTGTCCCCTTCCAGGCCTTGATCAAGCATTCTCAGGAGAAAATCGTGATCACCCGCAGTCACGATGTCGACGACCCCATCTCCTTCCTCATTGTGTCCTATCTCGAAGCCAAGGTCATCTTCAATGTCGTGCCAATCTCTGAAGGAGTCGTAGAGACGGACGCTGGAGTCACAGATCGGGAGTATCTCCCCGTTCGTGACACTTGCACCGAGGTTAGTGTACCCAAGCCCAACCACGCCATCAACTTCGACGCCATCGGGGACGTAGAATATGTTCCGCCCACCGAGGTCCAATGTCGTTCCCGAGCCAGTGGTCAGCCCATAGGTGTACAGCCCTACTGTGAATCCGTTGTCACCCTCGGCAGACTGAATGTCATCCAAGAAGAAGTCGCAGTCTCGCCCAATCGAAAGCAGCCCCAACGCATCCTGATCCTGGAGTGCGGCCAGAGAAGCCCCGGCAGACGCGTTCCAGTATGGTACCCACGTGACGTTATTCCGCCACATATCGGACGAGTCTTCGACTACTACCCTCCCACCGCTAAGGCGGCATTCCGCGATCCGCGTGATCTTAATGAAAGCTCCATACTCAAAGTAAAGCGTTGCATTGTCTAAGATAGTTCTGACCTGCTGATGGTTGTCATACGAGAAGAAATCGCCCAACTCCAGCCTGGCATCTCGCACGGTTATGACCGCGCCGCCGTGAACCTCCATCCTCCAACACCCAAAGGTCGCACCATCCTCAACGGTGAAATGCGCCCCTGAGACGTCGACCTCCCCCGTGTTGATTGTGCCATACCCCGGCATTTCAAATGGCGAGCACAGGAACGTTGCCCCATTACTGACCGTTACGCTTCCGCTTAGACTCATATGCCCCGACTGATAGACGTCGCCAACACGTGAATCCTCAGTCACGGTGAGCGATCCTCCGTAGTCGTTTCGGAAGAAGCCGGTAGGCAACTCGAGGCCACCTACGATGGTTCCGTCATTGTTAAACGAGGTGTACCCCGCTCCCTGCACAACGCGCCCCTCGATCGTGCCGGCATTGGTGTAGTTGCCTTCGAAAACCATCGCCGGCGAAGCCGTTGTGTGGATGATGGCGTGGTTCGAGCCACCATGCAGGGTGATACGGGTCTTGCTGGCGTAGATGTGATCGGCGGTGAGGTCCAGATGGTTGCTGACATCTCTCAACGTAAGATGCCCACCGGGGCCAAGGTCCATCGGTCCCATGATTGTCCCACTGCCTGATAAAGTGCCACCCGCGATGGTGCCGCGGTTAGCAACGGCAATCGTGCCGCTGAGCATAACGTCACCACGTAGCTCGCCGTCCCCGTAGAGCTCGACAAAGGCGTTCTCGGGAATATCGATAGTGGGAGCCCTAAACACGGCACCGTCGGTCAGAACCATCCCTGAGTAGCCGATCTCGTCGTATGTTGGCACCCTGTGATCGGAACCGACACCCACGTTGCCTTCGCGGAGGTACACTCGCGGATTCCCCTCGAGGCTGACTAGATCGCAGTTCCCGTTGCGTATGTATAGGAAGTCAGATGCGGCAAGAGTGCCTCCTCCGGTGAGGCCCTTGGCGAAGGATAGATGGTCGTACTCAATCCTTCCTTGATTGTGAACCGGAACGTCGAAGTACGACCCAGCAATCACGCCGGTGACCGCGTTCTCCACAGCCCCGGTGCCAACTGCCCTGCCGAAAGTCGCCGTGCCCGTATTGGCAAGCGTCCCGGTGAGCGTTACTTCAGCGCCTCCGAGATCCAATGCGCCGCTATTGGCGACGTTTCCAAGAGCAAGGGTCCCGGTCCTGGCCGTGAATAGCGCGCCATTGGTAAGGTTATCGGCTTGGAAATCGAAGTTGACATGATCCGGCACCTCAAACGCCGCATTGTTGTTGAACGTCCCAGCGCGGATTCGCAGCGTCGGATCGACGTAGTACTCCTGGCGTTCCATGAAGACCCAATCGGCTGAGTTGTTGTTGAAAGTGCCGACGTTGAAGTCCACGGTCGCGCCCAGTCGGAGATGAAATCTGCCTGCTTGAGAGAACCCGTCCACCGAAATGGTCGTTGTACTCCCCCACCAAGGATCGACTTCGCCGTGATTCTCGAACGACCGGCCTGTAACAGCAGCCACACCGTTATTGGCGAAAAGGCCATAATTGACGATAGCTCCATCGAAAGTCCCCACGCTCCTGGCACCTTCGGGGGACATCGCGACGCCTAGAATGCCTTCGGCGCCGATGGTGATGGGGCCTGCGAAGGCCCCATACATGGGCAGCGTCGGCGCATCGGAATTCCAGGGCACAGCGACACAGCCTCGATTGATCGTGAAACCCTCTGTCGTAGTGAAGGTCTGATTATTCGTGACATGAAACTCCAGGTTCTCTCCATCTAGAAGGAAGCTTCGGACCGTCGGGCTCATGTCGCGAACCCAGAGGATGTGCTGTTCAGAGTCTCCGTAGACCGTATCATAGACACCATCGTAGACTGCGTTGGGAGTGTTAGCTGGGATCACGCCGCCCGACCAGTGAGAACCATCGCCCCATGTTGCCCAAAGCCACTGGCCACCGGGATCAAAGTAGGTGGTGACTGCCGTCTGCGCCGAGGCAGTCCGCACGCCAGCCAACGCGAGCGCGCATACAATAACGGGACGGACGACCATCCTCCGCAACCTTGCCGAGTGCATCAACTATTCCTTGACTCAGAAGACTACGCGACAGGAAGGACTGCAACGCCTCCTTCCACCTCCCTCACCAGCCCCTCAGACCTCTCCCAAGGGCCGGCACCTCAACACCGACGTATCATACCGGATCAGTCGCCTCAGGCACAAGCAGAATCCCGCCAAAGAGATGAAAAAGAGGATCAGAAAAGAGGGTCAAAAAGAGGGGCAGGTCATCACTTCTTGACGGGCGACCGGCCCCCACTGCCCTCATCAGTGCCCAGGTGACTTTGCGTTGATGCCGGCACCGTCATCCACCACGGGGCGCCTAGTTCGCGCTCTGCAACAACCGCAAGCGCGAGAGTTCTCTTGATGGGGTCCATGCCCTCAACGCTTCGTTTATAGCACATTATTCACTATTATGCGGCCACCCCCGTATAGATTGCTATAAACCCCGTGCCGCTTCCCGCTCAGGGTGTTACTCGACGACATATAATTGGAGCACAAAGCCTTGCGTTATCAGCAGCAACGCATTCGAGGCAGGCCAGCTAGGTCGGCATGCGGAATGGCACCACGAAGCCACCACCACCGCCTCCCCCTTCATGATTCATCCTTCGTCCTTCGTACTTCGTATTTCCCCTCCCCCCCATCACCCTCCACCCTAACCCGCCCACGACACTCCGCCACAATCTCCCGCGGAATCAGCCAAAGCGCCAACACCACCAACCCCGGAACGATCACCGCATCATCGAGATGCCCCAGCACAGGAATGAAGTCCGGGATCAGATCGAACGGCATCGCCGCGTAGCCCACCGCCGCCCACAGGAGCCAACGCGCCAACCGCGGCGTCCGCGCATCCCGCAGAACCAGCCGGTACACCGCCAGCTCGTCCTTCAGCGCCCGCGCCACGGATCGGAGACCGATCGCGCCCGGTCGCAACCCGATCGGAACACGATCGGCCCCGTTCGGACTCGATTGCAGCCAGGTCGCACCCGCCCGAACCCAATCGAACACCGACCTCACCTCGCCGACACAGTCCTCGGCGCCTACGAATTCGCCCCCGTCAAGGACCTTCTCAAGCAACCCCTCGACCTCCACGTCTACCTAGCCAACCAGAGCAACAACGCCCGCCCCGTCACCCCTCCCGGCGCCGCCCCCTCCCTACGCCCTTCAAAAGCGGCGTTAGGGTTTTACGCGGAGGTAGACGCGCCGACAGCACGAACCGCTACAGAAGTCCCTCAAACTCGCGCAGACGGCCGACCGTCTCGGACAGTTGTTGTGCCGCAAGCGCATCCAGAAACTGACCGACCGTCTTCGGTGGGTTCTTCAGGCTTTGCCGGTGCCGCTTGGCCGCAGCGCAGACAGAAGCCGGAGCCAGATCGAGGAGGTGAGCGATGAACTCATCAGGATGCTGAGCGTCGATCCCAAACTCATCCAGGCAAGCGGGCGGAAAGTCCTTGGTGTTGTACGTCACGATCACGGCCGCGCCGCACCGGATAGCAGCGGCGAGAACGTGGCGATCATCTCGATCGGGCAGCTTGAGCCCGTCGGTCAGGTCTTCGTATCCTATCACCAGACAGTCACGCACATGGGCATTCATCAACTCACGCGTACGCTCCAACTGCTCGCGCCGGAGATCGGGCCGCTTGGCAAGCACCGTTTCGATCCACTCGTCGTGAATCTGATCTGTCCAGCGGGCGCGAAACAGATCCGTCAACGCAAGATGCATTAGCAAGTCGCGCAGAGGTGCCGGATAGAGAACACAGGCGTCGTACAGCGCGGTAAACGAGCCCATCCTCAGTATCCCATGCCGAGTTCCTGAGCCTGGGCGGTCAGTTCGTCCAGAGCCTTGCGCCGTTCCGCGTCGATCTCACTCTTGTACCGAACCAAGTCGCTATAGAGCAGCCGCCGATGCGTACCTACCTTGCGATAGGGGATCTTCCCCTCTTCGAGTTGCTTGACAAGGAAGGGACGAGACACGCCGATCAAGTCGGCGGCCTGCTGCGTGGTCAGCTCCGCGTGGATCGGTATCAACGTCACAGCGTTGCCTTCGGCCATCTCCGAAAGCAGCTCGACGAGTAGACGCACTGCCGCGGCAGGCAAGGTTACTACCTCGTCCGTCTCGGGAATGCGGACCTCCAGGTCGCGCTGAGCATACCGGATCAACTGGCGGCTCGAATCACGTGCAAGCTGGGCGTCGCTGTCTGAGGGCGATATGGCCTCGTGAGCTGCTAACATCATGGCGATGACCTCCGCTAGCCACCTTAATTGTATCGTCAAAACGAAATAAACGCAACAATCGAAATAAAAGAAACTGGCAGCAGCCCCGTGCCAGGCTCCGCCATCACGCACCGGGCTATCGAGTGGGCGGCGGGCCGATCGCCCGGTGGGTCGAAGTGGCCCCGTCCAGGCAGCTACCTTCTAAGCTAGACCTCGCCCCAGACCATAAGCACGGCCCTTTAACTGCAAGTATCTACCGGAAGGGGGTCAGAAAGGGGGGCGAAAGGGGTCACGAAGGGGGTCAGGCTTACTTCCTGTAGTCGGGGGACACCACACCCGATTCTCCCTCGACCAGAATCCGCCGCAGATCCTTCTTCGGCGGCCGCGAAGCCCCACGGCAACTGCATCCGGGCCTCATCCGCCACCACCCCCGCCTCCCCCTTCATCATCCATCATTCATCATTCATCCTTCGTCCTTCACCTGTCCCCGGCACTCCGCCACAACCTCCCCCGGAATCAGCCGGAGCGCCAGCACCACCAACCCCGGAACGATCACCGCGTCGTCCAGATGCCCCACCACCGGAATGAAGTCCGGAATCAGATCGAACGGCATCGCCGCGTACCCCACCGCCGCCCACAGCAGCCAACGCGCCAATCGCGGCGTCCGCGCGTCCCGCAGAACCAGCCGGTACACCGCCAGCTCGTCCTTCAGCGTCCGCGCCACCGATCGGAAACCGATCGGACCTGATCGAAGCCGATCAAACACCGACCCCACCTCACCTCGCCGCCGCCGCCCCCGCCCGAACCGTAACCGCCACCCGCGCCTTGCTCACCGCATCCTTCAGGTTGATCCCGATCCGCGTCGGAAGCTTCTTCGTCCGCACGTCCTCCTTGATCTCCTCCGCCACCACGTCGAACGCCGCCCCACCCGTCTCGATCTCCACCCGAACCGACTCGGCCCCGTCCTTGATCTCGAGCACGTTCGGCCCCGCACGCTTCCACTCGCCCAGCGTCACCAGCGCCGTCCCGAACCGCCCCGGCCCCGCCAGCTCCACCTCGTCCACGATCGTCAGCGACCCCGCGCCCGCCCGCGAGTACCGGAACGTCCGCGTCAGCCCCTTCAACCCCTTCACCCCGTAGGCCGACGACAGATCCAGCACCAGAACGTCCTCCGCATCCCCGAACGATGTCTTCACCACCCGGCCGGTGGCGCTCCGCCCGCTCTTCTGCAGCTCACCCGCCACCATCGGCACCGGGTGCCCGTAAGAGTTCAGCACCTTGCTTTCATACCGCTTGTTGCTGAACGTCCTCGACGTATACACCTCGCTGCCCGGGTCCACCAAAACCGCCCGATCGCCCACCACCACGACGTAAGACCCCACGTCATTGTGGTTGTGATGCTCCGCGTTGTGCCCCCCCTTGGCCGCCACCCCCATCCGACACCCCGCCGCCCCGCCCGGCCTGCAGATCAGCACCCCCGCCTTATCGAACCACGTCCGAAAGGCCGATCC
>JAFGLZ010000032.1 GCA_016927755.1 Phycisphaerae bacterium
CGAGACATCGCCCAACCCCGTCCCCCCGCTCCCGCCCAACCCCCCGAACCCCGGAAAACCGCGCATTCCGCTGCATCCCGCTGCATCCCGGCGCATTCCGGGACATTTCGAGACATTCCGAGACATCGCCCAACTCCACCCGTCCCCCCTCGCCCGTACCTCCCGCTCAGCACCCCCTCCCTCGCCCATCAGGGCCTTGCCCCTTTCCCTCTTCCCTCTTCCTTCTTCTCCCTTCCCTCCCCCGCAAGCAACACCGGCGGCACATCGCAAGGAGATATTTGCGGGAGAGATAATAGCTATTCTCGCGGGCCAAAGCCGCTCCGCCGCTAACTTCCCCCTCACCGGATTTGTTAACGCGTTTCTTAACCAAAACAAACGCGGCTTGTAACCGGTGGCCGATAGTAGTACTAATATGGAAAGTGACGGTTCGCACGGACCGTTCGGAACAAGGTCAGCGAATCGTGCGGGACCCCACCTGCCGCGATTCCCTCCACCGCTTCGGGGGCGAATGATCCCATGTACGTGCTTGTGATTAACTGCGGCAGCTCGTCCATCAAGTACAAGCTCTACGACGCACAGACCCAACTCGACCGCGCCCAAGGACTGATCGAACGTATCGGCGAGCCCCAGGCCCGCTTGGTCTACCGACCCAACGGCCATCAGATCGAGCTCTCGGAAAAAATCACCGACTACGAACAAGGCGTTCGCCGAATCATCGAACTGCTGACGACCGAAGGCGATCCCCCGCCCCTGGCCAGCGTCGAGGATCTGGTCGGCCTCGGCCACCGTGTCGTCCACGGCGGCGAGGCCTTCCGAGAGTCCGTCATCGTCGATGCCGACGTCTTGGCCGCCGTCGAGAACTGCTGCGAGCTCGCCCCCCTCCACAACCCGGCAAACCTCGCCGGCATCAAGGCGGCCCAGAAGATCGTGCCGAATCGACCCCACGTCGGGGTGTTCGACACCGCGTTCTTCCAGACGATGCCGCCGCATGCCTACACGTACGCCGTTCCCTACGAGTGGTACGAGCAGCGACGAATCCGCCGCTACGGATTCCACGGCACCAGTCACCGCTACGTCGCCGCCGAGGCCGCCAGACTCTTGGGAAAGCCCAAACCCAATCTGATCACCCTGCACCTCGGCAACGGCTGCAGCATGAGCTGCATCCAAGAGGGCCGCGCGATCGACCAGACGATGGGGCTCACTCCCCTCGAAGGTCTTGTGATGGGAACGCGAAGCGGAGACATCGACCCCGCCATCATCTTTCACATGATCCAGCTCGGCGAGGACGTCGCCAAGATCCGCGCGACCCTCGAGAAGAAGAGCGGCCTGCTGGGAGTCTCAGGAGTGTCTCGCGATCTGCGCGACATTCGCGAGGCCGCCGAAAAGGGCGACCAACGGGCCCAACTGGCCATCGACGTCTTCGCCCACCGGGCCAAGAAGTACCTCGGCGCCTTCCTGGCGGAGCTTGGCGACTGCCATGCGATCGTGTTCACCGGAGGCATCGGAGAGAACGCACATTGGATGAGAGCCAAGATCCTCGCGGGTCTGGCGCCGCTCGGCATCGAGATCGATCGCCACGCCAACGAAGCACGACGCGTCGGTCCCGAAGGCCCGCTCCGAATCACTACGGAGACCAGCCGCACGAGTGCCTGGGTGATTCCGACGGACGAAGAGCTGATGATCGCTCAGGACACGATCCGTCTCGTCAAACCTCGGGCAAGAACTGAATCTAACACGATCGGTTGATGTCCTCGATGAGCCCCGGAAGCTCGCTGAGGGCGGCGATGACGTGATCCGGTTGGATGCGCCCCGTGGGGCGGTGACCGTCTGTCGCCTTGAGGACGGAGATCATCCCCGCGCGGTTGGCCCCTTTGATGTCCGCCACCAGCGTGTCCCCCACGAACGCGGCGCCGCCGGCGTCCACCCCCATCGTCCGAAGGGCCATTCTGAAGATCCGCCTCTGTGGCTTCCGGCAGCCGACTTCGCATGAGTAGAAGCGAAACGGGAAGAACTCGAGTAATCCCTCGCGCCGCATGTGGTCGTCCAGCGTGACGCCGGGAACGATCGTGTTGGAGATCAGACCGAGCTGGCAGCCGTTGTCTCGTAGCCGGGCGAGCACCTCATGGGCCCGTGGTTCCAAAGTCCCTTGAACGCGAACCGGCTCATAGAACAACCCACAAAGGCGCTCGAGGTCTTCCAGTCGAGTCGTCAGGCCCATCCGCCGATTGATCTTCGCCAGAACCTTGAGGGTGTCGCAATCTCGCCAACTCAGCTTCGAGCGAAAGTAGGCCCATTCGATCGCCCGCAACTGACGGCGGTGGAACGTCTTGAGATCGCAAACCGGCTCGCCCGCCTCGAGGAGATACTTGTGAGCCAGCGCCGCGCCCTCCCGGAAAGCGGCGTAGTGGTCCACCTCCCCGAAGTTCACAAGCGTGTCCCCGAGATCGAACAGCACCGCGCGAATCATGGCTCCCTGCCTCTTGCCCGGCGAAATCCACGCCCGAACCAACCATCGGTCCCCGTTCGGGCGCCTTGGCGAATTGGGGCATTGTAGCCCCTCGACGCAACGCGGCTCAAGCACGACGGAAGGCGCCGCGGCCGACGGCCTGGATGCCGCCATGCCGGCTCCACTGGCACTGCGGGATTGCCCGGCTAGAATGGTAGCGCCTCGATGTCGCGTCCCAGGACGCCGCGCCCTGGCCCTGGATAGGTGGAGCAATGGATCGCCGACGGACGATCATCCTGGTCACCCTCATTATCGCGGCCCTCGCGGGAGGGGCGGCCCTCGTCTTCAGCGGCGGCTCGCACCGACGAGGTCCCCGCGGCTCGGAGGAGGACGCGAACGCCCCCGTCTCCTACGCCGGATCGGAGGAGCACCCCGCCCTGGAGTTTCCCAAGGAGGCCCGGTGCGATGACGAGGAGGCGAACCGCTTCATCGAGAACTTCTATCGTGTCTGCTGCTCAAAAGACTTCGACACGGCCTATGACAAGTTCCGCCTCATGATGACGACGCGCGTCGATCCCTTCACGCCCGAGCGCTTCAAGCGCGCGCTGGCGGCCGTCAAGCGACTCCGCATCGAGGCGATCGAGAAACTGCCGGAAGTGGCCGATGTCCCGCCCCCCGTGTACGTCGTCCGCTCCCGCGTCTACCTCCGACCGGGAGTCAAAACGGACAGCTCGGAGCGAACGATCACTATCCTCGTGTTCAAGGAGTTGGGCAACTGGGTCATGGCCCCCGCGCCCAAGTCGCTGCGTGACGGCCTCGACGCCTTTCTCGAGGAGGAGAGGGCCGCCGACGCGAACGCGCCCACAACCGCGGAAGCTCCGGGCGGGAACGAACCCGCCCAGTAGGTACGAAACCCACCGCAGCGCCTCGCGGGGCTTCCCGCGCGGCGTGTGCGGGCCGACACGGACAGGAAACCCGGATGTTCAACTACGATTGGTGGCACGGCCCGGCGCGGCAGCACCTGGCTGATTGTGCAAGGCTTCGGTGCCTCAAGCACCGTTTCCCAGAGGCCGACTCGCTGGACCTGCCCAACGACGGAGACCCGGGGCACTTCCTCTCCGAGCTCGAGGTCCACACGATTGTGTACCTGCGGGATGGGTTCAGCTACGAGATCGGAGCCTTGGTCGAGTCGGACGTCAAGTCTTATCTCACGTGCGAAGTCGTCCCCGTGGAGGAGTCCTGGCAGACCGGAGGATTCGTTGTCTCCGTCCCGTTCGACGATATCGCCCGGGTCGAGATCTTCGCCATCCATCCCTCCGAGAAGCCCCGAGAGACCCCGCACATCACGGGGTTCCGCGCGACGTCCGAGGGATTCCAGCGCGATTGACGCACAGGCCGGGAGCCCCGCGCCCCCGGTCGGGCCCGCTGATTGGGGGCAAGATTCGCCGCCTCAAACGTCGAGGTTGCGGACGGTCGAGGCGTTCGTCTCGATGAACTCGCGTCGCGATTCCACGTTATCCCCCATGAGGATGCTGAAGACGCGGTCGGCCTCGCGCGCGTCGATATCGAATTGCTCGGGGTCGTCTTCGCCGTCGGCGTCGGACACGGTAACCCGGAGCAGCGTCCGCTGTTCCGGATCCATCGTTGTCTCCCAAAGCTCCTCGGCGTTCATCTCGCCGAGGCCCTTGTACCGCTTGAGCTGGACGCCCTGGCTGCCCGATTGGCGGATCGCCGCCACGAACTCCGCTAGGTTGGATAGCTCGAGAACCGTTTCCGGCCCGGACTTCAGCAGAAACTTGGCGGGCTCGTAATCGCCGGTGACGCGACGCGCGCGACGCGCGAAATAGTCCTCGACCGACAGGCCGTAGTCCGCCAGGAGAGCGAACTGCTCCTGCAAGACCGTCGACTCGGCCAGCTCTGAACGGAGCAGCTTCTTGGCCGATCCCTTGTCGGTGGACTCTTCCACCTCCGCGGCCGCGGCCGCATCAACGACTTTCAACTCCCCGAAACGTTCCTCCGCCTGGGTGCGAAAGGCGGCAAACTCGGCCTCGCTGTAAAACAGATGCTCCTCGCCCTCCAGGATGACGCGGATGGTCGGGAGCCCGCCCGTCTCGGGTTCCCGGTGCCGTCGCACGAACTCCTCCAGCACGATCCCGCGCCGCTGGAGAGAACGCGCTCGGCGCTCCATCTTCCCGAGAATCTCCATGAGTCTCAAGAGATCCCCCCCGGTCAGGCTCCGCTCCCGACCGGATCCCTCGCGGATGATCAGCTCCGCTTCGCTCAGACCCCATTCGGTCAACCGCTGGTTCAGCGTGCGGTCGTTGAGGAG
Organism: Phycisphaerae bacterium; assembly: GCA_016927755.1. Taxonomy (GTDB): domain Bacteria; phylum Planctomycetota; class Phycisphaerae; order UBA1845; family JAFGLZ01; genus JAFGLZ01. Next base: position 4,776 of record JAFGLZ010000032.1, read on the forward strand.
ATACTCCTGCTTCCGTTTCCTCGTGATCTGGTAGAGCGGCGGCTGGGCAATGTAGACGCGACCGTCGTCAACGAGCGGCCGCATGTGCCGGAACAGAAACGTCAGCAGCAGCGTGCGGATGTGGCTGCCGTCGACGTCGGCGTCGGTCATGATGATCAGCTTGCCATAGCGGCATTTCGACAGGTCGAAATCCTCCTGTCCGATACCGCACCCAATGGCGGTAATGATGGCCTTGACCTCCTCGTTACTGAGCATCTTGTCGACCCGCGCCTTCTCGACGTTGAGGATCTTGCCCCGCAGGGGCAGGATGGCCTGCGTCTTGCTCTCGCGCCCCTGCTTGGCCGGACCGGCGGCGGAATCTCCCTCGACGAGGTACAACTCCGTTTCGGCCGCGTTCCGACTGGAGCAATCCCAGAGCTTGTTCGGCAGGTTGCCGCCCGATAGGACCGTCTTGCGGGCAAGGTCCCGCGCCTTGCGGGCCGCCTCGCGAGCCTGGGCCGCCTGGGCACACTTACCCGCGATCCGCTTGGCCTCCGCGGGCCGCTCCTCCAGCCAGTTCGCGAGCTGTTCGTTCACCGTCTGCTCGACCATGGTGCTTACTTCCGGATTCATCAGGCGCACCTTCGTCTGAGCCTCGAACTGTGGCTCCGGGACCTTGACGGAGATGATCGCCGTCAGCCCCTCCCGGATATCCTCGCCAGTGGGCGTGATATTGCCCTTCAGGAGATTGCTGCGACGGGCGTATGCATTGATCGTCCTCGTCAGGGCGCTGCGGAAGCCGGACAGATGCGTGCCGCCGTCGATGTTGTGGATATTGTTCGCGAAACAGAGGACGTTCTCGCTGAAGCCGTCGTGGTACTGCAGGACAACGTCGACTACTAGCCCCTGATCCAGATCCTCCGCGTGAAGTTGAATGCTCTTGTGCAGGGGCGCTTTGCCGGCGTTCAGATGCGCCATGAACTCGAGAAGCCCCTGCTCGAAGCAAAACGTCTCCTCCTGACTGGTGACGTCGTCGGTGATAGTGATCCGGACGCCTTCGTTCAGGTACGCAAGTTCCCGCAGGCGCGCCGCGAGGACGTCGTACCGAAACTCCGCGTCCCCGAAGATCTCGCGGTCTGGGCGGAACTCCACGCGGGTGCCCCGCTCCTTGGTCTTGCCAATCTGCTCCAGCGGCGAGACGACCTTCCCGCGCTCGAAACGCATCAGGTACGTGCCGCCGTCTCGATTGACTTGTACCTCCAAGCGCTCGCTCAACCCGTTCACGACACTAACGCCGACGCCGTGCAGCCCGCCGGATACCTTGTAGCCTTTCCGCTCGAACTTCCCTCCGGCGTGTAGAACGGTCATGCAAACCTCAACGGCTGACTTGCCGTTAAGGAGGGGATTCGAGTGCTCGATGGGACCGACAGGCATGCCGGAGCCGTTATCGGTTACGACACAGCCGCCGTCCCCCGTAAGACGGACATCGATCTTGTCGCAACGGCTGGCCATCGCTTCGTCGATGCTGTTGTCTACTACCTCGTAGACGAGATGGTGCAGCCCTGCGATTCCCGTATCCCCGATGTACATCGCTGGCCGCTTGCGCACGGCCTCGAGCCCCTCGAGCACCTTGATGCTCTTCTCATCGTAGATATCCCCGCCTTGCTCGGCTGCTGCTGTTACGTCATCTCTCATCCCGTGACCTGCCTTCTTGGCTTATGTGGTACTCTCATGTGCTTCGAGACGATTACCTTGGGTGATTATTCGTTGTCTCCCGTCGGCTCTTTGTCCTCCTGCCGCGTCCGAGTTCCCTCGGCCTGCAGGGCCACACGCAGCCGCATGGGACCCCAAGCCGAGTGTACGGACCGAACTTGCCGTACGAGCTCGGGTCCGAGGACCCGCTCAACCTCAAACCGTGTGGCGGCATCCGCCACCTCTAACGTAATCGTGCCTCTTCGAACCGAGCGGACGTGAGCGCTCTGCCACAATTCCGGAGGAGCAAGAGTATGCCAGATCGCGGTAACGAACGCCTCTCGCGGCGACGCCTCGTTGCTATCCCGCGGGAATAAGCGCGAAACCAGTTCGCCGATCGTGCGGTAACGCCGGGTTGGCTGGCGGGCCTCCCAAATACGCTGAAGGGTGTCATCATCCACGGCAGGAACCAATCATGCCAAGCTTACAGGCATAATGACGTACACAAAATCCTTCCCGGCACTAAGCACCCCAGGCTTGGCGGGCTCGCTGAACTCGAGGGCAACCTGGTCTGCCTCCACAACGCGCAGCGCGTCGTTCAGGAACGTGGGATTGAACCCCATTGCCGTGGGCTTCCCAGAATACTCCACCGGCAAGTCTACCGTTGCCTCCCCCTGCTGTGGGGCGCGGCTTGACAACACGAGCTTGTCCTTGCCAAAGTCCATCCGGATACCCTTGGACTCGTCGCTGGTTAGAAGAGCTGCCCGACGGATAGCCCCATGTAACTCTGAGGTCTTGAAGGTTACCTTGTTAGGGTTGTCCTTCGGAATGACGTCGTCATACTTAGGAAAGTGCCCTTCCACAAGTATCGAGGCCACCATCATCGCGCCTACCCGAACGAGAAGCTGATTCGCCGAAGCCTTGATGTGGACCTCCTGCTCTACGTCGCCCTGGGTCATACGCATAAGCAAGGTCATCGTCTTTGATGGCACAATGACGCTGACGTCACCGTCAGAGCTCTTTTTGACGCTTCCCCCTGCCTTCGCTAGCCGCCGACCGTCGGTCGCCACAAGCTGCAACTTCTTGCCCTTCTTCTCCCACAAGACCCCGTTGATCGCGTACCGGGTGTTCTCCCTAGCGGCCGCGAAAACGGTACTCTCAATCAACCGACGCAACACGCCAGCGGCCACAACCAAGTCCGCCTCACCCGTAAACTCGGCTATGGGAGGAAACTCGCTTGGATCCTGGCCGTAGATCTGGAAGTGGCTGCCCTCCCCGCGGATATGAATGGCTTCCTCGGTCGTCTCGATGCCCAACACGTCGTCGGATAGCTCCCGGACGATCTGCGAGAGTTTGTCCGCTGGAACGAGCGCCTCGCCCTCCTTGCTCACCTCGACCTGGGACACGACGCAGCGCACGCTAACCTCAAGGTCGGTTCCGGCAAGTGTAATGTGGTCCTTCAGCGCGACGATTTGGGCGCACTTGAGAGCCTCCCTTGGTGTTCGGCTACTTACCACGCCCGTGAGCACGCCAAGTGCGTGGTCAAGGGCGGATCGGCTACAGTTCAGTTTCATGATGCGCTCCGTCTATGCCGACAAGTAATTGCGTCCACCATAATACCATTAGCTAAGCTAGACGAGTAGTAGCCGTATAGTAAGAACTGTTGCATCCGTGTGTTGGGTAAGCGATACGACCGTAACCCTAATCGGATCAGCCCGTTCGAACTGTCGGCAGGGGGCGGACACCTGTTGTGTTTGGGTTGAGCTTGATGTTGCCGTGTTGGTGGCTTGGTTGAGGCTGCCGACAGGGTATGAAACGGGGTGCCGGCGGATGTTTGTCTTTTGAAGCAGGCGCAACGGGTTATCCACATGTTTCTGTTACGTTCTCTACTGCTGTAATGAGTTCCGTAGGGAGTCCAGCGTATCGCGGAACTCCGGATCCGTTTCCTGGAGACGCGAGATGGTCTTCGTGGCGTGGAGTACGGTCGTATGGTCCCGCCCCCCGAAGTAGCCGCCGATTTCCTCGAGGCTGTGGCTCGTTAGGGTTCGTGCCAAGTACATGCATACCTGACGTGGGAAGGCGATTGACTTGGTGCGTTTCCGACTCTGTAGGTCCGCGAGTCGTACCCCGTAGTACTTAGTAACGGCGTTAAGGATTGTTGGGACGCTGATGGGCACGCGCAAGGACGAGGGCGCCTGACCCAAGGCCTCGCGGGCCAAATCGAGATCTACGGTACCTGCCCGTTGTGCCGCAAGTGCATGGAGTTGAAGGATTGCGCCCTCGAGTTCTCTTGCGTTTGAGGTCACGTTGCTGGCGACGTAATGAACGACCTCGTCGCTAAGGCTGAGCTTCCTGCTCTTGGCCTTCTTGCGGACGATCGCGATTCGCGTATCCAGGCAGGGCGGATCGATGCTGGCGACAAGGCCCCAGTTAAAACGGCTGACAAGACGGTCTTCAAGGCTCGGGATCTCACTCGGCGGGCTATCCGCCGAGAGGATAATCTGTTTCTGGATCTGGTACAGCGTGTTGAAGGTGTGGAAGAACTCCTCCTGGCTGCGCTCGCGTTCCGCGAGGAACTGAATATCGTCGATGACAAGGACGTCTACGTGACGATAGCGGTACCGAAAGGAGTTCATCGCACCACGTTCAACGGCCTCGATGAAGTGGTTTGTGAACGTCTCGCAGGTTAGGTAGAGGATCTGAGCACTAGGATCTAGCTCCAGGGCCCGATGACACGTTGCCTGCAGGAGATGGGTCTTCCCCAGGCCGACGTTCCCGTGAATGAATAACGGGTTATAAGCCATACCGGGCGACTCGCTTACAGCGACGCATGCCGCGTGGGCAAGACGGTTTGAAGGCCCCGTGACGAATTCCGGGAAGCTGTACATGGAGTTGAGTGTAAGTGGTGTGGTCTCCTGCTCCACGGTGAGTGAAGCGGATTCCGGCGGTACCGTCACTAGCCCAATCTCGTTGATGGTAAAACGCACACTGATGAGGCGTCCAGTCGCTGCTTGCGCTGCTTCGACGAAGGGACGAACACAGTGATCACTCAAATAGCGCTGCTGACTCTCGTTCGCGGCTCGGATCTCGAGGACGCCGTGGTCCAGGTGAACCGGCACAAGTTGGCTGAACCAGCCTCGTACCAGTTCCGGGTGATGCACCCGGAGTTGGCCGAGAATATCCCCCCAGACCGTATCAGTGATGCCGTTCATGAACCGCCCTACCGCCGCGCCCCGGCGCACTACATCAAGAGAGATACCACCTCTACTGACCAGTGACCAGCCCAGACCAGCCAGGATCAGGAATTGGCGCGCCTACTTGCATTCGGCCTTGAAGCCATCTTCCGAGAGGTTGGTACGCGCACTTTACCACGTCACGGAAGAGCGGGCAACACGAAAAGCGTGTTGCGCAGGCCAGGTTAACCGGCTGGATCACGTGGACCGAGGACGGCCTACATTGACAACATGTACGGGGCTGCCGAGAATGCGTTTTCATGAAAGCTATCCTCATGATCGCTGTGCCGATGGCGGTCCTCGGCGGTATTATGACGCTCGTCTTCTGGGCCCAGGGCGAGCCTACCGCCCGTTCGACTAGAGTCTCGCCCCCTTCCGAAAAGGCCCCGAGCGTCTCCGAGGCACCCGTGTCACCAGAGAGGGCTACCACGAATACGGCTAAGGCGCCCTCAACGAGCGCGCCGGCGCCTAGCCCGAAGCACCTTGCCAACGCGGCGGAGACGGTGGACGACTGGGTTAACGTCACGCGAAATCGAGTTAGGAGGAATCGGGAGGTCCAGATCGGCCTGGCTCGTCAGGCTCTAGCCACGAGCAAGCCCGCCCAGGCCATTGCCGCAACAGGCGAAATCCTCAATCACCAAGCCGACGATGTCGAGGCCCTCTCAATCCGAGCGGGCGCGCTGGTTGCGGCCAAGCGGTATGAAGAGGCCGAGGGGACCTACGCCAAACTCGTGCAGCTTCAGCCGGAAGATATCCGCATGCGATACAACTACGCGGTTGTGCTATCACGCCTGCGGCGTTTCGGCGAGGCGGTCCGCCAGTACGAGCACGTACTGGCCAAGCAGCCCGGTCACGCCAAGGCCGCTTACAACCTTGCGGTGATCCACCAGGACGAGGGGAGGCTTACCGATGCCGCGAGGCTCTGGAAGCAGGTGACGGAGGCCAATCCCGGGCTGGCAAGCGCCTGGTTCAGACAAGGCACAGTGGCCATGCAACTCGGCGACCACGAAACAGCGGCCGCGGGGTTCGCTCAGTCTGAGCGGCTCGAACCAGGACGCCCCGACACCATGACGAACCTCGGAACGGCCCTCCACCAACTCGGTCGGCTGGCCGAGGCGATCGAGGCATTTCAGCGGGCCCGCGAGGCCGACCCCGACTTCCTGCCGGCGGCCAACGGCATCGCGGACGTCTATGTCGGATACGCCGAGAAGAACCCGAACGCGGAAGACCACTTCCAGTGCGGTCTGAGGTGGTGTGCCTATTCCTTGGGGCGCAAGCCCTACCAGCCCGAGTTGGCCGCCCTCTACCGGCGACTCCTCAAGGTCCGACCGCAAAGCACCGAGGCGTTGAACGGCCTGGCCGGGGTTCTGGCAGCTACCCCTCAAGACGCGCCGCAACATGGGGCAAAGCGTCAGGAGGCAGTCAGGCTGCTCGAGGAAAGCCTCGAGTTGAAGGCCGATCAGCCAAAGGCCAAGGAACTCCTGGATCGGCTCAAGAGTGGCTAGCCGGCCGATCGGAGGCTAGTCCAACCATCGCTTGCCGCGGATCTTGGTGGGAAGATAAGTCTCGGTGATGAAGCTGAAGTCCTTGGCGGATAATGCTTCCAACTCGAGCTTCACGCCCTGCTTGAGCATGTTCTTGATCTCGCGCTGCCAAGGCCGCTTGTCGAACCACGGATAGACCATGATTTCCTTGGCGCGACGGATGTCCTGGTCAGTCAGCTTGATCGTCACGGCCGGCGGGACGTCGAATTCTTCGGCGTCGTAGCTGCTCATCCCGATGAATCGAGCGGCGGGCACCGCCATTCGCTGGCTCTCGAAGGCCAAGTTGATACTGCCCTGCTTGACGACAGAGTAGATGTAGTAGCCCCAGGGGTCGTTATCGACCAACACGTAGACGGGGAGCTTGAGCTCGCTGTGCATCCGGTAGATCAGACGGCGGACTCCGCGAGGCGGCTGGCCTCCGCCGTGGATGATCATGCACTTGTGCTGCTCCCAGAAACGATCCTCGCTGAATCGACGCCAGACAGCGGCCTTCTCGATCAGCAGCACGAACTTGGCCTTGCACTGGCGGAATTGGATGACGTGGTCCTCGACGATGCTCGGCACGGCCCAACCACCGGTTCCCATTCGGGAGAGGTTGATTTCGTCGCCACCGTCCACGATCGTCATCGGTCCGACCATACTGCCCTTGGGGTCGGCGAAGAGGCCCAATTCCTCGCGAAGACTCGCCAGCGTCACCTCGAGATCCTCGATGATCGGGTCCGACTCACTCTGATCGTCGAAGGTGTTCTCGCGGGTTCCCTCGATCGTGTGCTTACAGTGATAGAACAGGTCACGGATGCTGGTCGTCTTGACCTGATCGGCGAGTTCCTTGCAGCCGGCCGCGACCAGCATCGTCTGCATGAACTTCTTGGCCTGGCCTAGGTTAAAGAACGCTCGGCGCTGCTTGTTGTCGCCCATTTCGATGATCTTGCGCTGCTCGTTGAAGCGGACGTTGCTGAGCGCGCGCGTGGGGATGTCGAGGAAGGGGTCTTGCTTCTTCTTGCCCGCGGCGATCACCTTGTCGGCGATCTTGACGAGCCGCTCAGCGGTCTTTTCCCGGGCGGCCTTCTCCCCGCGACGCAGGGGCTTGCGTTTGGCGGGGTTCGTCGTCGCCTTCATGGCTCCGGCGGGGCTCCCCTTCTTCGTGCTCTTCTTGGCCATGGTTCTGCGTTGTCTCCAGCGGTAGCGATATTCAGCGTTTACGGCCGCGGGTCCTCTTCTTGGGGGACCTTGCGGGCTTTGCGACCGGCCCGGCCTCGGGTTCGACGACGCTCTCGATCAGCAGTTGCGGGACCGGAGCCTCGTCCTGATCCGGATCGATGACGATCGTGTTCTCCGCGCGCATCCGCGGTTCCGGCTCTCTCTGGATCGGCTTGCCGTCCTCGTCCAGTTCGACGTCGGCTTCCTCGGTGATACTGCGGGCGGTGGCCAGGAGGTCGCGCCTAAGCTGGTCGGTGTTGACGCGGGTAATGGCCCGAACGGCCGCGACGACCTCCGGGATGTATCGCTCGAAGATATTGCGGCGCTCGCCCTCTCGCTTCTGGCGGGCACGACGACGGATGTAGGTGTTGAGCTTTCGACCGCACTCCTGCAGGGCGAGCTTGACCTCCTTGCGGATCTCGTCGTAGTCAGCGATGGCCTCCTTGCTCTCGCTGGTAAACGGCACCCAGACGCTCGCCATATGTACCATGATGATGAGCGGGCTGGTCGGCAGCGCGCCGCCGCTCTGCTGGAGGCCGTAGGCGCGCCAATGGGTCTCCAGCACGCTCTTGAAGATTGAGCAGTGCGACTGCTGATACAGCAGCGGCACGCGGTTGGCGAACCGGATGACCTTGGCGAGCTGGTCGCCCGGGAGATTGCCTCCGAAGGCGAGTCCCACCTCGATCTGGAACGGGTTGCCGCGGTATACGCCAGGCGGGCGCGTCGTCGCGGTGAAGAACTCCGCTTTGACTCCCTTGAGCAGGCCGGCCAGGAGCGCCTTCGTGCCGATGGGCGCGAGGCAGTCGGTCCTGGGGGCCATGAGCTTCGTTTCTTGGATCGCGCGGTAGATCCGCTCGACCTCCGGCCCGTTGATATTCGCCAGCCAGGTTCGCGGCGTGAGTCCCGCCTTGCTCGAGATTTCGTTGGACGCCTTGGGACTGACGCGGCTGAACTCGCTTTGGAGGAAGCCGCCGAGCTGCTTGGCCTTGGTGTCCTTGATCATCTTCATCAGCATGCCAAGCTCGATGCCGTAGGGGTGGGGTTTGATTTCCCGCGTCTCCGGCGGGGTGTGTTCCGTGCCGCGGGGGAAGTCCATCTTATCGCCGATCGGGGGCTCGTAGTTGATCGTCGCGTGGGGGTTGGCGATGGCGGTCTGCTCGATGTACTCATCGACGGAGGTGCGGCCCTTGGTGTAGGACCCGAGCAGCTCGATCGTGACTTCCGTGCCGTGGGGCCAGTCGATTTCGACGGTTTCCTCTTGAACGATCTCGGGCTTGTTGCGCTTGGTGTCGATCTGGATGTCGTAGCGGTGCGCGTCCTTGCCCGGTCCGGTCCGAGAGATGATCCGGATGGCCTTGCCGGTGGTCAGCAGACCGTACATGCCGGCGGCGCTGATGCCGATACCCTGCTGGCCGCGGCTCATCTTGAGCCGGTGGAACTTCGAGCCGTACAGGAGCTTGCCGAAGATGTTGGGGATCTGGGTCTTGACGATGCCCGGGCCGTTGTCACGGACCGTGACCTTGAATCGCTCCTCGTCGACTTGTTTCAGCCGGACGAGCAGTTCCGGCAGGATCCCCGCCTCCTCGCAAGCGTCGAGGCTGTTGTCGACGGCTTCCTTGACGGTGGTCAGCAGCGCCTTACGTTTGTTGTCGAAGCCGAGGAGGTGCCGGTTCTTGGCGAAGAACTCGCTGACGGAGATTTCCCGTTGTTGGCGCGCCATCTCCTCGGCGGTTCGGCGCCCGCTGGGCTTCCGACCGCGCTTCTCTCCCGACGGAGGCGCCTTCTGTTCGTCCTGGAGGGAGGGCGGCTCTTCGGCGAGCATGCCGACGTGCTCGGCGGGCGGGGTCGGTTCCTGCTGCCGCTCTGGTTCCGCGGTCCTAGTCTTGCCTCTTCCCGGAGTGAAGCCGAAGCTAAGCTGGCTTGCGTCCTTGATCGGCCTCTTGCGGGAAGCCTTCTTGCGCTGAGTCGATGCGGTTTTGCCGGCCATCCTGGCGATCCTCACTGAGTCCCTTCGGTGGAGTATCATAGCACCGCAGCGCCGAACGCTGCAAGATCGAATGGTCCCTCTCGTCTCTGCCGCGCCAGGACTTGGAGCGGCGTGATCGCGTCCTGCCGTCGTTGAGGCCACCCAGCGGAGCGACGCCTCCACAACGAAGGGCCTCGCCCCCAGCTTGTCTTCTGGATACAGGTTTCCGGCCTGTTCAGGAGGCGCCCTCAGCCAACGCGACCATCGCGTCCACCTCGCGCCGGGTCGGCAGATGATCCCATCCGTTGGGGCGGGATGCGTAGAGGGCCGCCGCGGCGGTGGCGAACGCAATGCGGTCCCGACCATCACGACCCCAAACAAGGGCGGCGGCGTACGTGCCGTGGAAGATGTCGCCGCATCCGGTGGTCTCCACGCAATTCAGGTCGATGGCCGGCTGATGGCGGACTGAGGAAGGGTTCGGGCCGGCGAGGTAATGGCAGCCGGCGCGGCCACACGTCACGACAGTACACTCTCGAGGATGGCGCACGTGCAATTGCCACGCGGCCCGGGCCGGATCGGTCAGGCCCGTGATGGCCTCGGCGAAGCGGTGAGGAACGATAAGGTGATCCACCAAACTCATGAGCTCGTCAGCACACGGTTCGTCGGGCCACTCCATATCGGCCACCACGGGGATACCCCGCGCGCGAGCCAGGTTGGCCGCAAGGATCATGCCGTCGCTGCCTAATTGATCGATCAACAGCACCTTGGCACCCGTCACCAGGCTTTGGCCGATCGCCTCGTGCGGCAGAGGCCGGGTGCCGCCGAGATCGTAGAAGATGTTCCGCGTCCGGCCCTGCCGCGCCACGACGATGACGCTGTGGATGGGCCGCGCGTCGTCGCACCGTAAAACGTGCGTGCAGTCGACGCCTGCGGCCTCCAAGCCGCGTCTTGCCGCGGAGGATAGATCGTCGACGCCGAGGACGCCGGCGTAGACACAGCGCGCCCCGAGCCGCGCGGCGGCCGCCAGGGCCGTGGCGGTCTGTCCGCCCAAGCCGCGCGACCTGCCGCGGACGGGCGCTTTCTCGTCGGGCGGTGGGTACTTGTCGACGTGCAGGAGATCGTCAACGGCCACGGTGCCGATGCCCAGGATGTCGAATGTGGGCGGTCTGGGCACGCGATTACTCCTGGGCAGCCGCTCCCTCGAGGGCCTCGGTTGGCGGGACGCGGTCGTGGATGACGGCTTTGAAGGCCAGGACGGCTTGAGTGGTCCGGCCGAAGCCCCATACGTTGCGCCCGATCGTCATCCCGCGAGCGCCGGCTGCCACGACGTCGGCTGCCATGACCAGCGCCTGTTCGAGCCGATCGGCCCTCGGTCCACCCGCCGCCACGATGGGCAGCGGGCACTCGCGGATGATCTGTGCGTACGACGTTACGTCGCCGGTGTACGGCACCTTGATCAGATCCACGCCGAGCTCGATGCCGCAGCGCACGGCCCATGCGATCTCGTCCGGCTCGAAGACGATCTGCACCTTGCCGTCCGGCAGGAATCGCCGGGGGTAGACGTGCAGCACGACGGGGATGTCCCAGCGTTCGGCACGGCGAACGGCTTTGGCGACTCGCCGGAGATGCGCGGCCTCGGTGGCTCCGCGGATGAATGCGCAGGTGGCGTAAGCATCGGCCCCCAACCGAACCGCGTCCTCCGGCCAGGACAGACATTCATCGGCGGTGTCGTCCGGGCGAGCGGCCACGCTCTGGATGATGAGCGGCACCCGACCCGCGAAACGGGACCAGCAGCTCAGCGCAACGCCCTTCTGCATCGTGATCGCGCTCGGCCCGCCGGCCACGATGGCCTCGATGGCGGCCGGAAGGTTGCGAAGACCCGCCGGCATTTCCTCGTGATAGCCGAGGAAATGATCGACGGCCACCGAGCAGAGCCGTCGGGACTCATGAGCGAACAAGCGATTAAGGCGAACGTCCTTACCGATTCCCACGTTGGCTACCCCTGATTGCGCGGACCCTTTCGCCGAGGAGAAACGCGACCGACGACGGACAGCCGCGACGCTCGCGCCCCGCGGCGGGGGTCTATGATAACTCGGGAGCCTCCTGTCGGACACGCATCCCTTGCCAGACCGGTCGCTCGTTCGCGGCCGGGGACATCGCTTTCCCGGCCCGAGGTCGAGCTGACCGCTCTGGACGACGCAACGGCGAACCGGTATACCCCCCGATGGAGTTGCTGAGGAACATCTGTGTTTCAGATGGAGAAGGAGATCCGCGCCATGCGTAATCGACGGACGTCGTCTCCTGGGGCGCTTCGATGCCTGGTGATCGCCCAAGGTCTCTTTGCCTGTGTTGCCGGGGCGGCGGAGATCTCGCCGGCGCCGGCGGGGACATTCTCGGTCGTCGCCCTGCCGGACACGCAGCTCTACTCGGCGGAGCAACCGGAGGTCTTCTATGCCGAGATGCAGTGGATCCTCGACAACCTGAAGACGCAGCGGATCGCCTTCGTCTCGCACTTGGGCGACATCGTCGACAAGGACGTGCCCAAGCAGTGGGCGGTGGCCAAGCGGGCCGTCGCAATGCTCGACGGGAAGGCGTGCTACGGTCTGTGCGTCGGCAATCACGACATGAAATGCACCAAAGGGGATGCGTCGCTCTTCGTGGCGAACTTCCCGGCCAAGCGCTTCGCCGGGCGTCCCTGGTACGTGGCGCAGATCAAGGATAACGTCAACAGCGCGCAGACGTTCGAGGCCGAGGGGCTCCGGTTCGTGATCCTTCACGTCGAGTGCAACGCTCCGGACGACGTCTTGAAGTGGGCCGACGGCGTCCTGGAAGCTCACAAGGATCGTCGAGCGATCATCTCAACGCACATGTTTCTCGGTCCGCTCGAACGCCCCAAGACGAAGGAGGGCTGGCATAAGGATCCGAAGGGCGTGATGCGATGGCACAAGTGCCACGGGCAGGCGGGTAACTCGTCGGCGCAGCTCTGGGAGAAGTGCTTCAGCAAGCACCGGAACGTCTTCCTGATTCTGTGTGGCGATCAGAGCCGCACTCAGACCATGCATGTCGAGCTGACGGGCAAGCACGGCAACCGCGTACACGCGTGTCTGTCGGACTATCGGGAGGGGTATCTTCGGGTCTATCGCTTCGAGCCCAGCCGCGACAAGATCGGGGTAATGACCTACAGCGTCACCAAGCGAGCTTTGTGTCCAGGCACGACGACGGTCGAGGACGCGTCGAAGCACCAGTTCGTGCTCGGCTATTCGATGGCGGCGCGCGCGGCGAAGTGATCGGCGGCGAGTCTTCCGCAACCTCCTCAACTCACCTTCACGGCCACGGGGCCGCATATCCGGACTGGTCTCAATCACCAGTGAGATCCGCCCGGGGAAGAATACACGCCAAGGAGGCTTCTTCCCAGGCACGGGAGTGAGATTATTCTCTCGATGCGAAGTGCTCGAAACCTATCGGGCCTGTCCGGGCGCAAAGTCTGGGTGAAGTTACGGTGGTCGATCGGTCTCCCCGCGCAAGAGCCGCAGGAGAAACGCGCTATGCAAGTCGTGCGGCGTCGAAACCCGTTGCTTCCCCTGACTTCTTGGGAGCAAGCGTGATATGGCGGAAGTTAGCGTTTGGCAGCACCGATAGATGTTTGGTAAGTAGGTACTGCGGGTTTGAGAGGGGTATACATGCCGGTTTCCTTGCAGTGTGGCGAACTCGAGCCCGGGATGCGTCTGTTCGAACCGATCGTGTGGCACGATCGGGTGATGCTTCCTGGGGGGAAAGAGCTCACATCGGGCGACATCAGCACGCTCAAGCGGAAGTTTCCGGACATGAACGTCCGCGTGAGCGATCCGCGGCTTGACGAAGCCGTTGAGTTCGACGACGACAAAAGAGACCGAGAGGTCGCCGAGACGGTCCGGCAGAAGGTGGCCGAGACGATGGCCGACGTAGGCAAGAAGTACTCGGCCCAGGACTCGGTCAAGCGAGTAAACTTCCACGCAATCAACGCGGCGATCAACGAGATCATGAAGTATCTCGCCGAGAATCCGGTCTCGGCGGCGATGGTCGCCCAGACGTTCAACAGCGGGACCTATCTGTCCGAGCACACGGGCAACGTCTTCTACCTGAGCATGCTGTTGGGCTACACGGCCCGGGATTATGTCTCGAGCGAACGGCAACGGCTGAGCCGCGCTCGCGACCTGCAGGCCAGCGTGACGATGGACCTGACACCGCTGGGGCTGGGCGTGATGTTCATGGACCTGGCGATGCTGCCGCATCAACTGCTGTACAAGGCCAGCCGGCCGCTTTCCGGGGACGACTGGCGGACGATCCGGGAGCATCCGGCCAGGGCGACGAGCGAGCTGCCGGAAAGTTTCTCGGCCGCGGCCAAGGCCGTTGTCCGATGTCACCACGAGAACATGGACGGGTCGGGATATCCCAACCGTGTCGGCCCGGAGAAGATCCACGTTCTGGCAAGGATCGGACGCATCGCGGACGCCTACGTCACGGCGACGGCAATGGAGATCTTCCCCGAAGCGCGTTCGGCGATACGGGTGCTGTGGGAGATGTCAGTTGGGCCTTACCGCAAGTACTACGACCCGGAGTTGATGAAGCGATTCCTCCGACTGATCCAGCCGTTTCCGATCGGCGCGAAGCTGGAACTCGAGGACGGGCGGAAGGCGGTTGTGGTCAAGTACAATCGCGCGGACCCCTTCAAGCCGATCGCGGTGATCGCCTACGACGCCAAGAACGAGCCTCTGCCCGACTCGGTCGCGAGGACGCCGGTCGAGCTCGATCCGAAAGCGGGTCTCCGAATCAAGTCATACAAGGGGGAGGACCTTTCCTATCTGTATGGTTCCGGCAATGGCGCGAGCGCCCCGCGACGTTCGGAGGAGCCTGGCTGTCTGTTCGAGATCGCGTATCCGTGAGCGGGCGGATGCCGGCTAGCGGGGAACGCATTTCCGGTATCTCTCCGGGATGAGCCATTTTGACGGGGCCTGGACGGCCTGTTCGTCGGTGATGAAGCCGAAGTACCGTCCTCGCCAGTAGGCATCGAGGTATGCGGCGCCTCCCAGGTCTCGCCGCGTGTTCCGATCGAATTGGAGGCGAAGCGTGGCGGACTCCCAGCAGTTTTGCCCGCGCTTGAGCCGGTACAGCCCCGCCGGCGTGCTCGCGTAGATCATCTCGCCGGCGCGTGGGACGAACAGCGCGTCGACCTTGGGGATGTCCAGCCCCGCCTTGATCTCGGTCCAGTATCGACCACGGTTCTTGCCGACGAAGAAGTTGCCGCCGCTGACGGCGTACAACGTTTCCGGCGCCTGGGGGTCCGCGGCCACGTGTTCCAGGAAATGCGGCACGAGGTCGGCCATGGCCTGGAGGAGCACGGCCGGAGCGCCTTTGTCCTGCAGGCGCTTCATGATGGATTCCTGGCCGTAGGTCCAGGTCAGGCCGCCGTCGTTGCTCCGTGACAGCAGCGTGCCAACCAGGTTGCCCTTGAGGAACTCGACGTCGAGGTCGCGGAAGTCGATTCGAAAGCCGGTCGTCAGAACCTTTGGGTTACCCGGCTCGGAGATCAGCCAGGGGTAGCGCTTGATGTACCCGCGGATGCCGAGCGGGACGGCCTGGCTCCATCGGCCCGATCCGTCGAGGACCAGGCAGCGAAACGCATCGTCGAATACGCCGTGGACCACGCATGGTTTGCCCTGGCCCAGCGATAGCCGAATGTGGTTCGCAGGCGGAACGATCGGCGTGAGGCATTCCCAGCGGTCGCCCGTCCACTGCTCGCCGAAATCCATGCTTCGGTAAACGCCCCGAGTGGTGATCAAGTAAAGCCGTCGTGGATTCGTCTGGTCGATCTGCAGATCGGTCAGGGCGCCACAGTCATCCGGCAGGGCCATTTGTTGCCAGCGCGAGCCACCGGTGACGCTTCGGAAGGCAGACGTCGGGGTGAGGAGGAAGAGGATCCTTCGCTTTTGGCCGCAGAGCAGCTTCAGGACGTTCGGCGTGGGACTCGTCCCGATCCACCGCCACGTTTGTGCGCCGTCGCCCGTTCGATAGAGGTCACCGTTTGCCTCGGCGGCATAGATGACCATGGGGTCATCGGCCGCCACATCCAGCGCGACGATCTTGCGACTGAGCCATCCGTCGAGCTGGTAGAGGTGGCCCTTCCAGAGGTACTCGTTGTCCCACGCGCACTCGAAGACGGCCATGGGTTCGACGGAGAAGGCGCCGTCCTTTTTGATGTCGGTCCGAAGGCTGTTCATTTGCGGCTGGAAGAACATGTTCGTTGGGTGGCTCTGCAGCGTCCACAAGGCGTCGGCCAGGGCGCGGTCGCGATCCGGCGCGTTGGGCGTCAGCGAAACATAGATGTAGTTGAAGAGCGGGCACTTGCTCTTGCCGTGCGAGGCCCAGAGCGCATCGAGCACGACGCGGTAGAAGCGGATCAGCTCCGGGTCCTTCTCCATGCTGAGCAGGTTGTCCAGGTGACAGAAGACATGCTCGGCGTCGTCGGCGTCGAGCCGGCTGAAGCGGCGGAACTGGGTTCGTTTGCGGAAGCCGAACTGCGTGACGATCTTCTCGTAGAGCTTGGCGAACTTCTCCTTGCCGGTGGCGACGTGCGCGACCTTGAGGCCGGCGGCGACCATGATGACGGGCATCGTGGGGGTCTTGCCGTCGCTGAGGAGCAGCATGCTGTGGCCGTGCCGTCCGGGACCGTTGCCCTTGACGGGGATCTTGAGGTCGTTGTCGGCCCAGATGCTGACGAGGTCGTCGATGGCGTGGCGGCACTCGTCCTTATGTTTGCCTTCGGCGGCGAGCCGATAGTAGACGCCGAGGCCGTGGATGGCGTCGCTGTAGTTGTGGTGGCTTGGGGCGCCTCGCCAGCGGAGGTTCTTGTACTTACCGACGCCCTGGTACCAGTAATCGGCGAAGGTGTCGTTGACGCGCTCCTCGTAGGTGGGGCCGTGCCCATAGAGGTAGCCGCGGGCCTGGAATCCCTTGATGCCGGTGATTTTCTGGCAGCGGTGGACGGCCTTGAAGATGGCATTGACGTGGTCGCGGATGGCGCTCGCCTGTTCGGGCGAGGCGGTCTTCCTAGCGAAGGCGTAGCGGTACGACTCGCCCGCGAGGTGGTTCGCCGTCCAGCAGACCGTGTGCATCACGTTGGAGATACCGTTGGTCGAGTGGTCCACAGGCGAGCCGTCCCACGGCACCTCGACCTGGGAGGGGTAGAGTCCGTCGATCCAGTGGTATTCGCGGTTCCGCTGTTCGAGGAGCCGTGCCTTGGTCTCGAGCGCCTGATACCACGACTCGTCGGCCGCGTCGGCGATGGATGCCACGAGAAGAACCGCGATGATGCTCGTGCCCAAGTTCGTTCGATCAGACATGGTTTGTCCTCTCATGTTCGCATGCCGCCGAGCGCCGGCAGCGCCGCGCGGGACGTAGACGCCGGCGTCCGAGCGCACGGAAATGGACCTGCGGCATTGTAGGTCCGTCGATCCCTCGGCAACATGCGGCGGACAAGTGCTTACATTTGGGGCGCGAGCGCGCGGAGAAGGTAGGGATCGTTGAGGAGGCTGATAGGTCTTACGCGTCGATCTGTCGCAGCAGCATGAAGGCCTCGGCGCATTCGAGCCCGGCGGCGGCGCCGCGGACCCGCGCCAGGGCGCGGATCGATTCCGCGTTTCGGCCGGCCGGGGCGGCCAGGAGCTCCGACTTGTAGAGCTGCATGGCCTCGATCTTGCGGTCGATGACGGAGGTAATGTCGCGATAGACGGTCGGCTTGAAGGCGGATGCCGACGGGGGCGCCTGATCCGTCGACGTGAGCGTTTCGTAGCTGAGCACGCGGCGGACGCCCTTGCCGTCTCGGAAGGGCTTGAGGGATCGCCAGACGGCCTCGGCCAGGACTTGATGGTCGCCGTGGACGTCACCGCCGTGGACGGTGTAGACCTCATCGGGACGGACGTCGGCGACGGTTTGGCTGACGGGTCGCAGCACGTCGCCGAACGCCAGCTCGTCGAGTCGGGATGCGGGCAGCCGCAGGCGGACGACCTCCGCGAACTGGTAGAAGCCGGCGACGGCGGCGATCTCTGCTTCCTTGTGGCTGACGGTCTCGGCGTCCCATCGGGGCGGCCAGGCCTGGGTGGCGATCAACCAGACGACCTCGTCACCGGCTTGGCGATGCAGCAGGATCGTCCCGCCGCAGCCGAGGGTTTCGTCGTCGGGGTGCGCAGAGCAGATCAGGATGCGACTCATGGCTTTTCCTCCGAGGAGGACACGACGTTCGGGCGCCTTGCTGAATTGTTCCCAGGCAGCGCCAACGCGCGCCACTGATCGTCGACGAGAACCTGGTCCGTCCAGTGACGCAGGCCAAGGATCGGTCTTGCGGTGCGGCGGCAGGCGTTCACCTCCGGGCGCTTGCCGAGGGTCCGGGCCAGCGCGAGTCCGAAGAGATCGATTCGCGCGCATGCCATGCCGAGGTACGCGCCCGCCCTCGGGTTGATCTCGAGAACGTACATGCGGCCGTCTTGATCCTCGCGGAGGTCGATGCTGAGAAGGCCATCGGCTTTGATCTCGGCGACGACGGGCCGGACAAACTCGAGCACGTCCGGGTTCTCGTCCACAAGGATCCGCAGGTGCATGCCATCGCGGATCGGCGGCAGTTTCTTTCGGGTGACGGCGGCGACCACGTCGCCGTCGGACGCCAGCGCGTCGCAGCCGTACTCGATTCCGCCGATGAAGGGTGTGACGAGAACGGCGTCATCGCAAGCCACCATTACGCGGGCGACGTCGTCGGCATTGCAGGTCGTCGAATCGGGTCTCTCGGCGAAGAACGCATCCCGGCCGTCGTGGGCGGCGTCGACGACGTGGAACCCGCGTCCGCCGGTTCCATAGACCGGTCGGATCGCGACGCAGCGGTCCGGGTAGCCGAAGAGCTCCAAGGCCGATCGCAACTCATCGACGGTGCGGACGACCCGAGAGGGCAGCACCCAATCGCTGTCGGCGAGTCGCTGGTGGAAGGTTGCCTTGTCCAGACACAATCGGATCGTGTCCCGGCTGGCCAGGAGCAGCCGAATGCCTTCGGCCTCGAAGCGATGCCTGGCGTCGGCGAGCGGCTCGAGTTCGCCGTCGAAGACCGACCAAACGACGTCTACGTGATGACGCTTGCAGAGCGCGATGAGCGAATTGACGAAATCGGGATCGTCCGCCATGGGGATTCGAACGAAGGCGTCGGCCAGGGCGAGCCCGGCGCTTTCCTCGGCACGGACGTCGCCGACGATCATGCGGACGGGCGCGTGGCAGTTGTTCCGGGCCGCGTCGATGTGACCGACGACGCCGGGTCCTGACCCGCATGTCATCAGGATGGTCAGCGGATCGTTCACTCGTTGTCCCAGTCGATGTGCTCGTGCGTGAGCACTTCGTCGTACGGCAGGTCCATTCTGAGACGTCGTCCGACGACTTGGGCCTGCTGGTACGGCCGCATACCCCAACCGGGTCGCTTGAAAGTCAGGTCGCCGGGCGTGACGACGTGCCCGGCGTGCAGGCCTCGGGCGGCCACCAGGCTCTGGCCGATGATGCCCTCGTACTCGGCCGGTCGCTTGAGACCGTCGCCGGCCATCTGCTCGAAACGGCGGATCTCGCGGACGAGTCGGGCGAGTTCATCGGGCTCGGCGCTGGACGTGTGGTCGGGACCGTCGAGCGTCTTGCTCATGGTGAGGTGCTTCTCGATGACGGCCGCGCCGAGAGCGACCGCGGCGAGGCCCGCCGTCGTCCCCATGGAATGGTCGCTGTAGCCGATGACGCAGTCGTCGAACAGCTCGGCCATCGTGGTGATCGCGCGGAGATTGAGCGCGCTGTCGGGCGCGGGGTAGACGCTGGTGCAATGGAGCAGGGCGATGCTGTCGCAGCCGCCTCGGCGAAGGGCGGTGACGGCGCGCTTGACGTCCTGCAGGTCGGCCGCTCCCGTGCTGAGCAGGACGGGCAGGCGCGTGGCGCCGATGTAACGCAGCAGGGGCGTGTGCGTGACCTCGCCGGATCCGACCTTGATGGCGGGCACGTCGAGCCGGGCGATGAGATCGACCTGATCGAAGCCGAACGGGGTAACGAGGAAGATCAGACCAGCCGCGGCGGCGCGGTCGCGCATCTCGGCGAGGGTCTGCTCGTCCAGCGTGTACCGTGCAAGCATCTCGCGTTCGTCGGCTCGATGGCGAGACGAGCAGAGGGCATCCGGGTCGAAGGCTTGTAGCTTGACGGCGTCGGCACCGGCCTGGTCAGCAGCGTCGATGAGTTCGCTCGCCAGGGCGCGGTCTCCGTTATGGTTGACGCCGACCTCGGCGACGATGAAGGTCGGACACGCGGCGCCGACGGGCCGTTGACCGATCTGGATTCGAGGTCGACGTTCCGCCGTGATCGAACCGGCGGATGGATTTCGGTCTGCGTGCTGCATATGCCCGTCCATACTCCTCATTCCTCACCCACGTACCCAGTTGAAGACCCGCCATTCCCATGGCAAGCCGTAGTAGCCGAGTTTGACGCGCAGTCTGGCCAGCATGTGCACCGGCCACATCCACGACGCGTCGGGGAGCCGGCGCATTCGCGATCGAACGTGTTTGAGCGTTCCGCGAGTAACCTCGCCGGGAAAGGCGAGCGGAAGGTAGAAGACGATGGTCCGGAGGATGCGGTCCTTGAGCCGGCGCGGCCGGCGGATCCAGGGCATCACCGGTTCGCTGTAGGACCATCGCATCCGAGACCATTCCCGCAGTGATCGGGGCGGCTCGTAGCCGCACTCCCGTGCTTCGGTCATCAGCGGGACGCCCGGATGTGGCGTGAAGTAGAACATCGGCAGCAGACAGTCTGGGTTCACGCGCTTGAGCTCGGCGGCGAACTCCAGGCTCTCGGCGACGTGCCGCTCGGTTTCGTAGGGGAATCCGAAGATCAGGTTGTACTGTCCGATGATGCCGACCTCGCGCAGGATGGCGGCCGAGGAGATCGCTTTGGCCGGGTCGGAGTCCTTCTGGATCATCTGGAGCATCGAGGGCGACCCGGACTCGGTGCCGATCTCGAGTTGCCGGCAGCCGCTACGGTAGGCCAGCTCCATGCGCGCTCGACCGAGCCGGACGATGTGCTCGGGTCGGACCTGCGCCTTCCAGATGATGTTGAGGCCGCGGTCGAGGATGCCCTGCATGATGCCCTCGGCGCGATCGGCGTTGATGAAGAACTCGGGGTCGACGAAGAAGACGACCTCGATGCCGTAGCGCCGGTGCAGCTCCTCGAGCTCGTCGAGCGTCTTGTCGACGGGCAGGGCGTGCCACTTGCGTTTGTAGACCTTGCTGGCGGCGCAGAACCGGCAGCGGTACGGGCAGCCACACGACGAGGTGTACGGGAACGGCTGGCCCTCGGCGAAGGAGAAGTTCGCGCCGAAGTCGTCGCCGGCGACGCGGCGTCCGCCGTAGCGATCCATGTGTAGCTTGTCGAACGGCAGATTGCGGTTCGGATTGAGTCCGTTGAATGGGCGGTCGGGCGCGCTGACGACCTCGCCGTCGCGACAGATGGTGGTGCCCGCGACGCCGACCCAGTCGTGTCCGTCGAGTCGTCGTTGGAGCAGCTCGACGAGGGTTTCCTCGCCGGGGCCGCGGACGACCACGTCCACGAGCGGGTCCTGTGCCGTCAGCTCCGGATCGAGCGAGGGATGCCAACCGCCCCAGAGGAGCGGGACATCGGGATTGACGTCGCGAACGGCTTGGGCGGCCTCGAGTGCGCCCTGAATCTGGTAGCCGGTCATCGACGTGATCCCGACGGCCAGGGCGTCGTCGGCGAGACCGCGGAGCCGGTCGATGGCGTCGGGTTCGACCTGCGCGTCGACGATCGTCCATGCGAAGCCGGCCTTGCCGAGGGCGTCGGCCAGGTACAGCAGCGAGAGCGGCGCGCACGGATGGCTGCCCGAATCCGGCGGGTCGTAACGAGGGTGATAGAGAATGACGTGCTTATTCGGATTCACGCTTGCGTCTACCTCTCGGTCTCGGTGCTCGCCGGCTTGCCGGCCCAGACGATCCACCAACTGCAGTGCATCGACAGGTTGTTGATCCACAGGTCGCGGCGCTCGAGGTTGTCGATCCGGAGATCGGCCTGGGCGTAGGTCGACTCGAGGTCCGCTCTCGCGCTGAAGGTGTAGAGCGTGCCGGCCAGGCCGGATTCGGCGTCGTCACCCATCAGATACGTGCGTTCGTCGACCCGCTTGCCGCGGTGCTGCATGTCGTCTTCGTCGCTCCGCCAGTTGGCCAGCATGCGCCCGCCCGGTTTGAGCAGCCGCCGGATCTGTCGGAGCATGGTCACTGCCCGATCGGGGGTAGTGTGAAACAGCACGCCCCAGGCCAGGACGATGTCGAAGCGCTCGTCGGCGAACGGTGGGTCGGCCACGTCGGCCAGGACGACGCGCGACGGCTGTCCCTCGGCGGCCACGGACTGGCGGGCCTGCTCGAGACCGACGGCGTTGTAATCGATTCCGTAGCCCTCGAATCCTTCGCGGGCGACGCACGCAAGATGTCGACCGCCCCCGCAGCCGAGGTCCAGGACGCGCAGCCCCGAGCGTTGCCCGCGACGGGCGGTATGGCCGAGGAACCGAACCACCTCGGTGTCCGGCCAGATCAGCCGGAACTCGTCGATGTTCCGCTCCCAGGAGGTCCGGGAGACTTGCTCGAGTTGACTCAGCACGTTGTGACCTCCGTGTCAGGGCTCGCAGGCCGAGCAGCAGCCGGGCGATGGCACGCGCTTTTCCATGAGTCTTCGGTCGATCGTCAGGTCGGCGAGGATCTCGGCGATTCGCTCGCCGGCACGGCCGTCGCCAAACGGGTTGACGGCTCCGGATGCACGCGCGCGCGCGCGCTCGTCGTGCAGGGCGCGATTCAAGGCATCGGCGATGGAATCGGCGTCTCCCGGCACGTCCGTGACGTTATCGGCGCGGAGACGACCTTCTTGCCGAGCGCCGATGTTGATCGTTGGCACGCCGAAGCTCGGCGTCTCGATGAGGCCGCTGCTGCTGTTTCCGATGACGGCGTCGGCGATTGAGAGCAGACTGTGGTACCGTCGCCGGCCGAGGCTCTCGAAGACGTGAACGTTTGGGTGACTTGTCGCAAACGCTCGAACGGCCTCATCGACCCAGCCGCCGCCGGCGTCGGCGTTGCTCAGCGTCAGGACGACCGTGGCGTCGGGTTGGGTCGCTAGCGCCGCCAGCATCGCCTCGAGTTCCACTCGGCTCTCTTCGGGCCGGAGGGTCACGGGCAGGTACGTCCCCGCGATGACCGGCGGGTCGAGGGAAATGCCCAGCGAGTCGGAGAGTGCGTCTGGCGTCATCAGGTCATCCGTGATTCCGTCCAGGCTGGGCAGGCCGACGACGTGGATCCGCCAGGGGTCTTGTCCCAGCGCGACGAGCCGATCGGCGTAGGTTTCGCAGGAGACGAAGTGAACGTGCGCGAGTTGGGTGAGCGCGTTGCGGAGGTAACCGTCCAGGCACGTTGCATGATCGCACTCGCCGCCGCCGATGTGGGCGATCGGCAGGCGGAGGGCTGAGGCGGCCAGGGCCCCGGCGAATGTCTCGTACCGGTCGCCGAGGAAGACGGTGACGTCCGGGGCCAGGCGCTGGAAGGTCTCGGCCAGGGCGCCGACACCTCGACCGATGGCCCGCGCGACGCCGAGGTCGCTATTGGTGGTGTCCGCTTCAAGGATGCCGACGCGGGCCGCGAGGTCGAAGCCATCCGCCTCGATCTCTCGAACGGTCAGACCATGCGTTTCGGACAGGTGCGCGCCGGTGGCGACGAGGCGCAGCGATAGCCGCGGATGCGCGTCGATCGCGCGGAGGGCGCTGCGCAACACGCCGTAATCGCTACGCGCCCCCGTCAGCACGGCAACTCGTCGAGCCACTTATGTACGCTCCTGGGCGGTGCCCGTACTCATCTCCGCATGGATCGTTTCGGCCAGGGCGAGATCCAGCGGCGTGTCGACGTCGATGCTCCGTTCGGCCGGCATGACCAGCGCGGCGAACGGCATTAGGTGAAATTGTCCGGCGGCCAGGGCCGCAGCAAACCTCGTAACGAAGATAGCTCCGTTGAGCCGGTAAACGGGTTCGGCCCGTTGCCGATGGCTCGGCAGCGCTTCCTCGTCGAGAAACGGCACGGCGCGATCGCCGTTTAGTCGGTACATGTAGGCCGGATGCTCCGTCACCGGGCAGACGCTGGCAACGCACTCGTCGTCGGCGCGCCGCAGCAGCTCTACGGCCCGGTCGATGTCGTCGGCGGTCCTCAGTGGCGAGGTGGCCTGCAGGTGCATGACGGCCCACGGGTCGTGTCCCTCGGTTTTGAGCCACTCGAGCCAATGGCGGCTGACCGCGCTGCCT
This sequence comes from Phycisphaerae bacterium, assembly GCA_016927755.1. Taxonomy (GTDB): domain Bacteria; phylum Planctomycetota; class Phycisphaerae; order UBA1845; family JAFGLZ01; genus JAFGLZ01. The sequence goes on from JAFGLZ010000032.1 coordinate 28,770, forward strand.
GTGGCCGTGTCGGTCGCGAGCTCCGCGGGTCTGCGAAACGGGACCTCGGCGCCGGCCTGCCTGACGACGTCGGCGATTTCGTCGTCCTCTGTACTGACCATAAGGCGGTCAATGTACTGGCTGGCCAGTGCGGCGTTGATCGTGTGGACGATCAGCGGTTTTCCGGCGAAGTCGACGAGGTTCTTGCGCGGGATCCCTCGCGACCCGCCGCGAGCCGGGATCATGGCATAGACGGTTGGCATCCTAACCCCAATCTGTCAGGCCGTTTGCGCGGACCCTCTCCCCGGCGACATACCGGTATTATCGACCCCCTCGGGGGTTACGGATGAGTCGTTCTGGCCAGGCGGGCCTTGGCGGACCGCCGGTCATGACGCGTCCGTACAAGCTGTTCGGATGCAAACGGTTTGTTTGACTACATGTTCGACAAGGAAAGCCTTTTGGCCCTATGGGCATCCAACTATTGACCAGGGGATTGTGGGATATGCAGCAGATCGAGAGCGGGGTCCGATGTGAGGAGTACCGGTACGACCATCCGAAGGGATCTTGCTGGGAGCTTGCGCGCATAGATAGGTGGGGCGATCGGTGGCTGGGTCGACAGGGGCCGTGGGATGAGGCATAATCGGGGTCGATGGCGATGACGAAAGACATCAGCGAAATCCTGAAGAACTGGCCGACTGAGAGCGAGCTGGCCGCGCGACGGATCGTCGGCAAGGACGGGACGGAGCAGATTCAGCTCCGCATTGATCTGGGCATTCTGCAGATGGAGTTGGACGGTCGTCCTGACGGCGAGCGTCCGTTCGGTCAGCCGAGTCTTCTCGACCACCTGCTCCGGGTCAGCGGCGGCAAGCCTGACCTCGAGTTGGACGCGGAGACGTGGAACGAGCTGGATCGGGAGATCTACCAGTTCTACCACCGGCGGCGGGCGCTGCTGATCCTGGGCGCTCATTCACATGCGGAGGGGGAGAACAGCGAGGCGATCAGGCATTACCGGCGGGCCGTTCGCGATGCCAACCATAACCTGCGGATCATGGACTTCATCAAGGGTCACAGCCCTAATGACGAGTTCGTGGAGGGCCACGAGCGCTATCGCCCGTTTGTTCTGATGCATCGGACGCTGGCCGAGGCCCAGACGGAACTGATCAACAAGGACGCGGATCAGGCCATCGAGCGGTTGAAAGAGGGTATCGCGGCGATCGAGGAGACGTACGAGGAGGCGGAAGGGGCCGAGATGGTGCAGCAGGATCCGTCAATCCTGCAGTTGCGGGCGCTTGAGCGTCAGATCCGCCGGCAGCACAGTCTGGACAAGACGCTGCAGGAACAGCTCGACGAAGCGGTCAGGAACGAGGAGTATGAGCGGGCCGCGGAGCTTCGCGATCGAATGCGGGCGCGGCAGGAGACGCGGATGCACGGGTCCGCTTAGTCGCCGGACGGACGCTTCACTCCCAACGCTCAGAACTGGGCAGCACCCCTTGCCATGCGACTTCGGTTGTTGGACGTGATCTTGGTCGTCGTCGTTCTGGCCGTGTTGGGTCTGATGGCTTACACGCCCCGGCCACCGGAGCGCCGTCCGGACGGTCGGACCATCGTGACGTACTGGGAGAAGTGGACCAAGTTCGAGGGCGAGGCGATCAAGCACGTCGTCGAGCGGTTCAACGCGATTCCCGGGAACACCATTTACGTCAAGCTGATGACCGTCAGCGACATCCAGGACAAGGTCAAGGTGGCATCGGCCGGCGGCGACCCGCCGGACGTGACGGGGCTGTACAACTTCAACGTGGCCTCCTTCGCCGATCAGAACGCGCTGGTGTGCCTGGACGACCTGTGCCGGGAGCACGGGCTCAACGAGGGCCATTACATTCCCGTCTACTGGCAGATGTGTCAGCATCGCGGTCACACGTGGGCGTTGCCGACGACGCCGGCGACGGTCGCCCTGCACGTCAACCGCAAGATGCTTCGGAGCGCGGGTCTGCCTGATCGATTTCCCGAGACGATCGCGGAGCTGGACGAGTGGGCCGAGCGGCTGACGGTCGTTCGCGTTCGCGTGAACGGCAAGGAGCGGGAGTGTTCATGGAAGGAGTTCGAGGGACTCTCCGGCGGGGCGGGCAAGTCGGACAAGGTGGAGTTCGTCGACTTCGTTCAGATGGGGTTTCTTCCGACGGAGCCGGGGTGGTTCAACTGGGGCTTATGCGCGTGGTTCGGCGGCAAGCTGATGGATCCGGAGCGGGGGATCACGGCGGACGATCCGGGCGATCTGGCGGCATTGGAGTGGTTCTGCAGCTATGCGGAGAAGTACGGGCTGAACCGGATCGACCGGTTTCAGGGCGGGTTCGGGAACTTCTCGTCACCGGAGAACGCGTTCTTCAACGGCAAGATCGCGATGGAGCTTCAGGGCGTGTGGCTGGCGAACTTCATTGCACAGTACGCGCCGAAGGGTTTTGACTGGGACGCGGGCCCGTTTCCGGCCGTGAAACCGACCAAGGATCCGATCACGGAGGCCGATGCGGACGTGATCTGCATTCCGGCGGGCTCGCGGCATCCGCGCGAGGCGTTTCAGTTCATCGCGTACCTTCAGTCGCAAGAGGGCATGGAGCTGCTGTGCCGGGAGCAATGGAAGCACTCGCCGCTTTCGAAGGTGAGCGCTGCGTTCTACGCGAGCCATCCGAACAAGCGGATCAAGCTGTTTTACGATCTGGCGTGGTCGCCGAACGTGATGACGCGTCCGCGGATTGGGGTGTGGGAGGAGTACGAGAAGGTCTTGACGACGGCCTATGACAACGCCTGGCAGCGGATCGAGACGCCGAGGCAGGCGCTGGCGGTGGTCCAGAGGCACATGACTCGACGGTACGCGGCGGAGCTGGTGAGGTTGGAGCGGCTGGGGGCGCGGCCATGACGGCGGGCACTCGGCGGAACCTGCGCAACGGCCTTCTGTTCACCGCGCCGTGGATCGTCGGGATCAGCGTCTTCATCGTGTATCCGATCGGCGCGTCTTTCTACTACAGCCTGTGCGACTACTCGGTGTTGAGTCCGCCGGTGTTCATCGGGCTGGGCAACTACGCGGATCTGCTGGGCGACCGCGTGTTCTTCATCGTCCTGCGGAACACGCTGTTGTATACGGCGGCGTTCGTCGTCCTCGGGCAGATCGTCGCGTTGCTGCTGGCGATTCTGCTGAACATGCGGTCGCGCGCGGTGTCTTTCTATCGAACGCTGCTGTACGCGCCGTCGCTGGTCCCGCAGATCGGCGCGGCGGTGATTTGGATGTGGATGTTCAATACGGAGTATGGGCCGATCAACACCGGTTTCGAGGCGGTCGTGGGCTGGCTGCCGGCGGCGATCCGTCCGGACCCGCCGATGTGGTTCAACAGCCAGGACTCGGCCATGGAGGCGCTTCTCTTCATGAGCCTGTGGAGCCTGGGCAACGTGATGGTGATTTACCTGGCGGGGCTGCAAGACATTCCGGCGTCGTTGTACGAGGCGGCGGAGATCGACGGCGCGGGCGTTCTGGCCAGGACGTTCAACATCACGCTGCCGATGCTGAGCCCGGTCATGTTGTTCAACGGGATCATGGGGATCATCGCCGGGTTGAACACGTTCGCGATGCCGAAGATGGTGGTGAGCACGAACCGGTATCGTCTCGGCGACTCGATCAGTTTCTACGTGATGGAGCTGCAGCACCAGGCGTTCAACAATCTGCGGATGGGCTACGCCTCGGCGATGGCCTGGATCCTGTTCGTGATCGTGTTGGGGCTGACGTTGCTGGTGATCCGTTTGAGCATGCGGTACGTGTACTATGAGGCGAAGTGAGGAAGGAGAGGACAGGTCATTTCTCCCGGTTCGCGGAGACGCGGCGGTAGGCGGTAAGCTTGCGCGCTGGAAAAGTAGAATGTCCCCTTTTTCGCGGCATGTCGTGTTGATCGCGTTGGGGTTTGCGTTCTTGTATCCGTTGATGGTGTGCTTCTTCCGCGCGACGCAGCCGCCGCCGGATGCTCGGGCGGACGCTCGGGCGGCGACGTGGCTGGCGCAGGCGCGGGAGAACTTTTCGACGGCGTTTCGGTACGGGATGCCGAAGGAGATGCAGGACGCGGCCGAGGACTGGCCGGTCTGGAAGCAGTTCTGGTACGGGCCGTTCAGCGGGTACTTCCTGAACACGCTGACGGTTGCGGTGCTGGGGGTGGCGGGCATCGTGATCAGCAGCTCGATGGTGGCGTATGGGTTCGCGCGGATCCAGTGGCCGGGGCGGGAGGTGTTCTTCTATCTGACGCTGGCGACGATGATGCTGCCGTTCGCGGTGACGATGGTGCCGTTGTACGGGGTATTCCGGGAGATCGGGTGGATCGGGACGCTGAAGCCGCTGTGGGCGCCGGCGTGGTTCGCGAACGGGTTTAACATCTTTCTGTTGCGGCAGTTCTATCGTCGGATTCCTGACGAGCTGACGGAGGCGGCACGGATCGACGGGTGTAACGAGTGGGAGATCTTCACTCAGATCGTCCTTCCGCTGTCGAAGCCCGTGTTGGTCGTTGTTGCGCTGTTTCACCTCTTTTATACCTGGAACGACTTTCTGGGTCCTTTGATCTTTCTTACGGAGCCGAGCGATTTCACGATCTCGCTTGGGCTCCAGTACTTCGCCTCGCGTCACGGGGGGGTGAGCGAGTCTCAGATCCTGGCGGCGGCGGCGGTCGTCGTTGCGCCGATGATCGCGGTTTTCTTCCTGGCACAGCGATTCTTCACCGAGGGCGTTGCGACGACGGGGATCAAGGGGTAGCGCGGTTTCGTGAGCCCTCCTGTTCTCCGTATGGCTTCCTCAGGCCGAGTCTGGTCGCGGCTCTTCTTCTCGACTTCGATATAGACAAGGGGATCAGCGTTCGTAGCAGCCGAGGTCTATACCGACCGCCTCGGGGCGGGGGTTGCCTGCCAGGTCGATGGTGGGGGCGTCGGTGGTGGTTCCGGCGTTGATGGCGGGGCTTCCGTCGGCGAGGTGGTAGTCGCCGTCGTTGCCCCATGCGGGGCTGACGAACTTGGGGTCCTTGCAGAGGCTGCCGGCGCCGAGGGCGCCGCTTTCGATGTTGGTGGAGGTGTAGTCATTGCCGGCGAGCTCGACCTGGACGGATTCGTTGCCGCCGCGCAGGAAGAGGTTGTGGTCGGCGGTGAGGGTTACACTGTTGCCGAAGAAGACGGGGCCGTAAGCGCCGGCGATGATGGTGTTCCGCATGACGACGGTGATGGGCGCGGTGTCTTCGTACTGGACGTACATGGGGTAGGCCTGTCGGGTGGGGTTGTCGTGGAGGGTGGTATTGATGATGTCGAATCGGGCGTTGATGTGGTCGGTGCCGATGACGATGCCGGCCCAGGGGGAGGCGCCACCGACGCCGTCGCCGGCGCCGTAGATCAAGCAGTTGACGATCTTGCTGCCGTCGCCCCAGAGCTTGATGCCGTCGCAGGCGTTGTTACTGACGATGCACTCGTGGATGTGGGTATTGCGTGCCTTGGAGTCCAGGCCGTCGCCTTGGTTGTGCTCGGCGACGGTTCGGGCGATCTCGACGGGTCCGTTTGAGGGCTCGATGCCGAAGCCGTCGGGTCGGTCGTAGGGGCGGTTGGCGCCGTCGGTGCCTTGGTAATAGTGGCCGGAGTAGGATAGTCGGCTGTCCTTGATAACGAGGTTCGTCAGGCCGCCGGCTTGGCCCATGGGCCCGCCGATCGCGCCGAAGCCGCAGTACTCGATGCGACAGTCGAAGACTTCCAGTCCGTCGACGTCTTGCAGGTCGAGGCCGAACTCGTCTAAGTGGTGGATGTAGAGCTGGTTGAGGACGACGTGGTCGGCGGGGCTATCGGCGACGACGAGGCCGTCTCTGAAGTAGACGGCGGCACCGGTGGCCTGGTCGTCGTGGGTGATCTCGAGGTTCTCGAGTCGGACGTAGCTGGCGCCTGACAGGTCGACGGCGTGTGAGAGGTCGTCCCTGCCCGCGAGGACGGGTCGGTTGCCGTCCTGGCCCTTGATGGTGATCCAGGCGTTCTGGGTTCCGGACGGGGGCGTGAGAATGTCGGCATCGAATTCGGACAGGACGTACTTGCCGGCGAGGACGACGAGGGTATCGCCCGGGGCGAGCTGTCGCGAGGCGTAGCCGGGCGAGGCCCATGGCTGATTCTGGGTGCCGGGGTTGGCGTCGTTGCCGTCGGGGGCGACGTAGTAGGTGGTTGATGGGAGGTTGGGGTCGGGCGTATTGGGCGTGTTTGGGGTGTCTGGAGTGTTGGGTTCCGGCTGGAAGAGCCCTCCGCACTGTACTGCCGCGATCGAGAGGATGAGGATGCCGATCTTTGAGACGTATCCGATCGAACTCTGGCGGTTCATGGCATGGCCCCTGGGACCCGGCGTCCGCCATTATATCGTGCTTTCGGCTGATCAAGACGGGGCAAGGGGATCGTCAGTTCCGCTGGAGGGACGTCGATTCGCGTCCCCCACCGCTAAAGCGATGGGCCACCCGTTCTTATCGATCCATCCACGCATTCCTGCAGGCGGCTTAGTTGTTGGTGACTTGGAAGGCGTCGATGGTTTCTCCTTGGATGTCGATTACGGTGACGTTCATTTGGGATCCGTCGATGTCGAACCGGGCGAAGTGATAAGCTTCCTTGGCGACGACGACGTTGGTGTAGTTCGGGTCGGGGGGCGAGAGGGGTGCTCCGCCTCCGCCGAGGGTGAGGTATTGGATGCCGTTGGATTCGCAGCGGGCGTAGTAGTGCTCGTGGCCTTGGACGACGAGCTTGACGCCGGTGGCCTCGAAGACGGGGCAGAGGTCGGTCTGGATGGTGTGGTCGTTGTCGTCGGGGTGGGAGGGGATTCCGTTTGCGCTCCAGGCGGGGTGGTGGAACATGACGACTTTCCAGGGCTTGTCGGTCGCGGCGAGGTCTTGTGCCATCCAGGTGGCTTGGGCGCTGCCGGCGTCGTAGTCGCCGCCGTATTGATCGAGGACGGTGACGTGGAGGGGGCCGTAGTCGAATGAGTAGTAGTACGGCGGGCCGGGGGGCATGAAGGCCAGCGGCCAGTACTTGCGGAAGAGTTTGGCCATGTCCTCGGGGGCGGGGGGCTTGAAGTCGGCGCGGTAGGTTTCGTGGTTGCCGACGCAGGCGAGGATCGGGAGCGTTTGCAGGAAGGTCTGGGTGTCTGGGTAGTCGCGGTTGAAGTACTCGTCGTCCCAGAACGGCTCGTCCATTCCGTCCATGGTGAAGTCTCCGCCGTGGAGGCAGAACGTCTGGCGGTGTTCGGGGTCGGCGTTCATGTCGTCCAGCAGCTTTGCGACGACGGCGTCGTGGGTGTTCGGATCGGAGCGGGTGTCGCCGTAGCCGTAGAAGGTCAGGGAGGTGGCGGACTCTTGCGGTGCGGTCTTGAAGGAGCCGGTGCAGTTCTGGCCGTCGACGGTGACCTTGTAGTAGGTGTGGGTATCGGGGGCGAGCGATGCGATGGTGTAGAAGAGCTGATGTCCGTCCTGGCCGGGTTCGGTTTCGGCGACCTTGGCCCATCCGTCGCAGCAGGCGGGGGTGCGGCCCCATCGGATGGTCGCGGCGCGTGGGGTGTCGTGGGTTTGCCAGGTGACGGTCATGCTGGTGTTGTCGTTGGTGTAGAGCAGGTAGGGGCCCTTGCGGAAGAGCGTTTGTTGTGGGGGCAGGATTCCGCAGCCGGAGTAGGCGGCTGTGAGACTGGCGGCGAGGACCAGAAGCAGGATCGACCCCGTTCGGACGGGGCGGCTGAGGCGTCGCGCTCGATTGGAGAGATGCATGAGTTTATGTGCTCCTTTTCCCGGGGTCGTGGGAATGTCCGCCGTGGGGGCGTCCGGTTCGGCTGTCTTGCCCGGCCTAGGGGAGTATCGTCCTTGGGCGTGGCGGATCTCCAGGGGTAAACGGGGCTTGGGGGGAAGAGGGAATGGGGAGGAGGGAAGAGGGAAAGGGATAAGGCCCTGACGGGCGAGGGAGGGGGTGCTGAGAGGGAGGTACG
>JAFGLZ010000245.1 GCA_016927755.1 Phycisphaerae bacterium
AAGCGGCATCTGGGCGCAATGGCTCTGGCTCTTCTGTACCCCATTCTACTGGCTCATCGCCCCCGTCTTCCGCCGCATGCGATACCTCACCACCGCGGACTACTTCCGCGAGCGATTCCACGGAAGCATGGAGGTCGCCTTCGTCGCCATGGGTATCCTCGTCCTCACCGTCGACATGGGCGTAATGCTCCTAGGACAGGGCAAGATCATCCACTCCGTCACCAACGGAGAGGTCTCCATCCCCGTGGCCATCTTCGTCATGGTCGCCATGTTCCTCTTCTACGGCGTCAGCGGCGGCCTGATCGCCGCCATCATCACCGACTTCATCCAGGGCTTCTTCATCGTGATCATGTCCTTCCTCATGATCCCCATCGCCCTCTACAAGGTCGGCGGATTCAGCGGGCTGCACGCCAAGCTCGACCCGGAAATGTTCAGCCTCGTCGCCAGCGGAAAGTACACCCTCTTCTATATCGTGATGATCTCGCTGAACGCCCTCGTCAACATCGTCGCCCAACCACACACCATGGGTAACTGCGCCGCCGGCAAGACCGAATACGAGGGTCGAGTGGGCTTCTGCTTCGGCACCTTCATAAAACGGATCTGCACCGTCTGGTGGGCCTTCACCGGATTGTTCGCCGTCATCCTCTTCCACGACGTCGTCAAGGACCACCCCGAGCTGGCCTTCGGCCGGTGCGTCGAGAAGCTCCTGCCCGTCGGACTCACCGGCGTCATGCTCGCCAGCATGATGGCCGCCATGATGTCGAGCTGCGACTCGCTCATGATCGCCATGTCCGGACTCTTCACCCGGAACGTCTATCAGCAGTACCTGGTCAAGGATCGCGACCCCGCGCACTACCTCGTCGTCATCCGGATCGTCTCGATCATGTCCGTCGTCCTCGGCCTCGGGTGGGCGTTCTACTTCGACTCGCTCTTCCACGGACTCGAGCTCTTCTGGAAGCTCAGCGCCCTCATCGGTGTGGCCTTCTGGCTCGGACTCCTATGGAGGCGGGCGAACCGATACGGCGCGTGGGCGGCCTTCCTCTCCGCGTCGATCGTCTATGTCGGCACGAACCAGGGCTGGATCCCCCTGCCGCCGTTCACCCCCGAGACCTTCGCCCAATGGTCCTCGAAGCTCGCCAAGCCCGAGATCTGGGCCGGCCTCTACTCCGGTGGGACGCTGAACTTCTGGCCCCTCAACGTCGGTACCCCGGACGCATGGTCCTACGTCTTCTACCTCACCGCCGGATTCCTGATGGGCATCATCGTAACGCTCATCACCCCCCCCGAGCCGCCCGAGAAGATCCAGAAGTTCTTCACCTTGATCAGTACGCCCGTCGGGAAGGAGAACGAACTCAAAGCCCAAGGCATCGAGATCATGCACGAGGGAGATCGCGACTGATGGCCGACCAAGACCCCAAACCGACGAACGGCTCATGGGCCGATCAACCCACCCGAGGTTGGTGCGGCTGGCGGATCTTCGCCCCGCAAAAGCAGACCTGGCTGGGCTTCCTGCTCGCCTGGGCCTGCGTCGCCGCCATCATCCTCCTGACCTGGCTCTTCGCCCAGCTCGGAGGCTAGTTCCACAATAGCCAGAAGAGTTGCCGTCGTCCGCTACGTCGACGTTTTGACTTTTCGGCTTGTCGACGTTTTGATGCCTCGCGTCTCCCTACACCCGCTCCGGCACCACGAACGGCGCCCGATACTCCCGAGTCAGGAACGCGTTCGCCTCCTTCGCCCCGTCACCGACGAACGTCTCCGTCTTCGGATCGAACGTCAGCGTCCGCCCGACCCGATACGAGATGTTCGCCATGTGGAACAGGACGGCCGAGTAGTGCCCCTCCAGGACGTCGCAGTTCAAGTCCTCGTACTTGCGGCTCCGCACGGCATTGATGAAGTTCTCGTACTGGTTCGCCTCGCGCTTGCCGCCCACGCTATCGAGCTTGATCTCCGGCGCCGGCTTGCCCCCGTAGGCCGCGCCGCCATAGCCGAAGCTCGGCTTGCCGTTGGCGAAGTACCCCTGCGAGCCGTAGAACAGGTTGCCGACGCCGATCTTCTCCTCCTGATTCGTGAAGCGGTTGCGAACGTCGCACACCAGCATCGTCCCGTCCCCGAACGTTAGCGTCGAGAGTTGCGTGTTCGGCGTCTGCGCCTGATCCGGCGGCGTGTAGCCGTAGCGCCCGCCCATGCTCGAGACCTTCACCGGCAGCGTCTTGTTCATCCCCCACCGCGCCAGATCCATCGCGTGAATGCCGTTGTTGCCGATCTCGCCGTTGCCGAAATCCCAGAACCAGTGCCAGTTGTAGTGGACCAGGTTCTCGTGATACGCCTGCTTCGGCGCCGGCCCCAACCACAGATCGAAGTGGATGTGCTTCGGCGGATCGCACGGCTGCTTGACGCCGATCGAGTCTCGACGCCGAAAGACCAGCGACCGCGCCATATAGACGTCCCCGATCAGCCCCGCGCGAAGCTCGGCCGTCGCCTTGCCGTTGCCGGGATCGCTCCGCAGGTGCTGGCCGACCTTGACGATCCGCTGATACTTCCGGGCCGCATCAACCATCTTCCGCCCTTCGCGGATACACCAAGAGCACGGCTTCTCGACGTAAACGTCCTTGCCCGCCTGGCAAGCCCAGATCGTCGCCAGCGCGTGCCAGTGGTTGGGCATGCCGATCGTGACCGCGTCGATCGACTTGTCCTCGTAAACCTTCCGCAGGTCCGTGAACGTCGCCGGCTTCTCGCCCCGCATCTTCTCCAACTCGCCGGCCCGACCCGCCAGGACCTGCTCGTCGATGTCGCACAGCGCCACGACGTCCACGTTCTTGCCCTTCTTCTTCAGCTCCATGAGTCGCTTGACGTGGTAAAAGCCCTGGCCGTGAACCCCGATCGTGGCCAGCCGGATCTTCTCATTCGCACCCGTGACCCCGTGCGCCGGACCGCCCGACGCGCCCACGACAGCCGCGCCGGCAACACCGGCCATCTTCGCGGAACTCTTCAAGAAGCTGCGTCGATTCAAAGGCGCCATCACACACTCCACAGTTCGACTGAACTCAGATAGAAGACCCAGGCTCCAGCCAGATATAGGGTCCGCACGGCGGATCCTACGATGTTTGTCGACCTGGCGCTAGAGCGCCGCGTCGAACACGAACGGCTTACGGTACTCCCGCGTCACAAACGCGTTCGCCTCCTTCGCGCCGTCCCCGACGAATCGCTCGGTCTTCGGATCGAACGTCAGCGTCCGCCCCAGCCGATACGAGATATTCGCCATGTGCGCCAGGACCGACGATCGGTGCCCCTCGAGGATGTCGCAGTTCAAGTCCTCGACCTTGCGACTCCGCATCGCCTCGATGAAGTTGTGGAAGTGGTTGGGGTTGCCCGTTCCCCCCAGACACTTCGTGTTGATCTCGGGCGCCGGCTTGCCGCCGTAAGCCTTGCCGTCATACCCAAAGCTCGCGTCCTTCCCGCCCAGATACCCCTGCGAGCCGTAGTAGATGTTCCCCCCCACGCCCGGCTCCGGATTCGTCCACCGGCCCCGAACGTCGCACACGAGCATCGTGCCGTCCTCGAACGTCCACGTCGTCACCTGCGTATTCGGCGTCTGGCCCTGATCGGGCGGCGTGTACCCATAGCGCCCGCCCATGCTCGAGACCTTCACGGGCAGCTCCTTCCCGAGCGTCATTCGAACCAGATCCAGCCGATGAACGCCGCTGTTGCCGATCTCGCCGTTGCCGAAATCCCAGAACCAGTGCCAGTTGTAGTGGACCAGGTTCTCGTGATACGGCTGCTTCGGCGCGGGCCCCAGCCACAAATCGAAGTGAATGTGCTTCGGCGGCTCGCAAGGCCGCTTGATGCCGATCGACTCGCGACGCTTGAAGATCAGCGCCCGCGTCATGTACACGTCGCCCACGATCCCCGCTCGAATCTCCGCCGCCGCCTTGCGATTGCCCGGCTCGCTCCGACGCTGCAACCCCGCCTGAACGATCCGCCCGTGTTTGCGGGCGGCCTCGACCATCTTCCGCCCCTCGTCGATGCACCACGAAACCGGCTTTTCGACGTACACGTCCTTGCCCGCCTGACACGCCCAGATCGTCCCCAACGCGTGCCAGTGATTCGGCACGCCCAAAGAGACCGCGTCAATCGACTTGTCCTCGAGCACCTTCCGATAGTCGACGTGCGTCACCGGCTTCTGACCGTCGCGCATCTTCGTCAGCTCCTCCGCCCGCCCGCCGAGAAGCTGCTCGTCGATGTCGCACAGCATCGGGACGTCCACGCCCTTGCCCTTGAGCCGCGTGAAGTACTTGACGTGATCCCATCCCCTCCACCGCAGCCCCACGCAGGCGATCCGGATTCGCTCGTTCGCGCCCACGACGCCGTAGGCCGGACCGACCAGCCCCCTCGTCGCCGCGGCCGCGGCCGCGACCTTCACCCCGCCCTTCAAGAAGCCGCGTCGGTCAATTGCGCCCATCGCTCACCTCACCGCCGATACTGCGCCATAGGGACAACGCCCGAATCCGAGCACCCTAGCCTCGCGCCCCGCCTTTTTCAACGTCCGCCAACCATTCCCAAACGACCCGCCGTCTGTCATAGTATTTCCCTGCCCGGGGAGCCCCTAGAGCAGAAGCTCCCGCACGCGCCGTCACTCCCGAACGGACGGCCACCGGCCAACTCGGAGAGCTAGCGATGGACCATTTAGCCGCCAAGACCGGCCCCATAACGACGACCCGACGAATCGCCGCAATCATGTCATGCGCATGGATGGGCGTTGCCACACTCCTCTTGGCCCCAAGCGCCACGACCCTCGCCGAATCCAAGTCCGCCCCGACCCTCAAAGTCACCACCTACAACGTCCAGTTCCTCCCCGGCCTGGCCAGCCTCGTCAACCAACGCAAGGACGCCCCCTACCGCGCCCGAACCATCGGCCGGAAACTCAAAGACTTCGACATCATCGGCCTCAACGAGACCTTCGACGATCGACCCCGCGAGCTCCTCCTCGATCAGCTCCGACAGGCATGGGGCAAGGACTTCAACGTCGTCATCAGCCCGAAACCCGAAGGGCGCCTCAGCGGCGGCTGCGCCATCGTCAGCCGGCTCCCCTTCGTCGAGAAAAATAGCACGATCTACACCGCCTTCAGCACCCCCGAAAAGTACGGCGTCCTCGCCGACGGCTTTGCCGCCAAAGGCGCTATCCACGCCCGAATCCAGCTCGCCGGCACCGGCGTCAAACCCGACTTCGTCGACGTCTTCGCAACGCACCTCGACAGCAAGGACGCCGAGGCAAGAAAGATCCAATACAAGGAGCTGGCCGACTTCATCAAAGCCCACGGCGATCCCGACCGCCCCGTCCTCATCCTGGGCGACCTGAACACGCACGGCGCGCCCTCGGACATCAGCAACCCCGACTCGCTCTATTCCTTCATGATGTCCGTCTTCCGGAAAGCCCGACCCGACGCCGAGTTGATCGACCTCTGGCCGCACCTCAAGAAGGGCGTCGGCGGCACCAGCCGGCAGCTCCCCAAGTACAAGGACGGCGGCAGCCGGATCGACTACATCATCCTCAGCAACCCAAAACCGCGGAAGAATCGCCTCGTCCCCGTCGACGTACGCGTCAATCGGCACCTTGACCCGAAAGTCGAAGCCTTGTCCGACCACTCGGCCGTCGAAGCCGAATTCCGATAATCCGACAGCCGCCCCCGCCCCGAAGCACGACGTTATCGCACCCAGGCCGCACCCGCCGAAAACGCCCTGTCCGCAATCGCCCTTGCGCAAGGAAATCTTGACCGCGGTCGCACCGCCCCGGTTGACCCGCCGCCCCGGCCTGCCTATGAATTGAATACCTTTCCTTCATGAATGAGCCCGCCTCTGACCAAGGCGGGCTTTTTTTCTGCACCGCAACGGCGTCCGAGTCAAGCCGTCGGCATCGAACCCTACTTCCCCTCCCCGCCCCCACCCGCCAGGAACGCCGCGATCGCCGAACTCGCCGCCTCTGCATCCCCGGCGACAAGCCGAATTCGATCCGCCGCGCCGACCACGCCGTACGCCGCCTTCGCGAAGGCAAACTCCATCCCCGCCTCCTCGCTCGCCAGCGGACGCTGTCCATACCCCACCGAGTTGGCAATCATCAGACGCCCCGGCGCAACCAGCCCCGCCGCTTGAGATACGTCGATCACCTTCAGCAAGCTCGGAACCGCCAGCCAGATCGCCTGTGGCTGACCGTCCTCGAGGAAGTAGCGATAGCTCGCCAGCGGTCCGTCAACCGAGACCGCCTCCAACGGAGCGCCCAGCGCCGCCGCGAACAGACCCAGCAAACCCGTCGCCCCCCTGCCGTAACACCGAATCCGCTTCGGATCGATCTCCTCCCGACCGGCCAGGTACCGCGCCGCCTGCATCACGTCCCACACCCGCTGCGCGAAGATGTGACGACCCAGACAAACCGTGTCGCTCGTCAGATGATTCTCGTGGACGAACGTCTCGCCCAACCCCCGCGGATCCAGCAGCAACACCGCCACCCCCGCCTTCAAGAGCGTCTCGGCCAGCGGATCGCCCAGGACATGAGACTTCTCCGTCAGCCCCAGATACACCACGCCCGGGCACTTGCCCTCAGCCGTCTTGGACCGAATCAGAGCCGCCGCAACCTCCATCCCCGGCTCCGTCGCGATCGCCAGCATCTCGACCTTCCTGTCCCGCCAGGTGAACGTGTCGACCTTCCGCACCGTCGGCGTCATCTCCGCCGGTCGACCGCCGAAGCACCGCCAGACCTCCTCGCGCCACGCCCCGGCCCGACCCAACCAAGCATCCTTCGACGTGGGTAGCGCGGCATAAGCCCCCCGAAACGCATCGGCGAGCTTGCGGTTCAACGTCACCACCGTCTCGGCGTCGGCGGGAAGCTTGCCGTCCTTGAGGCACAAGACATCCTTCGACTTCGGATCCTCGTGCTTCTCCTCGCCCTCTGGCATCGGCTTGCCGTCGCCTCGATCCTGGAGCCACCGGGCCATCCACCCATAACACGCCTCGCGAAGCGGTTTCGACCAGCCATGCCCCAGCGGCGCCTCGACCAGCGTGACCCGATCCTCCGCGCCATACAGCCCATAGATCTGACGAGCCCGACGCAGCGTCTCGCGCGTCCCCTTGATCGGGAAAATGCGATCCTTCTCCCCGTTGCCGAACAGAAACGCCCGAGGCACGTTCAGCCCGACGATCTCGAACTCCTCCATCAGGTGAACGATCCCAGGCAGATGATTGCAGATGCAGTGATTCCCGCCGTGGCGCAGCCACTGATCATACGAGCACACGAAGCAGAACGACGTGCCCGCCTTGAGCCGCTCGTCAAACGGCATCGCATAGAACGTGTTCTCGCCGCCGCCGGAGTTGCCCGCCAGCCCGAGACGCGAAGCATCCACGTCCTTCCGGCTCGCCAGATAGTCCACCGAACGGATCGTGTCCCAGACGATGTGCCCCTCGTTCGTCTGCCCCACCAGCAGCGAGCCGTAGCCCAGCGGATGGGCCATCCCCGGCACGCGCCGCTCGCCCTGACCGATCGGATCGTAGGCCAAAACGATGAACCCCTGACGCACCAGCCCCAACTCCGCCGTGTTGTACAGCCCGTAGTTCTTGCCGTCCTCCATCGCATGCCCCGGCACGACGACGATGGCCGGCGCGGGCAGCTTCACCTTCTTCGGAACGTAGACGTTCGCCGTCACGTAGAACTTCGGCCGCGACTCGAACACGACGTTCTCGATCGAGTACGCCTCCCGCTCCGCCCGACCCGTCACCCGGACATTGAGAGGCGTCCTGGCCGGCATCGGATCGAGCCCGAGGGCATGGGCAAGATGCTTGCGGATGAGCGAACGCTTCGTTTCCCACCCCTCCTTGCTGCTCGGGTCGCGGCGCTCCGACAGCTCGCGACTGCACGCGTCGATCGTAAAACGAAGCGCGTCCGCCTCCGCCGGAACCCTGCCGCGATACACCCGCCATCTGTGCAAGTCGGCCTGCGGATCGAAGTCGACCTGATCCGTCAGCAGAATCGCGTCGACCGACTCGTGCCCGTCGTCGGCGTCCCGAACCACGACCGTCACATCGCCAGGCTTCACCTCGACCTGCCCAGCCCGCTGCCACGACCACTCCCGCTTCGTGCCCGTGTGCGTCCGCGGCAGCACCACGTCCCCAACCTGCACCTGGAAAGCCCGGCGGCTGTTCTCCGACGTGTAGCCCCGTGCCCACACCACGTGTCGCCCGCCCCGCCGAACGGCCACCGTCTTCGTCATCGTCGTCCGAGCGATCTCTGGATTCGCGTTGGACGTGCGGAACCCCCCGCCCAGATAGCCCGCGATGTTCGTCTGCCGCCGCCACGGCCCCTCGAAATCCTCGACCTGCAACAGCAAATGGTCGGCAGTCGCGGATGACGTCCAAAACGCAGCGCCCAACGCGAATAGACGACAGACAGTCCGTGTGCTTCGCATATCGAAAGGCTCCCTTCTCACATCGAGCGATTGGACTCCGCCGCGCAATCGTCGTAGCGCCGCCGCAGCCCCACCAGGGACCCACAGTCTACAACGCTCCGCCTGGGGAACAAGAAATCGGACACCGCTCCCCCCGAGCCGCGGGACCCACCCCGCGCGGGAGACACCACGCGTTTAGTCTCCACCCGAACGGCTCGCCGCATCGAATCCGCCTCCCCCCGTTACAAACTGCGCCTCTAATTCAACTTGCCTGTTCTACCCGCACGTCGTACTATCCAAAGGAGTAAGGCATTGCGGGGTTCGGGGGTCCGAATCCTGCTGTGCGCCGTTAGGTGACGTAGTGAGACCGTGTGGCATGACAGACTATCGGCCCTGGACGCGATTCGCCGGACTACTCGCCGCGGCAGGGCTCCTCCTGGGCCTCCTCGTGGCCACGGGACCCGCCCCGGCCGAACAGACCGCCACGCGTGCGGCCGACCCGGACGAAAGGGCTCGCCCCGCGCCCGCCAGGAAATCCCCCCGAGGATTCAAACAAGCCACCATCATCACCATCAAGGGCGAGATCAACGACCTCATGTTCAAGAGCCTCGAGCGCCGCGTCGAGAAGGCCAAGGAAAGCGGCTCTCGGCTCATCGTCTTTGAGCTGGATACCCCCGGCGGCGCCGTCAACAGTGCCCTGGACATCTGCAATCTCATCAAGCGGCTCCCCGACGAGATCCACTCCGTCGCATGGGTCAACCCCAGCGCCTACAGCGCCGGATCGATGATCGCCCTGGCATGCAAGGAGATCATCGTCAGCCCCGCCTCCAAGATCGGCGACTGCCAGCCCATCATGATCGGTCCGCAGGGCGTCCAAGCCCTGCCCGACGACGTCGAGGCCAAGCTCAGCGCCCCCATCCTTACCGAGTTCCGAGACTCCGCCCGCGAACGGGGCTACGACCAGCTCATGTGCGTGGCGATGATCCAGCCCGAAATCGAGGTCTTCTGGATCGAGAACACCAAGACCGGCGAACGCCTGTTCGCCTCGCGAGCCCTGCGTGACGAAAAGTTCGGGATCGACGCAACCAAAGCCCCGCAGACCACGGTCAAGGAGAAGGTCACCAAGCATGAAGTCGACGGAGAGCCGATCGAACGCCGAGAGCGAGAGATCGTCGCCGAGGGCGGACGGCACGTCCAGCAGCTTGTCAAGAGCCAGACCGATTGGGACTACGTCAAGGCCTCGGACCGCCTGGGCAAGATCGTCAACCCGATCGTCGCCGCGGGCGAGCTCCTCACCATGACACAGGACGAGGCCCTCGCCTACGGCTTCGCCGCCGCCGAGATCGCCAACGAAAGACAACTGATCGAGTACTACGACATCGACATCGTCGACCGCGCCGAGCTCACCTGGTCCGAAGAGCTCGTCAACTGGCTCACCAGCCCCCTCGTCCGCGGCATCCTCATGGTCCTCGTCATGCTCGGCGCCTACGTCGAGTTCCACACGCCCGGCGTGGGCCTGCCCGGACTGGTGGCCCTGATCTGCCTCGTCGTCTTCCTGGGCGCCCCATATATCACCGGACTGGCCAACGTCTGGGAGATCATGCTCGTCATCCTCGGCGTCATCCTCCTGGGCGTCGAGCTCTTCGTCCTGCCCGGCTTCGGCATCGCCGGTATCGCCGGCATCATCCTGATCCTCGTGGGCCTTATCGCCACGTTCGTCCCCGAAGACCCCACGCGAATGCCCTGGACGCTCCCGCGATTCGATCACGGCACCACCGTGCGGGGCATCGGAACTGGGCTGAAGGTAATGGGATCCGCCATCGCCGCCTCACTCGTCGGGGCGGTCGTCCTGAGTCGCTTCTTCCCGAAAGTGCCCTACGTCGGAAGGATCGTCGCCCCGAATCCCACCCCGGCGGAGGTAGCGATGCCAGAGGCCTATCCTCGCTCGGCCTTCCTCGGAGAGCTCGGTAAGGCCGTCGGCCCGCTCCGACCCGCCGGCAAGGCCGTCTTCGGGGATACCCTGGTGGACGTCGTCAGTCAGTCGGACTACATCGACGCCGGCGAGCCGGTCGAGGTGATCGAGCGGCGAGGCAATCGCATCGTCGTCAGGCGCGTCCGAGACGCATGATCCGCCTCGGACAAGTCGGCCGGAGGACCTGAAGACCCAATGGAAGACCTCAGCGTTGCCCTGCTCCTGTATCTGATCGGGATCGCCGTGCTCGTCCTCGAGATCTTCATCCCGAGCCACGGCATCCTGGGCGTCACGGGCGTCGGCTTCTGGATCGCCGGCATCGTCTACGCGTTCCGCTTCAACGGGACCGTGGGGTACGCCGCGATCCTCCTGTCCGTCGTGCTCCTGCCCACCGGCATCGCGCTGGCGGTCAAGTACTGGTACTATCTGCCCGTCGGCAGACGGATGGCCCCGCCGAACCCGCAATTGACGGAGGCCGACTACGGCTTCCACACCGACGAGCTCGATGCCCTCGTCGGCAAGACCGGACGATCCGTCACCCCGCTCAGACCCGTCGGAAGCTGTGACTTCGACGGCAAGCGTATCCAGTGCGTCACCGATTGGGGCAGCATCGAAAAGGGCGCCAAGGTCGAGGCCCTCAAAGTCCGCGGACGAGACGTCGTCGTCCGCGAGGTGAAGAGCTGATGCAATGGACTCCTTGAATCACGCAATGGTGGCGCAGGCACAGGCGGGAGGAACCGCAAACCTTGTCATCGTCATCATCGCCATCCTGGCGATCGTCAGTTACGTCATCCTCTTCCTGCTCTTCGCGCGGTTCTTCAGCCTGTGGTTTCAGGCCTACGCGGCCCGAGCAGGTATCCCCCTGACGGACCTGATCCGCATGCGGTCGAGACGAGTCGATCTGAAGACCGTCGTCTACGCCAGAATCCAGTTGGTCAAGGCGGGCATCCACGGCATCGCCGTCTCTGACATCGAGAAACACTATCTGGCCGGCGGACGAGTTCAGAACGTCGTCTCGGCGATCATCGAGGCAAATCGCGCGGGAATCGACCTGAACTGGCCCGACGCCGCCGCGATCGACCTGGAAGGACGGGACGTGCTCGACGAGATCCGCGCGCAAGCAGACGAGATCGACGGCGTCACAAAGACGGGCAAGGCATTGTGACCTGAGCGATTGAAGCATACAATCAGGACCAAGCGTAAACCATCAAGGAAGGAGCAGAACCCATGGACTTCCTGAATCTGCCGTTGCTGGCACAACCGGACGCGGGAGGAAACGCGGGCTTCATCGCCGCCATCGTGGCGATCGTCATCGGCATCGTCATCCTCCTCGTCGTCGCGCAGTTCTTCAGCCTGTGGATCCAGGCCTTCGCCAGCCGTGCCGGCGTCAGCCTGATCGACCTGATCGGCATGCGACTGCGAAAAGTCGACTCGAGATCGATCGTCTACGGCAAGATCCAGCTCGTCAAGGCGGGCATCCACGAGATCTCGATCAACGACCTCGAAAGCCACTACCTGGCCCGTGGCCGCGTGCCGAACGTCGTCAACGCCATCATCGCCGCCAATCGCGCCAACATCGACCTGAGCTGGCAGAAGGCCTGCGCGATCGACCTCGCCGGGCGCGACGTCCTCGACGCCATCCATACGTCGGTGAACCCGAAGGTCATCGACGTGCCGAGCGAGTCCGCCCACAAGGGCACCATCGATGCCGTCGCCAAGGACGGCATCCAGCTCAAGGCAAAGGCCCGCGTCACCGTTCGAACGAACATCCAGCAGCTCATCGGCGGGGCCACCGAAGAGACGATCGTCGCCCGCGTCGGCGAGGGCATCGTCACCTCGATCGGCTCGGCCTCCGCCTACGGCGAGGTCCTGGAAAACCCCGATCAGATCAGCAAGAAAGTGCTCGAGCGTGGGCTCGACGCCGGCACCGCCTTCGAGATCCTCTCCATCGACATCGCCGACGTCGACGTCGGCGAGAACATCGGCGCGAACCTCCAGGCCAAGCAGGCCGAGGCCGACCTCCGCCGCTTCCAAGCCGAGGCCGAGAAACGCCGCGCCCTGGCCGTCGCACAAGAGCAGGAGTATAAGGCCGAGGTCCAGAAGAATCGCGCCCTGGTCGTCCTCGCAGAGGCCGAGGTCCCCAAGGCCATCGCCGACTCCTTCCGAAGCGGCAACCTCGGCATCATGGACTACTACCGAATGAAGAACATCGTCGCCGACACGACGATGCGCGACTCCATCGCAGGCTCCGGCCCCGATGGTGGGACGACCGGCCCCAAACCGTCAGGCCAGTCGTAAGGCAAGGTGACCCATGATCTCTTGCTGGACGATACTCATCGCCGCGACCGCCCCCTTGGCCGCCGAGGATGGGGCCGGCGGCATCGCCCAAGTGATCGGCGTCGCCGTGATCATCGGGCTCTCCTTGCTGGGCTCCCTCTTCGGCAAGAAGAAGGAGAACGAAAAGCAGGCCAAGGAGCCCAAGCGACGCGTCCCCCCGCCAAGGCCACGGGCCGAAGAGCCCCCCGCACTCCCCCCGCGCCCCGGTGCGCCGCAGCGACGCCCGCCGGTCCAATCGGCCCCGCCAAGGGCCAGACC
>JAFGLZ010000246.1 GCA_016927755.1 Phycisphaerae bacterium
CGATGACGAGGAGCCGTTCTTCATTTACGTCGTGGACGAGAAGGATCGCTTGCGGGGGCTCGTGCCGCTGCGAAAGCTGATCACGGTTCCGCCGAACACGGCGATATCGGCGATCATGAACAGGGACGTCGTCAGTGTGACGGTGGACGAGGATCAGGAGGAGGTCGTCAACGTGATTCGGCGGCACGACCTGCCCGCGGTTCCGGTGTTGGACTTGGACGGTCGGCTGGTGGGTCGGATCACGCACGACGACGTGGCGGACGTGATCTTCGAGGAGGCGGACGAGGACATGCTTCGGATGGCGGGCACGGACGCGGCGGAGCTGGAGCGGGCGTCCTCGGTCAGGGCGGCGCGGGTTCGGATGACGTGGCTGCTGCCGTGTTTGATCGGGACGGCGGGCACGGCGCTGGTGATGGCGCTCTTCAGGGCTCCCGTCGGCTCGGCGAACTTCGGGATTCTGATTCTGTTCGCGCCGATGATCATGGCCATGGGGGGCAACAGCGGGATCCAGGCGTCGACGATCATCATCCGGGGCTTGGCGACGCAGGAGATGGCGGGTCAGAGCGTTTTGCTGGCGCTGCGGCGGGAAGCGCCGATCGCGGTCCTGGTCGGATTGGCCTGCGGGGTGGTCGCGGGGATTCTGGCCTTCGCGGTGGTGTCGTTGCACGGGGCGCTTGGCCTGCAGGAGATGCTCAACGAGCCGCCGGCCGACCTTCATCCGACGGCGGTGGGGGTGGCGGTTTCCCTGGCCATGCTACTGGCGATCCTCATGGCGGTGGGCTTGGGGACGTTCCTTCCGTTCGGATTCAGGAAGGTGGGTATCGATCCGGCGATCGCGTCGGGTCCGCTGATCACCACGAGCAACGACGTGATCAGCGTGAGCATCTACTTGAGTATCGGTTTGTTGACGATGAGTTCCCTGGGCTGACAGCAAGAGGAATCGGGGCCGCCGACCGCCGGCGGGGACGCGCGCGATGGCAAACATCGAACCCGAACAGCTTTTCGACGAGATACGGCACCTGCTGGAGAGGGAGGACGCAGTCAGCCTGCGCCGGCGCCTTCGTAACACGGACGCGGCGGATCTGGCCGAGATTGTCGAGATGCTCGGCGGCGAGGAGCAGCAGATGTTCATGGCTGCCCTGAACGCCGAAGAGGCCGGCGATGTGCTGAGCATGGTCGACGAGGCCACTCGCGGCGAGATCGTCGAGGACATGTCGAACCTCGACCTGACGGGCGTCGTGGCGACGATGGCGCCGGACGACGCGGCGGACCTTCTGGGCGAGCTTTCCGACGAGCAGACGGAGGAGCTTCTGGAGAGCCTTCCGCCGGAGCAGAAGGCGGAGGTCGCGCCGCTTCTGCAGTACGCGGAGGACACGGCCGGCGGCTTGATGACGCCGGTACTGGTCTCCGTGGAAGAGCACGAGACGGTGGCGGAGGCGGTGTCGAAGCTTCGCGAGAAGGGATTGAGCGACGAGGAGCCGTTCTACGTTTACGTCGTGGACGGCGAGGGTCGTTTTCGCGGTCTGGTTCCGCTGCGCAAGCTGATCATGGTTGCGCCGGAGACGCCGGTCTCGACGGTGATGGCGACCGACGCGGCGACGGTCCACGTGGACGACGATCAGGAGTCGGTGGTCAACGTCATTCGCCGTCACGACCTGCCGGCGGTAGCGGTGCTGGACGGGGACGATCGGCTTGTCGGTCGGATCACGCACGACGATGTGGCGGACGTGATCGTCGAAGAGGCGGACGAGGACATGTTCCGCATGGCGGGCACGGACGCGGCCGAGCTGGAGCGGGCGTCGCCGCTTCGCGCGGCGCGGGTTCGGATGACGTGGCTCCTGCCGTGCTTGGTGGGTGCGATGTTCAGCGGGGTGGTGATGGCGGTCTTTCAGGCGGCGATCGACCCCGGGGAGTTCCTCGTTCTGGTGTTGTTCGTCCCGATGATCGCGGCGATGGGGGGCAACAGCGGGGTGCAGTCGGCGACGGTGATCATACGCGGTCTCGCTACGCAAGAGATGGCAGGGCAGAGACTTATGCTTGCGATTCGTCGTGAGATGCCGATTGCGGGGGCGATCGGCATCGCCTGCGGCCTGGTAGCGGGCGCGGTGGCGGGGATCGTCGTGGGGGTCTTGGAGTCTCTCGGCAAGGGCGGGTCGCAGCTCAGTCCTGTGGCGATCGGTTGTGCGGTGACGCTGGCGATGTTCCTGGCGATTCAGGTCGCGGTGACGATGGGCACGCTGCTGCCGTTTCTGTTTCGCAGGCTCGGCATCGATCCGGCGATCGCTTCCGGCCCGTTGATCACGACGAGCAATGACATCATCAGCGTTGGGATCTACCTGTCCATCGGCGTGTTCATGATCCACTTGTTCGGGCAGTGACGCCGCAGGCGCGCTTGCCGATTCACCGTCCTTCCATCAGAAGGGGGGCGTGGTTGCGCATCCACGCCTTCAGCGTCTCGACGTCGTCCCGCGTGGCGTGAACGTAGGGCGGCTGGCATCGCAGGCCGCAGCGGAGGAATCCGAGGGCGGTGGCGAAGACGCGATCGATTCCCGAGTCCATCATGCCTTTTTCGCGGAGGTGGCGGATGCCTTCGTCGCAGAGGCGCTTTAGTTCGCTCTGCATGGGGGCGACTTCGTCGAAGCGGCGCTGCTCGCACAGGTGGTAGTAGCGGAGCATGTAATCGGGGCGGAGGTAGAAGAGGCTGCTGTAGCTGCCGCGTGCTCCGACGCGGGCGGCGTCGGGCAGGGAGGGCTCGCCCACGAAGACGCTGAGTTCCGGCAGGGCCTCGATGAACTCGCGGAGGTCGTCCTGGGGGCCGGTGAACTTGCAGCCGATCAACGTGGGCGCGGCGTCGCGAAGGCGGCGGGCGAGGTTGGCGTCGATGTGCCGTTTCGAGCGATCCGTCTTATACAGAATCAGGGGCAGGTTTCCGGCGGCGGCGGCGACGTCTTTGACGAAGGAGAGGGCTTCGGCGTCACTGACGGCGAGCCAGAAGGGCAGGGCGATTTGGATGCCGTGGGCGCCGAGCTCGGCGGCGATTTCTATTCGGCGGCAGACGAGGCGCGTGCTCGTGGCGGTGCAGCCGGCCTGGACGGGTGTGTCGGTGGCGCGTGCGGCGGAGACGGTGAGGGCGACGATTCGCCGGAAGGTCTGCTCGTCTTGGGCGTAGAACTCGCCGGTGGTGCCTCCGGTGTAGACGCCGTGCGCGCCGGCGCGACAGCAGGCCTCGACATCGGCGGCGTAGGCGTCCTCGTCGAGGTCGAGCGATTCGTTCCAGGCGACGGGCAGGCCCGCCCAGATGCCGTGCAATCGTTCGTAGTCCAATGTTGCCATGTTCGGGCCTCCTAGAGATCTTGGGCGATGTTATAGTGTCTTGGCGGCTTGTATGATAGTTCTCGGTTTTCGGGGGCGGAATGCGGTTGGGAGTTTGGCGGTTTGGGTGAGACGGAACGGCAAGATGAGGGCTTCATGCGGCGGGCGTTGGCGCTGGCGGCTCGCGGGCGTGGGCGCGTTGAGCCGAACCCGATGGTGGGGTGCGTGCTCGTTCGTCGCGGTCGGATTGTCGGCGAGGGTTGGCACCGTCGATTCGGGGGGCCGCACGCGGAGCGGGACGCGCTGCGACGGTGTGAGGGCAGTGTCGGAGGCGCGACGGCGTACGTTACGTTGGAGCCGTGCTGTCATTACGGGAAGACGCCGCCTTGCACGGAGGCGCTGATCGAGGCGGGGGTGGCTCGGGTTGTGGCGGCGGTGGCGGATCCGTTCGCGGCGGTGCGGGGGCGGGGCATTCGGACGCTTCGCGAGGCGGGGATTCGGGTGGACGTCGGCGTCTGTCCGGCGGAGGCGGAGCGGCTCAATGCGGCTTATTTCAAGCTGAGGCACACGGGCAGGCCGTGGGTGATCTTGAAGTGGGCGCAGTCGCTGGACGGCAAGATCGCCACGCGGACGGGCGATTCTCGGTGGATCACGGGGGCGGCGGCGCGGCGGGAGGCCCACCGTCTTCGTGGGCGGGTTGACGCGGTCGTCGTGGGGATCGGGACGGTGCTTGCGGACGATCCGGACTTGACGTGCCGTCACGTGCGGGCGAAGCGGGTGGCGACGCGAATCGTCCTGGACGGTCGGCTTCGTATTCCGCGGAGTGCCAAGCTGGTCAAGACGGCGCGGCAGGCGCCGGTTCTCGTTGTGACCGCTCAGGCGGGGCTGCGGGGGCGTTCGGCTGAGGCGAGGCGGCTGCGGTCGGCGGGGTGCGAGGTGATCGGGATTCGTGGCCGGGGCGGGCGGATAGATCTGGGGGCGCTGCTGGACGAGTTGGGTCGGCGTGAGATGACGAACGTGATGGTGGAAGGTGGGGGTGAGGTGCTGGGGGCGTTTTTCGACGAGAAGCTGGCGGACGAGGCGCTCGTTTTCGTTGCGCCGAAGCTGATTGGCGGTCGGGAGGCGCTGGATCCGCTGGCGGGGCGAGGTATTGGGACGATGGCGGAGGCGGTTGCGTTTGGTGGGGCGAGACGCCGCTGGGTGGGGGAGGATCAGATGATCTCGTTTCGGCTGTCGGACGATCTCGGTACGCGCCGGAGGGTTCGCGGGGGGTCGTGATCTGCCGGCGCTGCCCGGGGTGTGGGTCTATCCGCTTGGGGAGGTGGCGGGGAGGGCGGGTTTGCGATCGAGCGAGGCTTCGGGATCCCTGGGACGCTCGGTTTCGATGCCGCTGGTTTGTCGATAGGCCTGCCGCGTGACGTTCCACAGCCAGTGCCGCCGGTAGGGTTGCCGGACGGCGCGGTCGAAGAGGTCTTGGTCTTCGATGAGGTATCGTCGGTTGGGGCCGTACTGCCTGACGAGCATCCAATACCAACTTCGGAACCAGAGGTTCGTCGCCAGGTGGGTGATCGTCTGTGGCAGGTTCCGCCACCAGTGATCGGGGAGGCGTTTCAGGACGCTCCGCAGGCCGAAGAAGCGGCGGATGAACCAGCGGAGGCCCTCGTTGAGCTCTTCCACGGTCATGCCGTCGGGCTGGACGACGGGGTGGAGTCCGTCGTAGGCTCGGAGGTCGTGGGTCAGGATTCGTCCGGCGGCGAGGGCGGCGTCGTAGGGTCGTGTGCCGGGCACGTAGGTGAGGTAGGTGGGGGTGACGTAGGTCATCTTGGACTCTTCGAGGAAGGCGAGCATTTGCTTGTAGAAGTCCTTGTCCTCGCCGTCGAGGCCGAGCACCATGCCGCAGCCGACTCGGATGCCGTAGCTTTGCACTTTCCGGATGACGCGGAGGTATTCGTCGACGCGGTTGAATCCCTTGTTGATCTTTGCCAGGGCCCTGGGGTTGACGCTTTCGATGCCGACGTAGGCTTCGGTGAAGCCGCTTCGAGCGAAGGCTTCGAGCAGTTCGTCGTCGTCGAGGCTGGCGAGGGTCATTTCCGCGGCCCATTTCAGATTGCCGGTCTCCTCGAGGAGCTTGGCCACGCGTAGGGCGTGGTCTCTGTCGCCGGTCATGTTGAGATCGTCGACGCCGAGGATGTCCATGTCGCGGAAGCTGAGGTCTCGGGCGATGTTCTCGAGGCTGATGGGTCGGAACTTTCTGAAGACGTAGGGATTGACGCAGAATCCGCAGGCGTTGGGACAACCGCGCGTGAACTCGATGGGGTATCCGACGCCCATGTAGCGATCGTTCTTGAGGAGGTCGACGCGAGGTCGGGGCATGTGGCTGACGTCGGGCGGCTCGGCGTTGCGGTAGACGGGTTGGAGGCGGTTTCGCTCGAGGTCGTGCATGATCCGGCCGGTGAGGCCTTCGAGCTCTCCGACGACGACGGCGTCGGCGTGTTGGAGGCAGTGGTCGGGTTGGAGGGAGGGGTAGGTGCCGCCGAGGATGACCTTGGCCCCTTGCTCGCGGAAGCGCTTGGCGATCTCGAAGCCCCGGGGGGCGTTGTAGACGAGCAGGCTGATGCCGACGACGTCGACGGGTGAGAAGTCGATGGGCTCGACGCTCTCGTCGCAGATTTCGACGTCGGCGTACTGGCCGAATTCGGCGGCGAGGACTGGGAGCGTCAGGATGCGGAGTCCCTTGACACCGTAGTATGGCGTTATGAAGCGGATACGCATGTGCTGCCCCTCCGCCGAGCGGGTGATGGAGATGGTTTGCTCGGCCGTTGCACGACACGCGGGCCGAGGCGAGTACAATCATCGTAAGGAATCGTGTGTCGGCGAGTCAATGAGGGCGATGTGGGGGCGGACAGGGCGGCGTCGGCTCGCAAGGATGCTCGCCCACCTTTCTCGGCTCGGCGGGAGCCTCGCCCTCCCGGGGATGGGGTTCATTTCTTGCCGGCGCGTCGTTGGTAGATCTCCGCGTGGACTTGTCTGGCGGCGGCGATGAGCTCGGGGTAGGGGTCGTCGGTTACGGTGACGAAGCCGATGTTGTAGTTTTCGCCGTCGAACCATCGGCCGGTGATGGGCTCGTCGACGAACTGGAACCAGTGGCAACCGACGAAGGCGGGCATGTCGGCGACGCTTCGGACGTAGGCGGCGTACTTTCGGGCGCGGTCGGCCTGGTCCTTGGCTTTGACCAGGCCGGTGTGGAACATGCCTCGGTCGAGCGCGCCGAAGTGGAATTCGCCGATGATGCAGGGCTTGTTGAGGTCGTTTGTGAAGCCATAGTCCTCGGGGTCGACGGTTTCGCGGTAGATGTTGAAGCTGACGACGTCGCAGACCTCGGCGGCGGCGCGGTAGGAGGTCTGGTTGCCCCAGGCGAACCGGCATCCGAGGTAGAGGTGATGCGGGGAGGTCTTTCGGATGGCGTCGCGGATCGTTGAGAAGTACTTCAGGCTGAACCGGCGGATGAAGGCGTCGAGGTCCTTCTTGCATTCGTCGGTGGCCTTGTCGAGGTTCGGCGCGGCGGGCTTCTCGCTCATCTCGTCCCAGCTCGGCCATGTCGTCTTCCAGGCGGCGTTGAGCTTGTCGATCGTTTCGTACTTCTTGCGGAGGTCTTCCAGGATGGCCTTCTTGCTCGGCTGGCCGGCGTTGCAGTTCAGGGGCCCGACGGCGAGGCCGAAGTTGCGCTCGTGGCCCCAGGAGAGCTCGTTGTCGACGAAGACGCCGAGGCACATCTTCTTGTCTTTCCAGAGATGCGCGCCGCCATTGACGGCCTTAGCGACGTCGGCGGCGAACTCGGGATCGAAGACGTCGTGCATCTTGGACCAGTAGTCGGACCCGCTGGAGACGCGGGCGTGCTTTCCGCCGATGCCGACGCTGGCGACGTAGGGGATGGGGCCGGTGAAGGTGTCGTGCTGCGACCAGTTGGCGATGGTGTTGAGGCCCCAGGAGGGGAGGCGTTTCCAGACCATCTCGCGCCAGTCTTCCTGCCAGCTCTTGGCGTACTTGCGTTGGAGGTTGGCGGAGTAGAATCCGAAGGTCTTGCCCTTCTTGACGGGGCCGCGGTGGGGGTTGGCGAAGGTGCCGTAGTGCTGGCCGAACTCGCCGTCGGGCTCGGGCAGCCACTCGAACCAGTCGTCGCGCTGCGTGACGATGGTTTGTGCCCAGTGGCCGACGCAGTCGACGCCGAGGGAGAAGAAGAGGTGTCCGGAGGGGGTGACGAGCCACCATTTGCCGTCGACCTTTTCGGTTCGGAACCAGCCTGTGGCGGTGAGCTTGGGTCCGTCCTTCCAGCCGCCGTACTCGTCGCGATCTTTGGGAGCGGGATGGCGGGCGATGTCGGTTCTTTCGGCGGCGAGGCGGGTCTTGAACTCGGACGCGTCTTTCAGCTTTCCGGGCCAGTCGGCGTATCGGAACTGGCCGAAGCGGTCGACGAAGGCCTTCGAGGGCCAAGGCTCGAGCTTGGGGCGTTTTCCGAAGAGGCGGATGTTGTCGAGGATGAGGGTCTTGGGCTTGTTGGGCATGGGGAGGAAGACCTGGAAGGCGACGACGCGTGAGGGGTCGAGCGTTGTGCCGTCGCCGCGGCTTGGCGGGGGATAGCCGCGCATGCCCCAGAGGCCGAGGTCGAGCCCGTAGTTGAAGGCGATGGCGATCGTCGTGGTCTTGTTGGCCTTGGCGGTGAAGTTCTCCTGGTTGCAGTTCTTTGCGCCGTCTGCGCCTTTGTTGTCGACGCGCATGGCGACCTGGACGTCGAAGGGGTTGGGGTTGGTGACGTCGACGGCGAGGCCGAGGTAGCTGGACCAGTCCCAGGGCTTGTCGCCGGCGGGGAAGAAGACGTTGGGCCAGTCGGCCTTCTTGAAGAGGACCTTCAGGGCCTTGCCTTGGCCTGAGGGGGCGTTGACGAGTTCGACGTCGACGTTGTTGCGGGTGAAGCCTTGGAGGGCGTCGGGTGCGTCGAAGGCGAAGAGGGGGATTCGCGGATCGGTCACGACGGCGCCGGCGAACGCGGCGGTGGTCGAGGCGAGGCAGGCGATGAGTGTCAGGCGTCCTGGAATCCGATGCCGATCGACTCCCATTGGGGTCCTCCTGGCTGAGGGCGTTGTGGGGCAAGGCGGTTGGCACGACAAGTGTGCCGTCCTAGTCCGGGCATTCTAAGCGGCCCGCAACAATGAATGAACAGTGTGCTTCTTCAAAAACCTTCGATGCACGGTTCGTGGCTCTAAGCTGTTTGCAAGAAAGAGTTTCCAGTGTGGCACGGCGGCCCCCGGCCGTGAAGGATCGTACTGCCCAGCCGAGGGCGGCTGGGCCACATCGGGCGGAACCGTGCAACTTGTCAACTACTCCCGCAAGCGGCTTAGCCATTGGAGACACGATCCCAAACCCGAATTCGTGTCCCCCACCGCTGAAGCGATGGGGCACCCATTCTTGGCGATCTGCTCAAAGATTCCTGCAGGCAGCTTGGGCGGTCTTCGGTACGACTCAACAGAGACCGGTAACGCGCTAGCGGTCCTGATGGGTTGGGTCTTATCGGACAGCGTTGCGGGGGTGGGGGCGGGTTGTACGTTGTCGCAGGGGGCTTGGGGGGCGCTGGTGAGAATCTCCGGTCCTGAAGGTCCATCTCGCTACACAACCTGTCGAAATTAATGACAGTTGCGCGAAGAAACGTGGGCGCCCCCTGCGCGTTCGGGCAGGACGTCACCGGCTCGAACTGGGGCGCGTGGGCTGCACGGCGGAATCGCCGGCACTTATTGATGAGGTGATCGACGATGCGCGTCGAGAGGAACGATTCCCAGCGGATGCCTTCACGGACCGATCGGTCGTTCATGCCGCGATCGGCTTGGCATGGGTACCTGGTTGCGGTCGCGGTAATGACGGTGTGGGGGGTGGGCGAGTCGCTTGGCGCACCGGCCAGGCCTGGGGCCATTTCGGCCGTTCAGCCGGACGGGGCGGTTGTTACCGTCATTCAGCGCGGAGATGAGAACGGCCACTGGTATGAGGACGGGGCTGGTCGTCTCGTGACGCGTGTTTCCGCGACGGGGCAGTGGGTCTATGCGAAGCGAGAGAACGGTCAGATCCGATCCACGGGCCTCATTGTGGGACAGGATGCCGCTCCCGAGGCGTCGCGGGTCAAGGCCGGTGCGATGGCTCGTGGGATCGCGCGGCCGGCGAGGGTGGTGACGGCCCGAAGTGCTCCGACGAGCGGGACGCTGCGCAACCTGGTGATTCTCGTGAACTTCACCGACCTTACCGTGGCGCACACGACGGCGGAATACGAGAACCTGTTCAACCTGGCGGGGTATTCGGTGAAGGGCGCGGCGGGTTCGGTCAAGGACTACTACTCTCAGGTGTCCTACGGGGCGCTGGTGATTCAGTCGACGGTGGTTGAGGCGGTGACGCTGGATCACGGGTACGCGTACTACGGTCAGAACGACGCGATGGGGTACGACCTGCGTCCCCAGGAGATGGTGGCCGAGGCGCTGGCCAAGCTGGAGGCTCGGGGCTTTGACTTTGGCATCATGGACGGCAACGGGGATGGTGAAGTCGACGGCTTGACGGTCGTTCACGCGGGGGAAGGCGAGGAGATCGGTAACGACCCGGACGCCATCTGGGCTCACATGTGGGAGCTCGAGGGTCCGGTGATCTACGACGGGGTGTCCTTGCAGCCGTATGCGACGGCGGCGGCGGTTCGGGAGACGGGCAAGGGGATCGTCGATCCTGGGATCATCTGCCACGAGCTGGGGCACGTCTTGGGGCTGCCCGACCTGTACGACCGGGACTACACGAGCGCGGGCGCGGGCGAGTTCTGCTTGATGGCCGGTGGTAGCTGGAACGGGGCGGCCGGCTGGGGCGAGTCGCCGGCCCATCTGTGCGCGTGGTGCAAGATTCAGCTTGGATGGGTCGCGCCGACGGTCCTCGCGGAGGCGGGCTCGTACGATCTCGCACAGGTCGAGACCAATGCGCAGGTCTACAAGTTGCAGGGGGCGTTTCCGTCGAACGAGTATTTCCTGGTGGAGAACCGGCAGGGCGTCGGCTTCGACGCGGCGCTGCCGGGGGTTAACCGCGGCATCTTGATCTGGCACGTTGACGACAGCAAGGCGGACAACGACGACGAGACGCACTACATGGTGGGCCTGGAGGAGGCCGACGGGTCCGACGACCTGAAGACCCCGAGCGGCACGGGCGATGACGGCGACTACTATCGGCAGGGGAATGCCACCGAGTTCAGCGACACGACGACGCCGAACACCGAGGGGTACGCGGGCAATCAGCTCGGCTTGGGGGTGATGGGCATCGGGGCGTCCGGGGGGACGATGGATCTTTCCGTGGTTCTGGTCGAGCCCGTGACGATCTCGGGCTTCGTGGGGACGTCGACGGGCGCGGGCATTTCCGGAGTGTTGGTTTCGGCGGGGCAGTCGGACGAGTACGACATCACCGACGTCCACGGCAACTATGAGGTCGAGGTGAGGAAGGGCTGGTCGGGCACGATCACGCCGAGCAAGCCGGGATACACCTTCACGCCGGAGACTCGCACGTATACGGCGGTGGACGACGACGTCGACGATCAGGACTATACGGCCGAGATAGACGGGGCGGGCGCCGGGACGGGGATGTTGTCGATCGTGACGGTCGACGGCGAGGGCGACGTGGTGTCCGGGAAGGTCGCCGTCGACGGAGCGCTCAAGGGCTCGGGCTCGTGGTCGGGCGAGGTGGATGCCGGGGCGCATGCGATCTCGTTCGGCAAGCTGAGCGGGCATGTCACGCCTTCGAGCCAGGTGGTGATCATCACGAACGGCAAGAGCACGAACCTGACCGCGACGTACGCGTCGGCGGGCGCCGCTGAGGGGATGGCGGTGGTGGTAACGGCGGATCCGGGGCTGATCTCGCCCGGTCGTAGCTCGCTGGTCATGACGGAGGTGGTTGGCGGGACGCCGCCGTACACGTATCTCTGGGACACGAAGTACAAGCGGGCGAGTTTCGTGTCCGCGCCGAAGGCGACGACGAGCTACGAGGTTGTTGTTACTGACAGCCTTGGCGCGACGGGGCGGGGCTCGATCACGGTGGAGGTCAATACGAGCCCGCTGCTGGTCTGGGTCGAGGCGGATCCGAACGTCGTGAACGGTGACGGACAGACCAGCACGCTGACGGCGAGCGTGTCGGGCGGGGTTACGCCATACGAGTACTTGTGGAGCACGGGGGCGGCGGTCTCCGCGATCACCGTGACGCCGATGGAGACGACGGACTATCACCTGACGGTTACCGACGGGTCCGGGCAGGAGGTCACGGTAACCAAGACGGTGTACACGCCCGAGGTAGCGGCGCAGATCGTGACGGGGGACGGAACGGTTCCCGGGGGCGCGCCGTGCTTTGCGCCGGTGGCGGCGGTCGGGTTCGTCTTGATCGCGCTGATGGGTTGGGCGGCATCGAGCGCGCGGCGCGGGGCACGGGGTCCGCGGCGATCGACGTGAACGTAAGCGTATGTGTGTTGCAGGCACGCTTTCAGTTCAGTTCGATCAGGCGGCGCAGGCACGGAGGCGAATTCGCGTTCCCCACCTCTGAAGAGGTGGGCCACCCGATGGGCGACGGACGACGTAGAGGGATGCGGGCTACTTCGGCGCATCCTTTACGCAGCGGAGTCCGATGGCGTAGCCGTATGAACGCGTGTTGGTCGCGACGTAGTATCGATGGCTGGCGCGCTTGAAGCTGAAGTTCGAGAACGACGCCCCGCCCCGAATGACCTTGAACTTCTCACCATACTGCTCGGACGGCACCTTGTTGCCGTCATAGGGCTGGTACCACGAGGACGTCCACTGCCAGACGTTGCCGGCCATGTCCTGGCATCCATAGGGGCTTGCCGTCCACGGCTGCTGGGCGACCGGCCAGCGGTCGTCGGGCGTTTCCATGGTCGGGTCCCAGAAGCTTCCCCAGGGGTAGAGTCTTCCGTCTGAGCCCCGCGCCGCTTTCTCCCACTCGACTTCGGTGGGCAGGCGCTTTCCGAGGGCCTTGGCGTAGGCCTCGGCCTGCTCGAACGACATACCCGTTGCCGGTTTGTCGGCATCCTTCGCGTCGAATGTGTGATTGGGATACACCTTCTTCCATTGGGCGTTGGTGACGGGCGTGACGTCGATGAAGAAGGGGCCGGTTTCGGCCAGGTGTTCGGGCGTCTCGTCGTCGTCGCCTCGGTTGCCGCCCATCAGGAATGGTCCGGCGGGGACGTAGGTCATGCCTTCGGGACAGGTGATTCCAGGGGCGTCCCAGGGGGGAGCGATCATGAGGTCCGTTCGCGGTTTCGTTCCGGCGGCGGCGTCGGCCGCGCCGGTGGCCTTCGGGCCGATGAGCCCGTAATAGCGGCCCATCCAGTACTGGCGTAGATACCCGTGACCGGCGGTCTGCCAGGCGCCGTCTTGGCGCTTATGGGTTCCGGCGTGGTTCCACGTGGCGAGGTATTCGTAAGTTTCCCTGGTGACCGCGGGAACGTCGCGTGACAGGGCCTGGACGACGAAGTCGTAGATGTGGATCTTCTGGTCGCGGAGGTGCTTGCGATAGCGTTCCAGGGCGGCCCGGTAGAAGCCGAGCATTCGTCGGTCGGTCTCGTACTTCATGACGAAGTAGAGGCCGGTCATGCCGAGGGTGTTGTCCCACGGCACGCCGACGGGGCCGGTGAGGGGGCGGGTCAGGACGGCGCGTTCGTGATAGGCGTGCTTGTCGACCAGGTCTCGGTAGGCCCGCTCATAGACGGCTTTGCCGGTGACGTGGTAGGCGACTCGCATGTACATCAGCGCGAGCAGGGCGTTGAGCTCTTGGATGTCGGAGTCGGGGCAGAAGTCGCCCCAGAGCGTCATCTTTCCGTCGACGTCGGTGAGGCGGAAGTTGTAGGTGAGCAGGCGGGTCATGACGCGATCGACGAGGGCGGCGATTCGCTGCCGGCCCGGCTCGTCGGCGGCGAGGTCAAAGTACAGGGCACAGCCTTCCATGAGGTGGGTCAGGGAGTCCGAGCTCGGATCACCCAGCCATCGCGTCTTGGGCATCGTCGGCGACCAGTGCCACTCGGCGGGGAAGAAGTATCGCGTCTCGAAATCGAGGGGGTTGTCCGTGCGATAGTAGCTGCGGCAGAAGCAGCCGGGCACGCCGGTGACTTGCTCCATCTTCTCGATGGCCTGGGCGGCTTCCTTGGCGTGCTGTTGGTCGGTGGGGTCCTTGGTGACGGCGACCTTGTAGCACAGCGCGGCGAGGTAGGGCCCCGTGTTGTTCATGCCGTCTTCGTGGTTGCCGGTGATGTGGTCGGGGTGCCCCTCGGGCGGCAAGAGGACGTCCGCCAGGACGTGGCCTTCGTAGAGGTTGACCCGCCGGAGTTCCTGCTCGATCCGCTCGGCCCGCTGGGCCCAGGGCAGTCCTGGGAACGGGAATTCCTTGCTGTCGCCGCTGGCCATCGCGCTCTCCTCGCTACGTCGCCTGGGGTGGGTTCTAGCTCTGCGTGGAGAGGCGGTCAAGCGTTCGCAGCCGGGCGACGCGGGGCCCGACGCGGCGCGTCCGCGCCGTGCTTTCCGACGCACCATCTCTCGCCGCTCTACCAGCCTCGGGCCTCGGGGAATAGAATCATGGAGCGGAGGCCGGCTTGGGGCCTCGGGTTTCGGATCTGGGAAGGACCATGCGCTGATGTCCACTTTGTATGACGCGGTGAAGATCACGGACAGGATCTACTGGGTTGGGGCGATCGACTGGTCGCTTCGCGATTTCCACGGGTACGAGACGCCTCGGGGCTCGACGTACAACGCCTATCTGGTGTTGGGTGAGAAGGTGGCGCTGATCGACACGGTTCGGGCCCCGTTTCGAGGCGAGCTGATGGGCCGGATCGCGTCGGTGATCGATCCGCGTAAGATCGACGTGATCGTCTCGAACCACTCGGAGATGGACCATTCCGGCTGCTTGCCGCGGGTGATCGAGGACGTTTCGCCCGAGCGCGTCCTCGCGTCGGTCAAGGGCGTCGAGAACCTGTCACGGCACTTCCACGGCCTGCGGGATCGGGTCGAGGCGGCGGCCGACGGCGGGACTCTCGACTTGGGCGGCATGGCGCTGCGGTTCATGGAGACGCGGATGCTCCATTGGCCGGACAGCATGATGACGTACGTGCCCGGCGAGGGCGTCTTGTTCACGCAGGATGCGTTCGGCATTCACCTGGCGTCGAGCGAGCGGTTCGCGGACGAGTTGCCGGGGGACATCGTGGAGTACGAGTCGGCGAAGTACTACGCGAACATCATCATGCCGTTCGGCTCGCGCGTGGCCAAGACGCTCGAGGCGATCGGCAAGCTGGAGGTTCGGATGATCGCGCCGGATCACGGTCCGGTGTACCGGCGGGATCTTGACCGGCAGATCGAGCTGTACTCCCGCTGGGTCGAGCAGGCGCCGACGCGCAAGGCAGTGGTCGTGTACGACAGCATGTGGGGCAGCACGGCGCGGATGGCTCGGGCGATCGCCGAGGGTCTCGCATCGGGCGGTTCTAGCGTCAAGCTGATGGGGCTCAAGGAGAACCATCGAAGTGACATTGCGACCGAGGTTTTGGAGGCGGGGGCGTTGATCGTCGGCTCTCCGACGCAGAACGGGCAGATGTTTCCGACGGTGGCGGACGTGCTGACGTACCTGAGGGGGCTGAGTCCGAAGCGGCTGATCGGCGCGGCGTTCGGCAGCTACGGCTGGAGCCCGAAGGCGGTCGGCCAGATCGCCGAGACGCTGGGACAGATGAAGGTCGAGTTGGTCGGCGAGCGCGTCGAGGTTCAGTACGTACCCGACGATGAGGCGCTGAGGAGATGTCGGGAGCTTGGGGTGGCGATTGCGGGTCGGCTGGAGGGCGCCCGTTCAGTCGTCTGACGGGACAGAGCAGCGCGGAGTCGACAATCGGCTTGTCACATAGCACTGGCTGCCAGAAGACCGAGGGTATGTCCTCCGGTCTCCGACTCGCGCGGGGTCAGCGGCTGTCATGTTCTTGGCGGTAGATCGATCCGCGACGGGCCGAATCCCGGCCTCACGACGGGCACGCATGTACCGGACGGGAATGGGGCCGAGCGTCTGCGGTGCAGCGCCGCCTTGACCTCGCGCGCAATGGTTACGGTGGCGATGTCGACGGCCCTTTCGATGCTTGCCTCCTTCATCTCGGTGCAGACTCTGCCGGAGGGCAGCAATGAGACCTCGATTCGGCACTGCTCCTCGAATCCCGCGCGCGCCTTCTCCAGGTGTTGCAGATGAATGCCCACGAGGGCGATGTGATCGGCAAAGCTGCCGAGGGCCGCAGTCACGGCGCCTTCCAGACGACTCTTGGCTTCTTCTGTTAGGGCGTGGCGTCCCGGGTCGATCTCAAGCTTCATCGCTTGTCCCCATGCCACCGAAGTGTTTTGGACCGAATCTTAGCGTACCATACCCGACCGTCGACTCTTAGGCAAACAGATAATGCAAACTTGAACATGAGGTTTTTACGAAGTATATTTAGGATATGGACTGGCTTAACTACCATCACCTCTTGTACTTTTGGCATGTAGCGCGTCAGGGGTCGATTGCGGCCGCTTGCGAGAAGCTGCACCTGTCACCGCCGACGATCTCGGCCCAAGTGCGCGAGCTCGAGCGGAGCCTGGGCGAGACGCTATTCAATCGGGTCGGGCGGAATCTCGTGCTGACCGAGGCGGGGCGAGTGGCTTTCCGCTATGCGGACGACATCTTCTCGCTGGGGCGTGAGTTCGTGGACGTGGTCAAGGCGAGGTCTTCGGAGCGGCCGCGGCGATTGAGGGTCGGCGTCAACGACGTGCTTCCGAAGCTCCTGGTCTACCGCCTGCTCGAGCCCCTGCTGTCGGGCCCCGAGCCCGCGAGGATCGAGTGCGTCCAAGGCACGCCCGCCCAGTTGCTGCCGCCGCTGTCGGTCAACGATCTGGACGTGGTTTTGTCGGACGCTCCGGTGGATCCCCAGATTCGGGTCCGTGCGTTCAGTCATCTTCTTGGAGAGTGCGTGATTTCGTTCTTCGCCGCGCCGAAGCTCGCACGCCGGCTCCGGCCGGGTTTTCCGAAGTCGCTCGACGGCGCGCCGGCCTTGTTGCCGGCGGCGAGCAGTGCCTTGCGGCGCACGCTCGACGAATGGTTCGACTCGGTGGGGGTGCGTCCGAGCATCGTGGGCGAGTTCGAGGACATCGCCCTGATCAGGATCTTCGGACAGAACGGCATGGGGTTCTTCGCCGCGCACGAAGTGGTGACCAAGGAGATATCGAAGGGGCACCGCATGGACGCCATCGGCTCGATCAAGGGTCGTCA
This sequence comes from Phycisphaerae bacterium, assembly GCA_016927755.1. GTDB lineage: Bacteria > Planctomycetota > Phycisphaerae > UBA1845 > JAFGLZ01 > JAFGLZ01. The sequence continues at coordinate 16,639 of JAFGLZ010000246.1, forward strand.
CGAGCAGATCTACGCGATCAGCGTGGAGCGCCGGCTCAAGAACCCGGCCGTGGCGACGCTGATCGACTCGGCCCGGAGCACGCTGTTCGTTTCCTGAAGAGGGAGCGTGGGGCCGGAGGCGACCGAGCGTCTCGCCGATCGGCTCAGGCGGGGGTCGGCAGCGTGACCGCGGCGCCTTGGTCGGCCGCCTGTTGCGCGGCGAAGCAGATCTGATGGATGCGCCGGCAGGCGGTCCTGTTGGCCAGGATCGCGTCTCCGTCCGTGATCGACCGAACGAAGCCGGTCAGGCATTCGCGCATGCCGGCGAAGGCGGCGATGGGTTCGGCCGGGGGGATGCATTCGGATTGCCAGCCGGGGCGCTGGGTGGTTCGCCATTTCAGCTCGCCGGAGCTCAGATCCGCCCGCGCTTCTCCGGTCGTCGCGACGACCTCCAGATCGATCGCCTGTCCTTCGGCCGCCAGCAGGCTGAACTCGAACCTTCCGACAAGATTCTCTCCGTAATCGAGCGACATCCATCCGTGGTCCATGAGCGGGCCGTTGATCGCGCGGACGCCCGTGGTGGAGACGCTTCGCGGGAGCCGTCCGATCAACACGTCCAGGACTTGAACGTACCAGGGCCCGGTCCAGACGAAGAAGCCGACGCGGGTGGCTTCGGGGCATTGGGCCTTTCCGGCGAGACCCCAGCCGCACCAGAGGCGGACGGTGACGCTCAGGGGCTTGCCGAGCGTGCCGTCATCCATCATCCGACGGACGCGGTGCAGCACGGGGACGTACCCGAGCTCGAAGTCGCCTTGGAAGATTTGTCCGGTCTTGAGCTCCAGCCTGATCTTGTCGACCTCGTCGAGCAGTTCGGACACCGGGTCTGGATGTTCGGCGAACGGTCCCTCGAGGAGGACGTGCTTGCCGGCTCGGAGCGCCCAGCCCGCGACCTCGGCGTGCAGGGCATTGGGCGTGGCGATGAACACGGCGTCGACGTGCTCGTCGGCGAGGAGGTCGTGATAGTTGCGATAGCCTCTGAGGTCCTTGGCGAACGCTTTGCGAGCCGCGGCGATGGTCTGGTCGGAGCGAGCCGCCACCGCGACGACCTCGACCTGGTCCATATCGCGAAGGACGGGAACGTACGCCTGGCGAGGCCAGTTGCCGAATCCGATGAGTCCGATGCCGATCTTCCCGGTCATGGCGCCACCTCCTGATTGTCTGGGACGATGGCACGGTATTATACGATCTTTTTCGGCAAGGTCAGCGGTGCAGGGAATTCGCGGGGGGCGGCTGAGGCATTCCCACGTAGTGGGTTCGCTGCCGGTTCTTGTCGGCGTAGTAGGCGAGTTGATAGGCGTGCCACCCGGCCAGGGCCCGGCGGAGGCGGTCGAGCGAGGGGGGCGGCGGCGAGGCCTGGCAGAGGTTGGTCTTCTCGTTTGGGTCCGAGGACAGATCGAAGAGCCATTCCTCGCGGGTGTTCTGGTCGGCCATGTACTTGAGCCGACCCCAGATGACGGTTTCCTGGAAGCGGGTTAACTGGAGGACGGAGAAGACCGGGCGCCGCGTCTCGTCGTAGTCGCCGGCCAGGACGTTCACGCCCTGCCAGGCGGGATGGGGGGGCAGACCCATCAGGCCCATGACCGTCGGGGCGATATCGATCTGAGAGGCCGCCTGCTCGATACGTTTCGGCTCGACGAGGCCCGGCGCGAACACGATCAGCGGGACGTGGATCATTTCGTCCCAGAGATGCATGCCATGCCTGGCCAGGCCGTGCTCCATGAAGGCCTCGCCGTGATCTCCGACGATCACGAAGATGGTCCGATCGAGCTGCCCGGTCAGTTCGAGCTGCCGTCGCATGAATCCGATCCAGTGGTCGACGTAGCCCAGCGCGTTGTCGTACTGGTTCTTGAGGAGGGGCAGGACGTCCGGCGGGATGTGGATGACGCCGTCGCCGTTGGAGTAGAGGGGCGGGATGGGTTTGTATCGGGAGGCCCACGGCTCAGGCACTTCGTAGTTGAAGTGCGTGGCCTGGAGATTGACGTACGCGTAGAAGGGGCGATCCGCGCGCCGCGATCCGAGCCATTGGGCGAACCGCCCCATCGCGAACTTATCGTCCATTCGATTGCAGTCGGTCTTTTGGACGTCGCAGTGATTGTGCGTAAAGTAGAGGTCCCACGTGTTGGGTGGATAGAAGGCCTCGAGGTTGTCCCACGACTCGTTCCCGCTGCTGAAGGCGGCGGTTTCGTAGCCGAGCGATCGCAAGACTTCGCGGAGGCAGACGTGGGGGAAGCTGGTGTCCCGGAAGTGGTCGTTCGTTTCGGCTCGAAGCATGTAGAGCGAGGTGAAGGTCGAGATCTGGGAGTAGCTGCTGAAGCTGGCGGCGGCGTAGCATCGGTTGAAGCTGATTCCCTCGGCGGCCAGCCGGTCGATGTTGGGCGAGACCTCGCGGGGGTATCCGTGGCAGTGGAGCGCTTTGGCGGGCACGGACTCGAGCAGCACGAGGATGACGTTTCGCAGTCGGGCCGGGTCCGCCTTCAATGTGCCAAGGAAGGCGTCTCTGCCGATAAGGGGCTTGCCTTGCGGATCGGGCGCCGCGACTTCCAGGGCCGGTGTCGTCAGCCATCGCATCATGTGAATGGCCCGTAGCGGCGGAAAGGCCTGGGCGGTCGTGACGAGCGACCGGCTTGGCTGGGCCGTGAGCTGAACGCCGAGCAGGATCGCGGGCAGCGCGAAGAGGGTCAGCATCGTCGCGCCGAGGGGTCGGGTCGGGCGGCATCTGGCGAGGACCGACACGATCGCTCCGGCGGGAGGGGCTTCGTCGCGGTCGCCGGCGCGGCACGCCAGCAGCCGATCGTTGAGGGGGCGCAGGACCCGGGCCAGGAGGGCGCAGCAGGCGATGCATACGAGGATGAAACCGACGAAGTGATAGCCCTCGAATCGCCAGACCATGTCCATCACTTCGGTGGGGTTGCTGAAGAGGAAGGAGAAGGTCCCGAGCGTCATTGCCTCGTCGGTCTTGAGGGTAAGCTGATGATTGAGGTAGAGCCATGCGGCCAGGGAGACGATGAGCATCGCCTGGATTACGCATGCCCAGCGGGGCGCGGCGCCTCGCCGCGACGAGAGGGCGACGGGCAGGGCGGAGATCGCACCGATCAGTCCTCCCAAGAGGAGCATGGTTCCGGCGGACCACAGGGCGGCGGCGCCCACGTCAGCGGGTCCTACGCCGTCAACCCGCGCGACTGCCCAGGCCCCGGCGAGTAGGCCGTAGGTGGCGGGGGGGATTGCCCAGAGGCAAGCGTGCTGAAACGTCAATCGCCATCGGTTCATGACTGGGGACACCGGCACAGCCGCATCGGGGCTGGGAGAGCATTTCGGATTCGGCCGCGAGTTCATGGAACACTTCAGTATACTCCCGGCGAGGGTTCGGGGACAGGACAGCGAGCGGCACCTGGGCGAGGGCGCGGGGCGAGGGATGCGGCTCGGAAGATTTTTTGGCTGGGCGGGCCTAGGCAAGCGTGCTGAGGTTGACCTACAATTCCCGGCGATTCATGAGAAGCAGGAGTCGCGACGGATGGCGTGCCGTGTAGCGATCATCATGGGAAGCGAATCGGACTGGCCGGTCATGCGGGTGTGTTATGATCAGCTTGCCGAGTTCGGGATCGAGGTGGACGTGCAGGTGCTGTCTGCCCACCGGACGCCCGACCGGGTGGCGGAGTACGCCGCGGGGGCGTCGGGGCGTGGGGTCCGGGTGATGGTGGCTGGAGCGGGGATGTCGGCGGCGTTGCCTGGCGCGATTGCCGCTCATACTTGCCTTCCGGTGATCGGGGTTCCGGTTGCCAGCGGGGCGTTGCAGGGGGTGGACGCGCTCCTGGCGATCTCTCAGATGCCGCCGGGAGTTCCGGTGGCCACGATGGCGATTGGGAAGGCGGGCGCGAGGAACGCGGCGGTCTTGGCGGGTCAAATCCTGGCATTATCGGACGAACAGGTGGCGCAAAAACTGCAGGAACATAGAAGGTCCATGGGTGAAAAGGCCGATAAAAGCAATCAAGCCCTGCGCGAAGAGCTTAAGGGCCGATGATACTATGTCCGTACCGAAGACCATCGAGTGGATAGGCGACGTCGACGGTCACATCCGGATGATCGATCAGACGCTGCTACCCGGCGAGCTTCGGATGATAGACTGCCGCGATTTGCCGACCGTGTGGGAAGCGATCAAGATGCTGCGGGTACGCGGCGCACCGGCCCTTGGCGTGACGGCCGCGATGGCGGTGGTTCTTGGCGTTCAGGGCGCGGGTCAAGAGGAAGCGGCGTTTTTTTCCAAACTGGATGAGGCGTGCGCGCACATCGCCACGAGTCGTCCGACGGCAGTGAATCTGTTTTGGGCGCTCGACCGGATGAAGCGGCTGGCGGCATCGCTTCGAGGGGAGCCGGTCGAGGAGATCCGTCGCCGGTTGCTCGATGAAGCCCAGGCGATCCGCGACGAGGACGCGGCGATGTGCCGGGCGATCGGCGAAGCGGGCGAGCACTTGATCAAGGAGGGGATGGGGGTTCTGACTCACTGCAACGCGGGGGGGTTGGCCACGGCGGAGTACGGGACGGCCCTTGCCCCGATGTACGTGGCCCACGAGCGGGGTCGGGGGTTCCGGGTGTACGCGGACGAGACGCGTCCGCTGCTGCAGGGGGCCCGGCTGACGGCCTGGGAGTTGCAGGGGGCGGGTATTGACGTTACCGTGATTTGCGATAACATGGCGGCTTGTGTGATGGCCGCCGGTAAGATAGACTTAGTGATTACTGGCGCTGATCGGATAGCTGGAAACGGCGACACGGCCAACAAGGTAGGAACATATGGCGTGGCTACCTTGGCGAGGGCACACGGGATCCCGTTCTATGTCGCGGCCCCGAGTTCCACGTTCGACCTGAGTATTTCCAGCGGCGCGGAGATTCCGATCGAGCATCGAGACCCGCGGGAAGTTGCCTGCGGTTTCGGGCAGCGCACCGTTCCAGGAAACGTGCCGTGCTACAACCAGGCCTTCGACGTGACGCCCGTTGAATTGATCGCGGGATTCGTGACGGAGAGGGGTTTGATGGCGACAGGGACAGGCCAGAAAATCGCAGATTTTTTGGCCTAGGGCCTTGCAACGACGCGGAAAGCGAGTAGACTCGTGCGTCGAAGATTGGAGGCGCGGCCAATCTTGCCCAGTGACCGTGTATCCGCAGCGGCCGGCCGGGGCTCTGTGTGTGCGTTAGGTTTCTGGGCCCAAAAGTGAACAGATCGATCGTTAGCGCAGAGTTCGTACCTGCGTAAATTTATTTGGGATAACGCCTCTGCTTGGAGGCTAGGTGCTTCTTCAAATTGGTCGAAGGAGGTTTCGTGATGAAGAAATGGAAGGCGGGTTTGTTTGGGCTCGTCAGTGCTGCGGTCGGCTACACCTTCGCATGTGGGTGCTGCCTGCCGGGTCTGCCCTGCGACTGGAGCTGTAGTGACATCAGCCTCACGTCGATGGGCGACATCATTCAGGACATCCTGTTTGGCGTGCTGTTCGACTAAGAGCGCTGGCGCAGCTTCTCCACGCCGGTTGACGGGTCTGGAGAAGCGAGTGAATGGCGCCTTCCGGCCAAGCGGCCGGGCGGCGGGGTCCGAGAGGACCTGAGAAGCGAAGTAGCGAGTTCCAGGAGACGAAGATGTTGAACAAACTCCGGACGAAGTGGTTCGTCTTGGCCGTTGGCGTCAGCGTTCTGCCGATCGCCCTCGGTCAGTGTGTGGCCGATTTCATCGAAGACGCGATCATCTTCTCGATCGTCGATTAGGTGACCGGGTCTGGGGAACTAGTACCGAAGGATAGTCGAGTGGTACTGCATTTCTAGATGGTCGTTAGCAGTGCCATGATAAGGAGGTTCGCAATGTCGAAAGCGACCAAGCTTGCAGCTCTAGTCGCATCTGTTTTGGGTGGCTCCTGGCTGTTTGCCTGTGGATGTCCCTGTGGTGGCCTCGATCTGAGCGGTTTCTGCCGGGGCGTCTTCACCAAGGGCATCGTCGATAACTGGTGCATCGATATGGTTACCGACTGGCTGCGCGAGGACATCTTTAGCTAAGAAGGCGGCGCTCTCTGATCTTCTGGGCTTCGTTGGGAACGACGGGCCCTGGTCTGAGAGGGTGGGCCTTCCTGGGACGGTCTCGTGGCGCCTGTTGGCGTCGGTCGGATGTCTCGGGGTTCTTCCGGCAACGGGAGAAGGGCCATGGTCCTCAGGCTGGATTGTCAGGGTGTTTGCGCAGTCGTGCAGATCGGCCTTGGCCAGAAGAGCGATGGCTTCGATGCTGTTGGTTTCCAGTGATTTGTGTTACGGAGGATAGACCATGAAGTTGGTGAAGGTTATCACGCTCATTGGTTCCGGTGCATTTGTGCTTAACCTGCTCGGCTGCAGCACTGCCGGCAACGGTTTGTCACTGATTCCGCCGGGTGCCTGGACCGCGATTTGGGGCCCGGTTTGTGCGGCCATTCCGCAGATGCTGGGTTGCCCGGTCGGCTAAGCCGTAGTGAAGACAAAGGCGCTCGGCCTTTCGCGCCGTCGACCTCGGCGGTGCCGCTATGAGGCTTAGTGCCCCGGAGGCGAGGCCGCCGATGCAGCGAAGCTATGTGGTTTCGCTTGGTTTGACGAGCTGTTTCGGTGCCTCTACCAGATTTGACTGGCTGTGAAGCTTCGCGCCGCCCGCCTAGCGCACGCGTGCGGGTGGGCGCGCTGCCACTGCGGGCTTCACACGGCTAGCCAGGCGGGGCGACGTTTCACGGCAGGCAATGCCAGATCGGCCTCTCTCTTGATGGAGACGCCGATCTGGCTTCCTTTTTGCGCACATCGTCCGACCCTGATTCCACCGGCCCCCCGCACAGAGACGCCCACCAGCAAGCGGACCAGACAGGCCTTGGCTTTCATACCGCCAGGAGCAGAAGGATGTGCGCGAGTGCCCGGCATCAACGGGATGGGCGTGTACCTGATCGCTATCGGTCCGCGGTGTCGAAGGACTGGATGACTCGACGGCGTGGATCCGAATTCCGGTAGCGTCCAGAGAGTTCCGCCGCCTCCGCACTCACTGCTCACGCCGCGGGCGTCATTCCGCGCGGGCACGCCCGCGCACGGGATGGAACTCTCGGCTCGTGCCGCTCGCCCGCCTTCAGTGTTAGGGTCGCCGCGATCCGCCGAACGCACTTGACAGAAGCGTTGGCAGCCCTGACGAATCAGTTTTCTCGCACCTGGCAGGGGTAGAGAAAGCGGGGCGCGTGAACACCCACCGCCGACGGGGGCGTAGC
>JAFGLZ010000247.1 GCA_016927755.1 Phycisphaerae bacterium
CCTGCAGAGCCGTGAACTGCGGCGTCATCAGCCCGCCGGCCGTATCCTCCTCGTACTGCAACAGCGGCGCGACCTCGGCCTTCTGCTCCGCGGGCAGCCGTCCAAGCACGTGTCTTGTCTGCTCGTCCGGCAACTCCGCAAGAAGGTCGGCCGCGTCGTCTGGGGCCATCGTCGCCACGACGCCCGTCAGCTCCTGATCGGACATGTCGTCGATCAGCTCGCCCCGGGTGGCCTCGTCGACCATCGCCAGCACTTCCCCCGCCTCTTCCTCGTCAAGCAACGCCATGAACAGCCGCTGATCGTCGTCGCCGAGCATCTCCACGATCTCGGCCAGATCCGCCGCGTCGGCGCCATGAAGGCGGGCGCGCAGAGCCTCCGCATCCTCCTGGTCGAGCAGGAGCCGGATCTCCTCGAAGAGCTCTTCCGGTTCGATCTTCTTCATCCCGGACCTCTACGCCGCGCTCGGGCCAGTCTATCCGCCGTGACGCACCGAAGGCATGAATGCCATGGGTAGGCTTCGGCGGCTGGCGACAGCCGTCGAAGCTCGCCCGCGGCAAGCTGCCAAACAATGCATTATCACCGCCAGTACCCCGGCCGCAAAGCGGCAACTACGCCATTCGCCAAAAATCCCTCGCCAAGACCCCCGGCCCGGAACCCGCACGAAGCGCTTCCGCACCGGCCGCCCGACAATATAATAAGGGCGCCATGCCGGCCAACCTGACACCCGAATACATGCGGGCCGACGAGCGCTACCGCGAGGCTGAAACCCCCGCACAACGACTCGAAGCGCTGGAAGAAATGCTGCGCGCCATCCCCAAGCACAAGGGGACGGACAAGATGCAGGCCGACCTCAAGCGAAAGATCGCCCAGGCCAGACGAGAGGTCGCCTCGCCCAGCAAAAAAGCCTCCAGCTCCCGGCGAGACCTCTTCAACGTCCCCAAACAAGGCGCCGGACAGGTCGTCCTCCTGGGCGCCCCCAACGTCGGTAAAAGCGCCCTGGTCCGCTCGGCCAGCAACGCCGAGTGCAAGGTCGCCGAGTACCCCTTCACCACACAGGCCCCCCAGCCCGGAATGGCACACCATGAGGATGTCCCGATCCAACTCGTCGACATGCCCCCCGTCACGCGCGAGCACGTCCCGCCCGGAATGATCGGACGCGTCAAGGCCTCCGACGCACTGCTCATCGTCGCCAGCCTCGCCAGCCAAACCCTCCTCGATGATCTCGAGACCTGCCTCGACGTCATGGCCAACCGGAATATCGCCCCGACCAACAACCCCACGCCCGAGATCCCGGAGGACCCCGACGCCCCGATGCCGATGCGAACCCTCGTGGCCTGCACGTACGGCGACGTCGAGAACGCCAATGAAGAATTCCAGACGCTCAAGGAGCTCTACGGCGACCGGCTGGAGTTCCACTGCGTCGCGGTACCCGACGGAAAGGAAGATGGTCAGGGGATCAAGGAACTCGTCGCAAGGCTCTTCGAGTTGCTGCACGTGGTGCGGGTCTATGCCAAGCCGCCGGGCAAACCCGTCGACTACGACGCGCCCTTCATCCTGCCAAAGGGCAGCACCGCCCAGGACCTCGCCACCGAGATCCATCGCGAGAAAGGAAATCAGCTCAAGTCCACCCGCGTCTGGGGCCAAGCCGTCCACGACGGTCAAAACGTACACCACGACTACGTCCTAAACGACAAGGACGCCGTCGAGCTACACATGTAGCCCCCCAGCCTCGAGCCCGAACGAAAACTCAGAGCCGCGGGATTCATCCCGCGCGGAGCGGCCCGGACGACAACCCGTCCACCACGCTCACAAAGACCTGCCCCGACGCCGAGAGATCAGCGCCAAGCCAACAACCCCGATGCCAAACAGCGCCCCTCCCGTCGGTTCCGGAACCGGCGTCACCGCGAACTGGCTCAAGATCTGAGGCAACTGCGGATCCCCGTCAAGCGGGTCCACCCCGTACGTCGTCACCAGCAGCCGCTGACTCAGCGGGTCGATCTCGAACTCCGTCCAGTTGAGCGTGTGCCCCAGAACCCACCGCCCCTGCAATAGCTCCGCGTCGATTCCCGGCGACTCCAGCCCGAACGGGCTGACCGGATAGTAGCCCAAGAGAGGCAGCACCTGCCGCGTCGTCTCCAGGAACTGCGCGAAGAAAAGGTCCTTGTCCGTTAGCGACATGGCCAGATAGGCGTTCCACTGATCGTCGGGAATCAGTCCCTGGTCGTGAGCCCCCGTCAGAACCGTTACCCCGCCCGGCTCGTACCCGATAGGCCCCGTCGAAATCTCGAACGCGTCAATCGAGATGTCCGGCCCGTTCGGCTCGTCCCGGTAGCTCAGCTCATTGACAACCTGCTGATGAATGTCCGTGGTCACGAACACGACGTTCTCGATGTCGTTCTCGTCGATGAACCGAAGGATCTCCGCCCGCTCGGCCGCGTAGCTCTCGAATCGGTCCGACGCGCCGATCGGACCGAGGTACTCGATCGGCTCCGGAACCATCACGAACTTCCACGTCGTCCCGTTAAGCTGCGCATCGAGCAAGTCCTGCTCGAACGTCGCCAATTGCGGCTGCCCCAGCATCGTCCGACCCGGATCGTACGTCGCGTCGAGCCATCCAGGAATCCCCGTAAACAGGTCCGGGTCGGCAATCGCCTCGCTGCGGAACGACCGCGTGTCGAGCATCATAATCCGGGCGTCGCTGCCGTAGTCCTGCATTCGATAGAAGTCCCGCTTGCCCGCCGTCAGCGGATCGCCCGTCGCGCCGTAGACCTCCTCGCGAAGCGGATTGTACTCCACAAAGGCCTGAACGCCGTTGTTGAAGAGATTCGTCTCATTGATGAACGAGCCCGTGTTGTCGAACCGCGGGTCGGAAGCCGGAGGTGCCCCGCCCGCGAAGTTGTCGATCACCTCGTGATCGTCGTAAGTGGCAAGGATCGGCGTCGACGCCCGCAACGCGGCCAAACGACCGTCCGCATAGACCTCAGCGTTCTTGGCCCGAAACTCGCTCAGCGTTGACGCGGCCCCACCGGCCGCCGTCACCTCGTCCGCGTAAACCGTGTCACCCAGCGACACGTAGAAATCCAGGTCCCGCCCAGGCACGTTGTCCACCGTCCGGAACGGCTCGTAGGCGGCCCATTCGTCGCCAGATACGCCGAAACGCAGCCCGGCCCGAGTCCCCGCCGGCACGGGCGTCCTGAACCGACCAACCGCCGAAGCCCCGAGCGTATCGGTCGCGCGATAGTAATACTGAGTGTCCGGAGCCAAACCGCTGATCTGCGTCTTGAGAGGAACCGCCGCATCGACCACGCCCGCCGTCACCGATCCATCGACCGTCCCGAACAGCGGATCCGTCGAGTACTCGAAGAGCACCTCCCCGCCGACTGCCTCACTCCGGGTCCACAGCACCGCGCTGCTCTGAGTTACGTCCCCCGACGCCACACCGTTCGGTAGCACAGACGCCGGACCGGTCGACGTCGCGGACCCCACCAAGAGCAGAAACACCGATAGCGAATGCCCGCACATGTCGACCTCGCACCC
>JAFGLZ010000248.1 GCA_016927755.1 Phycisphaerae bacterium
CACGCCCCCGCTCCCCCCGCTGTTCGCTCGTCCCCGGTGGTCCCGCCGCCGCCGCCTCGCAAGCTCCTGCCATTCGTCAGGGCTGGCCATACGGACCCCGGTTTGACCCTCTCGTAGCGGACAACTAGAATAGGTTGCTGCAAAGTCTGTTCGCTAGGGGTGGCCTTGGGGCCTGAGACCACTGGCTCGATTATGTTGGGCCATTGGACCCTTAGAACCTGATCAGCGAAGCCCGGCTCGGATCGGGATGAGCTGCGTAGGGAAGCGACGTCACCTCGGTAGGGTCCACACCTGACTGTGTCGCCGCTTCTTGCCGTGGGAGCGGTTCTCTTCATTGACGCAAGGCGACGAGATCACGATCCGCACCGCTCGTCCCGAAGACGCCGAGCGACTGGCCGACATCGCCGAGCAGGCATGGCAGCCGGTGTGGCGGGAGTCGCGCCGACAGTTGGGCGATGAGCTGTTCGAGCAGTTGCACCCCGATGCGGTCGAGCGGAAGCGTCGCGCCGTCGCCGAACACGTGACGGACTATCCGGCGTGGTGTTTCGTGGCCGAGGGGGGCGGTCGGGTGGTGGGATTCCTGTGTGCGCGCCTGAATGCCGGGCGTGACGGGATCGTGGCCGAGATCGGCAACAACGCCGTGGATCCGGCCCTGCGGGGCCAGGGGATCGCGCCGAAGCTCTACGAGCATGCGATGGCCTTGTTTCGCGAGCGAGGGCAGCGGTACGTGGTCCTCACGACGGGCCTGGACGACGCTCACGCGCCGGCGCGACGCGCCTATGAGAAAGTTGGAATGACGCCGGTGTGCCCAACCGTCCAATATGTCAGGGCCTTGTAGCGCCGGTCCGGTCTTTGGAGTGCAGTTCAATGACGACGCAGTACCAAGCCGCGTGCAGGGGCGAGATCACGCCGGAGATGGCGCGCGTGGCCGAGCGGGAGGGGTCCTCGCCCGAGGCGATTCGCGCGGAGGTCGCCGAGGGGCGACTGGTGATCCCGGCCAACAAGCGACACCTGGGGCAGGAGGGCAGTCTCGACCCGATGGGCATCGGCCGGGCGATCACCACGAAGATCAACGCCAACATCGGCGCGTCGCCGGTCCGCAGCTCGATCGACGAGGAGCTGGCCAAGCTGGACTGGGCCGTCCAGTTCGGCGCCGACACGGTCATGGACCTGTCCACGGGCGGGCGGCTGGACGAGACGCGCGAGCGCCTGATTAGCCACTCGACGGTGCCGATTGGCACGGTACCGATCTACGAGATGATCGTCGGGCGTCGGATCGAGGATCTCACGCACAAGGAGATCCTGGCCTGTATCGAGAAGCAGGCCGAGCAGGGCGTGGACTTCTTCACCCTCCATGCCGGCGTTCTGCGCGAGCACCTTCCGCTGGCGGCCAGGAGGCTGGCGGGCATGGTCAGTCGGGGCGGGACGCTGCTGGCGAGGTGGATGACTTATCACAGCCGGCAGAACCCCATGTACGAGCTGTTCGACGAGATCAGCGCGATCATGCGCGAGTACGACGTGGCCTACTCCCTCGGGGACGGAATGCGTCCAGGGTGTCTGGCGGACGCGTCGGATGAAGCGCAGTTCGCGGAGTTGCGGACGCTGGCGGAGCTGGTTTTCCGCGCGCGTGCCGCGGGCGTCCAGGTCATCGTCGAGGGGCCGGGGCACGTGCCCTTCGACAAGATCGAGCACAACATGAAGCTCCAGGCGGAGCTTTGCGACGGGGCGCCGTTCTACGTGCTCGGCCCGATCGTGACGGACGTGGCGCCCGGCTACGACCATATCACGTCGGCGATCGGCGCGACGGCGGCGGCGTATCACGGCGCGTCGTTCCTGTGCTACGTGACGCCGAAGGAGCACTTGGGGCTGCCTCGGCTCGAGGACGTTCGCGCCGGCGTGGTGGCCTACAAGATCGCCGCGCACGCGGCCGACGTGGCCCGCGATCTGCCCGGGGCTCGCCAATGGGACGACGAGATTTCTCGCGCCCGGGCGGCGCTCGACTGGTCCAAGCACTTCGCGCTGGCGATGGATCCGGAGATGGCGCGCGAGCTGCACGATGCCGACACGCCCAAGGATGCGGACTTCTGCGCGATGTGCGGACACGCATGGTGCGCCGTTCGGATGAGCAAGGCGATGAAGGACTGGAAGGCGGGCAAGGAGACGGACGGCCTGGAGGACGCGCTGGCCAGGCTCTCGCCGCCGGAGCTCGAGTTTCTCCATCGGCGGCGGGGTTTGGCGCCCTGCCATTCCGCCGTCACCGCCGACGCCGAGGAGGCCCGCGCCGTCCAGAAGGCCGTGACGGCCCTGCAATCGCCGGACGATTGCGAGTGCGGATGAGGATGAGTGCGATGGACTGGAAGCCGATCTTCGAAGAGGCGCTGCCGTACAAGAAGTTCCTGGAAGCGCACGGCGATCGGCAGAGGGACCTGCCTCGCTGGAGGAACGTCTACGAACAGGTGATGATCACGCCTGAGCAGCAGTCCGTCTTGGCCGGCTTCAAGCGGTTGATGCGGGTGCTGTGTCTGGCCGGCGCCTGGTGCGGCGACTGCGTGAGTCAATGCCCGATTCTGCAGCGCATCTGCGAGTCGACGGACTGCAAGATCGATCTGCGCTTCATCGACCGCGACGTCCGATCAGACGTAACCGAGGAGCTGTCGGTCTGCGCCGGCAAGCGGGTCCCCGTCGTCGTGTTCATGACCGAGGACTACCACGAATGCGGTCGCTACGGAGATCGAACGCTGAGCCGCTATCGGCAGATGGCGTCCGAGCTTGGGGGGGCGGCCTGCTCCAGCGGGATCACGACGGCCGATCAGCTCGCGACCGTCACGCGGGAATGGCTGAACGAGTTCGAGCGGATCCAATACATGCTGCGGACCTCGGCCCGACTTCGGCAAATCCACGGCGATTGACGCCCCACGCGTGTACGACGGGCGAACGACTGTATAATAGTGCCCATGGCCAAACGGGATTACTACGATATCTTGGGTGTCAAGCGAGGCGCCGACGACGCGGAGATCCGCAAGGCGTACCGCAAGCTGGCCAAGCGCTATCACCCAGACCGGAACCGAGACGACAAGTCGGCCGAAGCCAAGTTCAAGGAGGTCCAGGAGGCCTACGACGTCCTAGGCGACAAGGAGCGCCGGCGTCAATACGACCGATTCGGGCACGCGGGCGTCGGGGCCGAAGGGGGCGCCGGCCCGTACCGCTCGGGCCCGGGCGGCGGGTACACACAGACGTGGAGCAGCGGTCCCGGCGGCCCCGGCGGGATCGAGTTCGATCTGGGCGATCTCGAGGAAGCGCTTCGCGGCAGCGGCTTCGGCGGCGGCGGCATTGGCGGGATCTTCGAGCGATTCGCCCGTCAGCGCGACGTCCGCGCGGGCCCGCGGCATCGGGCCAGGTCCACGCCGCAGCGAGGCCAAGACGTCGAGCACGAGGTGACGTTGTCTTTCGAGCAGGCCGTCCACGGCACGACGCTCGAGGTCGACTTGTCGCGGACGAACGCCCGCGGCGCCGGCGGGAAAGAGACGATTCGCGTTCGCGTGCCGGCGGGCGTCGAGCACGGCCAACGGATTCGCGTTCGGGGCAAGGGCCTTGCCGACCCCGGCGGCGGCAAGCCGGGCGACATGTACATCGTCTGTCGTATCTCGCCGCATGCGTACTTCACGCGGATCGGGAGCGATATCTATCTTGACGTGCCCATCACGATCACCGAGGCGTGCCTGGGCACCAAGGTCAAGCTGCCGACGATCGACGGGACGACGCTCGTGACGATTCCGCCCGGCACCGCCAGCGGCCGAAAGCTGAGGCTCAAGGGCAAGGGGGTCATGAACGCCAAGACCGGGCAGCGCGGGGACCATTACGCCGTGATCCGGATCGTGCCACCGCCGGAGGTCACGGATCGACAGCGATCGCTGCTCGCGGAATTCGACGGCGAGTCGGGCTTCAATCCGAGAGCGTCGTTGGCGTGGCAAACAGCCGGAGACTGATGCGCCGTCGGCCAGAGGCACGCGTCGGGAGGCAGCGGGCCAAAGTGAAGACTCAGGAACAAAGACGCATCGCATACGGGTTGATGTTGGTCGGGTTGGTGTGCGTGCTGATCAGCGCGACCTCTCTTGTTCGATCTCGGAGTGAGCGTCGGCAGTTTTCGAGCGCAAGGACCGGTGCCCAGCATTGGCCGACGACGCAGATTCACATCGACCGGGCGACGCAGGCCAGACAGTGGCGGCAGTGGCTGCTCACGGCGGGGGCGCTGACGATCGTCTTCCTGGTGGCGTCCTTGGCGCTGGCGCGGTTTCGACGTCGGCTCATGGCGAAGCTCTTTCAGAAACCACATCCTCCCACGCCGGTTGAGGACGTCTGGCAGATGCACAAGCTTCCCGAGGGCTTCGACGAAGACGACGAGCCGTTGGTCCCGCCGCTTCCCGAGGACGAGCCGTGAGCGATCGCGCCAAGGTCGTGCTGATCACGGGTTCCGCGCGACGCGTCGGTCGGTCGATCGCGCTCGAGCTTGCCCGTGCCGGATGGGACGTGGCCGTTCACTGTCGAACGTCGTTGGACGACGCGAAAAGGACCGCCGGCGACGTTGAATCGCTCGGCCGGCGGGCCATCGTGCTGCAAGCCGACCTGGCGGACGCCGCGACCCCCGAGCGGCTCGTCGGCGAGACGGTGGACCGCCTTGGCGGCCTCAATGCGCTGATCAACAACGCCTCGCTCTGGGAGGCGACGCCGCTTTCTGGACTGACTCGCCAGGCGTGGAACGCCCACCTCGAAACGAACCTGACCGCCCCGGCCATGCTCGCCCAGGCCGCATGGGAGCACCTGCGCAGGAGCCCGCCGGGCTTCCTGATCAACATCTGCGACATCTCCGGCGATCGGCCCTGGGCCGACTACATCGCCTACTGCGCCAGCAAGGGCGGTCTGATCTCGCTGACGAAGGCCCTCGCGCGGGCGATGGCGCCGGACGTCTGCGTCAACGGGATCTCGCCCGGCGTCGTCCTGCTGCCCGACGACGCCAGCGACGCGACCCGCCGGGCCGCGCTGCGCCGCGTTCCCCTCCAGCGCGAAGGCAGCGCCCACGACATCGCCAAGACGGTCCGCTTCCTCGTCGAGGACGGGCACTACGTCACCGGCCAGATCCTCAACGTCGACGGGGGGCGGAGCCTGGCCTGATCCCATCTGCGCGCGGGCTTTTTCGTCGGCTGGTGGCGAGAGGATGATCGCGGGAGACGAAGGATGATTCGATACGCCGTCCGGATCCAATCACTTGCCCTGGCCGTCGTTGCGACAGCGACCGCCAGCGACGTCATGGCTCAGCCAACCGTGGACGTCTGGCTCAGTTCGCAGGACCTCAAGCATCGCATCGAGAAGCAGCCGTCGTTGTCATTCGCTCGGGCGGAGTCGTCGGAGCTGCCGGCGATCGAGGTCGACCCCGCACGGCGGTACCAGAGCATGCTGGGCCTCGGCGCTTCGCTCGAGCCCACCACGTGCTACAACCTCTCGCGCCTGCAACCGAAGGCCCAGGACGAGGTCATCCGCAGGCTGGTCGATCCGTCCGACGGCATCGGCATGAACCTGATGCGGATTTGCATCGGGACGCCCGACTTCACCGGCGATCCGTGGTACTCCTACGACGACGTGCCCGAGGGCCAGACGGACGAGACGCTCGCGCACTTCTCGATCGAGAAGGACCGACGATACCTCCTGCCCATCCTGAAGAAGGCCCGGGCCGCGAGTCCCGAACTGCGCTTCTTCGCGTCGCCCTGGAGCCCGCCGGGGTGGATGACCAGCACCGGCGACATGATCGGCGGGCATCTGTTGCCGAAGTACTACGGCGTCTATGCCCGGTACTTCGTCCGCTTCGTCCAGGCCTACGAGAAGGAGGACATCCCGATCCACGCCGTCACGATCCAGAACGAGCCCGGCGTCGATCGCTCCAAGGACCGTCCGAGGTGGCGATACCCGTCGTGCCGATGGACGGGCGAGCAGGAGCGCGACTTCATCCGCGATCACCTTGGCCCCACCTTCCGCAAGGCCGGGCTGAAGACCAAGATCTGGTGCTATGACCACAACTTCAACGAGAAGCCCATGCCGGGAGACGCCGGCATCGACTACCCGACCGTCGTGCTGAAGGACAAGGCGGCCGCTACGTTCGTCGACGGCGTCGCGTTCCACGGATACGAGGGCAGGCCGAGCGGCATGGGCGCGTTTCACGAGCGATTCCCCGACGTGCCCATTCATTTCAGCGAGGGTTCGGTCTTCGGCGCGCCCGGCGCCGTGAAGCTGATCGAGTATTTCCGCAACTGGGCGTGCTGCTACAACGCCTGGGTCATGATGATCGACGAGAAGCGGGGCCCGAACAACGGCCCGTTCAATGCGAGCAAAACATGCATCATGCTTGACAGCCGCACGCTGGAGGTGAGCTACCGCTGCGATTACTACCTCTACGGGCAGTTCATGAAGTTCGTCCGCCGCGGGGCGGTTCGCGTGGCATCGAGCGGCTCGACGAGGACCTTCGGCAACGTCGCCTTCCTCAACCCGGACGGGATCATCGTGTTGATCGTCGCCAACGGGAGTCTGGCGGCCAAACAGTATCGCATCCTTTCTTCGGGTCGGTCCGCCATCGCAACGCTGCCCGCGGGCGCGGTGGCGACGTACGTGTGGAGACCCGAATGACGTTGGTCCCCGGCGGCCGAACGCTTGAAACCCACCGGTCTTTCGACAACACTTTCCGTCTTCACAGCGGTCGCTAACGGGGAGGAAACGTCGCGAGATGGCCAAGCCAAGCAAGAAACCCGTCGGCATCACGGGACTCGGCATGTACGTGCCGAGCCGGGTGCTCACCAACCACGACGTGGAGCGTCTGGTGGACACGTCGGACGAGTGGATCACCTCGCGCACGGGGATCAAGAGGCGTCGCATCGTCAAGCCCGGCACGCCCGCGAGCGACCTGGCCGTCCGGGCCGGTCGAAAGGCGCTGCGTGCCGCGGGGCTAAGGCCAGAGGACGTCGAGCTCATCATCGTGGCCACGATCACGCCGGACACGCCCATGCCGTCGACGGCCTGCTTCGTCCAGACCAAGCTCGGCGCGAGTCGCGCGATCTGTTTCGACATCGGCGCGGCCTGTTCGGGATTCCTTTACGGGCTCGTCACGGCCGAGCAGTACATCGCGGGCGGGATCGTCCGCAACGCGCTAGTCATCGGGGCCGAGGTCCTGTCGTGCGTCACGGACTGGACCGATCGGAGCACGTGCCCTCTATTCGGCGACGGCGCGGGCGCGGCCGTGCTGCAGCCGGTGCGATCGGGCGGGATTCTCGCGTCGTATCTGGGCGCTGACGGCTCGCTCAGCGACAAGCTGTGCATTCCCGCGGGGGGGTCGCGCCAACCGGCCTCGAGGGAAACGGTCGACCGGCGACTGCACACGCTGAAGATGCACGGCAACGAGGTGTTCAAGCACGCCGTCAGGATCATGGCCGAGGCGGGCAGACGGGCGATGCACGACGCCAAGCTCGGCTGCGCGGACATCGCCCTGGTCATACCGCATCAGGCCAACCTCAGGATCATCAACGCGGTGCGGGAGCGGATGGGCCTGCCTACCGAGAAGGTGTTTCTGAACGTGGCCAAGTACGGCAACGTCTCGGCCGCGTCGACCGCCATGGGGCTGTGTGAGGCCGTCCAGCGCAAGCGGGTGGTCAAGGGCGATATCGTCGTGTTGGTCGCCTTCGGCGCCGGCTTCACGTGGGGCTCGGTCGTGATCAGGCTGTAGCCACGGCAGAGCAGCGTTTGTTGCTCCGACTTGCCCTCCGTCGTTGATCTTCGGCCCTTGCCGCTAGATGACCGTGAAGAATCAGGCGTCGGGTCTACGGGGGGTACGTGGCATGGGCATCTTGCTCATCGAGCGCCACGGGCGAGACGCCCGTGTTACGGTGGCGCAGCGCGGATTCACTCGAGGTCATTCAGGTCCTCTGCACGATCTGGAGCATGTTCCCGTCGGGATCGCTGAAGTTGCGGATTCTGCCGCCTCCGACGGCGTCGACGAAGTCGGTGTCGAACGTCAGGCCACGGGCCTCGAGCTCAGAGGCGGCGGCCTGGATGTCGTCAACGGTCAGGGCGATGTGCGACCAGCCGGGGTCGCGGACGACGCGCTGCGGCTGGGGCTTGTCCGTCTTGGGCATGACCTCGAGGCGGAACCCGCCGGGGTGCTCGATCAGGAGCGTCGGCGGGTCCTGACCGTTGGTGTAGACGAGCTTGAAATCCAACACGCGCCCATACCACTCGGCGGAGGCGTTGGGATCGGCCACGGCGATTCCCATGTGCTCCACGACGCTGAAGACTGGCGTGGTCAAAGTCGATCTCCCATGCTCATTCGTACCGCCCGGGTCCTCCGCCCGCCGAACGTCAGCGCCGGGAAGACGCGGGCGGGTCATTGTACCGGCTCGAGAGGCCAGGGCAACGGCCCGGACGGAGTGAACGTTGCAGATCCAGAGGCCGTTTGACACCTCCGCGATCAGGTCGGTAGCATATGGGGTTTGAACGTGGCACATCCGGATGAAGGGGGCCGTAGCCAGCGATGCCTGAGACCTTAGCGGAACTAAGCCGATTCCTGGAGTCGCAGGGTCTGCCCTGTCTGATAGACGGCGACGGGAAGATCGAGATCCACGCGGCGAACACCCTGGAGGATGCCGGGCCGGGCGAGATCAGCTTCCTGGCCAACCGGCGGTACATCAAGCACTTAACCAGCACGAAGGCCTCGGCGGTGGTGGTTTCTCAGGATCAGTCTCGTCCCGACGGGCTGACGGTACTCCGCTGCGCCGAGCCGTATGCGGCCATCGCGATGCTTATCGTCAGGCTCCACGGCTATCGCGAGCATCCACAGGTCGGGATCCACCCGGGCGCGGTGATTCATCCGTCCGCGAAGATCGGGGACGGGGCGAACATTCAGCACGGGGCGACGATCGCGGGGGACGTCGTCATCGGTCGTGGCGCGACGATCTACCCCGGCTGCTACATCGGCCCGCGATGCCGGATTGGCGACGATCTGCTGCTCATGCCGAACGTCGTGGTCTACGACGATTCGGTCCTGGGCGATCGAGTGACGCTTCACGCCGGAACGGTGATCGGCAACGACGGGTTGGGGTACGCGCCGGTCGGGGAGAAGTGGCACAAGATCCCGCAGGCCGGTCACGTCGAGATCGGCGACGACGTCGAGATCGGGTCGAACTGCAGCATCGACCGGGCGACGCTTGGCAAGACGGTGATCGGCGCCGGCACGAAGATGAGCAACTTGATCGCGATCGGGCACGGCACGAAGATCGGCGAGAACTGCATGCTGGTCGCCCAGGCCGGTCTGGCGGGATCGGTCACCGTCGGCAAACACGTGACGCTGGCCGGACAGGTCGGCGTCGTGGGCCACATCACGATCGGCGACAACGCGACGGTCGCGGCCAAGGCGGGGGTTGCCAGCGACGTGCCGCCGGGTCAGGTGGTCCTGGGTCAGCCGGCGCTGCCGATTCGTCAAAAGCGGCGCGAGATTGCGATTCTCGGCAAGTTGCCGGGGCTGTGGGACCAGTTCAAGAAGTTGCCCGACCGCGTCAAGCGGCTCGAGAGGCACGTGGCCGAACTCACCGGCCGAGGCGAGGAAGACGCCGACGCATGAGGTACCGCGGAGATGTGCCGGTCTGGTGATGTCCGCCGGGTGAACCCGTCATGGCCCAAGATAGCGCCGCCGCCGAGCCGTCCGCACTGGGGCTGATTGCGGGCAGCGGTGAGTTTCCGCTGTTGGTCGCGCGGGGCGCCAAGCGAGCGGGCTGCCGTCTTGTCGTGGTGGGGTTGCGCGGCCTGGCGGACGAATCGCTCATCGATTTGGCGGATCGATTCCATTGGTCGGGCATCGCGCAGTTGGGGCGGTGGATTCGGCTGTTTCGCCGCGAGCGCATCGATCGGGCGATCCTGGCGGGGAGCGTTCGGAAGACCGACATGCTGATGCCGCTGTGGCGGCTGCTGCTGAGGTATCCGCCGGATCTGACGACGATCCGGCTGTGGTTCTTCAAGCTGCCGGACCGCCGGAACGACACGGTGCTCCGTGGCGTCGGCGAGGAGATGGCCCAGCGCGGAGTGAGACTGGTGGACTCGACGCAATACTGTCCGGAGGCGATGGCCGAGGTGGGCGTGCTGACACGGACCGCGCCGACGGGGGCGCAGCAGCGCGACGCCGACCTGGGCTGGGACGTGGCCAAGGAGATGGGTCGGCTGGACGTCGGGCAGTCGGTGGCGGTCAAGGACGGCGACGTCATCGCCGTCGAGGCGATCGAGGGGACCGATCGGATGATCGCGCGGGCGGGCGAGCTCTGCCGCAAGGGCGGGTTCGTTCACGTCAAGGTCGCCAAGCCGGAACAGGACATGCGCTTCGACGTTCCGACGATCGGGCCGGACACGATCAAGAATCTGCACGCGGCCGGGGCGGGGTGTCTGGTGGTCGAAGCGGGCAAGACGCTGATCGTCAATCGCCAAGAGACGCTGGCTCTGGCGGATCAATTCGGCATCGCCGTCGTGGGTCGCCGAGGCCCCGGCGAAGCGCCGCAGACCTAATCATCCGCAACCGCGCGATCGTTTCGTGTGTAGGAACAAGTGGCACCAAGAAGCGCCGGGCGCCGGGCATCCCGACGGCAGCGCGCCAGATTCCGTCTGGGCGGCTTCGGCGCCCTGGCGCGGTCAGATCATCTACGGATCGAGATCGAGGTTCGGTCCTTCTCTACGGGAGGCAGGATAGCCCGCGACGTACTCCGCTGCTTGGCGGGATTGCTAGAAGAACGAGGTCGGCACGTCGAGCCAGTTGTTGATGTACATGTTGAGGTAGTAGGTGACTCCCGTGTTGATGACCTGGGTCATGGCGGTGGCGACGCCGGCGCGGAGTTCGTTTGTGGTGGAGGCGTTGAAGCATCCCTCCAACTGGGCCAGCACGGGCAGGGTCGACAGGCCGACGAAGAGCGATCCCTTCAGGCACGTCATCAATCGGGTCATCACAACATCTCCATCTGACTACTCGGGTGTATCCACGGAGGCCGGCTGATTGGCCGAGGCAGCCGGGACCGGCGGGCCAACCTCGCTGGTCGTCGGCGGCGGGGCCGGCTTGGGCTCCGGGCCCGGTGCCATTTCATCTTGGGCCGCAACGACTTCGGACGGAACGATGATGTTTCTTCGGGCGGTCTGGTCGTATCGCTTGGTCTTGATACGGACCTTGACGAGTCGTCCGACGAACAGATTCGGGTCGATCCCGGTCTCCGGGGGGAACTCGAGATAGACCAGCGTCTTTCCGTCGGCGGGGTCGACGATACGATACCGTCCTTCAAAGGCGAAGCTACGCACGAGCTTGCCCTCGTAGTCGGGCTTGATGACGACGGGCTTGCCGGCGGGGCCGGGCTGAGTGGCGGCGACGGCGGTCGCCTCTTCCTTGACCTTGCTGACGGTCTTGGTGATCTCGTTCAGCCTGGCCTTGATGGCGAGGCGCTCGACGAGGTCCTCGATCTGCTGCAGGCGGATCTTGGCGTATTCCCTGGGCACGTCTTCCTGATCCTGCTGTGAGATCGGCACGAACTGCTTGTGGAGGTCTCTGAGCTCCTGCTCGGTGTACGATTTCTTGCTGGTGGTCGCCTTGAAGACGGCATCGACGACCTCGAGCTTCTTCTGCCAGAAGTCGGCGGGGGCCGCAGGCTTGGCGGGCTCGGCCGGCTTGGGCGCGGGAGCGGAGGCCGGCGGCTTGGCCTCGGGCGGCGAGAGGACGACGGTGGGCTCGGGCTTCTTCTCGTCGGCCTTGGCGGGCTTAGGGGCGGCTTCCGGCTCGAGCTTGGGCTCGGGCGCTGCGGCGCGTTCCTGGCCCTTTTCCTTCAAGCTGCCCGACCCGACCTTGCGGACGAACTGCCTGCTGATCCAGTAGAAGGCCCCGTCGGGCGGGGCGATGCGGTAGTAACCGTCTTCCTGCTCACCGAGGATCTTGACCTCAGCGCCCTTGCTGAGCTTGGTCACGACGCAGGTCTTTTTACGGGCCCATTCGGAGAGGCTGCTGCCGGCGCGGATGTAGACGTTGTCGCCGCTGATGATTCCCTTGTCGCCGCGATCACGGATGATGAAGCTCTTGTCGACGTAGCAGAAGCTGCCCCGCGGGGGGCGGATCTTGAGCCAGCCGAACTGCTCGTCGTGGACCTCGACGCGGTCGCCCTTGCCCAGCTTGATGGTTGGGTACCAGTTCTGGTCGGGCATGCTGCGGACGTAGACGCTGTCGCCGGTGACCTCGCCGACGTAGGGCGCTGCCACCTTGGCGTCCTTCTTGGCCTCGGGCGCGGAGGCGTCCTGCTCGGCCAGGAGCACCGAGGCGTACAGGACCAGGGCAACAGGGGCGAAACGGCACCACATTCGCTTGGTAGAACACATGATCCAAGTCTCCCGGCGAGAGACACACGTCGTGGTCATGACCGCTCGTGGCCACGCGCTCATGTGGGTCTAGCTTAACTGGTTAACATATCGAACTTTGCCGCCTCTTGTCAACCTGGGTCTTCGGTTGCCGCAGGCGCGGAGCCCCCCGCGGCGGGGGCGTGGCTCCTCGGTGCTCGTGCCTCGACAGGCCCCTCCGGGGGGCGCCCGGGGCGTCGGACGGAGGCGATGTCCCGAAATGTCCCGGAATGTCTCGGAATGTCCCAGAATGCACCGGAATGCGCGGGAATGCGCCGTTTTTCGGTGCGTGCGGCGCGGAGGCGTTCGGGTATTTGGCATCGTGAATCCCTCTCGTTTCTCGCGGAGGCGGGGCGTGCCGCTTGGGGGGCGTCGGTGGCGCGGTGACTCGTTATGTCAATTGCTCCCCGCATGGCGTCCTCTGACTGCGCGCGGCGTCGGCGCTGGATCTCTCTTCTTTGGGAGAAGGGGGTCGGCGTACGGTGTGGCGGGGCGTTTGGGCGAACGGTGGGGCGGAGGAATCCGATCGCCATGGACAGGGAGGCGGGCGCTGCGTGATTGCGAGTTGCTCGATCGGCGCGTGCTGAATCGGTATCGCGATGGGGGGTACGTGCACCAGGCGCCGTACGGTTTGTTCGCCGATCACCATGGGCGGATGATTCAGTTCTGTTTGAGCATGCATCGTTTGGCGGGCGATGCGCGGTGGTTGGGGCTGGCGAGGGAGGTCGCGGACGCGGCGATCAAGGAGCCATGGCGCGAGAAGCTCTTCGTCGGTCACGTGGAGAAGTCGATCTATGCCAATGTGGATCAGGTGGGGATGCTGCTGTATGCGTTGTTGCAGTTGGATGGGGCGTTGGGGGGGCATGGGGTGGGAGTTGAGGGTTACTTCTGGGCGAGGGTCTCTTGGCGGATGACTGGGCGGCGATGCTTGGGATTCGTGGGATGAATGCATCGTGCGCCCAGCCGGATCGCCGCCAGGGAATCGGTGCGGTGTTCGCTGATCACTTGTGCCGCGATCGAGTCGGTCGGTATTGGTGCGACAAGATGATACAATGAGGACAGCATGGCTCGCGTGTATTTGGAGACAAGTTTCGTCAGTGCATGCGTCTCGACGCGGACGGACGTTGGAAGCGCGTATCGTCGGGAGGTGAGTCTGGCATGGTGAAAGGGCCAAGACGGTATCGTGATCCGATCGTGGAGGAGGTACGTGCGGTCCGCGAGGCGATTGACGAGGAGGTGGGGCACGACGTCGCCAAGTTGGCTGAACGCGCCGGGGCGGTCGGTGAGGCATATCGGCGCCGGCTCGGTGTCAAGGCGGCGGAGATCCCGAGCGAAACGGCCCCTCTGGGGAAGGAGGGCTAGTGCTCTTGCTGGTCGGGCAGTCTCGTGGGCCTCGGGCATCGGTGCGTACTTCCGGCATAGGCTTGAGACGCTCGGGGCGACGGCCGGAGACTTGGGCCCTGACAGGCGTCGAACGAAGGCTTCGAGGTTGACCTCGAAGCCTCTCTCGCCCAGCGGTTGACTTCTTCGTTCATGGCATTGTGGGGTTGATTGTCTTCATCCTGGAGAAGCGTCCTCGGGCTATCCGCAGGGTCGGCGCTTGGCCTCTCTTCTTGGGAGAAGGGGTCGGCGCACGGTGTGGCGGGGCGTTTGGGCGAACGGCGCGGCTGGGGGTGCATGCAGCCAGCAACGACGCGTGCGATCGCCGGCGTCAACGGTTTGCACATCCAGCGAGATGGGCGTCGAGAAATCGGTATGGTGTCCACGATCGTCGATCGGATGGTGTCCCCCGATCGGAGGGCAAGTGTCCGGATCAGGCGGCCTTGGTGTGCGAGATCATCGACCGTCTCAGGTGGTACTGCCAGGTGGCCAACTGCGTCGCCTGGGCGGTGCAGTATCGGAAGGAACCGGACCTTTTTGGTGACATAGACGAGCCGGCGCAGGTGACGGAGCGGCTGGCCGAGACGCAGCGGCTGCGTCAGTACATCGGGCGGATCCGCTACAACCTGGCCACGAACGACGGGAACGTCTTCCTCGAGGAGAAGTGGCGCGGGCTGCTGGATGACCTGGCCGATGCGCTGGCCGTGGAGCAACTCGAGCGGATGGGATGCTGATGAAGTGCGTGACGATCTATCAGCCGTGGGCGTGGCTGTGGCTCCACGGACCGAAGCGTGTGGAGAACCGGGGCTGGCGGCTCGCTCATCGCGGGCCGCTGGCCATTCACGCGGGACGGCGGCAGGACAAGTGGATGCGCGGGTTCTACGACGATCCGGTCCTGCACGAGCTGGTGCCGGAGTGCCCGCCACCGGCGGGCCTCCGGTATGGGGCGATCATCGGCGTGGTCGACATCGTCGACTGCGTGCTGCTG
>JAFGLZ010000249.1 GCA_016927755.1 Phycisphaerae bacterium
CCAATGGCCTCGGCCATGTCGGCAAGGTATTGGGAGGAGAGATACTGATAGGCGCCGGCCAGCGTCTCTTTGGGAGACGGTTCGACCGGTACCCAGTCCCCGTAGCGGCCCATGGCGTAGAGACCATCGGTCGCTTTCTTGCGCATGTAGCGGAGCCAGTCGGCCATTGCGGCATAGTGGGTCTCGATGATGCGCGTGTCGCCGTAGTGGGTGTAGATGTTCCAGGGCGTTACCGTGATCGCGTCGGCCCATCCGGGCGCGCCGGGCCCGGCGTTGAGCGCCGGAGCGACGTCCGTTGCCGCGCCGTCCGGTGTGCGCGAGTCGACCACGTCGCGCATCCACTTGGTCATGTATCCCGCCACGTTCACGTTCCAGCAGGCCGTGGGCAGGAAGAGCTGAATGTCACCGGTCCAGCCCAAGCGCTCGTCGCGCTGGGGGCAGTCCGTGGGGACGCTGTAGAAGTTGGACCGCATCCCCCAGAGGATGTTCTTCTGCACGCGGTTGATGATGTCTTCCGAGCACGAGAACGTGCCGGTGGTGGGAAGCGCGGCGTGCATGACCTGCATCACGAGGGCGTCCTTTGGCGGCGCGCCCGGGTATCCGGTGAGTTCGGCGTAGCGGAAACCCCGGTACGTGAAGGCCGGCGCCCAGACCTCCTCGCCCGCTCCCTTCAGGATGTAGACATCGGTGCACTTGGCGCCTTGGAGGTTGTTGGTGTAGAGCGTGCCGTCCGGACGCAGGATTTCGGCGTGCCGGATCTGAACGCGTGTTCCCTTGGGGCCGGCGACCTTGAGTCGGGCGCGGCCCGCCGCGTTCTGGCCGAAGTCGAAGATGAAGACCCCGGGTTTGGGCTCGGACACGGCAGCGGCGGGGATCTCCTCGGTGACCCGGATTGTCGGACCGACTTGTGCGACCCGTTGTCCCATGGGCGCGGTCCAGGCACGGGCGGGCAGCCAATCGTCATCTCTAAAGCCCGGCTCGCACCAGCCGGCGATCTCCTGCCGTGCGTCGTACGTCTCGCCGTGGTAGATGCTGTCCTTGACGATGGGTGAAACATGGCCCTTCCAGGTCGGGTCGGTGGCAACGACCTGGCGTGTTCCGTCCCCGTAGACAATTTCGAGGTGCGCGATACCGCGGAGGTTGCCATCCTTCCAGGCACCCGCCATGCTCCCTCCCCAGTATCCGTTGCCGAGCAACATACCCACAGCGTTGTGGCCGTCGCGTAACAACGTGGTCACGTCGTACGTCTGGCATAGGATGTGCTTTGGGAAATACGTCCAGCCGGGCGTCAGTTCGTCTTGCCCGACGCGCTCTCCGTTGATGAAGAGGCGGTAGGCTCCCAGTGCGCTGACATAGGCGCGAGCCCGGGCAATGGCGTGGCGTTCCGTGGTAAACGCTTTGCGCAGATAGAACGAGCGGCTGGGGAACCGGTCGGCCACACGGCCCCACGGAGGCTGGCCGTACCTGGCGACCCGCTTTGGCTGAATCCAGTCTTTGGCATCGAAGCCGGGCGTTTGCCAACCTTTGGGGCCCTCCGCGGCGGTGAGCCAGTCCTGCCCCGAGCGAACATCGATCACGCGGCCATCGGAAAACGTGATGTGCATGCCAAAGACGATGCCCCCGATCCCGCGCGCGTGCACGCCCTCAATCGCGATGACGTTCTTGCCGGCCACGAGTTCGCCGGCGACATCAAACGACTCCACGGCCTTCCACTCGTCGCAGCCACCCAATTCCTTGCCATTCAGATAGAACGTGTACTCGTTGTTCGCGGCGCCCCAAGCCGTGGCCGAGGCGACCTTGGCGTCCGCGGGCAGTTCAACGGTCTTGCGAAAGTAGCGAGACACTTCTCCGGTGCTTTCGCTGGGATGCCAGATCCAGTCGCCGAAGACGGGCTCGGGTTTGGCCTTTGCCTCTTCAATGGTGACCCATGCAGCTTTCCAGTCGGCTGCGTTCGGCAAGCCCATCTCCCAGAAGGCCGGGGCGGCCCACGGAGATCGGGCGCCCGCGTTGTCCCAAGTGCGCACCGACCAATAGCAGCGATCCCCCGCGTGTAGAGCGGGGCCCCCGTACGGAACATGGATTGACCGGCCGGAGGTGACCCGGCCGGAGTCCCACAGGGCGCCCTCGCCTGCCGCGGCGGCCGCTCTCGTCGGGGCGACGATGATCCGGTAGGCCGTCTGTGCAGCGCCCCGTCGGGAATCATTCACTTCCCAGGAAAGTCTGGGCCGCGCCACGTCAAGTCCGATGGGGTTCGTCTCATACTCGCATCGCAGGTTCCGCGGGGGGCCAGGCCGTTCCGCGTGGGCCGTCAGCGCCAATACCGCGCATCCAAGCCCGGTTAGCCACAATGTTCGCGCCATCCTCGGTCTCCTTTGCATGTTCTGCCCTCAGGGCGCCCTACGAGGCCCGGATGGCTGTCCATACCGAAAATGCTGTCCGGGCGACAGCATCAGTTGGTGATGGGAGGGCCTGGTCGATCCCGACTCGGACGCCGCGTCATTCGATGTCGCGGATGATTCAGGGCGGGCATCTGAGGTCGGACGCGCACGCCCAGGGCATCCCCCGCACGCCTCACAGGCCCTGACGCGACCGGCTTCATCAAGCCGCCCGGGTGTATCGATGGCGCAGCTCACCAACCTGCGGGATGACAACGACTTTAAGCCGCCACCTGCGTTGGCCGACCCCGGCGAGCTGCTCATTTCGTCCTCCAAGTTCGGACTTCGTGCAGGTGGATGGTAGCCGATACTCCCTCAAGCAGGGAATCACGTGAGTGCCTTGCCGTCAATGAGGACGGGTCTTGGGGAGGGACAAGGCACATGTGCATTGTGCTGGCGCGATAGGTCGATCGGGCAACAAGGGCTGTTGCCTCGAGCCCTGCGCCATCATAGACTCCCCCTCATATGAGCCGGGACGTGCATTCTGATAGGCCACAATCCAACCACGGGGAGAGTCAAAGATCCTGTGGTTCGCTGTGGCCTTGGCTGCTTGCCGCAATCTCCGCCGTCAACGCCGTTGGTGTTACTCTGGCCGTGAGTGGTCGATGGGCGGGCATGCACGTCCCCTGCGTTTTGGGTGCATCCACGTGTTTTGTGCTGGCACCGGTTGCCGGCGGCGCGCTAGGCTCTGCCTACGGACAATTCGTTGTGGTGGGATTGATCGCGTTCTGGTGCGGCGACGTACTTGGCGCGCCGTACTTCGTTACCGGAGTGTTGGCTTTCTGTGTGGGACACGCGGCCTTCGTTTGTGCTTTCATCGCAAAAGGAATTGCGTGGAAGCGTCTCATGGCCGCTCTGGTCCCCGTTGTGATTGCGGTCGTCATCATCCTCAGATGGCTCCTGCCGCACGTCGAACCACCTGCCGAGATCGCCGCGGTCTGTGCCTATAGTATCGTGATCAGCATCATGGTGCTGGCCGCGTTCGGAGCCTCTGAAGGACCTGTCGGGCGACTCATTCTGGCCGCGGCCGTTATCATCTACGTGTCAGACATCTTCGTTGCTCGCTGGAAGTACGTTGACTTTGGCGCTATCAATGGCCGCTTGTGCTATCCCTTGTACTACACCGGGTGCTTGATTCTTGGGATGACCGTAGTCGCCCGCAAATGTTGGTCGACCGACGCCAGTCCATACCGAGAACGCTATCGGTACGATGACAGCAGGAGCTGATGCAAAGTCGAGGTCGATCCCGACCCGGACACCGCGTCATTCGATGTCGCAGATGATTCAGGGCGGGCATCTGAGGTCGGACGCGCACGCCCAGGGCATCCCCCGCACGCCCCACAGGCCCTGACGCGACCAGCTTCATCAAGCTGCCCGGGTGTGTCGATGGCGCAGCCGACCAACCTGCGGGATGACAACGACCTTGAGCCGCCACCTGAGTTGGCCGACCCCGGAGAGCTGCTCATTCCCCGTATGGCGCGGACTGTTTCCACACCGGCACGCCACATTCGCGCCACACTTCTAATGAGGTGCGCAAAAACAACGCAGGATCAAGCGGTAACCACCTGATCCTGCGTCAGTTACAATCTAGCGGGGGCTGGACTCGAACCAGCGACCTCCGGGTTATGAGCCCGACGAGCTGCCAACTGCTCTACCCCGCAATCTCTATCTACCTAACCTACCGCCTAAGATCGGGACTGTCAAGGGATACGGAGCGGTGTCTCGCGCCGCGTACACGCTCCCCACGCCGCCGCACTCCGGCTACCGTTTCGAAAACACTAAAGGTCCGTGCCCGTTATGTGTCGACAACCCAACAGGAACGAATCGGGTGAACCATGCCACGTCGGCGTGGTTATAATATGGATGCAGGCATCGCAAGCCCCGGGATAGCCCCCTCACACGCAGTTCGGGGCGGCCTGGCGCAAGTCGCCCAATGCAGGATGCGGATGCCGTTGAGGGGATGGAAGTACCGCGGGACAATCCTGCTACAACGGCCCTGACGTGGAGATTCACGAATGCGTTTAGTGCAACTTACTGTCGCTTGTGCCCTTATATCAAGTTGCCTCCTTGCCCAGGGATGCGGCAAGCAGGAGCCGCCGCCGACCAAGACGCAGGGGACCCAACCTGGAAAGGCCGAGCCTCCTCGCGCCGGGCAGACCGATAAGTCGCCTGCCAAGGAGCCGGCGCCGACATCATCGGCCTCGCATGCGGGCGGGGAAGTTCGAGCGAAAAAGGACTCGGCATCCCCCGCCGATCTGGCCAAGGCGGCGGCCCGCAAGCAGGCTCTCGAGGACCGCTTGCGGGGACGAACAGCCAAGGCACCGTCGGAAACCGCGAGCGAGTCGACCCAAGGCGCCGCCCAACCGAGCACGGCCGCTACCTCAACACCGAGTCCGTCCGGCCCGATGAGGCTGGGCGATGATCGCGGGTTTGCGCCCGTCGCCAAGGCGGACGACTCCCCGGCAGCGCCCGCCCCGGCGGCCAAGACCGACCCCGGGAAGCCCAACCGATTCGCGCCGACCAACAGGTCTCCCTCCGAGCCCGCCCGGAAGACGGGTTGGGGACCGATCCTCTCTTCCGATCGGATGTTTCATTGCACCAGTTGTGAGCACGACTTCACCCTCAGCAACAACGAGGCCAACACCCAGCTTCGAGAAGCCAGAATGCGGGCCAAGGAAGGACAATCGCCGGCGATCCGGTGTCCCAAGTGTGGCAGAGACACGGCGCTGCAAGCGATGAAGTGCGCCAAGTGCGGGGCAGCCATCACCGCATCAGGGGATCCACGGTCGTACTCGATGAAGGAATTCTTCGATCACTGTCCCAAATGCGGCTACAGTCACATGCGCGAGAACATGCTCAACGCCCTACGCAGACGGAAGGAGAGCGGACGGCCGATCGACGAGAGCAAGTTGCCCGCGCTCATGAAGAAGGCATTGGACGATGCCAGGGCTAGCGGGGAGTGGAAGGACTGACGCCAGACGAGTCGAGTGGAGGGCTGCCCGCTCTCTCGCCTCTCAGCGCAATCAGAACGCCGCGGACACGCGAGATCCCTCGTGTCCGCGGCGTTTCTTATTCAGAAGAATGACCGCCGGCGGTATGAGCTCGGATCACGCTTCACATCAGACCCGGTTCGCTTGTGCCAGCGGCGGTCGGCCCTCCAATACGGCAATCATGTTCAGGACGCACTTGGTGGCCTGACGCACGACGCTCTCATACGTGCGGCTGCCGATATGCGGCGTGAGCACCGTGTTGTCCAGGCCGATCAACGGGTTGCCCTTCTCGGGCGGTTCGTTCCGATAGACGTCAGCGCAGTACCCGCCGAGCTTGCCTGCCTTGAGGGCCTCGGCCACCGCCGCCTCGTCGACCAGCGGACCCCGTGCCGTGTTCACGATGACGGCGGTCGGCTTCATCATCGTCAGCCGTTGGGCATTGATCAGGCCCGTGTTCTCCGGCGTGAGGTTCATGTGCAGCGAGAGGAAGTCCGCCGCCTTCATGACCTCCTCATGGCTCTGGGCCTTGGTCACGCCGTACTCGGCGGCGAAGTAGTCCGTATCGTCGTTCCAGAAGACGTCATAGCCGATGACCTCCATGCCGAAGGCGCGGGCTCGCTTGGCCGTCTCCTTGCCGATGCGACCCATGCCCAAAACGCCCATCGTCTTGCTCCACATCTCATGGCCCGTCATCCGCTTCCATCCGCCCCCGTGAATGATCCCCGTCTGCTGCGGGATCTGCCGGATCAGGCTGAGGATCATGCCGAAGACGTGCTCGGCGACGGTCGTGTGGTTCACGCCCGGCGTGAAGCACACGGGGATCTTCAACTCGGTCGCCGCGACCACGTCGACCTTGTCCAACCCGATGCCGTACTTGCTCAGAACGCGGCACTTGGGCAAACACTTCTCCAGCACCTTCCGAGTGAAGGCGTCGTCGCCGCAGATGATCCCGTCGACGTCGCCGACGAGTCCGTGGATCTCGTCCTCGGACAGTGGGCCGCGCGCCCGGACCAGCTCATAGCCCTTCTCCGCGAGCAGGTCGTGATGCTTACCCGGGGTATCTTGAAACGAGGTCGTCGTTACCAGCACACGCTCAGCCATGATCGTCTCCTTGTGAGCCAACTCAGTCCAACACGTCCGTCCACGGCCCCGTGAGGCCAAGCAAGATGCATCTGGTCACGGCCGCGGCCAAGGTGAGGAGTCTACACGAGCGATCCGGCCCGCTCCAGTCCGGCCCGGGGCAAATTCGGCGGCCCGACGCGGAGGCTGGCGCTTGCCGCTCGTGCGTCGGCTGTCATCGGCCGGGTCGTCTTTCGAGGGACCTTCGCACGCAATCCAGGAGATCCTTGACGTTGTGTGGCTTCTGGAGGAGCTCGTAACCGTCGTCGACGAGGTCGTCGGTCCCGAGGACGTCGGCGCTGTAGCCGCTGCAGAGGATGGCCGGCAGATCGGGGCGCGACTGCCTGACGGCCTCGAAGACTGCCTTGCCTCCCAGCTTCGGCATCACCACGTCGAGCAGCACGAGATCGATCCCCGACTGATGCCGTTCGAAGAGGTCGAGGGCTTCCCTCCCGTCACGGGCGACCAGGAGCGAGTACCCCGCCTTCTCCAGCACCTTGACGACGAGATCGCGCACGAGCTCCTCATCCTCGGCCACGAGGATCGTTGCGCCTCCGGCGGGGGCTTGCAGGGCGCTCGATGTCTGATCCTCGGTGCTCCGGTCCGGTACGGAGACTTCCGGCGGCGCATCCTCGGCGAGCGCCGGTTCAGCAGGCAGGCACACCCGGAACGTGGTGCCCTTGCCCGGCTCGCTGTGGACGCTGATGTCTCCTTCGTGACGCTTCACGATCGCGTAGACCGTCGCCAGCCCGAGCCCTGTGCCCTGCCCCACCTCTTTCGTGGTGAAGAACGGCTCGAAGATCCGGTCGCGAACCTCCGCCGGGATGCCCACGCCCGTGTCCGACACGCTCAAGGTGACGTAGTCGCCCGCGACCGCCCACGGATGATCGTCAAGGTACGCCTTATCGAACGTCGCCTTGCCCGTTTCGATGACGATCCGTCCGCCCTCGGGCATCGCATCGCGCGCGTTCAGGCAGAGGTTCAGGATGAGCTGCTCCATCTGGCCGGGATCGGCGTGGACCGTGCCGATGTCTCCGCCGGGAGCGATCGTCAGCTCGACATGCTCGCCGATGAGCCGTCGGACCATCTTCATGAGCCCGGCGACCACCTCGTTCAGGTCGAGACGCCGCCTCTGGAGGGTCTCTCGACGACTGAAGGTAAGCAACTGTCGAACCAGGGCGGCGGCACGGCCCGAGGCCGACATGACTTCCTCGAGATCCGCGCGCAGGGCGCCGTCGGGCGGCGCCGCGGCAAGGGCCAATTCGGTGTAGCCCTGGATGCCCTGCAGAAGGTTGTTGAAGTCGTGGGCCACGCCGCCCGCCAGGCGCCCGACGGCCTCCATCTTCTGCGCCTGGCGGAGCTGCTCCTCAGCCCGTGCTTGCTCCTCCTGAGCGCGCTTGCGCTCGGCGACTTCGGATTTCACCGACTCGTAGAGCCTCGCATTCTCCAGGGAGATCGCCGCCTGCGTCAGGAGGATCCGGATGATGGTCAGGCGATCCTGCGTGAACGCGTGCGCCGCCAGGTCGTTCTCCAGATAGAGGACGCCCAGGATCTCGTCCTTGCGACGCAGCGAGGTGCACAGGATGGATTTCGGTTGGTTCGTCAGAACGTACTCATCCTCGATGAAGGCGCCCTGCCTGGCCGCATCGTGGAGAAGAACGTCCTCCTGCGTTCGAGCGACGTAGCGGACGATCGCGGCGGACAGATCGTCGCTCTGGCTGACGAGGGTCGATTGCCCTACCGCCACCTTGGGGGCCCCGGCATAAGCGGCCGCCTCGATGCGGAGCTCGCCGTCCGACTCGAGGACGAGGAACCCCTTCCGCGCGCCGGCGTTCTCGATGAGGATCGTCATGATCTCCGACAGGAGCCTGCCCAGCTCGATCTCCCTCGAGATGGCCTGCGAGGCCTTCGTCACCGTAATCATGTCCAGCGAGGTGCCGTCTTGCCGATCGGCGACGCCGGGCCGCGCGGCGGCGCGACCGCTCATGCCGTCCCGACTCGCCAGTGCCGACCGGTCGAGCAACTCGCCGTATCGACTCTCCAAGTCGCGAGCCTTCCGATCCGCGCCCCAGCGTAGATAGCAGTCCCGGGCCTCGAGCGCGTACATCCTGGCACTTTGGGTCCGTTCGGCCTTGAGCGAGTACGCCGCGGCCAGCTCGTTGGCCAGGGCTTCGTTGTGGATGAGTCCGCCGTCCCGCGCCGAAGCGATCGCCTGGTCGTACAGGTTCATCGCCTCGATCTCCTTACGCTCGAGCCGAGCCCTCTCGGCGGACAGGAGAAGGTCGTGACTGCGGAAATTCGCCGGGCAACTGTCCGCGATCTTCCTCACGACCGTGTGGTACCGTGACGCCAGGTCCAAGTACCGCTCTCGCTGCCTCGGCCCGGCTCGACGGGACGACCTCAGCAGCGTCAGGCTCGCGTGGAATCGGAACTCTTCTCCCTCAACCTGAGTGTCAATGGACGCCAGGTCGGTCTGCTCGATCACGCGCAGCGCCGACTCGTCGTCCCCGGACAGGTAGTGGCATCTGAGCCTGAAAGCGTCCACATGCCCGACCAGTGTCCCCCCCTCCGAGTATCTCCGGCGGAAATGCCGCTCGCTGAAGCCTTCGTGGTCGAGCGAGTCGGGCGACGCCGTCTCGCCCTGGAGATTCAGCGCGAATCCCTTGTAGACCTGGAGTAGATCGTACATCGGCCTGTTGTTAAGAGTCGTCCGAACGAGCTCGGCATCCTGATCCAGACCCGCGAGGAACTCGCCCAATGGCTCGCCGGCGTACAGTCGCCCTCTCGCCCTGTTGACGATGTTGTAGGCGGCGTAAAGGTGATCGCCCGAATCCAGACCGGCGCGGTAGCCCCTCGTGCAGACGTCGTATCTCTGCTCGAAAGGGTTTCGCAGGTGAACGACGAACCCGCCGAACATGTTCCACAGCTTGCCGGCGATGCCGACGTTGCGGATCCTCTCCTCGTTGAGCCTCAGTGCCATCTCGCCGAATTGATAGGCAGCCTCGTACTCGTGCAGCGACGAAAGCACGATGGCGTGAGAGACGTACGCAAAAGGCGAGACCTGCGTGTTTCCTCGGCGGATGAAGTAATTCACGGCGGAGATGGTCAGAAGCTTCCAGTACCGGGGAGCCCCGATCATCGCGCAGTCGCTCAAGGCGGACAAGATCGTCGTCACGATGAGATCCGGTCGCGCGTTGCTAACGGGCAAGTCACTCAGTTCCGATATCGGTCTAGCCCCCCAACGCTGCTCGAACCATGCCATTTCGCCGTTGAAGGCCGCGTCCACGCCATCCTGATCGTCAAGCCCGGGAAGCTCGAGGCCGAACGATCTCAGGGCCTCGATTCCCAAGGAGACCGCGCCGGCGTACTGCCCCTCGATCCCCTTCTGGGTCACGCGCGTGATATACAGCTCTCCCCTGTCCAGGTCCGATTCGCAGTGCGTCAGGGCAAGGTCCAACGTCCGGCTCGCCGCCTCGAAGCGCCCCATCAAGAACTCCGCCTCGGCACGATCCTTGTGCAGCTCGAGCGCTAGCCGGTGCTGCTGCCGCCAGCCCCCGTCTCCCAGCAGCTCCGCGCCGGCGGCCAGGTATCGCACCGCGGGCTCGTATGCCGTCGAGGCCTTGGCCTTCTTGCCGGCCGCCAGATTCAGGCGGGCCAGGCCCGTCCGCTCCTCCGCATCCATCAACGCTCGCCCGAGGTTCAGATGGTCGACGATCTCGAAAAGGAAGTCGTCCCGCTGCGCCTCGGGCGTCTTGGACAGGAACAATCGCCCAACCCCCAGGTGAACCCGGGCCCGATGATCGTCGGGGATCAGCGCATAGGCCGCTTCTTGCACGCGATCATGCGCGAATGAGAACCGGGAATCCGACCGCAAGATCAGGCCCGCATTGAGAACGGGGCGAAGATCAGACAGCAATGCGTCAGGCGAGCCGGGAGCGACCATCGCCAATCGGTCGATCGAGAACGTATGCCCGAGACACGCGGCCGTCTTTAGCAGCTCTCGCGAGGCGTCCGGCAGACCCCGCATCCTCGACGTGAGAAGGTCGGCGACGTCGTCGGTCACGCCCAGCCGGTGGACCTCATCCATGTCCCATCGCCAACCGGTCCCGCTGTCGAAGATCAACAGCCCTTCGTCGTGCAGCGATTGGAGAAACGCCTTGACGAAGAAAGGGTTGCCCTCGGTCTTCTGGCAAAGCAGATGCGCCAAGGGCTGCGCGGCTTCCGCGGCGCACCCCAGCGCGTCGGCCACCCATCGCACGACCGAGGTCTCGTCCAAGGGCGTTAGATGCATGCTGCGGATCGTCCCCCCTTCCCGCTTGATGACGTCGATCAGCGCGATGGCGGGATGGCTCGGCCCGACCTCGTTGTCCCTGAACGCTCCGACCAGCAGCAGATGCCGGATCTCCGGATCCGTCATGAGCAGGGCGATCAGATTGAGGCTCGGGGAATCGGCCCATTGCAGGTCGTCCAGGAACAGGACGAGCGGATGCTCCGAACGGGCGATCGCCCGAACGAAGCGCCTGAAGACGAGATTGAACCGGTTGCGGCTCTCGACGAGGCCCACGTCGGGCATGGACGGCTGAGGACCGATGACGAGCTCCAGTTCCGGGATCAGGTCGATGACGATCCGACCGTTGGGTCCCAAGGCATCCAACAGGCTCTCGCGCCACCTTCGGAGCCGCTCGTCGGGCTCGCCCAGCAACTGCCTCACGAGGTTCTGAAACGCCTCGGCGATCGCGCTATAGGCGACGTCTCTCGACAACTGGCCGAACTTGCCCGCAATGAAGTGCCCGCGACGGCTCGTGATCGGCTTCTGAATCTCGTTCACCAGGACGGATTTCCCCACGCCCGCGTGCCCGCTGACGAGCAGCATCTGGCTTTCGCCCCCGGCGGCGCGGTCGAACGCGTCCAAGAGTTGCTTGATCTGTCGGTCCCTGCCGTAGAGCGTCTGGGGAATCCGGAACCTCTCGGATCGGTCGCGTTCGCCCAAGGGGAACGTCTCGATTCTTCCGCGGGCCGCCAACCCGTCGAGGCATCGTTGCAGATCGGCCTTGAGCCCGCTACCGCTCTGATACCGGGCCTCCATGTCCTTGGCCAGGAGTCTCATGACGATCCGAGAGACCGCCTCGGGGATCTCGGGGTTGACCTCATGTGGCCAAGCGGGCGTCTTGGCGATGTGGCAGTGCACGAGCTCCATCGGGTCTTCCACCTCGAACGGACATCGCCCGCAAAGCAGCTCATAGAACGTGACGCCCATCGAGTAGAAGTCCGTGCGGTAGTCCAGGGCCCGGTTCATCCGTCCCGTCTGCTCCGGCGAGACGTACGCCAGTGTGCCGTCGATCCTGCGCGGGCTCTTGGCCGAGGGGGTCTCCTGACGAAGTCGAGACGCGATCCCGAAGTCGATGAGCTTGACGACATCGTTGTCCGGATCGACGAGGATGTTGCGGGGCGTGAGGTCCTTGTGGATGACGTCCTTCCGATGCATCGCGTCGACGGCATCCGCCACGGCGATCGCGACCGGCAGGAACTCCTCCGGCGGCATGCCGTCATCCGGCCTGCGATCCGCCAGAGGCACGCCGGGGAAGTCCTCCTCGATGAGGGCGAGACTGTCCCGGAAGCGGATCAGGTCATGATAGCGAATGACGCGCGGGTCGCTCAGCGCGCTGCCGATCTCGAAGTCTCGACGAATCCTGGCCAGATCGCTCTCGTCGGGGGGCTGTCGGGCCGGAACCTTGATCACCACGGGCAGGCCGTCCTCGATGCGCCTGCCTCGGTAAACGGCCGACCGCGGACCCGCATGGAGTTGCTGATGGGTCTCGTATCCCGCCAGGCCGATCATCGGGGACCGCCCCTCTCGCTTGGATTGCGAGTTGATGTGACTAGCCACCAGCCGGCGAGCGGTGGAGCAGGAGTTGTCCGCCCGAAACAGAGTATCGCCCACCCCGAGGAGGAAAGCAACCGGGGACGTCGCGAATGCCGCAAGTTCCCTGTGTGAAGAGAGTTGATTGTGGAAACCGGCCCCGGCGCGCATCGGCTCCAATGCGAGACGATGCGTCGCCGTCTCTCGCCGCCCGACAGCCAACCGGCAAGCCGGTCTCCAGAGCCCGGCACGGGCGGGTGACGCCGTCATGGAAGTCCACGCGGAACCCCCGAAACGGCTGTCCCAGTATTACAGGGACCGTTCGGGTGAGCGGGCCGCCGTAGCCGCAAATACTGCAGCCGGACTCCGCCGCCGACCGATAACACAGTATCGACTCAGAGCGAGGGTCGCGCGCGCGGAAACGGCCGGAGGGCCCGTTCGCGCGCCATTCGGAACTAGAGACGACCATCCAAGAGGTTTCCCGTTGGTCACACGCAAAGAACAGCGGATGCAGGCCTTGGTCTTGTGCTACCGGCTAGTCCTGCTGGGGGGCTGCGGGTTCTGTTGGCTCAGCTTGCTGACGTTTGACGCGGCCGACTGGCCGGGCACGAACGTCTGGCCGCACCCCTGGCCACCCATCAACCTGTGCGGCTGGGCGGGCGCGTGGCTGAGCTACCAGCTCTTCTACTGGTTCGGCGCCGGCGCCTATGTCACCGTCCTGTTCGCCACCGTCGCCGTCGTCGCCGCGATGCTCCGCGGACGGATCAACGATCCCTGGCTGCGTTTCATCGGCGTGTTGTTCCTCGTCGTGGGTACGGCTGCTTCGGTGCGAATGATCGCGCCCGGAGGCAACGGAGCGCTGGTCCACGGCAACGGGGGCATCGTGGGCATCGCCCTGGTGCAATTCCTGGGCGAACGATGCTCGACGGCGGGCACCGCCTTGATCGTTCTCTGTGGGATCGCCATCGGCTTGCTCCTCGCGGCCGAGGGCCTGGCCATCCGTTTGCCCCGGGCGATGGGCAAGCTCGGGAGCCAGGCCTTCTCGATCGCCGGAGCGGCCGGGTACGTCCTCGTGGACCGAACCGGCCAGGCCATTACCAACGCCGCCTCCAAGTACGAAGAAGTCGCCGTCGCGCGACGCGAGGCCCTGGAGGCCGAACAGAAGCGACGCGCCAAGGAAGAACGCGCCGCCGCCAAGGAAAGACGCAAAGCCAAGGCCCCCGTCGACGAGCCCGCATCCGACACATGGCTGCCGGACTGGCTGCGGCTGCCAAGACTCGACATCGGCCGGCTCCGACGCAAGAAGACCGACGAGACGCTCCCAGCCGAAGGCGAGCCCGGAAGTACGGACCAAGTCGTGCCCGACGGACCGCGCATCAACCATCCGCTGCTCCAGCAAATGCGCGACGCCGATCGAAACGCCGAAGCGGTCGAGAAGGCGGGTCGCGCCGCCGGCGGCGAGGACGTTGAGGTCGTCGAAGAGGCCGACGAAGCCGACCTGGTCCAGGAGCAGGCGGCCCAGACCGGCCAAACGGTTGACGCCGAGGAGGAGGACCCCGACGCGCTGAAGGGCTCACTGGCCGATTCCCAGGCCGAGCCGATCGTCCGTAGCCGGAAGATGCCCAAGGCCCGGCCGAAAGAGGAGGTCTGCCCCTACCCACGACAGCTCGGCGATTACGAGCTGCCCTCGCTGCACCTCCTCGATGATCCCGAATACGGCTACATCGAGCAGCAAGAGTCCGTCGTTCGCGAAAAGGCCAAGGTCCTCGAGCGAACCCTCACCGAGTTCCGACTCGATACCCGCGTCGTCGAGATCGACACCGGCCCGGTCATCACCATGTACGAGATCGAGCTGGCCCCCGGCATCAAGGTCAGCCAGATCGTCACGCTCAGCAACGACATCGCCCGCGCCCTCAAGGCGCCGAACGTCCGCGTCGTCGCCCCGCTGCCCGGAAAGAACACCATCGGTATCGAGGTGCCCAACATCGACAAGGAGAACGTTCGCCTCAAGGAGCTGCTGAGCCTCAGTGGAGGGCGAACGGGCAAGATGCAGCTCCCCCTATTCCTCGGCAAGGACGCCAGCGGCAGGCCGCTCATCAGCGATCTGGCCAAGATGCCGCACATGCTCATCGCCGGCACCACCGGCTCCGGTAAGAGCGTCTGCATGAACAGTATCGTCATGAGCGTCCTCATGACGCAGCGCCCCGACACGGTCAAGATGATCCTCGTCGACCCGAAGATGGTCGAGATGAGCGTCTTCAAGGACGTCCCGCACCTCATGTGCCCGATCGTCACCGACATGAACCGGGCCGAGATGATCCTCGACTGGGCCACGACCAAGATGGACGAGCGCTACGAGCTGCTCGCCGAGGCCGGCGTGCGGAACATCGCCGCCTACAACGAGCTGACCCGCGAGCAGTTGGACGAGCTCTTCCAGCCGGCCAGCGACGACGAGCGCGCCAAGATCCCGTATCCGCTTCCGCACATGATCATCATGATCGACGAGCTGGCCGACCTGATGATGACCTCGGCCAAGGAGGTCGAGCATCACCTCTCGCGCCTGGCCCAGAAGAGCCGCGCCGTCGGCATCCACATCGTCGTCGCCACGCAGCGGCCCGAGGCCAAGGTCGTCACCGGACTCATCAAGAGCAACCTGCCGTGCCGCGTCGCCTTCCGCGTCGCGAGCCGGATGGACTCGCGCATCGTGCTCGACCAGAACGGCGGCGAGGTCCTCATGGGCCAGGGCGATATGCTCTTCCTGCCGCCCGGTACCAGCAAGCTCGTCCGCGCCCAGGGCACGTACGTCAGCGACGAGGAGCTCAAGCAGGTCATCAAGTTCCTCTCGGCCCAGACCGAGCCGGAGTTCCACCCCGAGCTGATCAAGCTCGGCAGCAGCGGCGCGAGCTGCTCCGGCGAGCGCGACGTCCTGTTCGACCAGGCCGTTCCGATCATCATCCAATCAGGCCGGGGCAGCGTCAGCCTCCTCCAGCGCCGCCTGACCATCGGCTACGGCCGGGCCAGCCGCATCATCGACCAAATGGCCGAGGCCGGCATCGTCGGCACCTACAAGGGCAGCCAGGCCCGCGAGGTCATGATCACGCTGGAAGAGTGGGAAGAGCTGCGGGCCAGCGGCGCCGGCGGCGGACCCGACCTCCAGTATGCCGCCGAGGTGTATGAGTACCTGGATGAGCAGGAGGGGGGCAAAGCCGCGCCACAGGACGAGGAAGGCTACGAAGAAGAGGAAGACGAATAGCCCCACCCCCTGGGGGCGGTGAGAGCACTCATAAGACCCCTCCACCACGGGCAAGTCGGCTTGCCGAGAAGGATCGCCCTCGCTACTTGCCCTGCGACGCCGGCGCCCTATACAGACCGATCGCCTGAATCATCGGGCTCGCGCGCGACTTGAGAATCCGCACGCGGATGCGCGAGGCCGTCACGTCGTCGAACCGATCGAGCTTCTTGTAGCCGATCGTCGTCCCATGGGCGATCGGCTTCCAGTCGCCGTCGACCCACGCGTCGACCGCGTACTGCTCGACACGCTGCCCCAGCGCGACGTGCTCCATGACCATCGACCGGTTGAACGTGGCCGGCTCGCCGAGGTCGATCTCGACCCACCCCGTCGTCACGTCGTCGTCCGTCGTCCAGTACGTCGCCTTGTCCCCGTCGACGGCCTTGTCCGCGCCGAGCCGGGCGTCGTTGCCGCGGACGCTGCCGGCTCTAGCCGGCTTGCCTCGGGCCAGATCGACCTTGAACGTCGCGTCCAGAACGCTACGAAGCTCGCGCAGCCGCTTGACGTCGTTGTCGTGGATCAACCCACGGCGATCCGGCGGGACGTTCAGCAGCAGCACCGAGTTCCGCCCGACCGACTTGTAGTAGATGTCGAGCAGGTGATCGAGCGTCTTGACCTTCGCGTCTTCCTTGGCGTGGTAGTACCACCCGGGGCGGATCGAGACGTCGCACTCCGCCGGCCACCAGACGAACTTCTTGCCGGGGTGAAAAACCGGATTGCCCGGCTGGACGCTCCACTCCGTCTCGCGCGCCACGCCGCTCTCGTTGCCTACCCAGCGGATGTCCGGGCCACAGATCGCGATCAGCGCGTTCGGCTGACACTTCCGAACCACGCTGAAGTAGCCCTGCCAGTCGTACACCTGCTTCTTGCCGTTGGGGCCCTCGCCGCAGGCGCCGTCGAACCACACCTCGGCCACCTCGCCGTAGTTCGTCAGCAGCTCGCGGAGCTGGTTTTTGAAGTACTCGTTGTAGACCGGCGAATTGCCGTAGCTCGGGTGGTTCCGGTCCCATGGCGACAGATAGATCCCCAGCTTGATGCCCCCGGCCCGGCACGCGTCGGCCACCTCGCGGACCACGTCGCCCTTGCCGCCGCGCCAAGGCGAGCGCTTGACCGAATGCTCCGTGTACTTGCTCGGCCACAGGCAAAACCCCCCGTGATGCTTGGCCGTCAGCAGCATCAGCTTCATCCCCGCATCCTTGAACACGCGAACCCATTGCCTCGCGTCAAACGCGGTCGGGTTGAAGAGCTTCGGATCCTCCTTGCCGTCGCCCCACTCCCTGTCGGTATACGTGTTCATGCCGAAGCAGAGAAAGCCGATGAACTCCATCTCCTGCCAGGCGAGCTGTTGAGGCGTCGGGACGACCTGAACGGCCAGGCGAACGTCGGCCTCGCTCATGGGAGCCTTCTTCTCGGCCGCGGCGCGGACCGGCGCCGCGCTCGATGCGATCGCAAGGACGATCATCAAGGCCCGCGCGGCGGACCGCGCATCATTCGGACGGAACGTCAAGCGGACCATACGTTGATACCTCGTGCGACCCTCTTCATTCGCGCGCTTCATTCGTGGAAATCCCCGCCCTGCGCGGAAGCCCCCTCTCGCGCGGGAAGTCTATCATACCCGATTCACCACATAGGAATGAAAAGGCGCTCCGGCATCAACTGAACCTGCCCGACGATTGGCTTGAACGCCATCTGATCCAGGACGCCCGTCTGCAAATCGATTCCGGGAGCAATCTCGATCAGTTCAACGCCCGCTTCGGCGAGCCGCAGCACCGCCCGCTCGGTGACGTACAGGACGTCCTGCCCGAGCGCCCGTGCCCGGTCCGCGCTGAACGACAACTGCTCCACCTGCCGGACGAACTTGCGGATCCTGCCCTCGCGGACGATCCGCAGCTTGCCGCCCTCCGCCGCGACCTGCAGGCCCTTGGCCGTAAACGTCCCGCAGAAGACCACCCGCTTGGCCGTCTGCGTGATGTTCACGAACCCGCCGATGCCCGCCACCTTCGCCCCCACCTTCGATACGTTGACGTTGCCCTTCGCGTCGATCTCGGCCCCGCCCAGCGCGGCGAAGTCCAGACCGCCGCCGTCGTAGAAGTCGAACTGCGCGGGCTGGTCGACGACGGCCTCCGGATAGATCGACGCCCCGAAGCTGAGCCCGCCCGACGGAATCCCCCCGATCGGACCACTCTCGACCGTCAGCGTGAACTGATCAAGCACGTTCCGTTCCGCCGCGATCCGGGCGATGCCCTCCGGCATGCCGATGCCCAGGTTCACGATCGCCCCGCGCGGAATCTCGTCGCATGCCCTGGCGCAGATGATCCGTCGCTCGTCCATCGGCATCGGGTCCAGCCCGGCGTTGATGGGGACATCGATCGGCCGCGCTTTGCAGTAGGCCGGATTGAAGTGCTCCGCGAACGTTTGATCGTGCTCGTGCGGATCGGCAACCACGATCCGGTCAATGAGTATCCCCGGCACGCGAACGTGCTGCGGACAAGCGGGCTCATCGCGCAGCTCGCTCACCTGGGCGATCACGACCCCGCCGTGGTTGTGGACGGCCTGGGCGATCGGCAACACCTCGCCGAAGATCGCCTCCCGGTCCATGA
Source organism: Phycisphaerae bacterium (assembly GCA_016927755.1). Lineage (GTDB taxonomy): Bacteria > Planctomycetota > Phycisphaerae > UBA1845 > JAFGLZ01 > JAFGLZ01. The sequence continues at coordinate 18,294 of JAFGLZ010000249.1, forward strand.
GCAGGTTGCCCAGCGGATCCGCCGCCGTCCCGCGAATCAGCCCGACGTGCACGGGGAACGCGTGATACCAGAGCCACGTCCGCCCGCCCAGCTCGACCCGCTCCACCAGCCCGGGCGGCGTGGCCGGATGAAGCCGGCCGCCCTGAACCTCCGGATCGACGAACGTGTCCAGTCCGATGTGCGTGATGCAGCCCGGCCTGCCGGCGGCGATGTCCCGCAGCAACTGGCAGATCACCCCCTGCGGGAAGTTGTAGCCCTCGATCTTGCCCTCGATCGCAAGCCGGCCCAACCCCGGCGCCAGGCCCCAGTGACCCCCAATGACGCGCCTCACGAGCCCCTCGTGCGCCAGGTGATTCGCCCCGCGACGCTTCCCGTCGCCCTGCCCGGCCCCGTAGACCAGCGTCAATCCCCTCGGGTTGCCCGTCTCGACAAAGCGTCGTTCGATGGCCGATGTCAACGCCTCCGGATGCGCCGCTCCGACGAACCCGCCCGATACGACCGTCTGGCCGTCCTCGATCAGGCCCACCGCCTCACGAGCATCGCACAGCTTCGCATCGACCGGTCTGCTCACCCGATCCTTCCTCCCACCGCGCTCCGCCCCGCGCCACGACGCCCCGGGGCTATTGATTATGCCGTCCAGGTGCCGCATATTCGGCGAATCGAACGAACCTGGCAAGCCCGCTCCCCCCGCATCCGTAACGGAGGTCTGCCGATGAGAATCCTCTCCGCCTGTCTGTTGATCGCCGCGGGCGCTCACGCGTCTCTCGCCGCTCCCGCAATCCAACTCGTCAGGGACGGCCAGGCGACCGCCACCATTGTCATCCCCGACACGGCCGGCGAGCAGATCAAGAGCGCGGCCCGCCTGATGGCGACCTGCATCGCCCAGTCAACCGGTGCGACGATCCCCGTCGTCTCGGAATCCAAGACCGACGCCACCAAGCCCCGCTTGCACATCGGCAAGACGGCGCTCGCGGCCAAGGCCGCTGAGCACCTCAAGGGACTCGACGACGACGGTTTCGTCATCCTGCCCGTCGACGCGAATAACCTGATCATCATCGGGCCCACCGATTGGGGCACGGAGTTCGGCGTCTATGAGTTCCTTGAGACGCGCGTGGGCGTCCGCTGGCTCCTGCCCGGCCCACACGGAACCCACGTGCCCAAGCTTAAGGACGTCACTGGCCCGGACAAGATCGTCCGCCGGCAACCTGTCGCCTTCTCCCGGCTCTTCAGCGGGTTGTCCGGCGCGGCTCAGGCCGAGTGGGCGCGCCGCAACCGCATGCACGGCCGGGTCGACTTCCACCACAATCTCCTGCACCTCTTCCCCCCGGAGACCTACACCAAGACGCATCCCGAGTTCTTTCCGATCCGCGACGGAAAGCGCTACCTGCCCCCGACCAACAGCACGCACGGATGGCAGCCGTGCTTCAGCGCGCCAGGCATCGTCGAAGAGGCCGTCAAGAACATCAAGGCATACTTCGCCAAGCATCCAGAGAAGACAAGCTACTCGCTCGGCGTCAACGACAGCGCCGGACACTGCCAGTGCCCTCAGTGCCAGGCCAAGGACTCCGGCAAGCGAAACGCCATCGGCATCCGCGACGTGTCCGACCGCTACTTCGAGTGGTGCAACGCCGTGGTCACCGAGGTGCTCAAGGACTATCCCGACAAGTGGTTCGGCTGCCTGGCCTATCGCCAGGTCTTCGAGCCGCCCAGCCGCGTGAAGGTCCACCCGCGGATCATCCCCTACATCACCTACGACCGCCTCAAGTGGGTCCGCCCCGAGCAGCGCGCCGACGGCCACGAGCTCACCGAGCGCTGGCATCGCGCCTGCCCCACCATCGCTTGGTATGAGTACATCTACGGCACGCCCTATCTGCTGCCGCGCGTCTACTTCCGTCAGATGGCCGAGAATTACCGCTACGCCGGCGAGCACGGCGTCCGGGCGCACTACGCCGAGGCCTACCCCAACTTCGGCGAGGGCCCTAAGCTCTACCTCTCGCTCAAGCTGCAGTGGAACCCGAATCAGGACGCCGACGCCCTCCTCCGCGACTGGTACGTCGCCTGCGTCGGGGCCGATGCCGCCGAGGACCTCGCCGCCTACTACCGCATCTGGGAAACGTTCTGGACCGGACCCGCCTTGCTCTGCGGCTGGTACACCGCCAAGGGTGAGTACCTACGATTCTCGTCCCCTGCGTACCTCGAGGTCGTCGATCTCGAGAAGGTCAAACAGAGCCGCTCGCTCCTCGAAACCGTCGTCAAGAAGACCAAGACCGAGGATCAGCGCGCCCGAGCCCAATCCCTCCTGCGAGCCTTCGAGTACTACGAGGCGAGCGCCTACGCCTACGCCGGACGAAAGGAAGCAAGAACAACCCTGATCGCCAACGAGCATGCGGCGCTCGATCTGCTTTCGAAAGTGGGCAACACGCTCGGTGCGTCGTTGAGGCGCAAGCGCCTGATCGAGTCGTTTCAGAAAGATCCGCTGCTCCGGCATCCGCTACCGCCCGAGCGCTACGGCCTGCTCAGCGGTGATACGTGGGGCGTCGGCGACTTCTGGCAGGTCTATCCCTGGCTCGACAAGTCGCAGGCGGTCCTGCGCCGTGTCGATGAGATGTCCCGATCCGACGATGCCGACCTCGCCCAGACGGCCAAGACGATGCTCCAGATCCGAGCGGGAAGGCTCACGCCGGTCTGCCCCAACCCCGGCTTCGAGGAAGGCACCGGCCCCGCCGCGACCGGTTGGAGCTACTGGGTCAAGTGGGGTGGCCGCCTCAGCAGAACCAAGGACGTCAAGCACGACGGCGACTGGAGCGTCGTGGCCGAGGACTTCCAACGCGGCGGGCCACATCGAAATATCCCGGTGACCCCCGGACGCTACTTCGGCCTTTGCCACGCGTATGTACCGAAAGATCAAGCGCCCTCCGGCACCGTCGAGCTCAGCATCGTCATGCGCGGCAAGCGGGGCATCAACCTCGACTCCGCCGCCACGCAGGTCCAGCCGCCACCGGGGCAATGGACGCCCGTGGCCGTCCAGCTCGACGTGACCAAGCAGTCCAAGGGCCAGGACGTGACGGAAGTCCTCTTCTGCCCCATCGTCGACGGGTTCAAGAAGGGCGACCGCGTCTACCTCGACGACTGCCAACTCTACCGGCTCGAGGATTGAGAGGGACCCACGAAAATGAGATGGCTCACCGGACTTGCAGTCCTAGCACCACTGACGACCACGCAGGCCGCCGACTACGTGCCGCCACCCAAGCCCTGCCCCAGCGAGCTGACCGTCGGCTGCTTCTACTTCCCCGGACACTTCAGCCCCATGCGATGGATGCCGTTTCGCCAGGCCGGCTATCCCATGCCCATCCTCGGCTACTATCGCGACGGCGAACCGGAGGTCTCCGACTGGCACATCAAGTGGGCCGTCGAGCACGGCATCGACTTCTTCGCCTTCGACTGGTACTACCACTACAAGCAAGGGCCGAACCCCGCGCACAACAAGGCCCTCGACGAGGGCTTCCTCCGCGCCCGATACCGCGACCACATGGACTTCTGCCTGATGTGGTGCAACGAGACCAAGGACGAGCGCTACACCGAGCAGGACATGGTCCGACTGGCCGAGACGCTGACGCAGAGGTACTTCAGCCAAGCCAATCACCTCCGCATCGACGGCGACAACGTCCTGATCGTCTCCAGGCCCGGATACCTCATCGACTCCTTCGGCCCCGAGGGCACGGCACGGATCTTCCGCCGAATGGCGCAAGTCTCGCTCGATGCGGCCTGCGGCGGAATCTTCCCCGTCGCCAACGGCGACCGCGACGCCGAACGCCTCAAGCAGGCCGGCTTCAGAGCGACGACGGCCTACAACTATCCGTATGCCGGAATGACCGCCGAGCAGAAGAAGGCCCAACAAGCGCCATACGACGCCATGGTTCGAGGCTATGAGTCCACCTGGAAGGAAGTAACCGGCAGGGGCGTCCTGCCCTACATCGTCCCCGTCGCGCCGGGCTGGGACTCCCGACCATGGTACGGTGATCG